>NZ_LROM01000147.1 GCF_001758785.1 Duganella phyllosphaerae
GCGCTGGGCTACGCGGTGGAAGTGCTGCCGCTGCTCGAGATCACGCCGCTGGCGGAGCCCACCGAACTGCTGGCCGCGCTCGAGCGCCTGACCTCGTCCGCTGCTTCGGCGTCCGCTCCTTCCGCGCCCGCACCTTATTACGCGTTGGTCGCCTTCGTCTCGCCCAACGCCATCGACGCCGCTTTTGTTCACTTGAAAACCGTGCCGTCCGGCGTCACCTGGGCCGTGGTGGGCGAGGGCAGCCGGGTAGCGCTGGCCGCCCACGGCGTGGCGTCGCCCGGCGCCCACGTCGTCAGCCCGCTCGACGCCGCCCGCAGCGACTCCGAGCACCTGCTGCAAGCACTGGACCTGGCCGCGCTCGACGGCAAGCGCGCCCTGATCATTCGTGGCGACGGCGGCCGCGAACTGCTGGCCGACGGCCTGCGCGCGGCCGGCGCCCAGGTGGACGTGGTGCCGGCCTACCGGCGTGCGGCGCCGTCGCTCAGCCCCGAGCTGGAAGCAACGCTGCGGCGCCTGCTGGCGCAGGACAACGACTGGATCATCACCAGCTCGGAGGCGCTGCGCGGCCTGCACGGCCTGCTGGCTGAACTCGATGCGCGTGCGCCAGCGGGGGAAATACCGTGTGTTGTATCAATGCAACAACAGCATTTGATCGTCCCGCATGCCCGGATCGCGGAGACTGCGCATAATCTCGGCTTTTCCCGGACCACCCTCACCGGATCAGGCGACGAACGGTTGCTGGCCGCGCTACAATCACTCCTATGAACGAACTGCCTACATTACCCGACCCCGCCGTCTCCGGAGCTTCCGGTCCCGAGACTTCGGCCGCGCCGTCCAAGCCGGTCCTGTCGTCTTCCGAGCCCACCTTGCTCGCCACGCTGCAGCAGCCCAAGGTGCTGCTGATCGGCGTGGTGGTGCTGGCGGTCCTGCTGGCCGGGCAAACCTGGTCGTCGCACCGGCAGCTCGGCAAACTGCGCCAGGAAATGGCGCTACGCCTGCAAAAGGGCGACACCATCAACGGCGAGACCAACAACCTGGCGCGCCAGGTGCAGGAGTCGAGCCGCGAACTGCAGGCCAAGGTGAATGTGCTGGAAAGCCGCCAGCAGGAGTCGCAAAGCCAGCAACTGGCGCTCGAACAGCTGTACCAGGACTTGTCCAAGAACCGCGACGAGTGGGCGCTCACCGAGATCGAACAGGTGCTGTCCACCGCCAGCCAGCAGCTGCAACTGGCCGGCAACGTGCCGGGTGCGCTGATCGCGCTGCAAAACGCCGACCGCAGCCTGTCGCGCTCGGACAAGCCGCAGTTCATCACCATCCGCCGCGCCATTGCCAAGGACACCGAAAAGCTCAAGGCCCTGCCCAATGTCGATTCGGTGGGCGTGGCGCTGCGTCTCGACAATGTGATCGCCCAGGTCGACACGCTGCCCATGCTGTCGGACGAAAAGCCCACGCTGCCGGCGCCAACGCCGCGCAAGGTGCGCAAGCCGGTGCTCGATAAAAACGGCAAGCCGGTAGCGGTGGTGGCGGGCGCCGAAGCAGAACCGGAATCGACGCCTTGGCTGCAGTCGCTGCAAGGCGCCTGGACCGGCTGGAGCAGCGAAATGTGGACCGATGTGCGCCAGCTGATCCGCGTGCGCAGCGTCGAGCATCCCGATGCGCTGATGGTGTCACCAAGCCAGGCCTACTTCATGCGCGAGAACCTCAAGCTGCGCCTGCTCAACGCCCGCATGGCACTGTTGTCGCGCAACGAGACCGCGTTCCGCGCCGACCTGGTTGCCGCCCAGGAGGCGCTGGTCAAGTATTACGACACCCGCGCCCGCGCCACCCAAAGCGTGCAGGCGCTGCTGCGCCAGGTCCAGAGCAGCAACCTGGCCATCGAGATGCCCACCTTGTCCGACAGCCTGAACGCGGTACGCAACTACAAGGCCAAGCCCTAGCATGCGGATATTTCTCTGGATAGTCGCCCTGATGGCTGCGGCCATCGGCATCGCCGTGACGGCCCGCTTCAACCCCGGCAACGTGGTGCTGTTTTATCCGCCGCACCGCATCGACCTGTCGCTCAATTTCTTCTGCGTGCTGCTGGCGCTGCTGTTCGTGCTGCTGTACGTGGTGATCCGCGCGGTGCGCGCCACCGTCAAGATGCCGCGCAAGGTCGCCGCCTACCGCCAGCAAAAACGCGAGCGCGATGGCAACAAGGGACTGCGCGAAGCATTGAAGGCGCTGTTCGAGGGCCGCTTCGGCCATGCCGAAAAAGCCGCCCTGCGCGCCTCGGAACTGCCGGAAAATGCCGGCGTGGCCGCGCTGATCGGCGCCCGCGCCGCGCACCGCATGCGCCAGGCCGCCCGTCGCGACCAGTGGCTCGCGCGCCTGCAGGACGACAACGCCATGAAAACCGCGCGCCTGATGACCATGACCGAACTGCTGGTGGACGACCACCAGCCCGAAGCCGCGCTGGCCGCCGTGCGCGAACTCAATGCCAGCGGCACCCGTCACATCCACGCGCTGCAATGGTCGCTCAAGGCCCAGCAGCAGGCCAAGAACTGGCCCGAGGTGCTGCGCCTGGTGCGTTCGCTCGACAAGCACCGCGCGCTGCATCCGGCGCTGTCGTCGCGTTTGCGCGAGCTGGCCTACGAAGACCTGCTCAGCGACAAATCGCACGATGCCGAGTCGCTGCTGCGGGTATGGTCCACGGTGCCCAACGCCGACCGCATCAAGCCCTACATCGCCTGCCGCGCCGCTACCGCGCTGAACGCGCGCGGCCTGCACGACGAAGCGCGCCTGGTGGCCGAAGAATCGCTCAATGCCGACTGGGACGACCGCGTCATTCGCACCTACCGCGAAGCGGCGGCGCCTGCCGGATCGGCTGCTTTGCTCACGCAAATCAACCACTGCGAACGCTGGATGCAAACCCGTCCGACCGATGCCGAACTGGCGCTCACATTGGGTTCGCTGTGCCTGAAGCAGAAACTGTGGGGCAAGGCTCAGCGCCACCTGGAGCAAGCCTTGTCCGACGCGGCCGACCCGCGCATGGTGCGCGAATCGCACCTGAAGCTGGCGCAGCTGCACGAAGCGCTGCAGCAGACGGAGGAAGCGGCCAGCCACTACCGCCAGTGCGCGCTGGCGACCGTTCTCTAAAACCTGTAATTGGCGGTCAGCGCCACGCTGCGCGGATCGCCATACACGCCGGTCCCGTACGATCCCATCCCCGGCATATACGTCTTGTCGAGCACGTTGTTGACGTTCAGCGTCACGCTCACGCGGCGGTTGATGTCGTACCGCGCCAGCAACCCCAGCACCGCGTACGACGGCTGCGTCGCGCGCCAGCGGCGGGCGTCCGACGCCTGGTAATAGGTCTCGCTCTGCCACGTCAGCGAACCGCCCACCGTCAGTTGGTTCAGCGCCCCCGCCAGCTGGTACGCCGTGCTCAGTTTGAATAAATGCTTGGGCTGGTTGGTATTGACCGCGCTTAAGATCACATCGGGCTGCGAAGGGATGCGCGACATGCGGAAGGTGTAGCCACCCGCGACATTCCACCTTGGCGCCGCCTGGCCCGACACTTCCAGTTCCACGCCCTTGCTGGTCACGCCCTCGATCGGGCGGTAGATCTCGCCGCCGGTGGCGGCGTTGATGCCCACGTATTGGGCCGAGTTGTTTTGCTCGGTGCGAAAGAGGGCGATGCCGGCGTTCAGGCGCTGGTCGAAGAATTCGCCCTTGACGCCTGCTTCGACGTTCTTGCCTGTCAGCGGATCGAGCGAGCGGTCGCTGGCGTCCTTGTAATAGGTTTGCGGACGGAAGATGTCGGTATAGCTGGCGTACACCGACCAGTTGCGGTGGAAGTCGTACACCACGCCCGCGTAGGGCACCACTTTTTCGCCGATGTCGAGGTTGTCGGCCACCGCGCGCACGCCGGCGTTATTGACCTGGAAGTCGACCAGCTTGTACCAGCTCATGCGCGCGCCCAGGATCACCGACAACTGGTCGGTCGGGCGCAGGCGGGTAGCCAGCGACAAGCCCTTTTCGGTGATGGTGGTCTCGCGGTCGGCGCGCTTGGGGTACGATGCCGGCTTTGCCAGGTTGCCGTCCCAGGCAAAATAGTCGGGCACCGGGATCAGGGCCGGGCTGGTGTAGAGCTGGGCATCTTTCACTGCGCGCGAATAACCGGCGCCCAGCATCAGTTCATGCTGGCGGCCGAACAGCGTGAACGGGCCGGTCAACGCCAGGTTGGCGGTGTCGGTGGCGGCCTGGGTGGGCAGCAGGCCGGCCAGCAGCCGCACGCCGGCGCCGGTAACCCGGTCCACCGCACCGTTGTAGGCCGAGCCATATTCCACTTCCTTCGACTGCTTGAGGTGGCTGGCCGCCAGGTCCAGCTTCCAGCCGCTGGCGAAGCTGTGCTTGAGCGCGGCGAAAGTATTGGTGCTGTTGTTGTCCCAGTACGACCAGCGCGCGGCCGGGTTGAGCGAACGGCGGAAAGCGGTTTGCGTACCGTCGCTGTAGAACAGCGGAAGATGGCCGAAGGTAGCGCCGTCTGCGCGCGAGCGCATGTAATCGATGCCCACCGTCAGCAAGGTGCGCGGACCGAGGTCGGCCTCGATGATGGCGTAGGCGTTGCGGGTGTCGCGCTGGTAGTAGTCGATGTACGAGTCGGCGTTTTGCGCAGCCAGCACCACGCGCCCGCGCACGCTGCCGCTGGCGTTGAGCGGCCCCGACACATCGGCCACGCCGCGATAGCGGTGCCACGAGCCGGCGCTGGCATTGAGGGAGCCGGCAAACTCGCTGGTAGGGCGCTTGCGCACCAGG
Organism: Duganella phyllosphaerae; assembly: GCF_001758785.1. GTDB lineage: Bacteria > Pseudomonadota > Gammaproteobacteria > Burkholderiales > Burkholderiaceae_D > Rugamonas > Rugamonas phyllosphaerae. Next base: position 4,798 of record NZ_LROM01000147.1, read on the forward strand.
TTGATGGTGGCGGACGGATTGCCGGCGCCGGTCAGCAGGCCGGCGGCGCCGCGCACCACTTCCACGTGATCGTAGATGGCGCTGTCGCCGATGGCGGTGGTGTACTGGTTGGAGCTGTCGAGGGTATTGGGCACGCCGTCGAACTGGAAATTCTCGATGGTGTAGCCGCGCGCATAAAAGGTGGCGCGTTCGCTGTCGTTGCGGCCCACGGTCACCCCCACGGTTTTTTCCAGGATGTCGGGCACGGTGATCAGCGCCTGGTCGTCCATCTGCTGGCGCGTGATCACGCTCACCGATTGCGGCGTCTCGCGTGCCGATAGCCCCAGGCGGGTGGCGGTGCTCATCGAGCGCATGCCGTAAGCGCCGCTGTTTTCGGTGACGTTGTCCGCCTCGGGCCGGGCCGAGACGCTGATGGTGTCGAGAGTCTGGGCGACGGCGGCTGGCGCGGCGACCCGGCGCACGCTGAAACCGCGGTCGCCCAGGCTGACCACCTCCAGGCCGCTGCCGGCCAGCAGCGCGGCAAAGCCGGAGGCCGGCGTGTGCGGGCCTTGCAGGCCGGGCGAAGTGCGATCGGCAGCGAGCGCCGGATCGAACGACAGCGCCGCGCCAGCGGCCGCCGCGAACTGGTTGAGCACGGCGGCCAGCGGTCCGGCGGGGATCTGGTAGGTGCGGGTGGCTTCGGCCGCAGCGGCGAAAGCCAGCGGCATTGCGAGCGGCATGGCAAGCGCCAATGCCAGGGGTGTCAAACGGTGAGTGAACATGCGGGCCTTGTTAAGTTGGACAATCAGGGAGTTCCTGTCCTGTAGGCCGGATGAGACGCAAAAAGCGGAAAATTTCTTGTGAAAATATTTTAGCGCGGTCCCAGCGTGACCCAGTACCGCGTGATGCTGCGCTGGCGCAGCGGGAAGGTACGGATGAGCAGGACCAGCGCACGGTCGGTGTCGGTCAGCGGAAACACGCCGGAAATGCGCAAGTTGGCGACTGCCGGATCGCAACCCAGCCGGCCATGGCGATAGCGCGACAGCTCTTCCAGCACTTCGGCCAGGCTGCGGTCGTTGACCAGCAAATGGCCCGAGCGCCACTGGCCGGCATAGTCGGCCGCAGGCTGCGGCGCTTCGACGCTGGTACTGGTGAAGCGTGCCTGTTGCCCGGCGCGCAGCAGTACGGCTTGACGGTCGGCAGTGCGTATCGCCACCGCGTGTTCGAGCACCGCCACCTCGGTGTAGCCACCTGGCTGGCCGCCCAATGGACCATCGACCTGGCGCACCGTAAAGCGCGTGCCCAGCGCGGTGATGCTGCCTTGTGCGGTTTGCACCATGAACGGACGCGAATCGACCGCCTGCTGCCGCTGCAGTTGGCGCTGGTGCGCGGTTTCGATCAGCACGGCGCCCGCCCACAGCTGTACCACCCGCGCAGTTGCCGTAAAGCGCACATCGATTGCGGTGGCGGTGTCGAGCACCATCAGCGAGCCGTCGGCAAGTTGCACCTCGCGCTGCTGACCGATGCCGGTACGGTGCTCGGCCAGCAGCGGCCGCGCAAAACCGTGCTCACCGGCGCCGCGCCAGGCCACGTAGCCGAGCGTGCCGGTGGACGCCAGCAGCGCCATGCCGCGCAGCGCCTGGCGCCGGCTGCGCGCCTGTGCGGTCAGGCGCAGTGCGGGCGCAGCGATATTGGCGGGTACTTGCAGCAGCGTGGCGCGCATGGCTTCGATGCGCTGCCAGGCGCGCCGGTGGTCCGGGTGCGCCGCCTGCCACTGGCGCCAGGCGGCGCGGTCGGCCTCGGTGGTGCTGCCCGAGCACAGGCGCGCATACCACGCCACCGCTTCCTTGCGTACGGTGGCCGCGTCGCGCGGTGCCGGCGCCGCGTCGGTTGATGGCGGTCGCGCGTTCATGGCGCCAGCAGGTAGCAGTGTTCGATGGCCTTGCACATGTGATTGCCGACCGTGCGCTTGGTCACGCCCAGTTCCGCCGCGATCTGTTCGTAGGTCAGGCCGTCCAGTTGCGACAGCAGGAACGCTTGCCGTACCTGCGGCTTCAAGCCGTCGAGCATGGCGTCGATGGCCACCAGCGCTTCGAGCATGATGGCGCGCATTTCCGGCGATGGCTGGTGGACGTCGGGCAGGGCGGCCAGCGCGTCGAGATAGGCGCGTTCGACATCCTTGCGGCGGAAAAAATCGGCCATCAGGCCACGGGCGATGGTGCCCAGGTACGCGCGCGGGGCACTCAGCGCCGGCGCCTGCAACGGGCCGCTGCGGGTGAGCACTCGCACAAAAGTATCGTGGGCGAGATCGGCGGCGTCACCGGTATTACCCATTTTTCGACGCAGCCAGCCGTGCAGCCAACCGTGGTGGTCGCTGTACAGGGTGGCCGCGCTGTGGTCGTGGAGGGTGAGGGGAGGCACGGCGCTCAGGTAAAATTAAATGGTAATCATTCTCATCTGAGTCATCATATCATCCCTGCGGCGTGGGCGCCACCACCAACAATCGGGGCCGCGCACCGGTGCTGCGCCGCACAAGCAGCCTGTACTTCGCTATAATTACGCCGTTAATTTACGCTGTTTCGATTGTCCGATTGTCAGCACCCTCCCAACAAGGAAAACCCATGAGCTTGAACAAAGTGCCTTCGGGCCGCGATGTGCCTAACGACTTCAACGTGATCATCGAAATCCCGATGAACGCCGATCCGATCAAGTACGAAGTCGATAAAGATTCGGGCGCGATCTTCGTGGACCGTTTCATGGGCACCGCCATGCACTACCCGTGCAACTATGGCTATGTGCCGAACACTCTGTCGGACGACGGCGATCCGGTCGATGTGCTGGTGATCACCCCGTTCCCGCTGATCCCGGGCGTGGTCGTGCGCTGCCGTCCTATCGGCGTGCTGAAAATGACCGACGAATCCGGTGAAGACGCCAAAGTCCTGGCCGTGCCGGTCGATAAAGTACTGTCGATCTACAGCCACTGGCAAAAGCCGGAAGACCTGAACGAACTGCGCCTGCGCCAGATCCAGCACTTCTTCGAGCACTACAAGGACCTGGAAAAAGGCAAATGGGTCAAGATCGACGGCTGGTACGGCGTTGAAGATGCCAAACAGGAAATCCTGAACGGCGTGGCGTCGTACAACAAGGAAAACGCTGCCGGCTGATACGCCAGCGTGACATGGAAAAGCCCGGCCGCACTGTGATTGTGCGGCCGGGCTTTTTTGTGGCCAATTCTTTCGCGCGGACGTTTCAGGGGCGGCGCCAATCGGTACGCAATCGATGTGCAATCGATTGCAAAATGGGTTGGGCGCGATTGCCACGTACCAGCGATGCGCTAGCACGCAGCAGATCAGTTGCGCGCGTAAGCCTCTACCTTCGTCTCGGTCCCGGCCATGGCTGCGCCAGCCAGTTCGGCTTCCGCCTCGCGGCGCAGGCGCGACATGTACTGCGGCGTGATGCCGAGGTACGAGGCGATGGCGCGCTGCGAGATGCGCGACTCGAGTCCCGGATATTCTTCGCGGAACGCGGCGAGGCGCTCCTGGGCCGACGTTTCGCCCGCTGCATAGGCGCGCATAGCCAGGTTGTGCATGCCGTGCATGGCTGCCTGCAGGTGATAATGCTGCATCACCTCGCTTTGAGCGCGCAGCGCACTGGCCTGGGTCCAGTCCAGCGTAAAGCCGTGGATGGTGGTTTCCGCGACCAGGAACTGCACCGCCGGCTGGCCGTTCTCGCCGGCGATCAGGTCGGTGAGGGTGGTGGCCGATTCGCCCTCGCGATAAAAGCGCAGGGTCACTTCCACGCCGTCGCGATTGAAGAAGCCGCTGCGCGCCACGCCACTGGCCAGCCAGTGCACCTGGGTGGCAACGGCACCGGCGCGCTGCAGGAACTCGCCCTTGCGCACAGTGAATGGCTGGGCGATCTGCGCCAGCTGGTCGGTTACGTTGGTATAGGCCTCTTCAGTGACGCCGAGTCGTTTCATCGTGGCGGCCTTGAAGCGGTTCCGTTGTTTAATAAAATCTGAATTCATTGTTTTGCGTCACGTGTTGTGACAAAACCGTCAACGGGCATAGAGTATAGGCGCGATTGAAAATGCTGTGAAGCAATCTGGTTTCATCCATGGTCAGAGTGTTGCTACCGCTAACATTCTACCCTTTTAACGAAATTCTCACACATCTACGTACGGGATGCCCTTATTTAAAGGGTGCATGCTCGGCCAATTCGTCGATATATTGCTCGATCGCCGCCGTTTCCTGCGCCAGGAAGTCGCCGATGGCTGCGGCAAATCGCGGGTCCGCCACCCAGTGTGCCGACCACGTGGGCGTGGGCGACAGGCCGCGCGACATCTTGTGCACCCCCTGGGCGCCGCCCTCGAACCGGGCGATGCCATGGGTAATGCAATACTCGATAGCTTGCACGTAGCAAGTTTCAAAGTGCAGGCCGGAGACAAATTCGGTCGTGCCCCAGTAGCGTCCGTACATGATGCCGCCGCCGACCAGGTTGAGCGCGACGGCCACCGGCTGGCCATCGCGCTGCGCCAGCACGATCATGATGTGCTCGGCCATCTGCGCGCGCAACTGCTCGAAAAAGGCCAGGTTCAGGTAGGGCTTGTTGCCATGCGCCAAGTAGGTGGACACGTAGCACTGGTAAAAGAATGCCATCACCTCGGGCGTAATGGCGGCACCGGCCAGGTGCTGGAAGGTGATGCCGGCATCAAACACCCGGCGCCGGTCCTGGCGGATTTTCTTGCGTTTATCCATCTTGAAGCCGGCCAGGAAGGCGTCGAAATCGGCGTAGCCCTGGTTTTCCCAGTGGAACTGCACGCCTTCGCGCAGCATGAAGCCGGCCGCCGCCAGCGCCTGCCGGTCATCTTCGTCGGGAAACAGGATGTGCAGCGACGAGGTCTCCAGCTGGCGCGCCACTTGCAGCACGGCGCGCGCGAGAAGGGCGCGATCTTCCGTGCTGCGCGCCAACAGGCGGCTGCCCGTCACCGGCGAGAACGGTACGGCCGACAGCAGCTTGGGATAATACTCGATGCCATTGCGGTGGAAGGCGTCGGCCCAGGCGTGGTCGAACACGTATTCGCCGCGGCTGTGGTGCTTGAGGTAGAGCGGCATGGCGCCATGCAGCACGCCATTGCGATACATGACCAGGTAGCGCGGGGTCCAGCCAGTTTGCGGGCAGGCACAGCGGGTGGTGTGCAAGGTGTGGAGAAAGCGGTATGCGAGCGTGGGATTGTCGCCGGCCAGCGCCTGCCATTGCTGCTCGTCCACGCCTTCCAGCGACTCGATGATCGAAAACTCTGCTTCTGACACACTTCCTCCTGCCGCATGATAGTGGGCCAAGTCTAGCGTATCCACGGCCTTTGCGTTGGCGGGGCGCATGCGATAATTGGTGTCCATGCCTGTGCACCACTGTCGGAAAGAATCCAAATGAGCTCGAATTTCCTCAATCTGTACACCCATGACTTCGCCCGCGTGGCCATTGCCGCGCCGGTGTGCCGCATCGCCGACCCGGTCTATAACGCGCAGCAGACCATTTTGCTGGCCGAACAGGCGGCCGAGCAGGGCGCGGCGCTGGTGGCGTTCCCCGAACTGGGCCTGGCCGCCTACACCTGCGACGACCTGTTCCACCAGCGCGCGCTGCTCGACGCCTGCCTCGACGCCCTGGCCGAGATCGTCAACGCCTCGCTCCAGTGGAAGATGGCGGTGGTGGTTGGCGTGCCGCTGCGCGTCGAGCACCAGCTCTACAACTGCGCGGTGGTGGTGGCCAACGGCCAGATCCAGGGCGTGGTGCCCAAGACTTACCTGCCCAACTACGGCGAGTTCTACGAAGCGCGCCAGTTCAGCAGCGGCGACTACGCGGTCGCGGTCGAGCTGGACCTGCTCGGTGAGCGCGTGCAGTTCGGCACCGGCCTGCTGTTCGAAGTGGCCGACGTGCCGCTGCTCAAATTCCATGTCGAGATTTGCGAGGACGTGTGGGTGCCGGTGCCGCCGTCGTCGTTCGCGGCGCTGGCCGGCGCCACCGTGCTGGTCAACCTGTCGGCCTCGAACGCGGTGATCGGCAAGTCCGGCTACCGCAACCAGCTGGTCGGCAACCAGTCGGCGCGCTGCATTGCCGCCTACCTGTACACCTCCGCCGGCGGCGGCGAATCGACCACCGATATGGCATGGGACGGCCAGGGCGTGATCTTCGAGAACGGCGAACTGCTGGCCGAGTCGAAACGCTTTACCGATGCGCCGGTACTGACCTTTGCCGACATCGACCTCGAGCGCCTGTCGCGCGAGCGCATGCGCATGAACACCTTTGCCCAGTCGGTGCAGCGTCACGCCGCCGAAGTGAACAAGTTCCGCACCGTGTTTTTCGAACTGGAACTGTCGCGCGAAGCACCGCTGGCGCTGCGCCGCTGCGTCGAGCGTTTCCCTTACGTGCCGGCCGATGCGCGCCGCCGCGACGAGCGCTGCGACGAGGTCTACAACATCCAGGTGCAGGCGCTGGCCCAGCGCTTAAGTTCCAGCGGCATCAAGAAGGTCGTCATCGGCGTCTCTGGCGGACTCGATTCCACCCATGCGCTGCTGGTGTGCGCGCGCGTGATGGACAAGCTGGGCCTGCCACGCACCAACATCCTGGCCTACACCATGCCGGGCTTTGCCACCAGCGACCGCACCCTCAAGCAGGCGCACGCGCTGATGCAGCTGGTGGGCTGCTCGGCGCAGGAAATCGATATCCGCCCCAGCTGCATCCAGATGCTCAAGGACCTGGGCCATCCGTACTCGGAGGGCCAGGCACAGTACGACATCACGTTCGAGAACGTGCAGGCCGGCGAGCGTACCAACCATTTGTTCCGCCTGGCTAATCACCACGGCGGCATCGTGGTCGGTACCGGCGACCTGAGCGAACTGGCGCTGGGCTGGTGCACGTACGGCGTGGGCGACCACATGTCGCATTACAACGTCAACGCCAGCGTGCCGAAAACCCTGATCTCGCACCTGGTGCGCTGGGTGGCCGAGTCCGGCGTTATCGGCCGCAACGATGCACAGGTGCTGCTCGACATCCTCGGCACCGAGATCAGCCCCGAGCTGGTGCCCGGCACTGCCGGCGACCAGCCCGAGCAGCGCACCGAGAGCACCATCGGCCCGTACGAATTGCAAGATTTTAATTTGTACTACGTGCTGCGCTTCGGCTTTGCGCCGTCCAAGGTGGCGTTCCTGGCGCTTAACGCCTGGCGCGACAAGGAACTGGGCCGCTGGCCCGACGGCGACCACGTGGCGCGCAACCAGTACGACCTGGCTGCCATCAAGCACAACCTGGGCATCTTCCTCGACCGCTTCTTCCGCACCAGCCAGTTCAAGCGCAGCTGCGTGCCGAACGGACCGAAGGTGGGCAGCGGCGGTTCGCTGTCGCCGCGCGGCGACTGGCGCGCGCCCAGCGATGGTCAAAGCGTTGTCTGGATGGAAGAATGTCGCGCCATTCCGGTGCATGACTGACAATTCGCGATTCGCGGTATCACCGCCGCTGGCAAGTGCGCTGTTGTCGATTACAATAGATCCAATGCTATTGCTGGCAAAGAATTTTTGATACGAAATTAGGAGAAGTCATGAAACAGATTACCGCAGTAATCAAGCCGTTCAAGCTGGACGAAGTGCGCGAAGCGCTGGCCGAAGTGAACGTGACCGGCCTGACGGTGACCGAGGTCAAGGGCTTTGGCCGCCAGAAGGGCCACACCGAACTGTATCGTGGCGCCGAGTACGTGGTCGACTTCCTGCCGAAGGTCAAGGTCGAAGTGGTGGTGGACGATGGCGTGGCCGAGCAGGTGGTGGACGCCATCATCAAGGCGGCCCGCACCGGCAAGATCGGCGACGGCAAGATCTTCGTGCAAAACGTCGAGCAGGTGATCCGCATCCGTACCGGCGAAACCGGCCCGGACGCAGTATAAATTCAGCGGTTACCCCGCCGCTCCCGTTCGGGAGCGGCTTGACGGCAGCCCGCAGCTGTCGTTCCTGTTTTACCTATCCCCCTTGATTATTACGGTGTCGCGACCAGGTCGACCGCATCCCAGGCGTAGCCGGGGCTCAGGTACTTGACGCCGCTCGAGCCGCTGACGGCGGTCAGCGTCAACGTGTTCTGGCCTGCCACCAGCGCGCTGGCCGGGATGTTGAAGGTCAGCATGGTGTTGTTGCCGCGATATGTGCCAACCGTGAGCGTGCGCGTTTTCGGCTGGGTGGGCGCGGCCGGGATTGCCGAACTCCAGTTGTTGACCGCGATCTTGGGACGGCCGCCGGCGAAGCCCACCGTGATGCCGGCCCGCAAGGTGTAAGCGCGGATCTCGCTTTGCGCCAGGTTGAAGCGGATCACCAGGTTGCCGTTCACCTCCTTCCATTGGTAGGCCGGGAAGCCGGTGGCCGGGGTGGACGTGCCGATCACGTAGTCCGGTACGGTCCAGGCGGCCATGCGCACATCCTGCGGGTGCATGGTGGTCAGCTTGGTGCCGTTGATGAACTCGTTTGGCGTGCCGTCCCAGTTGCCGATGCGCCACTTGGGCGCGACGCTGCTCGGGTCGCCCGTGATGGTCACCGTGTTGAGCGTGGTGACAGCGCCGGCGTTGACGGTCACGCTGCGGGTATCGACCGCCAGCTCGTTCTTGTAGACCGTCATGGTGTAGGTGCCGGGCAGCATGCCGGCGCTGCTGTAGTAGCCGGTGGACGGGTTGACGTCGGCGTAGTACTGGGCCGTGGCATTGGCAAAACCGACCGTGTACGGGTAGTTGGCGTCGCGGTTGGCGATGCCCACGCCGGCCACGCCGCCGCGGCCGGTAGCCGGCACGTAGCCGAGCAGGCCCATGCCGGCAAACCACGAGGTATCGACAGCGCCTGGCGCAGCGCCATTGGTGAAGGTCATCGTATAGATGTTGAGGATGCCGGGGCGGAAGGCCTCGGTCTGCGCCTCGCCGTAATTGATGATGTAGGTGATTTCCTGGTTGGTGTCGGTGCCCTGGTTGAGCAGGCTGCGGTAGAAGGGGCCGCCCGAGCCGCCTTCATGGTTGTCGCGGACGATCCACAAACCGGCGCTGGCGCTGGTGGCGCCGATGTAGCGCCAGTCCTTGAGTCGCTTGTTCGAGTAATGCTTGGAGCGGGTTTCGCCGTTGGGCAGGCCGAACACGTCGCCCGATTCGATGGCGCCGTTGGTGCCGCGCAGGTCGGACGGCACCGGGCCGTTGGGCAGCGCGGCGATCGGCACCCGGACGATGAAGCGCGCCAGGCCCAGCGTGCTCGGTTCGCTGGTGAAGTAGGTGCCCATGTAGATATTCGGGTCGCCCCGGCGCGCCATGTAGTAATGGGTGAGGTCGCCCGCCTGCACGGTGATCTTGACGGTATCGGCGCCGACGGTGGTGGCGGTCACCGCCACGGCCGAGACGTTGTTGTACAGGTAGTCGAAGCCCGAGTTGAGCTGGCTGCCGCGCGACTGGTCCTGGTATTGCACGCCGTTGTACATCATCGAGGCGATATCGCCGGCCGACTGGGTGCTCACGCCATTGTCGGTGCGACGGATCTTGAACACCAGCCCGGCGCCGGTGTCGACGGTATAGAAGTTGGCGTCCTGGGTCAGGCCGAAGGTCGCGGCATTGGCCGTGGTGGCATCGGCGCCCGCGACGGTGGTGGTGGCGAGGGTTCGTGCAGCCGGCGTGGTGGTGCTGCTGTCGCTGGCACTGCCGCCGCAGCCGGCGAGCAGGGATAGCGCTGCTGCGCCGGTCAGGACGCGCAGGGTGTTGGTTTCCATGATGGTGTCTCCCTAAATATATTATTGATATTGAATAGGGCGCGCCGGCACGCTGCATACATAGTCTTGCGTTGTCCGGCAGCGGTCAACGCCGCGAATGCAACAATTGCAAATAAATCATTGAGCTGATTGCCAGCATTTCATTATTTGTCCGACGGTAAATGCAGGTCGAATTTCCACGTCACCAGGCGCATCACGGTGATCGAGGCGGCGCTTACCCACAGGGCGACGTCGTCGGAGATCTCGGTGTACTGCAGGCCGATGTACAGCCAGCAACCGAAGAACGCGCAGATGGCGTAGGGTTTGCCGTCGCGGAAGACCATCGGCACTTCGTTGCAGACGATGTCGCGCAGCACGCCGCCGAAGATGCCGGTGATCACGCCCATCATCGAGGCGATGAACAGCGGCATGCCGGCCGCCTGCGCCTGCGACACGCCCGCCACCGCGAACAGGCCCAGGCCGATGGCGTCGGCAATGACGATCAGGCGTTCGGACAGGATTTGCTTGAGCGTGCGCATCAGCGGTGCGGCGATCAGGGCCAGCACGAAAATCAGGATCGCGTATTCCTGGTGCATGACCCAGAACAGCGGCCGCCGGTCCAGCAAAATGTCGCGCAAGGTGCCGCCGCCGAACGCGGTGATGAAGGCCACCGTAAACACGCCAACGAGGTCCATGCGCTTGCGGCGCGCCTCCACGAAACCGGAAAACGCGCCCACCAGGATCGCCACGATCTCGATGACGGTGACCAGGGAGACGTGAACCGGAACGTGGGGCATGTAAGGCATCGGCGCGCTGAAATTGTGAGGAGCCTCAGGTTAACATGACGGCCGCGCGACGTGTAACTTAGTTGCTCGGCTAACATGTGCGGCAATGTCCAAGATATCGCTGTGGCTGATGTTCTCGATCAATAATGGCGATTGGACTTATTTCATTGCTGAAGGCATGATCGTGGTCAGATCAACTTTAAAGTTTGAACGATGACCGCATTATTTACTCCCTTTAGCCTCAAAGACGTCACCTTGCGCAACCGTATCGCGGTGCCGCCAATGTGCCAGTACAGCGCCACCGACGGCCTCACCAACGACTGGCACCAGGTCCATTACCCGGCCCTGGCGCGTGGTGGCGCCGGCCTGGTGATCGTGGAAGCGACGGCGGTTTCGCCGGAAGGGCGCATCACGCCCGGCTGCCTGGGCTTGTGGAATGACCAGCAGGCCGAGGGCCTGGCGCGCATTGCCGCCAGCATCAAGGCTGCCGGCGCCGTGGCCGGCATCCAGATCGCCCACGCCGGCCGCAAGGCCAGCGCCAACAAGCCTTGGGAAGGCGACGACCATATCGCGCTGGACGATCCGCGCAGCTGGCAAACCATCGCGCCGTCGGCCGTGGCATTCGGCGCCAACCTGCCGCAGGTGCCCAAGGCCATGACGCTGGACGATATCGAACGGGTAAAAGCCGATTTCGTTGCATCGGCCCAGCGGGCGCGGGATGCCGGTTTCCAGTGGCTGGAGCTGCACTTCGCCCACGGCTACCTGGCGCAAAGCTTCTTCAACGTCGACGCCAACCAGCGCGACGACGCCTACGGCGGCGACTACGCCGGCCGCAGCCGCTTCATGCTGGAAACGCTGGCAGCCGTGCGCAAGGTGTGGCCCGAGAACCTGCCGCTGACGGCCCGTTTCGGCGTGATCGAATACGACGGCCGCGACGAGCAGACGCTGGCCGAATCGATCGACGTCACGCGCGCCATGCACGCGGGCGGCCTCGATATGCTCAATGTAAGCGTGGGCTTTTCCACCCCGAACGGCAAGATCCCGTGGGGCTCGCCATTCCTGGCGCCGATCGCCGAGCGGGTACGCCGCGAAGCGGGCTTGCCGGTGGCGTCGTCGTGGGGCATCGATGCGCCGCAGGTGGCCAACCGCGTGGTGGCCGACCAGCAGATGGACCTGGTGATGATCGGCCGCGCTTTCCTGGCCAATCCGCACTATGCGGCGCAGATGGCGGCGGAGTTGCAGGTGGAACGGCCGACGTGGTTGTTGCCGGCGCCGTATGCGCACTGGCTGGAAAAATACCACCCCGGTTGAAAATATCGCTGCGGTTGAAAAATATCGCTGCGGTTGAAATGCCGATGATCTTTGCGCCGTCATTCCCGCGCAGGCGGGAATCCCATTCCGTAGCACAGCGCTGGCTCAAGCAGGAGCGTGCAGAACGCACGCAAATTGGATACCCGCCTTCGCGGGTATGACGGATATTCTGCCAACGGCCTCCGTTACGGCTTGACTGCCAGCGGTCTCCGGCGCGGCTTTTATTGGCGTTCCGGCCGCAGCGCGGCCCGCAGCAGCACCATCAGGGCGCCTTCGCCACCTTCGGATGAACGCGCCTGGCAGAACGCCACCACTTCCTCTTTTTGCACCAGCCAGCTGTGCACCATCGATTTCAAGACCGGCTCCTGGCCGCGCGAGCCGAAGCCGCGACCGTGGATCACGCACACGCAACGGTGGTTGCGCATGGTCGAGCGGCGCAGGAAATCACCGATGGCGTCGCGGGCCTGGTCACGGCGCATGCCGTGTAAATCGAGCTCGTCCTGCACCGGCCAGTGACCCTTGCGCAGCTTTTTCACCACGTCGGCACCGACGCCCGGTGCAGCGTAGTTGAGCGCCGGGTCTTCTTCGAGGTAATGATCGACTTCAAACAGGTCCGACAGCGACTCGCGCAGCACTTCGGCGTCGTCCTCGGCCTGCGTCAGCTTGCGCTTGACGGGCACGGTGACGTTGGCCGTTTTCGGCAGTTGCGGCACGTGGCGATTCGACTCGGGCAGGCGCTTGACGCCGCCCACCGCCGACTGGAAGATGTTCGCTTCCACCACCTGCGTCTTTTCCCGCTTGACGCGCTCCGCCTCGGCGGCGGCGCGCGCCTCGGTCTGCTCCCTGAGCTGCTTGCTCAGCGATTTCAGTTCCGAGAAGTCTTTCATCAGATGCTTACTCCTGTGCTTCGAGGTAGCGCTGGGCGTCCAGTGCGGCCATGCAGCCGGTGCCGGCGCTGGTAATCGCCTGGCGGTAGATATGGTCCTGCACGTCGCCGGCGGCAAACACGCCCGGGGCGGTGGTGGCGGTGGCCATGCCTTCGGTGCCCGAACGGGTCTTGATATAGCCGTTGTGCATTTCCAGCTGGCCTTCGAAGATGCCGGTGTTGGGCTTGTGGCCGATCGCCACGAACAGGCCGTGCACGGTGATCTCGGAGACGGCGCCGTCGTCGGTCGACTGCAGTTTCAGGCCGGTCACGCCGCCTTCATTGCCCAGCACTTCCTGCAAGGTGTGGTTGTACTTGATCTCGATCTTGCCTTCGGCAACCTTGGCGTTCAGGCGGTCGATCAGGATGGCTTCGGCGCGGAACTTGTCACGGCGGTGGATCAGCGTGACCTTGGTGGCGATGTTCGACAGGTACAGCGCTTCTTCGACAGCGGTGTTGCCGCCGCCGATCACGGCCACTTCCTGGTTGCGGTAGAAGAAGCCGTCGCAGGTAGCGCAGGCCGATACGCCACGGCCCATGAATTCCTGCTCGGTCGGCAGGCCCAGGTACTGGGCCGAGGCGCCGGTGGCGATGATCAGGGTGTCGCAGGTGTATTCATGGCTGTCGCCCAGCAGGCGGATCGGCTTTTCCGACAGGAAGGTCGTGTGGATGTGGTCGAACACGATCTCGGTCTTGAAGCGCTCGGCGTGCTGCAGCAGGCGCTGCATCAGGTCCGGACCTTGCACACCCATCGGATCGCCAGGCCAGTTTTCGACGTCGGTGGTGGTCATCAATTGACCGCCTTGTTCCACGCCGGTGACCAGCATCGGGTTCAGGTTGGCGCGGGCGGCATAAACGGCAGCGCTGTAGCCGGCGGGGCCGGAGCCGAGGATCAGAACGCGGGCGTGTTTGGCAGTTGTCATGGCGGGCTTCTTCGTAGATTGGAGTACTTCGGAGTTGGGGGCATCTGCGGTGGAGGCAAGGGCGATGCCTCTTGCATTCACGCAGGCAATACAAGATTATAGTGCAAGCAGAAGATCAGGATGAATCGTGGGGCGGTTGTGGTCCGTATGCCTTAAAATAGCGGTCTCTGAATCTTTCCTGTGCGATAACGTTGCAAGACCTTAATACCTATGAGCAGTAAAAAAGTTCAGGAACGCACTTCCAAATCTGGCGCAGGCGCCGGCAGCAACGCGTCTGCCGCGACCGCGGCGTCCAGCGGCGGCTATAAACGCACGCCCACCGAGCGCCAGCCGCTGCCCAATCGCCTGGTCAAGCTGCTGTCCGAAGCCCGCTGGCTGGCGCTGGCCGTGCTCGGCCTGTATTTCGTGCTGATCCTGGCCAGCTACAACAAGCTCGACCCCGGCTGGTCGCACGAAACGCTGGTGCCCAAGGTCACCAACCTCGGTGGCCGCGCCGGCGCCTGGCTGTCCGACCTGCTGTTGTATATCTTCGGCATCTCGGCCTGGTGGTGGGCGTTCTGCGTGCTGCGCTACGTGTGGCAAGGCTACCGCAGCCTCACGCAAAAATTCGTCATGACCAAGCCGGCCGAGCCCGAGCACGCGCAAGAGCCGCTGATACGCGGCATCGGTTTCGTGCTGCTGTTCATCGGCAGCGTGGGGCTGGAATACCTGCGCCTCGGTTCGCTCACGCGCCACGCCGAATTGCCGCGCGTCTCCGGTGGCGTGCTGGGCGAGCTGATCGGCCATTCGGCTCATGTCGCGTTCGGTTTTACCGGCGCTACCTTGCTGCTGCTGTTGCTGTTCGGCCTGGGTTTCAGCCTGTTCTTCCAGGTCTCCTGGCTGGCGCTGGCCGAGCGTATCGGTTTTGCCATCGAATCGGGCATCGTCTGGTTCATCCAGCGCTACCAGTACCGCGAAGACCGCCGCCAGGGCGAAGTGGCTGCCGTCAAGCGCGAGGAAACCGTCGTCATCGAGCGCGCCAAGCACGTCGAAAAGCACCCGGCGGCCACACCGATCGTCAAGATCGAGCCGCAGGTGGTCACCGTGGTCAAGTCCGAGCGCGTGGAAAAAGAGCGCCAGGCCAGCCTGTTCCAGGACCTCAACGGCAACCTGCAACTGCCGACCCTGTCGCTGCTGGACGAGGCGGCCGAGGTGCAGGAAACCGTCTCGGTCGAAACGCTGGAATTTACCAGCCGCCTGATCGAGAAAAAACTGTCGGACTTCGGCGTGGATGCCAAAGTCGTGGCCGCTTATCCGGGGCCGGTGGTCACCCGCTACGAAATCGAGCCGGCCACCGGCGTCAAAGGCAGCCAGATCGTCGGCCTGGCGCGCGACCTGGCGCGCTCGCTGTCGCTCACGTCCATCCGCGTGGTGGAAACCATTCCGGGCAAGAATTTCATGGCGCTGGAACTGCCCAACGCCAAGCGCCAGATCGTGCGCCTGTCCGAGATCGTCGGCTCCAAGGTCTACAACGACAATCCGTCGCCATTGACCGTGGCGCTGGGCAAGGACATCGCCGGCAAGCCGGTGGTGGCCGACCTGGCCAAGATGCCGCACTTGCTGGTCGCCGGTACCACCGGCTCCGGTAAATCGGTTGGTATCAACGCCACCATTTTGTCGCTGCTGTACAAGTCCGACCCGGCCGACGTGCGCATGATCCTGATCGATCCGAAGATGCTCGAAATGTCGGTGTACGAAGGCATTCCTCACCTGCTGGCGCCGGTGGTCACCGACATGCGCCAGGCCGGCCACGCGCTCAACTGGGCCGTGAACGAGATGGAGCGCCGCTACAAGCTGATGTCCAAGCTCGGTGTGCGTAACCTGGCTGGCTACAACGCCAAGATTGCGGAAGCGACCAAGCGCGAAGAGCACATCCCGAATCCATTCAGCCTGACGCCCGATTCGCCGGAGCCGCTGGAAAAACTGCCGACCATCGTCATCATCATCGACGAGCTGGCCGACCTGATGATGGTGGTCGGCAAGAAGGTGGAAGAGCTGATCGCCCGCATCGCGCAAAAGGCGCGCGCGGCCGGCCTGCACTTGATTCTGGCCACCCAGCGCCCATCTGTGGACGTGATTACCGGCCTGATCAAGGCGAATATCCCGACCCGGATCGCGTTCCAGGTCTCGTCCAAGATCGACTCGCGCACCATTCTCGACCAGATGGGCGCGGAAACCCTGCTCGGCATGGGCGACATGTTGTACATGCCTCCGGGCACCGGCTTGCCGGTGCGCGTGCACGGCGCATTCGTCTCCGACGAAGAGGTGCACCGCGTGGTGGCGCACCTGAAAACCACCGGTGAGCCGAACTACATCGAAGGCATCCTCGAGGGCGGCACGCTGGAAGGCGAGGGCGGCGCCGAAGGCGGTGCAGCTGGCGATGCCGGCGGCGAAGCCGATCCGATGTACGACCAGGCGGTGCAGGTGGTGCTCAAGAACCGCCGGGCGTCGATTTCGCTGGTGCAGCGTCACCTGCGCATCGGCTACAACCGCGCGGCGCGCTTGCTGGAACAAATGGAAAATAGCGGCGTGGTTTCGGCCATGCAATCGAACGGCAACCGCGACATCCTGGTGCCCGCTGCCAGCGCAGAATAAGGAAAGCAATATGATGCAGTTCAAGATGCAGTTGAGCAAACCCGCAGCCCTGCTGGCGATGGCCGGCGCGCTGCTGGCCGGCTCGGTCCACGCCAGTGCGCTGGAGCAGTTCAAGTCCTTCGTGGCCACCACCAAGGCTGCCAAGGGCGAGTTCACCCAGCGCCAGGTGAAGAGCGAGGGCAGCGCCAAGTCCAAGCCCACGCCACCGTCGAGCGGCACCTTTTTGTTCGCCCGCCCGGGCAAGTTCATCTGGACGTACACCAAGCCGTACGAACAGGTATTGCAGGCCGACGGCGAGCAGCTGTTCATCTTCGACAAGGACCTGAACCAGGTCACGACCAAGAAACTCGGCGACGCGCTCGGCTCGTCGCCGGCAGCCATCCTGTTCGGCAGCAACGACCTGGAAAAGAGTTTTACCCTGTCGGAAGCGGGTACGCGTGACGGCCTCGAATGGCTCAAAGCTGTACCGAAAGCCAAGGATTCGAGCTTCGAGCAAATCACCATCGGCCTGCGCAACGGCTTGCCGGAGGCGATGGAGCTGAAAGATTCGTTCGGGCAGACGTCGGTATTGGCGCTGTCGAAAATCGAGAAGAACCCGGCGCTGACCGCCACCAGCTTCAAGTTCGTGATGCCCAAGGGCGCGGACGTTTTCAAAAACTGAGTAGTTCGCTTGCTAAAAACGGGACCGCTTGATTTACCTCCGCGCTTCAATCCGTCATTCCCGCGCAGGCGGGAATCCATAGACCGCGTGGTCATCCGCTCAGCATCGATTCCCGCTTTCGCGGCGGTCCGCCGATGCGGAATGACGGACCAAAGTTTTGCAGCAATCTCCAATCCACACCATGGCAGACCTCTTCACCAACGAACCGCGCCAACCCCTGGCCGAAGCCCTGCGCCCCAAGACGCTCGATGAAGTCATCGGCCAGCGCCACCTGCTGGGCCCCGGCAAGCCGCTGCGCCTCGCCTTCGAATCGGGCCAACCGCATTCGATGATCTTGTGGGGCCCGCCCGGCGTCGGCAAGACCACGCTGGCGCGCCTGACCGCCAACGCCTTCGACTGCGAATTCATCGCCCTGTCGGCCGTGTTTTCGGGCGTCAAGGATATCCGCGCCGCCATGGAACAGGCCCAGCAGAACCTGGTGCTGGGCAAGCACACGATCCTGTTCGTGGACGAGATCCACCGCTTCAACAAGTCGCAACAGGACGCGCTGCTGCCGTACGCCGAATCGGGCCTGGTCACGCTGATCGGCGCCACCACCGAGAACCCGTCGTTCGAAGTGAACTCGGCGCTGCTGTCGCGCGCGCAAGTCTACGTGCTCAAGTCGTTTGACGAGACCGAACTGCGCGAGATGGTGGACAAGGCGCGGGCGAAGGTGCTGTCGCACCTGGAGTTCGACGATGCCGCGCTTGACACCCTGATCGGCTATGCCGACGGCGACGGCCGCCGCCTGCTCAACCTGCTCGAGCAAACCAGCACCGCCGCCAACGCCGCCAAGACCAACAAGATTACGCCTGCCTTTATCGAAAACGCGCTGACGCTCAACGCGCGCCGGTTCGACAAGGGCGGCGACAATTTCTACGACCAGATCTCGGCGCTGCACAAGTCGGTGCGCGGCTCGAACCCGGACGCGGCGCTGTACTGGCTCACCCGCATGCTCGATGGCGGCGCCGATGCGCGCTACCTGTCGCGCCGCATCGTGCGCATGGCGTGGGAAGACATCGGCCTGGCCGACCCGCGCGCCATGCAGATCGCCAACGACGCTGCCACCACGTTCGAGCGCCTGGGCTCGCCGGAAGGCGAACTGGCGCTGGGCCAGGCCGTGATTTACCTGGCCATCGCGGCCAAGAGCAACGCCGGCTACAACGCCTACAACCAGGCCAGGGCGTTCGTCAAAACCGACAAGAGCCGCGAAGTACCGGTGCACCTGCGCAACGCCCCGACCAAGCTGATGAAAGAACTCGGCTACGGCCACGAGTACCGCTACGCCCACGACGAACCGAACGCCTACGCCGCCGGCGAAACTTACTTTCCGGACGATATGCGCGAGCCGGGCTGGTACCAGCCGGTGCCGCGTGGGTTGGAGAGCAAGATTGCCGAGAAGTTGGCATTCCTGCGCCAGCTCGATGCCGACGCCGGAAAAACCTGACACCTAGCTAGAGGAATCCCATGCAACAGCTGGTAGTCGATGGCATCGACATCTACATCGATGGGCCCGAGGAAGATGAGCACGCCGAGACCATCGTGATGGTCCATGGCTGGCCCGATACGTATCGGCTGTGGGAATCCCAGGTGGCTGCGCTCAGGCATCGCTACCGCTGCGTGCGCTTTACCTTGCCCGGCTTCGATAACACCAAACAGCGCCGCTCGTACACGCTGGACGCGACCATGCGCATCCTGCTGCACATCGTCAACAGCGTCAGCCGCAAACAGCCGGTGATCCTGATGGCGCACGACTGGGGCTGCGTGTTCGGCTACGAGTTTTACATGCGTAACCGGGCCCTGGTGTCGCGCATCGTCGGGGTCGATATCGGCGACGCCAATTCCGAAACCACGCTGCGTTCGCGCTCGATGGGGCAGCGCATGATGCTCAACGGGTACCAGAATGTGCTGGCGCTGGGCTGGGCGATTGGCGGCGTGATCGGCAATGTCGTCACGCGTGCCATGGCCAGCATCATGAAAGTGCCGTCGCCGCGCGCACACATTTACTCTGGCATGAACTATCCGTATTACATCCTCACGGCCGGCAATATCGGTTCGTACCGGGCGCTGGTGCCGTTCAAGCCGCGCGTGCCGATGTTGTTCATCTACGGCATCCGCAAGCCGTTCATGTTCCATTCCGGGCCGTGGACCGAGATGCTGGCGGCGAGAAAAGGGTGCAAGGTGGTGGCGTTCGATACCGGGCATTGGCCGATGGTGAGTCAACCGGAGCGGTTCAACCAGGTGGTGCTGGACTGGCTCGATGGCGTGGCCGAGGCGGCGCCGAAAGAAGAAGGGGAAGGGGAGGTCGTGGTTACTGAAGAGCAGGCCGCCCCGGATGACAACGGGGCGGCCTGAAAATTAAAGCATTAAATATAGACGATCAGCGCAGGCGGATCGGCTTGGTGTAAGGAGCAAACGGTGGCGCCGGCAGTTGCACGTCGGCATAGGCCTTGCGGAAGCATTCGGCCTTCTTGTTGTCCACGTCGGTGGTGCTCTTGACGACTTTACCAGCGCTGTCCAGGGTCAGGATGATGGTGACCGGGTACTTGGACATGTCGTGGCAATTGCCGCGATCGTCGAGCTTGTGGGTGTTGTTATAGTTGAGCGACACTTCTTCATACTTGGTCGCCTTGTCGTTAGGGAACTGGGCGTTGAACTTGGCCATCTCGCCAGCGAACGACGGATTGACCGGTGGCGGCGCTTCGTTTTCCGGTGGACCGCTCATGGTCGAGCAACCGGCAGCGAGTGCCATCAATGCGCCCATGGCGCCCATTTTCAGGAATTGTGTTTTCAAGTTATTCTCCGATAGGCTTGTTGTTGATTCATCGTACACATTTCATTCACGATATGGCGCACGATTAGTTGCGTAGTTGAAATCCTGCAAGCTCGCCAGCGGCTCGCCAGCGGCTCGCCTCCGGCAAGTCCCCTCCAAAGCGCCGCGTCCGGCTATATCGGCACCGGTTTTTTGCATTCCAGCCGCCGTTTACCGCGCTTCATCGCATCTGCCGCGCAAGCCATACGCCCTTTAGCTACAGTACATCCATCGCAGGACAACTTGTAGCCACCCACCCCAAGGAGCGCATCATGAACATCGCCAAACACATGGAAAGCATCTTCCTCGCTGCCGCCGTCATCGCCGGCGCCACCAGCCTGGCCAGCGCCGCCGACGCCGACGCCACCCGCTTGGCGATGAGCGCCCCGGTCACCCAGATCGTGGTCCATCACGCCAAGATGCCAGTGGTGGTCGTGGCCGCCAAACGCTTGAGCGCCGCCGAAAAAGCCGCGCTGTAACGAAAGCCCCGGCAGGGGCAGCCGGCGGGCTGCGTAAAACTCGCTGGGAACGGACTTCCTCTTGGTACAATTGACGTTTTCGATACAACGGCAATGCGCTCCCATGATTGATATCCAACTCCTCCGTAAAGACATCGCCAACGTCGCCGCGCGACTGGCCACCCGCAAGTACCTGCTCGATGTGGACGCGTTCAACGCGCTCGAGTCGGAACGCAAGGCGATCCAGACGCGCACCGAGGAACTGCAGGGCAAGCGCAATTCGCAGTCCAAGCTGATCGGCATGATGAAGGGCAAGGGCGAAGACACCACCGCGCTGATGGCCGAAGTCTCGGGCCTCGGCGATGAACTCAAGGCCAACGAAATCGCGCTGTCTTCGGTGCAGGCCAGGATCAGCGACTTCATGCAGGCGATCCCGAATCTGCCGCACGAGTCCGTACCACAAGGCACCGACGAGTCGGGCAACGTGGAAGTACGCAAGGTTGGCACGCCACGCACCTTCGAGTTCGCCGTGAAAGACCATGTCGATGTCGGCGCGCCGCTGGGCCTCGACTTCGACGTCGCCACCAAGCTGACCGGTTCGCGCTTCTCGGTGATGAAGGGCGGCATTGCCCGCCTGCACCGCGCGCTGGCGCAATTCATGCTCAACACCCACACCGACGAGCACGGCTACACCGAGTGCTACACGCCGTACATGGTCAACGCTGATTCGCTGCGCGGCACCGGCCAGCTGCCCAAGTTCGAGGCCGACCTGTTCTCGGTGAAAAAAGGCGGCGCCGAAGGCGAGGGCGAGAATTTCTACCTGATCCCGACCTCGGAAGTCACGCTGACCAACCTGGCCCGCGACGAAATCCTCGCTGCCGACGCGCTGCCGATGAAGATGACCGCGCACACGCCATGCTTCCGCTCGGAAGCGGGCAGCTACGGCCGCGACACTCGCGGCATGATCCGCCAGCACCAGTTCGACAAGGTGGAAATGGTGCAGGTGGTCCATCCCGACACGTCGTACGCGGTGCTCGACGAAATGGTCGGCCACGCCGAAACCATCTTGCAACGCCTGGGCCTGCCATACCGCGTAATGTCGCTGTGCACCGGCGACATGGGCTTTGGCGCCACCAAGACCTTCGACCTGGAAGTGTGGCTGCCGGCGCAGAACACCTACCGCGAAATTTCGTCGCTGTCGAACTGCGAAGCGTTCCAGGCACGTCGCATGCAGGCGCGTTTCCGCAATGCCCAGGGCAAGCCGGAAATGGTGCACACCCTCAACGGCTCCGGCCTGGCCGTGGGCCGCACCTTGGTGGCGGTGCTGGAAAACTACCAGCAAGCCGATGGCAGCGTCGAGATTCCGGCCGTGCTGCGTCCGTACATGGGCGGCCTGACCCACCTGAAAGCAGCCTGACAGTGGGCTAAAAAAAGGCCTTCCATTTTCCGGAAGGCCTGCTATAATCTTGCCTTCTCGCAGCGACACGTCAGTGTCAGCGGCAAGAAAAGGAGAGGTGGCAGAGTGGTCGAATGTACTTGACTCGAAATCAAGCGATGGGGCAACCCATCCGTGGGTTCGAATCCCACCCTCTCCGCCAAAGATGTGAGAGAACCCGCTTCGGCGGGTTTTTTCTTTTCTGCGGCCAAAATCAGGATAAACAGTTTGCAAAAAGTTTGCACCGGCAGGTGTGGTTGGCTCTTCCGTTTTTGACGATGGCCTGCTATGATCCTGCCTCCGCTGGGAACAGCGGAAAGGAGAGGTGGCAGAGTGGTCGAATGTACTTGACTCGAAATCAAGCGATGGGGCAACCTATCCGTGGGTTCGAATCCCACCCTCTCCGCCAAGGATGTGAAAAAACCCGCTTCGGCGGGTTTTTTTTCGCCGGTTTATTTCTGAGCATTGAGCGCCATCGCCTGCCAGATATAACTTTCCAGCACGTCCACCGCTGGCAAGTCGGCCACGGCGGTCAGGCGCCCGAAATGACCCATCGCCTCGCCAGCCTTGTTATCGGCAGGCGCCAGCAACTCTTCGCCCTTCCAGAAGCCGAATATGCAGTGCGCCTTGAACGCCGCCATGTGGCACAACATGCCCTGGTACAGGAAGAACGGCTTGCTCCACTTGATGGTTTCCGCCACGTCCGGACAAGCCTGGTGCACCACCGCGCGCAGGTGGAGCAGAATGGGCTGGGCAAACGCGGCCGAGTTGGCGATGTAGGTATCGATTCGAGGGTCGAGGGCAGGCATCGGAAGCTCCGCGATGAGGGTAACTCATCAAGATACCATGGCCAGCTAACGTGGCAGTGCTGCCTGCAGTCCGCAAACATATCAGTGTGTGCTCACGGCGAAATCACCGCCCCCACCGTGTCTAGCGTACCGCTCACCAGCTGGGTGGTTACCCGGGCCCGGTTCAGCAGGATATCTGCCATCCACAGCGCCGTTGCCAGCAGGTAGCCGCTATACGCCCAGCTCGTGTACTGGTTGAATACGACTGTGTGCAGCCAGTTCTGGTTGAACAGGTACAGGCCAGCCGTGATGGCGACCGCCAGCGTCAGGGTCACGGCCGGCAGCAGCAATTGCAGGGCGTTGCGGCCACGCAGGGCGGCAGTCAACGCCAGCACAGCAAACGCCAGCGCATTGCAGGCGGTAAAGATGCGCCACTCGCGCAGCAGCTTGGCGGTGACGTTGGCGCGCACGGTATCCACTTTAGCGGCCAGCTTGTCCTGCACCGCAGGCGGCGCCATCCGGCGCCACGCATCGTAGGCGCCGCGCGCCGCCGCTTTAGTTGCGCTCTCCGCTCTTTGCGCCTGTTCAGGATGGGGCAGGGCGGCTGCGTGTTGGCCGATCTGGCGCTCAACCTGCAGCGCGATCGCCTGGTTCAGTCCCGCCGCCACCAACTGCGGCTGGGCAAACGAAAGCAACCAGGCCAGTGCGAACAGCAACATGCCAGCCAGGCCAAATCCGATCAGTGTGCGTTTCATGTTGCGTCCAGGAGTGGAAGTCGGGCCATTGTAGGGCCGTCCCTACCGCAACCACCGACGTATGCGACGTGCTGCAAGATAGCGCACCCGGGCCGTCACCGGCTGCGACGAACGCAGCGTCGTGCTAGACTCGGGCGTTACACATCCTGTCCGTTTGCCATGTCCGCGCTCGTCCCTCCCTTTGTCGATATCGATCTGCGCAGCTACGGCCAGCGCTGGGGCGCCGATCGCCACGCGTTTGCGCAACTGGTGTTGCCGGTCGCTGGCGTGGTGGAGGTCGAGGTGCTGGGTCGCCAGGCCAGGCTCGATCCGCTGCATGGCGCGGTGGTGGTGGCCGGCGCCTGGCATGCCCAGCGCAGCGATACCGACAACCGCTCCGTCATCCTCGATTTCGACCAGGCCGAACTGGAAGAGCCGGGCCGCCAGTTGCTGCTGGAGCGGCCGTTCGCGGCGATCGGCCCCGCCGCGCGCAAGCTGATCGAATTCATGTACCTGATGGCCGGGCAGCAGGCCGTGCAGCCGGCCATGTTGCGCGGCTGGACGCCGCTATTGCTCGACACCCTGGCGCTCGGTGTGCCGAGCGCGCGCTCACGCCTGTCGGCCTTGCTGGCGCAGGTGGCGGCCAATCCCGGCGCGGCGTGGACGATGGAGTCGATGGCGGCCACGGCGCGCCTGAGCACCAGCCGCCTGCACGCGCTGTTCCGCGAAGAGCTCGAGTCCAGCCCGCACCTGTGGCTGCTGCGCCAGCGCCTGGACCTGGCGTGCACGCTGCTGGCCGAAGGCAGCCGGCCGATTGCCGAGGTGGCGCTGGCATGCGGCTTTTCCGAGCAGAGCGCGCTCACCCGCGCCATGCGCACGCATCTCGATACCACGCCCGCCGCCTATCGTCGCAGTCGCCAGGAGCTGGCGTCAACAAAGCAGTAGCCAGCGCCAAGCTTTTCATCACGCCAGCACGGAGAATCAACTCTTTCGGGAGGATCTCCATGCTACTCAACAATCATCGACTCGGTATAGCCGCCGGCGTGCTCGCTTGTGCCCTGTGGGGACTGGTGTTCCTGGCACCCGAGCTCACACCTGGCTTCACGCCGATGCAACTGTCGGCCGGCCGCTACCTGGCCTACGGGCTGGTGGCGGCGCTGCTGATCGGACCAGGCTGGCGCCGCCTGCTTGGCCGCCTGGCGTTGCGCGAATGGCGCGGATTGCTATGGCTGGCGCTCACCGGCAACCTGGTCTATTACGTGCTGCTGGCCAAGGCGGTGCAGGCCGGCGGCGTAGCCATGACGTCGCTGGTGATCGGGCTGCTGCCGGTGATCGTGACGGTGGTGGGCGCACGCGACCGCCACGCGGTGCCGCTGCGGCGCCTGCTGCCTTCGCTGACGCTGAGCATGGCGGGATTGCTGTGCATCAGCTGGGAAGCGCTGGCCGCACCGGGCAGCCAATCGACCCTGGGCCTGCTGTGCGCGCTGGGCGCGTTGCTGTCGTGGACCACTTACGTGGTGGCCAACAGTCGCTGGCTGGGACGGTTGCAGCATCTGTCCGCGCATGAATGGAGCTTGCTGACCGGTTTGGTCACCGGCGCGCTGGCGCTGCTGCTGGCAGTGCCGGCGTTCGTGCTGGCCGGGCCGGGCGTCGAACATGGTACGTCGGGCTGGCTGATGTTTGTCGGCATCGTCACTGGTGTGGCGGTGCTGTGCTCGGTGATCGGCAACGGCCTGTGGAACGTTGCCAGCCGCACGCTGCCGTTGACCATGACGGGCCAGTTGATCGTGTTCGAGACCGTGTTTGCGGTGCTGTACGGTTTTATGTGGGAGCAGCGCTGGCCCACGATGGCCGAGGGCGCGGCGCTGCTGTTGCTGCTCGGTGGCGTCGCGCTATGCGCGCAGGCGCACCGGCCGCAGCGCGCGGCCACCAAGGCCCCGCACCAGCTGCCGGCCTGAAACAGTTACAGCGAAGGGCGGCTGCCTTCCATCGACAGCGGCGGGATCATGGCGGGCGGGATCTCGTCGATCTCGTCCTTGCGGGCCTGGATTTGTTCGCCCAGGGCCACCAGGTCGATGCCGGCCTTCTTCGCCATCGGGAACATTTCCTCTTCCTCTTCCTTGACGTGGTGGTCGATGTATTCGCCCAGCACTTTCACCTTGGCGTCGTACAGGTCGTCGTGCGGATCCATGGCGTGGATTTGCGCAATCAGGTCCTTGGCGGACGCGTGTTCCACCGTCGCTTCATCGACCAGGTCGTCGGCATCGTCGACGTCCTCGCGCACGGCCGGGTAAAAGATTTCCTCTTCCGCTATCGCGTGCTTGGTCAATTCCAGGCAAATCTTTTCTGCGAGCTTTTGCTTGCTGGCAAACGCGCGGTCACCCAGTTCCTCGTACTGCTTGAACATCGCTTTCACTTCGTCATGATCCTGCTTGAGCAAGGCGACGGCGTCGCGTGGTTTGGCTGTGCTACTCATGGCTAACTCCTTGTAGTGGTGGACCGGTAAGGGAAAGTACAGAACCCCCAGCATCGCAGATTGAGCGGAGCGGTTCCGTGCGCTGGCCCACGTCGCGCGGTAGGCACAGTCCTACTGAGCTCCGGGTCGCTGACGCCGCTGGGAACTTGCGTTCATTGCTACCATTTTTTTCATGGTTTCCTGTTTCCTGCCATCATTTCCCTCGAGAACCAAGATGAATCCGCCAACGAGTCCGCCAACGAGTCCGCCAACGAGTCCGCCAACGTCCGCCGCCAGCCTGTTTGCCTATCCACGTCCGCAACTGGTGCGTGACGACTGGACTTCGCTCAACGGCGCGTGGGAGTTCGCCTTCGACGACGAGCGCCGCCACCGCTGCGCCCGCGATGCCATTGCATGGACCCACCACATCGTGGTCCCGTTCGCACCCGAAGCGCCGGCCAGCGGCATCGGCGACCCCGGCTTTCATCCGTGCGTGTGGTACCGCCGTACGCTCGACCATATCGTCGTGGGCCAACGGGTGCTGCTGCACTTCGGCGCGGTCGATTACGCCGCCCGGGTGTGGGTCAACGACCAGCTGGTGGCCGAGCACGAAGGCGGCCACACGCCATTTACGGCAGATATCACCGACGCCCTGGTGGCAGACGGCCCGCAAGTGCTGGTGGTGCGGGCCGAGGATGATCCGGCCGACCTGGCCAAGCCGCGCGGCAAGCAGGACTGGCAACTGGCGCCGCACTCGATCTGGTATCCGCGCACCACCGGCATCTGGCAAACCGTGTGGCTGGAAAACGTCGGCCACACCTATATCGACCGGCTGCGCTGGACGCCGATCTTCGACGGCTTCGAGATCGGTTGCGAGGTGGTTACGGCCGGCCTGCAACGCAGCGGCCTGTCGGTGGAGGTGCGGCTGTGGCACGGCGAGAAACTGCTGGCCGATGACGTCTACCACCTGGTGGGGCAGGAGACCTCGCGCAAGATTGCGCTGGCCGATCCCGGCGTTGACGATTCGCGCAACGAGCTGCTGTGGAGTCCCGAGCATCCGACCCTGCTCGACGCCGAACTGGTGCTGCGCAGCGGCGACATCGTGCTCGACCACGTGCGCTCGTATACCGCGCTGCGTTCGGTCTCGATCACGCGCGACCGCCTGATGCTCAATGGCCGGCCATACCAGCTGCGCCTGGTGCTGGACCAGGGCTACTGGCCCGACACCCTGATGACCGCACCCTCGGACCAGGCGCTGCGCCACGACGTGGAACTGGCCCGGGCGATGGGTTTCAACGGCGTGCGCAAGCACCAGAAAATCGAAGACCCGCGCTACCTGTACTGGGCCGACCGGCTGGGCTTGCTGGTGTGGGAGGAAATGCCGTCGGCCTACACCTTCAGCCCGGTGGCGATGTCGCGCCTGGTGCGCGAATGGACCGAAGCGATCGAGCGCGACTACAGCCATCCGTGCGTGATCGTCTGGGTGCCGTTCAACGAATCGTGGGGCGTGCCCAACCTCACTGCCATGCAGGCCCACCGCAATGCAGTGGAAGCCTTGTACCACCTCACGCGCATGCTCGACGCTACCCGGCCGGTAATCGGCAACGACGGCTGGGAGGCATCGGCCACCGATATCCTCGGCATCCACGACTACGACGGCGACCCGCACAAGCTGCGCGACCGGTACGCGGCCGACCAGCAATCGAACACCCTGTTCGACCGCCGCCGGCCGGGTGGCCGTATTCTCACGCTCGACGGTTTTCCACACCGCGGCCAGCCGATCGTGCTCACCGAGTTCGGCGGCATCGCCTACGACGCCAGCGCGCAGCGCCATCCCACCTGGGGCTATACCCGCAGCGACAGCGCCGAAGCATTTCATGCGCTGTACCGCAAGCTGCTGCAGGTGGTCAACGAGACCGCGATGTTCAGCGGCTTTTGCTATACCCAGTTCTCCGACACGTTCCAGGAAACCAACGGCCTGCTCGACGCCAATCGCATGCCGAAAATCCCGCTCGAACAGATCAGCGCCGCCACCCGCAACCTTGCCGAGACAGGCACACCATAACTACCAGGGGAGAGAACCATGCAAACCATCGTCGTCTTTTGTCACCTGCGCTGGGACTTCGTCTATCAGCGCCCGCAGCAACTGCTCAGCCGCCTGGCCCGGCACCATAACATCCTGTTCGTCGAGGAACCGGTGTTCGACGCCGGGCCGCCGCACTTGCGCACCAGCCAGCCGGCGCCCAATGTCACGGTGTGCCAGCCGCACACGCCGGTGCAGGCAACCGGGTTCCACGACGACCAGATCCCGGTGCTGCAAACCCTGCTGCAACGGCTGGCGCCCGACGGCGGGGACCCGATCGTGTGGTTCTACACGCCGATGGCGCTGCCACTGCTGGCCACCATGCAGCCGGCGCTGGTGGTGTACGACTGCATGGACGAATTGTCGGCGTTCAAGAACCCGCCGCGCCAGCTGCTGCAACGCGAGAGCGCCTTGCTGGCACTGGCCGACCTGGTCTTTACCGGCGGCCCCAGCCTGTATGAAGCCAAGCGTCACCGTCACGCCAGCGTCCATTGCTTGCCAAGCAGCGTCGATACTGCGCACTTCGAGCAGGCCCTCGAGCGCGGCAACAGCCACCGGCTGCAAGCGGCAATTTCCGGGCCGCGCCTGGGCTTTTATGGTGTGATCGACGAGCGCTTCGACACCGCGCTGATTGCCGCCATGGCCGACGCCCACCCCGAATGGCACATCGTACTGGTGGGACCGGTGGTCAAGATCGACCCGGCCGCGCTGCCGCAGCGCCCCAATATCCACTACCTGGGCCAGCAGTCGTACCAGGCCTTGCCGCATTTCCTGGCCGGCTGGGACGTGTGCCTGCTGCCATTCGCACTCAACGAAGCTACGCGCTTCATCAGCCCCACCAAGGTGCTCGAATACATGGCCGCCGAATTACCTGTGGTAAGCACGGCGATCACCGACGTGGTGCAGCCCTACGGCGACGTCGTCGTCATCGGCCGCGACCACGGCGAGTTCATCGCCTGCTGCCAGGCGGCGCTGGCGCTCACGCCAGCCCAGCGGGCCGACATGGCGGCGCACATGCGGGCGGTGGCCTGCCGCAGTTCCTGGGACGATACGGCCGAGCGCATGGATGCATTGATGGCGGCCGTGCCGGCCAATCGCAGCCGCGTGCAGGAAAGCGACGACGGTGCAATGGTCCCATCCGGCAAAACGCGCCCGGTCAACCCCTTGCGCGTGGTACGCCGGCCAGCCAGATCGGCTGCCTGAACATCGATCAGGCGCCTTTGGCGGGCCGCAAGGCGGCCGAGGTGGTGCGGTCGAGTAGCGATGCCAGCAGCGGCGACACCAAGGCCGCAGCCAGCGCCAAGGCAGCGGCCACGTAGCCCACCGCGCCCACGCCCCAGTTGGCAATGCACAAGCCGCCGATGGCAGCACCTGCCGCAATGCCGCCATTGGCTGCCGACACATTGATGGTGCCGGCGAGCGCCTGCGCGCCTTCGGCCGCCTTCATCACGCGGATCTGGCAGATCGGGTACAGCGCCGTGTTGGCCACACCCCACACGCCGAGCGCGAGCGCAAACCACGGGCTCAGGCCGGCCAGCGCGGTGGTCGCCGCCATGCCCAGCGCCAGCAGCGCGCAAAACAGGGCGGTGGTGGCCAGCGGCTTGCGGTCCACCCACAGGCCGCCGAGCCAGTTGCCGGCCAGCCCGACGGCGCCAAAGCCCATCAGCCACCAGCCCACCAGCGCCGGCGCAATGCCGGCCGATTTTTCCAGCATCTCGGCCAGGTACGTATAACCGGTAAACATGGCGGTAAACACCAGCACCGACAGCGCCACGTTGGCCAGGAAATACGGGCGCTTGAGCACGGCCGCCTGGGCGCGCAATGGCACGGCTTCGGCCGATTTGACGGCCGGCATACTGACCAACATCAGCACCGCAATGATGGTCGACAGCGCCGCCAGCAAGGCGAACGCGCCGCGCCAGCCGATGGCGTCCGCCGCCAGCGTGCCGAGTGGAATGCCGAACAACATCGCCGCCGAAATCCCGAGATACACGGTGGACACTGCGCGGCCGCTGTTGCCGGGACCGGCGATCTGCGCGGCCGTGTCGCTGGCCGTGCCCCAGAATACCGGCAGCGCCAGCGCCGGCAGCAGCCGCGCTACGCCCAGCACCCAGATATTCGGCGCCACGGCCGCCAGCGCATTGGCGCCGGCAAACAGCGCCAGGATGGCGATGAACAGGCGCTTGCGGTCGATGTGGGCGAGGGCGGCGGTCAGGAACGGTCCGGCCACCATCACCACCACGGCAAACAGCGTGACCAGCTGGCCGGCGCTGGCGACCGGAATCTTCAGGTCGCGCGCCAGCGCTGGCAGCAGGCCGACGATCAAGAATTCTGTCGTGACGATGATGAAGGCGGCAATCGCCAGGATGGCAATCGAGGCCTTGGAAGAAGAATTAGTCATGGCTTGTTCTTATGATAAACAGGGGGATATGATATAAGAGAAAAATATTCCACTGTTGGACAAGAATTCCATACTATTCAAGAAAGATATTCCCGTGCACCCCACCGAGCGCTTAAAAGGCATCGCCACCTTTGTTGCCGTTGCAGAGGCCGGCAGTTTTACCGCCGCCGCCCAGCGCCTCAGTCTGACCAACTCGGCAGTGGGCAAGGCCATCGCCCGGCTCGAAGAACGGCTGGGCAGCCGGCTGTTCGAGCGCAGCACGCGCCGCCTGCGCCTGACCGACGCCGGCCATGCCTACCACCAGGTGTGCGTGCGGGTGCTGGAAGACCTGGAAGCGGCCGAGCGCGTGCTGACCGCCGACGACGCCGTGCCGTCCGGGCGCTTGCGGGTGGACTTGCCGGCCACGTTCGGCCGGCTGCGCGCCTGGCCGGCACTGCTGCAGTTTGCAGGCATGCACCCGCAAGTGATGCCGCACGTCTCCTTCACAGACCGCTTCGTGGACCTGGAGGAAGAGGGCGTGGACGTGGCGGTACGTATTGGAGGGGCTGCCGGGGATGCTTGGCCGGCAGCACTCGACCATCGTGCGCTGGGCCACGAGGAACTGATCTTCTGCGCCGCGCCGTCTTACCTTGCCGCGCACGGCACGCCGACCACCAGCGCAGAATTGCTCGATCACGCGGCAGTGCTGTATGGCCGCGCCGACGGCAGCGCTTCGCCGTGGCTGCTGCGCCAGGGGCAGGGGCCGGTGATGCGCCAGCCGATGCACGGGCGCGCAGTACTGGGCAATGCCGAGGCGCTGGTGGGAGCGGTCGAGGCCGGCCTGGGCGTGGCGCAGCTGGCGACCTGGCTGGTGGCACGCCAGATCGCCGAGGGGCGGCTGGTGGCGACGTTGCCGCAGCTGACCACCCAAGGGTTGCCGCTGCACATAGTCTGGCAGCGCAGCCGCGCGCATGCGCCCAAGGTGCAGGCCCTGATCGCGCACCTGTCGACGACCCTGCATATAGGTGCCTGAGCAGGCTGTGCTCAACTTACTAGCATGAACTCAGTTTCATGTTTAGCATAAATCCGGCTTCCTGTGCGGTGCCGAACAAAAATAGAAATTACCCACAACACAATACTGTTTCTTTATGGAAAAATAGTTTCATCGGGGATAGCATGGCGCCCATATCGTTATCGGGGAATACCGTGCAATTTTTTAAGAATCTCAATATCGGCAAGCGGCTCAGCTTGTCGCTAGCGCTGCTCGGCGTGCTACTGTTGCTCATTTCGGGCACCAGCGTTCACATGCTGGGCAAAATCAATCAGAACACGACCGACCTGGTCGAGGTCAATATCGCCGAACTGGAGATGTCGAACGACCTGATCGACAACGTCAACAATATCGCCATCGCCCTGCGCAACATGATGTTGACCGACAAGGACACCGACCGTGCCACCCAGCGCCAGGTCATCGAGACCAACATGGATGGCTCGCGCAAGGTGATCGCCAGGCTGACCGGCGTGTCGCTGCCGCAGGACCGCGCCGGTCTGGCGCGCATCGAGGTGGCGAATGGCCGCTACATCCAGGGCCAGATCGCGCTGATCAAGCTGATCGAGACCGGCACGCCCGAGCAAAGCCGCGCCTACCTGTCCGAGCAGCTGCGCCCGGTATTGAACGACCTCAAGGACCTGGTCAACGCCAAGCTCAAGGCGCAGAACAACGCCGCCAAACAGGCCGGACTGGACGCCCACCACACCTATCAAGCCACCCGCACCCTGATGATCGCCTTGTCGGCGGCAGCCGTGGCGCTCGGTGCGCTGCTGGCTTTTGTGCTGACGGTGTCGATTACCCGACCGGTCGCGCGCGCGCTGGTGGTGGCCAACACGGTGGCCGCCGGCGACCTGACCAGCGTGATCGTAATCGACAGCCGCGACGAAATGGGCCAGTTGCTCGAAGCGCTCAAGCGCATGAACGACGGCCTGGCCGAGACCGTGAGCACGGTGCGCAGCGGTACCGACAACATCGCCATGTCCGCCAGCGAAGTGGCGGCGGGCAGCATGGACCTGTCCGCCCGCACCGAACAGCAGGCCAGCTCGCTGGAAGAAACCGCCTCGTCGATGGAGGAACTCACGTCCACCGTCAAGCAGAACGCCGACAACGCGCGCCAGGCCCACAAGCTGGCTGAATCAGCCTCGCTCATCGCCCATCGCGGCGGCGACGTCATTACCCGGGTGGTGGCCACCATGGAGCAGATCAACCAGTCGTCGGACAAGATCGGCGACATCATCGGCGTGATCGACGGCATCGCCTTCCAGACCAACATCCTGGCGCTGAACGCGGCCGTCGAGGCGGCCCGTGCCGGTGAACAGGGCCGGGGCTTCGCGGTGGTGGCCACCGAAGTGCGCAACCTGGCGCAGCGCTCGGCTGCCGCCGCCAGGGAAATCAAGGGCCTGATCGACGTCTCGTCGAGCACCGTGGCCAGCGGCAGCGCGCTGGTGAACCAGGCCGGCGACACCATGACCGAGCTGGTCGATAGCGTGCGCCGCGTGACCGACATCGTCTCCGAGATCACCGCCGCCAGCGTCGAACAGCACGCCAGCCTCGAGCAGATCAACCAGGCTGTTACGGAGATGGACGACGTCACCCAGCAGAACGCCGCGCTGGTCGAGCAATCGGCTGCCGCTGCTGCCGCCATGCAGAGCCAGTCGCAGCAGCTGGCGCAGGTGGTCAGCGCGTTCAAGCTGCGCGCCGGTTCGTCTTCGGTAGCCGTGACGCCACGCGCTGCGTCTTGCCGCGCTGAGCGGGCAGTGGTCAATATGCCCTAGCCACTGGCAATGACTTTATTGTCATCACCGGCTACCATGGTCCCGAGACAGCACAATTGACGGGAGAGACCATGAAAGTTGCGGTATATAGCGCGCGGCGCTACGACAAGTCACTGCTGGTGAAAGCCAACGAGCAAGCCGGCCACACGCTGCGCTTCCTGGAAGACCGCCTGACCGCCGCCACGGCTGCGCTGGCCGAAGGCTGCGGCGCCGTCTGCGTGTTCGTCAACGACACGGTGGACGCCGAAGTGCTGGCGCTGCTGGCCGCGCAAGGCTCGCGGCTGGTGGCCACCCGTTCCACCGGCTACAACCAGATCGACACGCAAGCGGCCGCGCGACTCGGCATCGCGGTGGTGCGGGTGACCGATTATTCGCCGCATTCGGTGGCCGAGTTCGCGGTGGGCCTGCTGCTGGCGGTCAACCGCAAGATCGCCCGCGCCAGCGCGCGCACGCGCGACGGCAATTTCGACCTCGACGGCCTGATGGGTTTCGATTTGCACGGCAAGACCGTGGGTGTGATCGGCACCGGCAAGATCGGCACCATTTTCGCCCGCATCATGGCCGGCTTCGGCTGCACGGTGCTGGGTCACGACCGCTACCCGTCGGCGGCATTCGAGGCACTGGGCGGGCGTTACGTGGAAGTGGATGAGCTGCTCGCTTGCAGCGACGTGGTGTCGCTGCATTGCCCGCTGACCGACGACACGCGCCATATCGTCAATGCGCAGTCGCTGGCGCGGGCCAAGCGCGGTAGCGTGCTGGTCAACACCAGCCGTGGCGGCCTGATCGACACCGACGCCGCCATTCAGGCGCTCAAGACGGGCCAGCTGGGCGGCCTGGCGATCGACGTCTATGAACAGGAAGCGAACCTGTTCTTCCAGGATTTATCATCGACCATCATCTGCGACGACGTGATCCAGCGCCTGGTGTCGTTCCCCAACGTTATCGTCACCGGCCACCAGGCCTTTTTCACGGTGGAAGCGATCGGCCAGATCATGCGCACCACCATCGAGAGCATTACCGCTTTCGAGCGTGGGGAAGAGCTGGTCAACCGCGTGCCGGAACATTAACGTAGCTTACTTGCCTTCGCCGCAGCACTTCTTGTACTTCTTGCCGCTGCCGCAAGGGCAGGGATCGTTGCGTCCCACCTTGGCGGCCTTGGCTGGCGCGGGCGGATGGAAGTGGGAGTGGATGCGGATCACCGATGGCGTCACCGCCTCGTCCCAGTCGTCGCCCGCGCGCGCGAACGGCGCCAGCAAGGCCGGTTCGGCGGCGCGCAGGGCGTCCCAGCCGGCGGGGGCCAGTTGCATGCCCGCCTCGAAGCCAGCGGTCCACGCTTGCGCCGTCCAGGCGCCGCCGCATTCGTAGATCGGCTCGAAACTGGCCGGGTCTTTTTGCATCCAGGTACGCATGTATTGCTCGTGGCGCAGCACCAGCACGGTGGCGGCTTCGACTGCCTTGGCGTCGGCGGGCGCAGTGTCGCCCCACACCAGCGGCAGCCACGCTTCGCGGGCAATGTCGCCGGGGCCGATCACCAGCGCCGTCAGCAAGCCTTCGAGTCCGGCCACGTCCAGCGCCTGCGGCGAGATCACGGCCAGCAGGTCGTCGAGTTGGTCGTATTCGTCATCATTGAGCGGGGTGTTGAGCATGGCGGCAATCCAGGGTGGCGGCTAATCGAGCCGCCATTGTAACCGCTGCCCACGGGCGTCTAAGGGGTGATCTTGGGCTGGAGCGCAGCAGGGAGCGCCGGCTGGTCCACCACCAGCACATGTCGGTCCACGGCGCCCGACTGACCCTGTTCCTGCTTGATGATCTTGACCGCGACGGGCCGGTTGTCGCCCACGGGTTGGGGATGTCTTGGAAACAGCACGGTCACTCCTGAGTATGTTCAGAAGCGCAAATGGGCATACATTTCAAAATTGCAAGAACGTAACAAGCAATGATTTGGATGGCCGGGCGTGCGATGGCGCACCAAGAAATGGGGCTGCATGGCCGAGAATGGCGGTATTCACGAGGAGAGCACCATGCCAGCCATGACCAATACCCCAGCCGAGTTGCGCGCCCACATCACCCCGGACCCGGACGTGCCGCCACCGCCGCCAGAAAAAGAGCCGCCGCCGGACAACACGCCGCTGCCCGAGGAGCCGCCGATCGAAGAGCCTACTCCCAAGCAGCCACCGATGAAGGTTTAAGGTTTGGCGGGCGCCGCCTTGCCGTCTTCCGGCAACGGCGGAATGCTCTTGATGGCTTCGTCGGTCTCCTGCTTGCCGGGCGAAGGTTCGCCGCTGCCGATGTCGGCTTCCTCGGTCAGGTGTTCGGCGTCCTGCGCCGGATCGCGGCCGGTAGTGCCTGGTTTGCCAGCTTGATTCATAGGGTCTCCCGTTGGTGTGCGTTGATTGGTCATGGCAGCGTAGCACTTCCATCCCAGGCCTGGCGCACGCGCCGGACGGGCGGGAAAACCACAGAAAGCATGACGGTTGTTGCTCTCCAGTTACAAAATTTTATATTTCTACAGTGCGTCACACTGCTGTCATCGAAGTGTTTCTATAATTTAGTCAGATCATCGTTTTTCATAACGGAGAGCATCATGGGCAATTCCCTGCACAACAAAATCTACCTCGGCCGCCGTAGCATTGCCCTGGGCACCAAGCGCGTACAGGCACTGCTGTGCATAGCGGCGTTTGCCAGCATCGGCGCGGTCTGGCTGCTGATCCGCGCACTGTAAGCGCCATGCCTGCGGACGCTGCAGGGCCATGCGCCTTGCGGTGGTGCCGTGGTGCGCGTACCATGGGGGCCGCAGCAGTCTCTCATGGAAAAAATGGCAATGAAGAACGACAAATTAACGCAAGACGAATACAACGCGCTCGATGAAATCAAGGCTGGCGTCAAGACCGAGCGCTACAGCGCTTGCGTGGGCCGCAATACCAAGCGCCTGGCAGGCCTGAAATTGTTCAGCGTTGCCCGCAACGGCCGTATCTCCCTCACCGACAAGGGTGAGCAGACCTTGTTCCTGCGCCGCTGCATCCTGGCGCTGCGCGCGATTGCCGCCGACGGCGCCAGCCCGATCGGCGCCGACGTGGCCCTGTTCCTCGGTAAAAAATCCCACATCGTCCCGCGTGCCGAAGGCGGCTTCGAAATTTCCGACAAGGGCCGTGAATCGCTGGCCGATATCGAGCAGCAAGGCCTGTAACAAACAACGATCATCGAAAACGCTCCGCTGGGGCGTTTTTTTTTGTTGTATCCTTTGTTGTATCCTGGAATTGCCCTCCACACCATTGCGCCGCCCGTGAAAAGAATCGAAACCCTGCAAAAATTCAGGAAACTGTTCGGCGTGCTGGTTGCAGCCGTGGCGGTGGCGCTATTGATACTCGCGGTCGGCCTGGCCCATGTGCTCAACCAGAGCAGGCTGCGCTACTACGCCACCGCGGAGGAAACCTCGCGCAACCTCGCCATCACGCTCGAGGGCTTTTTACAGGCGCATTTCCTCGAGGTGGACCTGGCGATGCGGCGCGCCAATACCGAGTTCGCGGTCATGCACACGGCTGGCACCTACACCGACCAGGCCTTCAGCGACTATTTGCGCAGCCTGAAGGAGCGCGTACCGCAGGCGCAGGCAGTGCGCGGGGCCGACGCCGGCGGCCGCGTGATCTTCGGCGACGAGGTCGATGCCGCCCATCCGCAAGACATCAGCATCCGCGAATTCTTCCAGCGCGTGCGCGGCGAGCGCAAGCTGACCTTCGGCTTGCCGGTGCAATCGCGCATTACCGGCCAATGGGTGCTGCCGGTCGCGTACCCGCTCCTGCTTGCCGATGGCAGCTTTGGCGGCACCGCCTATGTCACCATCAACAGCGCCACCCTGGACCAATCGTTTGCCGCGCTCAAGATCGGCGCGCATGGCTCGATCGTGCTGCTCGATGCGCACAAGCGCGTGCTGCACCGCTATCCGCAGGTGCCAGGCATGGAGATCGGCAGCGCCATCAGGGTCAACCCGCCCACCCAGGCCATCCTCGACGGCAAGCGCCGGCGCGGCACATTTACCGTGATGAGCGCGCGCGACCAGCTCGAACGCACGCTGAGCATGGAGCAGGTGGGCAATTACCCGGTGTACGTGATCGTCGGCCTGGCCAGCAAGGACTTCCTGGCGCCGTGGTACGGCAAGGAGATTCGCAACGTCGGCATCTTCATGGCGCTGATGCTGGTGCTGGCCGTGGCGCTGCTGATGAGTTTGCGGGTGGGATTGCGCAAGCAGGCGCAGTCGGTGCAGCAGCTGGTGGAGGCCGAAGATGCGCTGCAACAGTCGCTGGTGCGGCTGACCGCGTCCGAGTCGCGCTGGCGCTCGCTGACCGAAGGCTTGCCGCAAATGGTGTGGACCGCGCGCCCCGACCTGCGCCTCGACTTCATGAGCCACCACTGGCAGGAATTCAGCGGCATCCCGGCGCAGGAAATGATGGGCGACGGTAACTGGTCGCGGATGATACACCCGGACGACATGGACACCATCGCTGCCGAATGGCGACGCGCCACCCGGCAAGGACGCGAATTTCGATGCGATGCCCGCCTGCGCCGCCACGACGGCGTGTGGCGCGTGTTCGACCACCATGCGCTGGCGCAGCAGGATGCCCACGGCAACGTGCTCAGCTGGGTAGGCAGTAGCACCGACCGCACCGAATCGCGCGCCGCCCACGAGGCGCTGCTGCTGGCCAAGGAAGAAGCGCTCAAGGCCGGCCTGGCCAAGACCGAGTTCGTGGCCAATATGAGCCACGAGATCCGCTCGCCGATGAACGCCGTGCTGGGCATGCTGCAATTGCTGCAGCAGACCGGCATGAACGAGCGCCAGCAGGATTACGTGGCGAAGGCCGGTTCGGCCGCCCGCGCGTTGCTGGGCCTGCTCAACGACATCCTGGACTTTTCCAAGGTGGAAGCCGGCAAGCTGGCGCTCGACCCGCATCCGTTCCGCTTCGATAAACTGTGGCGCGACCTGGCGGTGATCCTGTCGGCCAACGTGGGCGCCAAGCAGGTGGAAGTGCTGTTCCGCATCGACCCGGCGCTGCCGGCAGCGGCGGTCGGCGACGACCTGCGCCTGCAGCAGATCCTGCTCAACCTGGCCGGCAACGCCATCAAGTTCACCGAGCGCGGCGAAGTGGTGGTGTCGGCGCGGCTGGTGGCGCGCAGCGGCAACCGGCTGGCGGTGTGCTTTGCCATCAGCGATACCGGCATCGGCATCTCGGACGAGCAGCGCCGGCACATCTTCGACGGTTTTTCGCAGGCCGAGGCCTCGACCGCGCGCCGTTACGGCGGCACCGGCCTGGGCCTGGCGATCAGCCAGCGCCTGGTGGCGCTGATGGGCGGCCAGCTGGGCGTGCAGAGCACGGTCGGCAAGGGCAGCGTGTTCGACTTCACGCTGGAATTCGATGCCGGCGCCAGCGTGGCGCCAGCATCGGTGCACGCGCTGGCTGACTTGTCGTGCCTGGTGGTGGACGACAATCCCACTGCGCGCGCGGTGCTGGGCGAAATGGCGACCTCGTTCGGCTGGCGGGTGGACGTGGCGGCGGGCGGCGAACAGGCGCTGGCCATGATCGCCGCCCGGATCGCCGTCAGCCGCGCCTACGACGTGGTGTTCATCGACTGGCGCATGCCCGAGCTCGACGGTTGGGAAACCAGCTGCCGCATCCGCCAGCTGGGCGCCAGCGGCAAGCTGCCGCTGATCGTGATGGTCACCGCCTACGACCGCGAAATGCTGGCCCAGCGCCAGCGGGAATTGTCGCCGGTGCTCGACGGCTTCGTGGTCAAGCCCGTGACTGCCTCGATGCTGTTCGACGCCGTGGCCGACGCCCGCCTCGAGCACCGCGTGCACCGGCCGGCAGTGCCGATGCCTGCCGGCGCGCGCCTGTCAGGCCTGCGGCTGCTGCTGGTGGACGACAATCCGGCCAACCAGCAAGTGGCCAGCGAGTTGCTCAGCAACGACGGCGCCCGCGTGCAGGTCGCCAGTTCAGGCCTGCTGGCGCTGCAGGCGCTCTCCGGCCAGGCGCCGCTGCCGGACCTGATCCTGATGGACATCCAGATGCCGGAAATGGACGGCTATGAAACCACGCAAGCGATCCTGCGCCAGCTGGGCCCGGCGGCGCCCCCGATCGTGGCCATGACCGCCAACGCCATGGCCGCCGACCGCACCGCCGCCCTCAACGCCGGCATGGCCGATCACGTAGGCAAGCCGTTCGACCTGGCGCAGCTGATTGATGTGATCCTGTGTCACGTGGGGCGGGGGCAAGCACAAGGGCCGGCGCTGCCGCTGGTGTCTGCGCTGCCGGTATCGTCGCTGGAGCAGGACGATGGCTTGCCCGGTCCCGGTTCCGGCATTAACAGCGACGCCGCGCTCAAACGCATGGGCGGCCTCAAACCGATCTACCTGATGGCGTTGCGCGGCTTCGACGGCGAGGCGGCGCGACTGGTCGCGCAAATCGACGCCGCCCGCGCGGCGAACGACGTGCAGGCCGCGCTGCCGCCGCTGCACACCCTGAAAGGACTGGCCGGCACCATCGGCGCCGAACGCCTGGAAGCGCTGGCACGGACGGCGGAGGTGGCGTTGAAGAACCGGGCGGGGGGCGTTTGGGATCGGGTCGGGGCGGTGCTGGACGAGGTTACCGGCTTGACCGGCGCGGTGGCGGCGCTGGTTGCCGCGCTTGCGGTCCCGCCACCTGCTTAAGCACAATGCACGCTAGCCAACAGTGAGCACCACACTGCCACCGAGCGCCATTTTTTCCCGTAACAGATAGCTGTCGCCGATATCTTCCAGCGTGGGCCAAGTCGTCGTGGTGGAGAGCCTGATGTCGGCCCGGTCGCCGTCGTCGGCGTGCCAGTCCACGCTCAAGGCCAGGCTTTCGATGCCGTCGGCAGTAGCGCCCCTGACCGTGGTGCCAAGCGAGGTGACGACATCGATGGTATAGCGCTGGTGGTGGACGGGCAGGGCGGCGTATTGCTGCCTGGCCCATGCCGGGTCGGGCCGCTGCAATGGCTCCGACTTTGGGGCGTCGGGGAATAATTCGGAAAAGGTTTTACCTGGGGGGGCGGTCGCGCCATCGGCCACCAGCGCGATGGTCACACGCTGGCCCGGCGCCAGCTCGCGCGCGACGAAGGTGAGCATGGTGGTCGGCGCGACCGTGGCGCCACCCACGTCGAGACAGGCACGAGGACCCCAGGTGCGCCGGCTTGCGAGCCGGACATCGATCATCGTCATGCCGGCCGTGCCGACTGTCGCTACTAACACATCATCGACCAGGATGCGCACAGCCGGCATGACGACCTCTATTTGGCGACCGGCTGGAAGCCGTCGGTGCCGATTTCGAGCTCGGTCACGTCGCCGTATTTTTTGGCGACGTCGCGGATATCGGCCGCCTTGCCGATCAACACGGTTTGCAAGTTGTTGCGCGGGAAGTGCTTGTTGACCAGCGCCTTGGCGCGCTCAGGGGTGAGGCTGTCGACGTCGCGGGTGAAGTTGTCGATCTGTTCGCGGCCCACGTCGGACGCGTACATGTCGCCGAGCAGGCCGGCCAGCTGTTCGCCGGTTTCATAGCGCGGCGGGAACTGGCCCTTGACGTACGCTTTGGCCGAATCGAGCGTGGCCTTGTCGATCCCCTTGTCCCACAGGCGCTGGTAGGTCTTGTGCGCCAGGGCCAGCGCGTCGCCGGTCTTGACCGACGCGGTAAAGCTCGAAATGGCGAAGGTGCCGGTTTGCGACAGCACGCTGAACTGGCTGCTGGCGCCATAGGTCAGGCCCGAGTTGACGCGCAGCTCGTCGTTGAGCCACGACGTGAAGCGGCCGCCGAGGATGGTGTTGAGCACTTGCAGCGGCACGTAGTCGGCATCGTTGCGGGCGATGCCGGCGCCGCCGATCAGGAACGTGGTCTCGATGGCGTCGGGCTTGTTCACCAGCCACACGCGCGCCTTGTCGGCTTGCACCTTGCCGTTGTCCTGCTGCTGCGGCGCCGGGCCGGTCGCCTTCCAGGCGCCGAACAGCGACTCGATCTGGCGCCGCATTTCGTCCTTCTGGAAATCGCCCACCACCACGATGGCGGCATTGTCCGGACGGTAGAACTGGCCGTAATAGCGCTGCACGTCGGCCTGTTTCAACGCGCTGACGCTGCCCACCGTGCCGCTGGCCGGAATGCCGTACGGCGCGTTGCCGAACAACATGGCGCGGTAATAGGTGCCCACCACGTTGCGCGGTGCTTCCTTGGCCTGCTTCAAGCCGATGACCTTGCGCTCGCGCAGCTTGGCCAGTTCGGCGTCGTCGAACGACGGTTGCTGGACGATTTCGGCAAACAGCGGCAGCAGGGCGGCAGCGTCCTTGCGGGCAAAGTTGGCTTGCACCGTGCTGGACTCGGCGCCGGCGCCGCCGGCCAGGCGCGCGCCACGGAAGTCGAACGCCTCGTCGATGGCTTTCTTGTTGCGGGCCCTGGTGCCCAGCAGCAGGGCGTCGCCGGTGAGGTTGGACAGGCCCGGCTGGGCAGCGTCGTTGACGGCGCCGGCCTTGACCACCGCGCGCACCGAGATCAGCGGCACTTCGTGGCGTTCCATCAGGTACACCGTCAGGCCGTTGGGCAGCTTGACGGTCTCGAACGCGGGCAGGCGAAATTCAGCGGCCAGCACCGGTGCAACCGCCGCGCCCAGCACCGCGCCCGTCATTACCACGGCTATCATTGTTTTTTTCATCGATCAGTCCTCCTTCGCAGCGAGCACGCCAACGGTGCGCTGCGATTTTTTCAGGTATTTGGCGGCCACGGCCTGGATATCGGCGGGCGTGAGCTTGGCATAGGCGGCAGGGGCGTCGAACATTTTCTTGTAGTCGCCAAAGAACATCTCGTAGTTGCCCAGCTGCTGGGCCTTGCCGTTGATGGTTTCCTGCTCGCGGTACAGGTTGACCAGTTTCTGGTTGCGTACCTTGTCCAGTTCCTCGGCGGTGACGCCATCCTTGACCACTTTGTCGAGCTCGGCCAGCAGCGCTTTTTCCAGCGTGGCCGGATCGACCTTGGCGGCGGCCACGGCAACCACGTACAGCAGGCCGGGATCGAAACCTTCGGCGGCATTGGCCGACACTTGCGTGGCCAGTTGCTGCTCGACCAGCGCCTTGTACAGGCGCGAGGTCTTGCCGTCGGCCAGCACGCTTTGCAGCACTTCCAGCGCGTAGTAATCGGGGCTGTTGCCGGCCGGGATCTTGTAAGCGATCGCCAGGTTGGGCGAGGTGGCCGATTCCTTGGTCACGAAAATGCGGCGCTCGCCGGTTTGCGGCGGCTCCACCGTGCGCACGGCCGGCGGCGGCGCGCCTTTTGGAATCTTGCCGAAGTAGCGCGTGGCCAGTCTTTTCACGTCATCGGCCTTGACGTCGCCGACGATCACCGCCACCGCGTTGTTCGGTGCGTAATACGTCTTGAAGTAGTGTTCCAGGTCTTGCTGGGTCCAGGCCTTGATGTCGGACTCGTGGCCGATCACGGGCCAGGAATACGGGTGGGCCGAGAACGCCACGCCATTGACCGCCTGCTGCAAGGCGCGCATGTTGGAGTTTTCCAGGCCGGTGCTGCGTTCGGACAGCACCACGCCGCGTTCGCTGGCAACCATGTTCGGATCGATGTTCAGGTGCGCGATGCGATCGCTTTCCAGCGTGAAGATGGTCTCCAGCGACGACGCCGGGAACCAGTCCTGGTACACGGTCAGGTCGTTGCTGGTGTAGGCGTTGTTGGAGCCGCCCTTGGCTTCCATGGTGCGATCGAACATTTTCGGGCCGAAGTTCTTCGAGCCGTTGAACATCATGTGCTCAAAGAAGTGCGACAGGCCCGTGATGCCGGGCGCCTCGTTGCGCGAGCCGACTTTCCAGAACGTGTACATATTGGCGTTGGGGATGGTGTGCGATTCGAGCACGATGAACTTCATGCCGTTGGCCAGCGTGAAGGTCTGCACCTCGTTGACCATGTCGGCTGCCTTGGCTGGCGCGGTGGCGGCCAAGCCGAGCAGGACGCTGGCGGCCAGGACTTTCCATTTCATAAGGACTCCTTGTATTGAAGCGTAAAGCATACGTTATCTGGCAATATTGTCGTTAATTATTTGCCGACAGCAAGCTTAGCGGCTAGCATGACACTAACCAAAAAAATTGAGGGAGCTGCACATGGAAAAACCGATGGCCTGGGTCGCTCACGAGCTGAGCATGACCGTGCTGATGACACCCGACATGGCCAATTTCTCCGGCAACGTCCACGGCGGCACCATTTTGAAATATCTCGACAGCGTGGCCTACGCCTGCGCAAGCCGCTACTGCGGCAGCTACACGGTGACCTTGTCGGTGGACCAGGTGATGTTTTTGCAACCGATCCACGTGGGCGAGCTGGTGACCTTCCTGGCCTCGATCAACTACACCGGCAACACGTCGATGGAAGTGGGCATCCGGGTCGTCACCGAAAACATCCAGAAGCGCCTGGTGCGCCACGCCAACAGCTGCTACTTCACCATGGTGGCCGTTGACGAACACCGCAAGCCGCTGCCAGTGCCCAAGCTGGTGCTCGAGACCGAAGAACAGAAGCAACGCTGGGAACAAGCGCTGCGCCGCAAACACGCGCGCCAGTCAGTCCACGGCGAACGCAAAAAATAACCCCAGTTCGGGGTCAGTGCCGACATTTGGACACGAACT
Organism: Duganella phyllosphaerae; assembly: GCF_001758785.1. Lineage (GTDB taxonomy): Bacteria > Pseudomonadota > Gammaproteobacteria > Burkholderiales > Burkholderiaceae_D > Rugamonas > Rugamonas phyllosphaerae. The sequence goes on from NZ_LROM01000147.1 coordinate 48,451, forward strand.
GAGCCTTATGGCTGTTGGGCTCGTGTCTAAATGTCGGCACTGACCCCGAAGTTAAATGAAAAGCCGAGCTCGCGGTTCAGGCGCTGGCGCAGGGCGTTGCCGTCGAATACGGACGGGTTTATTTCTTCGGGCCCCGCGTCAGGAACACCAGCGCAGCAGCCACCAGCGACGCTGCGGCGAGCCCGTACAGCCCGCCCTGGATCGACCCGGTCTTCTGCTCGAGGTAGCCGAAGGTGGCCGGCGCCACGAAGCCGCCCAGGTTGCCCAGCGAGTTGATCAATGCGATCACGGCAGCGGCGATGCGGGCGTCAAGGTACGCTTGCGGGATTGGCCAGAACAGCGCGGAAGCGGCCTTGAAGCCGATACCGGCAAAGCAGATCGCCACGAACGCGAATACCGGCCCGCCCACGGTGGACATGAACATGCCGGTCGCCGCGATCACCAGCGCAATCGCCACCCACATCTGCTGGCGCTTGAAGCGCGCCGCCAGCGAGGCGAACATATACATGGCCGCGATCGAGATAATCCACGGAATCGAGTTGAACATGCCGATCTGGAAGTCGGTGTAGTGGCCCATCTTCTTGATGATGCTCGGCAGCCAGAACGTGGCGCCGTAAATGGTCAGCTGGATGGCGAAATAGATGAAGCAGAACAGCGCAATCCGGCTGTCGCGCAGCAGCGAGAACATGCTGACGTGGCCGGGTTTCGACTTCTCCCGTTCCTTCTGCTCGGCAGCGATCACGGTTTCCAGTTCATGGCGCTCGGCGTCGGTGAGCCACTTGGCGTCGCTCGGTTTCGAGTCCAGGCAGAACCACACCACAAAGCACAGCAATATCGACGCCACGCCTTCGATGATGAACATCCACTGCCAGCCATGCAGGCCGCCGCCCTCGATTTGCAGCAGCGCGCCCGACAGCGGACCGGACACCACCGACGCCAGCGCCGAGCCGCTGAGGAAGATCGCCATCGCCTTGCCGCGCTCGGCGTTGGGCAGCCACTGGGTAAAGTAATACACCACGCCCGGGAAGAAACCGGCCTCGGCCACGCCCAGCAAAAAGCGCATCACGTAGAACGAGGTTTCGCCCTGCACGAACGCCATGCCGGTGGCGACGATGCCCCAGGTCGCCATGATGCGGGTGAGCCACGCCTTGGCGCCGAAGCGCTGCTGCAGGATGTTGGACGGCACCTCGAACAGCGCGTAGGCCAGGAAGAAAATGCCGGCGCCAAAGCCGAACGCGGCCGCGCCGATGCCCAGGTCCGCTTCCAGGTGCGAACGGACAAAGCCGATGTTGACGCGGTCGATGTAATTGGCAATGAACATCACGACAAACAACGGCAGGATGCGCCACTTGATCTTGCTGACCGCGCTGGCCAGCACGCTCGATGGCGCGCCGCCGCCGGCGGTGGTGGTTGGTAATACTGTACTCATGTTGCAGTCTCCTCAAACTTCCATGGACAGGCCGGAATGCTGTTAGCGCACCAGGCAGGGCTTTTTGTTATCGAATTTCCAGCCCGGAATCAAATACTGCATGGCGACGCCGTCATCGCGCGCGCCCAGGCCCATGTTCAGGTACAGCTGGTGGCCGGCCTCCAGTGCGTCGAGATCGAGTTCCACGCCCAGGCCTGGCGTGGTCGGCACCTGCACCTTGCCGCCGACGATCTGGAACGGGTTGCGGGTCAGGTGCTGGCCGTCCTGCCAGATCCAGTGGGTGTCGATGGCGGTGATCTTGCCCGGTGCGGCCGCTGCCACGTGGGTGAACATGGCCAGCGAGATATCGAAGTGGTTGTTCGAATGCGACCCCCAGGTCAGGCCCCATTCGTGGCACATCTGCGCCACCCGCACCGACCCCTGCATGGTCCAGAAGTGCGGATCGGCCAAAGGAATGTCGACCGATTGCAGCTGGATCGCATGCTGCATCTCGCGCCAGTCGGTGGCGACCATGTTGGTGGCGGTGAGCAGGCCGGTGGCGCGGCGAAATTCGGCCATCACTTCGCGCCCGCTATAGCCGTTCTCGGCGCCGCACGGGTCTTCGGCGTAGGCCAGCACGTCGTGCTGGTCGCGGCACAGGCGGATCGCGTCTTTCAGGAGCCAGCCGCCGTTGGGGTCGAGCGTGATGCGCGCGGTGGGGAAGCGCTCGTGCAGCGCGGTGACGGCGGCGATCTCATCCTCGCCGCGCAGCACGCCGCCTTTCAGTTTGAAGTCCTGGAAGCCGTAGCGATCGTACGCCGCCTCGGCCAGGCGCACCACGGCCCCCGGCGTCAGCGCCTTTTGATGGCGCAGGCGCAGCCACGCGTCTTCATTGTCGGGATCGGCCGCGTAGGGCAGGTCGGTGTCGTTGCGGTCGCCAATGTAGAACAGGTAGCCGAGCATTTCCACCTCGGTGCGCTGCTGGCCGTCGCCGAGCAGGGCAGCGACCGGTACGCCCAGGTGCTGGCCCAGCAGGTCGAGCAGCGACGCTTCGAGCGCGGTGATGGCGTGAATGGCAATGCGCAGGTCGAATGTTTGCAGGCCGCGTCCGCCGGCATCGCGGCCGGAAAACGCCGTGCGGGCCGCATTGAGGATGGCCTTGTAATTGCCGATGCTGTGGCCGATGACCAGTTCTTTCGCATCTTCCAGGGTCTGGCGGATCGCTTCGCCGCCCGGCACTTCGCCGACGCCGGTGTGGCCGGCGCTGTCGGTCAGGATGACGATGTTGCGGGTGAAGTAGGGGCCGTGAGCGCCGCTGAGGTTGAGCAGCATGCTGTCGCGTCCGGCGACGGGAACCACGCGCATGGCGGTAATCGTAGGGGTGTCGTAAGTAGTCTGGTTGGCCATGGTATTCCTTGGTTGATCGTGGAAATGATTGCGCTGTCATTCAATGGTAGCGATGTCATTTGCAGAGATCAAGCTAAATTTCACGGATTTACTATTTCAAAAATGATAGAAAATGATGTGTTACTGTACAATCCACGCTCATGACCATCAAAAATGACCAGTCCGAACTGCGGACCTTGCGTGCCGGCGGCACTGAAATCAGTGTCAGCGGCGCAACGCTGGCCGATGTCGCCAAGGTAGCCGGCGTGTCGCCGATCACCGTGTCGCGCGCGCTCAACCAGCCGCACCTGGTGCGGCCCAATACGCTGGCGCGGGTGCAGCAGGCGGTGCAGCAGACCGGTTACGTGAAAAACATGATGGCCGGCGCGCTGGCGTCCAACCGCAGCAAGCTGGTGTCGCTGGTGATCCCCAGCATTGCCACGCCGATCTTTGCCGAGATGGTGGAAGCGGTCACCGACACGCTCACCCAAGCCGGCTACCAGTTGCTGCTGGGCTTGTCGCGCTACGAACCGTGGCGCGAGGAGGTGCTGGTCGAAACCATTCTCAGCCGTCGCCCGGACGGCATTATCGTCACCGGCACCCTGCATACCGACAACACGCGGCGGCGCCTGGAACTGTCGGGCGTGCCGGTGGTGGAGGCGTGGGACATGGCAGCGTCGCCGATCGATATGGTGGTGGGCTTTTCGCACGAGGAAGTGGGTCAGGCCACGGCGCGCCACCTGCTCGAGCGCGGCTACCGGCGCATCGCGATCCTGGCCGTTAACGACCCGCGCGGCGCGCGCCGCAACCAGGGGCTGCAGGCAGAACTGGCGCGCCACGGCGTGGCGGTGGCGGCCGTGCAACTGATGCCGCTGCCCACCACCTTGCAACTGGGCCGCGAAGGCCTGGTGCAACTGCTGGCGCAAGCGCCCGATCTCGATGCGGTGGTGTGCAGTTCCGACACGCTGGCGCATGGCGTGCTGACCGAAGCCGTCAGCCGGGGGCTGGACGTGCCGGGGCAGCTTGCGGTGATCGGCTTTGGCGACCTCAATTTTGCCGCGCACACGTATCCGCCGCTCTCGACCATCCACGTCGATGGCCGCAACATCGGCACGGTGGCGGCGCAACTGCTGCTGGACCGGCTCGACGGCGGCAACCAGGAGCGTCCGCGCGTGATCGATACCGGCTTCGAGCTCATCCACCGGGCCAGTACCTAGCGCCTGTCCCTCTTCTAGAGTGGGGCCGTGCGCAGTTTCCAGACGATCCAGCTGGCCCATAGCCGGTTGAACCACGGTAACGATAGCCGCCGCGCCAGCCGGCGCTGCATCGCCAGCGCCGGCGACGGCTGCGCGCCCTGTACCGCAAACCAGATGCGGTTGTTGCCCGCCACCCCGCGCAAGGTACAGATACTGCCGCCGAACGCGTGCCGCAGGCGCCGCAACATGGTGCCGTAAGCGGGGTCGTAACTGAAGATGTTGGTCGCCAGTACGCCGCCCGGGCGCAGCGCGCGGCGGCAGTCGGCGTAGAAGGCGGCGGTGCCCAGCGCCGCCGGCAAGCCGAGTTCGTCGAAGCCGTCCACCAGCAGCACGTCGGCGCTGCCGCGCAGCTGGCGCAGGTAATGCGCGGCATCGGCGTGGATGATGGTCAGGCGCTCGTCGTCGGGGGGAATGGCGAATTGTTCGCGCAGGGCGATCACGTCGGCGCGCAATTCCAGCACCGTGATGCGCGCCTGCGGCAGGTAGCGATGGCAGAACTTGGCCAGCGAGCCACCGCCCAGGCCTACCATCACGATATGCGCGGGCTGCGGCTGGAACAGCGTAAAGCACATCATGGCGCGGCAGTAGGCCAGCACCAGGTGGTCCGGGTGCGACAGCTTCATCTCGCTTTGCACCATGCCCGGACGAAATTCCAGCAGGCGGCGGTTGCCACGCGTGTGGACCTGGGGGCGGGGATCGGGTGGTGTCAAGTGTCTGGAAAATCCGGGATGTCGATTTATAGTAGCATGCGCCCGTCACTTTCATTTACAGAAGGAAAATTTCTATGTAAATTGGCGGGGCACCGCCATGGGCGGATCACAGGTAAAACCGGAGAGCCACGATGTTTTTAGATCACCCCACACTGACCGCCACCAACAGCCTGACCGAACCCGACCGCATCGAGCGCCTGACCCGCGTGTACGGCTACGTGGTAGCGCTGGCCGACCTGTCGGGCAACCAGAGTTTCATTGAAAAAGTGAGCCAGATGCACGACCACAAGGGCACGCTGATCGTGTTCTGGCACGACACTCCGAGCGAAGACGAAAAAGACCTGTTCTCGAAAGGCTGGGCCAGCAAGATGGGCGACGGCACCACCAGCGTCGAACACGAGGTCTGACGTCAGCGCGGTCATGGATATCAAGACGCTGGTCCTGGCGCTGGCGCTGGGCAACCTGAGCCTGTGCGTGGCGCTGTTCTTTTTCGAGCAGTCCGCCGGCGCACCGGCTGGTGCGCGTAGGGTGAACAGCTTGAACGGCGTCGGCAGCCCGGGCACCGCCACCTGGGCGCGCGCGCGCCAGTTGCAGGCGCTGGCGTGGGGCCTGGTGTACCTGCGCGGTACGCTGCCCGATTTCCTGACCATCCCACTTGCCAATACCCTGCTGCTGGCCGGATTCGCATTCGATGCGGCGGCGTTGTGGGAGCAGGCCGGGCGGCGCATCTGGCGCCGCTACCTGTTGCCAGTGCTGGTGCTCGCGGTGGCGGCCTTTGTCGGCGCCTGGCTGCTGCAACGCACGCCGTCCGAGCGGCAACTGATTTCTTCGCTGGCGATCGGCTTCTTTGTCGCCGCTGGCGCCGGTGCGCTGGGCCGGGGCTGGACGGCCGGCACATTGCTGCGCCGCTACCTGGTGGTGAGCACGGTGGTGCTGGCGCTGGCAGTGGTGGCACGCGGCCTGCTGGTGCTGCTGCTCCCCAATGGCTGGTCGTGGGTCAGTCCGGAACTGGTGCAAGGCATCGGCCTGGTGGCGCTGTACCTGGTCATGCTGGGCAACGGCTTCGGCTACCTGCTGCTGGTGCGCCAGCGCCTGCAGGGCGAGCTGGAGCGGCTGGAAGTGATCGATCCGCTGACGACCGCGCTGAACCGCCGCGGCTTCCACCAGGCGCTGGCGCCCTGGCTGGCGCTGGCGCGCAGGCCCGGCCAGCCTACTGCGCTGGTGATCGTCGATCTCGACGATTTCAAGCGCGTCAACGACCATTACGGCCACCTGGCCGGCGACCAGGTGCTGGTCGCCATGGCGGACGCCTGCAAGCGCCAGCTGCGCGACAGCGACACCCTCGGCCACCTGGGCGGTGGCGAATTCGCCATCCTGCTGCCGCGTACTGCGGTCGAGGAAGCTCTGCTGGTGGCCGAGCGCGTGCGCGCCGCGCTGGCCGCGCAACCGGTCAAGGCCGAGAAAGCCATCATCAACCTCACCGCCAGCCTGGGCGCGACGACCATGCGCGCCGACGACACCACGGTGGGCCTGTTCCAGCGCGCCGACCAGGCGCTGCGCCAGGCGCGCGCCGCCGGCGGCAACCAGGTGGCGGCGCAGGTCACCGGCAGCGCCGCCGTGCTCGACGCCTGAGTCCCTCGATGTCAGGGCGCCGGCGCCGCGCGCCGGCGCCAATTCTTGCACACGGCAGGCGCCGTTGTCATCATGCCGTCACAAGGACGGCATATCGTGATAGCATTTTCAAAATCATCTAAATCGTTTAGTTAAATTTTTCCGCCGGCGTGCGCCGGGCGGGCATGGGTTCTTATTATGTATGCAGCAGTAGACTTGGGTTCCAACAGCTTCCGGCTTCATATCGGCAAGCACGATGGCGATGCGATCCGCGTGCTCAAAAGCGTGCGCGAACCGATCCGCCTGGCCGCCGGCCTCGACGACAAGGGCAACCTGACCCCGGCCGCGATGCAGACCGCGCTGGCCTGCCTGCGCAACTTCCGCGAGGCGCTGGGCAATTACAAGCTCGACGCGGTGCGCGTGGTGGCCACGTCGGCCATGCGGGTGGCGCGCAATGCCGCCGCCTTTTTGCCCGAGGCCGAGCAGGCCATCGGCTATCCCATCGAGATCATCTCCGGCGAAGAAGAGGGGCGCCTGATCTACATGGGCGTGGCCAGCGCGGTGGCGGTGCCCGGCGAGCGGCGGCTGGTGATCGACATCGGCGGCGGCTCCACCGAGCTGATACTGGGGCGCGGCCAGGAAATCGAGCGGGTTGAATCGTTCAGTGTCGGCACGGTCAAGCAAAGCCTGTCGTTCTTTGTCGGCGGCCGGATCGATGGGCCGTCGTTCGAGGCTGCCATCCTGTCGGCACGCAGCCATTTCGAGGATGCCGCGCCGCCGTATCGGCCGCAGTTCTGGAAGCAGTGCTACGGCTCGTCCGGCACCGCGCGCACGATTGCCGACATCATCGTCAAGAACGGCATCGGCAAGGAAGTCAATGCCGAGACGCTGACGGCTCTCAAGCAGCGCTTCATCGAGTTCGGCCACGTGAGCAAGATCGACATGCCCGGCCTGCGTCCCGACCGCGCCAGCACCATCATCGGCGGCCTGGCGATTTTGATCGGCCTGGTGCGCGAGCTGGGCATCCCGCTGGTGCAGCCGATCGAGGCCGGCCTGCGCATGGGCGTGATGTGGGACCTGCACCTGCGCTCGACCAAGCGTGACCGCCGCGAGCAGTCGGTGCAGGCCTGCGTGGAAAAATTCCACGTCGACCAGCGCCGCGCCAACCGCGTGGCCGACGACGCGCTGGCGCTGTACGCCCAAACCAGGCCGTCGTGTGAGATCTACACGCGCCACCTGTACTGGAGCGCGCTGCTGCACGAGGTGGGGCTGGTGGTCTCGCACACCGGTTACCACAAGCATGCGTGCTACATGATCGAAAATGCCGATCTGCCAGGATTTACCACGCGCGAGCAAAAACTCATGAGCCGCCTGGTGGTGGCGCACAAGGGCAACCTGCGCAAGGTGTCGGAGATGATCGAGGAAGTCGATATCGCCAAGGCGGTGGTGGCGTTCCGGCTGGCAGTGCTGTTCATGCACTCGCGTATCGACATCGACTTCAGCCTGGTCAGGCTGCGCATGAAGAGCCGGATCGAACTCGACATCCCGCGCGAGTGGGTGGCCGACCATCCTACGCTGTCGTACTGGCTCGAAAAAGAGCAGGAACACTGGGACGACGTAGGCGTCGATTTCACGATCAGGACCACCGGATGATTGCCGGACGAGCCGGTACTTTTGCGAATGCGCAAGCAAAATTCCTGTAAATGATATATATTGTTTATATCGTTGGATAATTTTGGAGCCTGTATGAATAAAACTATTGATGAACAAGTAATCGACAAAGCGCCTTCAGGCAAAGCCCCGGCAAACAGCACGCCGGCCAAGCCTGCCGAGTCGAAAGTCGAGGCCGCGCCGGTTGCCAAGCCTGCTGTAGCGAAACCAGCCGCCGCAAAACCTGTTGCTGTGAAACCTGCGGCCGCCAAACCTGCGGTTGCCAGGCAGGCTGTCGCCAAGGCCGTTGTGGCCAAGCCGGCGGCAGCCGCCAAACCTGCAGCTGCCAAGCCTGCCGTTGTGAAGGCCGTGGCTGCCAAACCTGCCGCCAAGCCAGCCGCCAAAGCCGCCGCTGCCAAGCCAGCCGCCGCAGCGGTTGCCAAAACCGCCGCCAAGCCGGCAGTCAAGGCTACCGCCAAGCCAGCAGTCGCCGCCAAGGCCGCGCCAAAAGCTGCCGCCAAGCCGGCCGCCAAAGCCGCTGCCAAGCCAGCTGCCAAAGCCACACCGAAAGCCGCCGCCAAGCCTGCTGGTAAAGCCGCCAAACCAGCTGCCAAGGCCACCACGAAGCCGGCCGCCAAGGCACCGGCAGCAGCAGCCGGCGCCGACAAGGCCCGCAAGGATAAACTGGTGCGCGACAGCTTCACCATGCCCGAGCAGGAATACGCGGTGCTTGGCCAGGTGAAAAAAGCCTGCCTGAAAGCCGGTATCGAGATCAAGAAAAGCGAGTTGCTGCGCATCGGCGTGGCGCTGATCAGCCAGATCGATCTGGCCACCCTGAAAAAAGTGCTGGCCAGCCTGCCGCAACTGAAAACCGGCCGCCCGAAGAAATCCTGAGAAATACTGTTCTGAATACAACAGATCGGTGCATGTCACGGAAATGACACTTTGCTGTCATTTCCTTGAAGTATTCGATGGTTAGTCTTGCTTCGTCACCCACACAAAGGATGAAGCATGCAAACCTCGATCATTCAAGCTGCGAACCTGCCTTCGGACGTCCGTCCCGCTTCCGGCAAGCTGGTGCTGAGCATGGCCAGTACGCCGGAAGAGCTGCACGAAGTGCAGCGCCTGCGCTACAAAGTCTTCATCGAAACCATGGGCCTGTCCTCGCTCGAGAGCCCCGATGGCCTCGACAGCGACGAATTCGACGCCTATTGCGACCACCTGATCGTGCGCGATGTCGACACCCTCAAAGTCGTTGGTACCTATCGCCTGCTGAGCGCCACCCGCGCCCGCAAGCTGGGCCGCCTGTATTCCGAAGGCGAGTTCGACCTCGGCCGCCTCAATCACCTGCGCGGCCGCATGGTGGAAGCGGGCCGCGCCTGCATCCATCCCGCCTACCGTGGCGGCAGCGTGATCATGTTGCTGTGGTCCGGCCTGGCCGACTACATGCGCCGCGAAAACTGCGACTACCTGATCGGCTGCGCCAGCATCAGCCTGGCCGATGGCGGCCACAATGCCGTCGCCGTCTACCAGCAACTGATCGGCAAGCACCTCGCGCCCCTCGAATACCGCGTCACGCCGCACCTGCCATTCCCGTTCGGTAAGCTCGAAGCGGCGCAGAAGCCGCAAGTGCCGGCGCTGCTCAAGGGCTATATGCGCTCGGGCGCGTGGATTTGCGGCGAACCGGCCTGGGATCCAGACTTCGAAAGCGCCGACCTGTTTCTGATGATGCCGCTGGCGAACCTCGATGCGCGCTATGCCCGCCACTATGGCGTGGCCGGCGAGTCGCTGGCAGCGTAACTCCGGTCAGCAGTGCGGGTTACAATCGAGCCTCGTACGATTTAGTGGGGCGGCAATGAAACTCGACCAGGAAACAGAACGCAGCGGCATCCAGCAACGCCCGGTGCTGCGCCATCGCGGCACCACGTCCGCCGGCGCCACCGCCACCACCGACCAGGTGGCCGAGGAACTGCCGGTGGCGCTTGTCTTCAATGGCATTTCGCACGCGGTGATGATGGTCACGCCGCGCGACCTGCAGGCGTTCGCGATGGGCTTCGCGCTCACCGAAGGCCTGGTGGGCAAACGGTCCGACGTGTTCGATATCGAAGTGCAGGAGCACGCGCGCAGCGTGGAGGTGGCGCTCACCATCGCGCAGGAAGACTTCATGCTGCTCAAGCAGCAGCGGCGCTCGATGGCGGGACGCAGCGGTTGCGGCGTGTGCGGCGTGGAAAGCCTGGAGCTGATCGACGTGGCGCCGCCGCGCATCGACGCCGCGCCGCTGCACGATGCCGACGCGCTGGCGCCGGCGATTGCCCGCGCCGCCGCCGCCCTGGGCGAGCACCAGCACCTGATGCGCGCCACCGGCGGCGTCCACGCCGCTGCCTGGTGCGACGCCAGCGGCAATGTGCTGCGCGTGTGCGAAGACGTGGGCCGCCACAACGCCATGGACAAGTTGATCGGCTACCTGGCGTTCGAGCGGGTGGACATGACGCAGGGCTTCGTGTTCATGTCGAGCCGCGCCAGCTATGAACTGGTGCGCAAGGCTGCGCGCCTGAACATCCCCATGCTGGCCACCATCTCGGCGCCCAGCACCCTGGCCATCGATGTCGCCCTGGCAGCCGGCATCAAGCTGGTGAGCTTTTGCCGCAAGGACGATTGCGTCGAATACACCTGACGCGAAGGAACGCCGAAAATAGTGCTAGAATGTTTGTACCGATTGGTACAAACAAGGAAAATTATGGCCCGCCCACCGCTGCCGCCGTTCGACCACGCCTCGGCCACGCTCAAAGTCCGCCTGGCCGAGGATGGTTGGAATACCCGCAACGCCGAACAAGTATCGCTGGCCTATACCCACGACTGCTACTGGCGTAACCGCGCCGAATTCGTCACCGGCCGCGCCGACATCGTGGCGCTGCTCCAGCGCAAATGGACGCGCGAACTCGATTACCGCCTGATCAAGGAATTATGGGCGTTCGAAGGCAACCGCATCGCCGTGCGGTTCGCCTACGAATACCATGACGATTCCGGTCAGTGGTACCGCGCCTACGGCAACGAGAACTTGGAGTTTGCTGCCGATGGCCTGATGCAGCGGCGCCTGGCCAGCATCAACGAAGCGCCCATTGCTGCCGCCGACCGCAGGTTCCATTGGGACGCCAGCGCGCCCCGGCCGCAAGACCATCCAGGCCTGTCCGAACTGGGTTTCTAGGGTGGCGCGCGCCATGGCCAGCCGCGACGAGGTCGTCGCTCGGCTGGCAGAAGTGTTTCGCACCCATGGTTACGAAGGCGCCAGCCTGGCGCGCATTGGCGCCGGCACGGGACTGGGCAAGGGCAGCATGTACAACTTTTTCCCGGGCGGGAAAGAGGAGATGGCGCAGGCGGTTATGGCGCACATCGATGCCTGGTTTCGCAGCGAGGTTTTCAATCCCCTGCGTGCGACAGACGACAGCGCAGCAGGCGTGGCGCGCATGCTCGACGCCGTGGAGCTTTACTTCAGGTCCGGGCGCAGCGTGTGTCTGCTGGGCGTGTTCGCGCTCGGTTACGAACGTGACTTGTTCGCGCAGACCATACGCGCTTACTTTGCGGAGTGGATCGCTGCGCTGGCCGCCGCGCTGCAACGCGGCGGGCATGTCCCCACCGAAGCCGTTGCCCTGGCCGAGGAAACCGTCGGCACCATCCAGGGCGCGCTGGTGCTGGCGCGGGCGGCCGACGATGCGGCATTGTTCACCCGCGTCATGGCGCGCCTGCGCCTGCGACTCGGTTCAGTACCTTGAGGCCGTGATCCCGCCTCACACCAGGCCGATATCGCGCCCCTTGGTGCCGAATATGGTTTCCACCTGGCCGCTGTTGAGACCATACATGCGCGCCAGCAGGCCGCCGAACATGGCGCGGTATTCGTTCAGTACCGGGTAGTCGCGGTTCTGGAACAGGGTTTTCTGTTCCAGCGCGATCTGCTCGCCGCGCACCGCGTTGCCGCGCACGCCGCCGCCCAGCACCCAGTACACCGAGCCGTGACCGTGGTCGGTGCCGCGATTGCCGTTCTCGCGGAAGGTGCGGCCAAATTCGCTGACCACCACCACCACCGTGTCTTTCCATTCCGGCCCCATCTCCTGGGCAAAGCCGGCCAGGCCGCGTCCCAGTTCGTCGAGGCGGCCAGCCAGGTAGCCGGTGCCGTTGCCCTGGCCGACGTGGGTGTCCCAGCCGCCCACGTCGACGAAGCCGATATTGTATTTCTCCTTCATCAGCTTGGCGATGCGGCGCGCCTCGAGTTCGAAGCCTTTTGCGGTAATGGCGTTGCGGTTGGCCGCATCCATTTCGCCGATCATCTGTTTCATGACGTCTTCGCGCACGACGAAGCCTTCGCGCACCTGCGCGGCCAGCGGGCTGCCGTCGTACATGGCGGCGATCATGCGCGCCTGGCGCGCATCGACCTGCGGCTTGGCGATCGAGCGCAGCGCCATGTTGGGCAGCTGCGCCGTGCCCTGCATGATCAAAGGCAGCTGGTCGGTAAACGAGATCGCGCTGGCCCGGTCGGTGTTGAGCGTGGTGGCCAGCCGGTTCAGGAAGCCGGAGCGGAAGTTGCGCGTGCCTTGCAGCGGTTGTCCGAGTTCGATGCTGTCCTGGGTTTCGAAGTGGCTGCGCGAGAGGTCCTCGGTGCCGGCGAACGGCACGAAGGCCGCCTCGCCGCTGGTAAATAGCGGGTAGATGGTGTCGCGCAGGGCCGGGTGCAAGCCCCAGTCGGCATTGATGGCCAGCGCCGATTTGAGATCGTCGGACGGCTTGGGGATGGCGATATTGGGGCGCACCTGGTAGTAATAGTCGCTGGAGACCGGCACCAGCAGGCTGGCCGCATCGTAGCCGCCGCGCATGAACACGAACAGCAGGCGCGTCTTGCTGGCCGGCGCGGCCCACAGGTTGCCGGCGGCGGCGGAGCTCGCTGCAATCGGCAGCGCAGCCAGGGATTTGAGCAGGGTGCGACGTTCCATGATGGTCTCCTTCTATCTTAGCGGTGCATCAGTTCCGGTGACGACAGCAGCAAGGTATTCCACTCCTGCGGCGAGTTGGCCTGTTCCAGCGTCTGGCGGGTCTTCGGCGCCAGGGTTGGCTGCAAGGTCTGGTAAAAGAAGGCGCTGGCCAGTTGCGGGAACGCGGCCCGTTCCTGCGGCTGCGGTCCCTCGGCCTTGAACAGGCCGGCGTTGCCCGAGCCGATGGCCTTGGCGATTTCGAAGCGGGTGGTCATCTGCCCCGGGCTGGCCCAGCCGGGCTGAGTGAGCGCGTAACCGTCCGGCGTCTGGCGGCCGTACAGGGGCTGGGCCATGCGGTTGAGCCACCCCAGCATCGGCGCCGTGTTGAGCACTACCTTGTCGTCGTACGTCAGGCGCACGGCCGAGACCACGTAGTGCACCGGGTCCTTGAATTTTTTACCCAGCGACTGGGCGAATTCCGGCGACGTGAGCATGCTGCGCATCACGGCCGCAATGTCGCCATCGGATAACTGGAACACCGCCGCCATGCGGGCCACCAGCGCCGGCGTCGGTTCGTCGGCAACGAAATACGTGGCCAGCTTGCGGCTGATGAAGCGTGCCGTGGCCGGGCTGCGGCACAGGCGGTCGAGCGCCTCGTCCACCTCGGCCAGGCCGCGCCCCTTGACCGGCTGGCCAAGGAACTGCTTGTCGCCGTAGTCGTGGCGGTTGGGATTGAACTCGAACAGGCCGCTGCGTACGTACTGCGACTGCAATTCCTTTTTGACCTTCGGTGCGGTGTCGGTCAGGTTGACGCCCACGCCGGTGAGGATGCGCGCCAGTTCCTGCACGTCGCGCTGGCTGTAGCCGCCGTCCACGCCCAGCGTGTGCAGCTCCATCAGCTCGCGCGCATAGTTTTCGTTGATGCGGTTGGCGGCGTTCTGTTCGTTGTCGAGGTAGCGGATCATGGCCGGGTGGCGCAGGGTGGCGCCCAGCAGGTCGCGGAACTTGCCCAGCGCGTGCGGCCGGATCGCGGTTTCCTCGTAGTCGCCCACCAGTACGCGCAGGTTGCTTTTGCCCGAGTGGACATTGAAATGGTTCATCCAGAACCACGTCATCTGTTCCTGCAACTGGTTCGGTGAATACAGGTCGCGCAGCAGCGAGCGGGTGGCCGCCTCGCGCGCCAGGTTGTTCATGGCCTGCTGGTAGGCCTTTTGCGCGGTCTTCTTGTCCTCGTCGTCGGCGATCTTGTCGGCATCCTTGCGCTGCCGTTCGAGGTCGGCCACCAGGAATGGTAGCGGCGTCTTGGAAATGGCCAGGTTGTCGATCTGGGCCTGGGCGGCGGCCGGCAGCGGCGCCGGGGCCGGGTGCAGCTGGCGTTCGAGCCAGGCTTCGTAGCCCAGGGTTTGCGCCTGCTGCCAGGTGCCCTGGTTGACGCCCCAGCTCACGCGGTTGACGGCGGCGGGCAGTTGCGCTGGTGCGATGGCGGCTGGCGCGTTGTCCGCTGTGCCATCGCCGCTGCCGGTGCTGGCGCAGCCAGCGAGCAGGGTCGCCGTGCCAGCGAAGAGTGCGATCGTCAAGGTACGAAGCTGAAGTGGCTTGGCTTGCATGGCATCCCCCGGAAACGATAATTACAGTAGAGTATGCCAATTCGAAGGCAGCGCTATATTTGTTTTGTGTAGAGTGAAACAGGATGTTACCGGGAGGCAGAACTGCTGAGGGGTGTGGCGGGAGAGGAGGGTAATGCAGCTGTCAGCGGGGTTTGGGCTGAAGCATGATCGCATTGGGGGCGCCGGTTACCGCATGCCGGCGCCTGGCATGGCAAGATCAGCTAAGCTGGTCAGTGCATTGAGGCGGTCGACAGATCTTTCAGTTCACGGATGCTGATATCTGACTTCTCGTGCATCCGCAGCAAAATCGTGGCACCCACTGCCAGCTTGCGATGGCGAATTTTGCTGATGATCGGCGGCTGAACTTCCAAAACGCGGCACAACTCTGCATCGTTTTTAAGGTTCATCTTTTCGATCAAAGTATCGAGTAACTTGTTCGGAACAAAACTGGAAGGTTCCAGCGCCCGAGCACGATTCATCGCTTCGATCAGTTCCATCTTTTTTTGCCTTACGTTCATTTTTCGCTCCTCCTTAGCTTAAACGTGAAGAAATGACGTCTTCCCAGCAAGGCTAGCGCTCACACTATTGCTTTGAATGTGGAGCGCTACTCAACATTCTTGATAACCGTGCAAGTTAGTTCAAATCATACTCCTTTGTGACTAACACTGCAGCGTTTAACAATTGAATTATCTTGTTTATTGCTCAAATGGCTGGACAAATGTTGTTTCCTGTATGCCGCATTTCGATAGTTGTAGGATTTTGTCTGTCATTTCGGCGGCGATGTGCGAATGTGTGACCATGATGGCGCAAGCGCCGGTCGCCTTGATCTCGCGGCGGAGCAATTCCAGGATGCCCTGGGCGGTGTCGGGGTCGAGGTTGCCGGTGGGCTCGTCGGCCAGCACCAGGGCCGGGCGGTGCACCAGCGCGCGGGCAATCGCCACGCGCTGCATCTCGCCGCCGGACAGTTGATGGGGGAAGTCGTTGCCGCGTCCGCCCAGTCCCACGGCGTCGAGCATCTCGGCCGCGCGCGCGACCGGCAGGCCGTTGAGCAAGAGCGGCAGCGCCACGTTTTGCAGCAGCGTCAGGTGCGGTAGCACGTGAAAGGCTTGGAAGATGAAACCCATGCGCGCGCGGCGCAAACGGGTGGCGGCGTCGTCGTCCAGGCCCGCCATCGGCACGCCGTCGATGATGATGGAGGAACCGTCTGCGGCGTCCGGTGTATCGAGGCCGGCGACCAGGTTCAGTAGCGTGGACTTGCCCACGCCCGAGTCGCCCATGATGGCGACGAATTCGCCCGCCCTGAAGGTCCACGACAGGTTGGCCAGCACCGGGCGGCCGTTGTAGGACTTGGACAGGTTGCGCAGTTCGAGCAGTGGCGTGGACATGAAAACCTAACGGGGTGAGTGGACTATCGTGTGAGGGCGCGCCGCAGCGCGTAACTGGCGGCGTCCACCACGGCGACCAGCACCAGCATGGCGATGATGACGGTGGCCGCCTGCTGCATCTGGAACAGCGACAGGTGGTATTTAAGCATTTGTCCGAGGCCGCCGGCCCCCACCACGCCCAGGATGGCGGCGGCGCGGATATTGTTCTCCCAGCGGTACAGCGTGTACGACAGCATTTGCGGCAGCGTTTGCGGCAGCGTGGCGTAGAAAAACGCCGCAGCGGCGGTGGCGCCGTTGGTGCGCAGCGTTTGCTCTGGCCCCGGTGCGGCGTTTTCCAGCGCATCGGCAAACAGCCGGCCCAGCACCCCGGCCGTGTGCGCGGCCAGCGCCAGCGTGCCGCCGAACGGCCCCAGGCCGGCGGCGATCAGGAGGATCGAGGCCCACACCAGCTCGGGAATCGAGCGCAGCACGTTGAGCAGGGCGCGCACCAGCACGCGCGGCCCCTGGCCCAGCCGGCCCGACGCTGGCAGCCCCAGCGCCAGCCCGGCGATGACCGCCAGCAGCGTGCCGAGCGCCGACATCGACATGGTTTCCAGCGTGGCCCACGCGGTCTTGACCAGGAACGGGGTCGACGTCTCGGGCGGGGCGAAGCCGGCCAGCAGTTCGGTGGCGCTGTTGATGGCGTCGAACGTGAAAAAGTCGCGCCACTTGAGCGGCAGCGAGGCGAAACTGGCCACCACCAGGGCGACCAGCAGCACCATCAGCGCGATGATGGTCCAGTCGCGCGGCGGCGGCTTGGGCATGTGGGAATGCTGTTTCATCCGAGCCGCCTGCGCAAGATCCTGGAAAACAGGTCGGCCAGCGCGACCAGCAGCACGAACACCAGCAGCATCGACGACACTTCGGCGCCGGCCATCATCTTCATCGATTCGTCCATCCGCTGCCCCAGGCCGCCGGCGCCCACGAAGCCCATTACCACCGAGCCCCGAATCGCGCATTCCCAGCGATACACGGTGTACGACATCAGTTCGGAGGCCGATTCCGGCAGCGCGCCGTACAACAGCGCAGCGAGCCTGCCGCTGCCGTTGGTCAGCAGGGTGTCGGTGCTGTGGGTGTCCGATGATTCGAGAATTTCGGCATAGACCTTGCCCAGCATGCCGCAGTAGGTGAGGGCAATGGCCAGCACCCCGGCCGTGGGGCCGAAGCCGATGATGCGCACGAACAGCAGCGCCCAGACCAGTTCCGGCACGCTGCGCAGCAAGATCAACAGCCAGCGCACGCCCTGGCGCAGCAGGCGCGCGGGCAGGCGCGTGCGGCCGGTGCCGAGCGCCGAGATCGACAGGCGGTCGGTGATGATGAGGGTAGCGGGAATGGCCACCACCAGCGCCAGCGCCAGGCCGGCGGTGGCAATGGCCACGGTTTGCCAGGTTTCGCGCAGCAGCAGTTGCAGGAACTCGGGGCTGTGCGCGGGCACCAGGAAGTCGGACAGGAAGCGGCCGGTGGCGGCCAGGCTTTGCCAGTCCCACAGTATCCACGGCTTGAATTCGCTCAGGACCAGCATTGGCCACAGGATGGCAAGCGCCAGCAGGCAGGCCATGACGCGGCCGCGCCACGCCGGGTCGCGGTGCAGATGGGCGGGCAACTGCGCCGACACGGGGCGGGCCGTCGCGGTCACAGGCAGGCGCCGGCGCCGGGTTTGACCAGCATGGTCTGCGGCTCCGACGGCGCTGCCGGTGCCGGCGTGGTGGATTCGCCCTGGTACAACTCGGCGATCATCTGCGGCGTGACCTGCGCGCGCGGCAGATCGAAGACGATGCGGCCGGCGCGCAGCGCGACGATGCGCGGAAAATGCGCCAGCGCCAGCTCCACCTGGTGCAGGCTGCATACCAGGGTGGCGTTGCGGGCGGCCGCTTCTTCGCGCAACGTCGTGAGGGTGAGTTCGGACAGCACCGGGTCGAGCGCGGACAGCGGCTCGTCCACCAGCAGCGCTTCGGCCGGTGCGAGCAGCAGGCGCGCCAGGCCGCAGCGCTGGCGTTCGCCGCCCGACAGGCGGTCCACGCGCGAGTAAAGTTTATCGCCGAGGTTAAAGCGCGACAGCGCCTGCCACGCCGCTTGCGGATCGGCCGGTTTGAACAGCGAGGCCAGTGCGCGCCAGATGCTCCACTGCGGCAGGTGCGCGGCCAGCACCGCCGTCACCACGCGCTGGCGCGGCGGCAGCGGCGGCGTTTGCGGCGCCAGGAACAGGCGCGCGCGCAGCCGGTGGCGCGCAGCATTGCCGAGCGCCCACGGGTCTTGATCGAAGATGGTAAAAGTGCCCCCATAGGGCTGCTGCGCACACGCCAGGGTGGCCAGCAAGGTGGTCTTGCCGGCGCCCGAGGGGCCGATCAATGCCAGTTGCTCCCCCTGTTCGATGGTGAGCGAGAGATCGCGCAGTGCGGGCAGGGGGGCGCCTGTTGGCGCACCTGACGAGGCGCCGCGATGGCGCACCGTCAGGCGGTGCAAATGGTAGGTCGGCATGCAGGACTGTGTGGATGGCTGCGGATTACTTCTTCAGCAGGCCGGCGTTTTGCGCGGCAGCTTCGATGGCGGTGTAGTTTTCAGCCCTGGTCGGGATGAACTTCGATGCGCGTTGCAGGTCCATGATCACCTTGTCCTGCGGGTTCTTCGGATCGAGCGCCAGGAAGGCATCGGTCAGCTTCTTCTTGAGGTCCGCGTTCATGTCGGTGCGCACGCTCCAGTTGTAGTCGTAGTAGCCAGGCGTGGTGTAGAACACGCGCACCACGGCCGGGTCGACCTTTTTCTCGGCGACCAGTTTTTCCCAGACCGAGATATTCAGGGCGCCCGCATCGACCTTGCCGCCGGCAACCGCTGCCACGGTGGAGTCGTGCTGGCCGGAGAAGGCGATGCGCTTCAAGTCGGTGTCGGGATTGATCTTGGCGGCCAGCATGAACGAGCGTGGCATCAGGTGGCCCGACGTGGAAGATTCCGAACCGAAGGTGAACGTATGGCCTTTCAGGTCTTCGAGTTTATTGATGTCTTTCTGGGTGGTGATGAACACCGAGCGGAATTTTTCATCTTCGGCGCGCTGCACCAGCGGCGTCACCTGGTTCTTGCTGCGTTCTTTCGCTTGCACGAAGGTGAAGCCGCCGAACCACACCATGTCCACCTTCTTGTTGATCAGCGCTTCGACCGAGGCGGCGTAGTCGGTCACCGGGGTGAATTCCACCTTCATGCCGATTTTCTTTTCCAGGTAGTCGCCCAGCGGCTTGAACTTGCGCTGCAGTTCGGTCGGGGATTCGTCCGGAATCGCGGACACGCGGAACACGCCATTAGCCGATTGCGCTTGGGCAAAGGCGGCGCTAACCAGCAAGCCGGCGGCCAGCACCGATTTAATGGTGCTCAAGGAAGAAAATTTCATGTGGAAAGCCCTATGGGTGAGTTGGGTGAAACGCCGCACAGTGTTTTTGTGCGTGCCGCGAAAGAATGCAGATTCGGCTATGATAACAAAAAGTCGGCTCTCGCCCCATGGGCCTCGTGCAGACCGGCATTACCCCTAAAGGCAGAGCAACATATGCATACAACCCGCACGGAACTTCCCGCGCGCGCGCATGGCAGCGCCGCCGTGATCGCCGAAATTTCCGCCGGCCTGCTGGCCAACGAGGCCCATACTTCTCCCAAGTTCCTTTACGACAGCCTCGGTTCCCGGCTGTTCGAAGCGATCTGCGAGCTGCCCGAATACTATCCAACCCGTACCGAGGCGGCGATTTTCGACGTCCATGGCGCGGCCATGGCGCACGATATCGGCACCGGCGTCTCGCTGATCGACCTGGGCGCGGGCAATTGCGCCAAGGCGGCCGGCCTGTTCCCGCTGCTGCAACCGGCGCAGTACGTGCCGGTCGATATCTCGCGCGACTTCCTCACCGAGTCGGTCACGCGCCTGCAGCAGCGCTTCCCGCACATCGAGATGACGCCGCTGGGGCTCGACTTTTCCGGCGGCTTTGCTCTGCCCGACAGCGTGCGCGCCAAACGCCGCCTGTTCTTCTACCCCGGCTCGTCGATCGGTAATTTTTCGCCGGAACAGGCCATCGCCTTCTTGCGCGGCCTGCGCGCCAATGCCGGCGACGACGGCGGCCTGCTGATCGGCGTCGATCTGGTGAAAGACAGCGCGGTGCTTGATGCGGCCTATGACGATGCCATCGGCGTCACCGCCGCCTTCAACTTGAACATGCTGCGCCACGTGAACCACCTGGTCGGCGCCGACTTCAATGTGCGCGACTGGCAGCACCACGCTTTCTTCAACCCGCACGCCAAGCGCATCGAAATGCACCTCGAGGCGCGCAGCGCCGTCACCGTGCGCTGGTCCGGCCACGAGCGCCACTTCGCCAGCGGTGAGCGCATCCACACCGAAGACAGTTATAAATACACGCGGCAGTCGTTCGTCAGCCTGCTCGAACAAGCCGGCTTTGCCACCAACCGGGTATGGACCGACGAGAACAACTGGTTCGCCGTGATCCACGCCCGCGTCATCCCCGACTGAGGAGTCCTGATGGACATGCGCCCGCCGCAACTGACCGATATGCCTTTGGACGCCCGTTACAGCGCGGTGCGCGCCCACACGCTGGCGCTGGCCGCGCCGCTGTCCGACGAGGACTGCGGCGCCCAATCGATGCCCGACGCCAGCCCGGTCAAGTGGCACATGGCGCACACTACCTGGTTCTTCGAGACCTTCATCCTCGAGCGCATGGAGCCAGATTTTGCGCCATTCCACCCGGCGTTCCGGGTGCTGTTCAATTCGTACTACAACGGCGTGGGGGACAAGCATCCGCGCGCCCAGCGCGGCCTGCTCACGCGGCCGGCGATGGCGCAGGTGCGCGCCTACCGCGCCGATGTCGATGCGCGCATGGCGCGCCTGCTGGCGGCCGAACTCGAAGCGGAGCAGCGCGCCGTGCTCGAGATGTTGATCACGCTGGGCCTGCAGCACGAACAGCAGCACCAGGAATTGATACTCACTGACGTCAAGCACCTGCTGGCGCAAAGCGCCTTGCTGCCGGCGTACCTCGACGCGCCGCGTGCGGTCGAAACGGCGGCAGCGCCAGTGGCATGGGTAAATTTTGAAGGTGGCCTGGCCGAGATCGGCCACGCGGGCGACGGCTTTTGCTTCGACAACGAACTGCCACGCCACAAGCAGTACGTGGCGCCGTTCCAGCTGGCCTCGCGCCTGGTCACCAACGGCGAGTACCTGGCCTTTGTGGCCGCCGGCGGCTATTTCAATGCCGCGCTGTGGCTGGCGGAAGGCTGGGACTGGGTACGCACGCAAGGCATCAAGGCGCCGTTTTACTGGCACCAGGACGAGCAGGGCGCCTGGACCGAATTCACGCTGCACGGCGCGCAACCGCTCGACCTTGACCGTCCCGCCACCCACCTGTCGCTGTTCGAGGCCGATGCCTACGCCCACTGGGCCGGCGCACGCCTGCCCACCGAAGCTGAATGGGAAGTCGCCTCTGCATCGACGCACTTGCAGCAGATGTTCGGCCACTGCTGGCAATGGACCAGCAGCAGCTACGCGCCGTATCCTGGCTTCCAGGTCGCACCCGGTGCGCTGGGCGAATACAACGGCAAGTTCATGTTGAACCAGTACGTGCTGCGCGGCTCTTCGTGCGCCACCCCTGACGGCCACACGCGTGCCACCTACCGCAATTTCTTCCCCGCCGGCGCCCGCTGGCAGTTCACGGGATTGCGTCTGGCGCGCCGACACTGAGCACGCGCTACGTACTATCACTCAAATTGACGAGTATTCTCACCGAAAGCGGGGCAACGCTCGCTCTTTCGCGCCCGTTCGCTTGCTATTGTTAATCAAGTAAATGATAATTTAATCATCTTTTCAATCGCTTTCAATCATTTACTTTACTTCTTACCATGCCTATTCACATCCGACGCTTAACTCCTGCGGACTCGGCAGCGTTCCAGTCGCTGCGCCTGTCCGGCCTGCGAGAAACCCCCAACGCCTTTACTTCCAGCTATGAAGAGGAATGCAATACGCCGCTGTCGGTGACGGAAGCGTATTTTGCGTCCGAAGCCGGCCGCAACCGTTTCGGCGCCTTCGATGGCGACCGCCTGGTGGGCATGGTGGGAGTGGGGCGCGAAGCGCAGATCAAGCTGCGCCACAAGGCCTTCATCCGGGGCATGCAGGTCGATATGGCGTATCGCGGCACCGGCGTCGGACGCCAGCTGATGAACCAGGCCATGGAGTGTATTGCCACCATGGAGGGCGTGACCAAGGTCACGCTGGCGGTCACGGTCGGCAATGCCGCCGCGATCCACCTGTACGAGTCGCTGGGGTTCAAAGTGTATGGCCGCGAGCACTGCGCGCTGATCGTCGACGGCGTGCCGTACGACGATATTCTGATGGACAAGAAGCTGACCAATGAAAAAGACGAGAGCGATCTGCTCTCGTCGGTGGCATCGTCCGGCTTCGACCAGACGATCTAGACAATATTACCGGCCTGATCAGGCAGCGATGGCGTCCTTGGCCTGCGCTGCCTCGATGGCATTGAGCTGGCGGTTCACCGCGCTCAGCACCGCCTTGAACGAGGCTGTCAGGATATTGCTGTCGGTGGCCGCGCCGAACAGGGTCGGGCCGTTGGCCAGGCGCAGTTCCACGTAGCATGCCGCCTTGGCGTTGGCGCCCGAGCCGATCGAGTGCTCGTGGTAGTCCATCAGCTTGATATCGAGGCCCAGCGCATCGACAAACGCGTCGATCGGACCGTTGCCGGCGCCCTTGAGCGACACGGCGGCATCGCGGTGGGCGAGGGCGATATCGATCTGCACCGGCTCGTCGCTGGTGGTGTCTTCCACCATCTTGTGCGACTGGTAGGCGTACGGCTGGTTCTGCTCGAAGTACTCGCGGCTGAAGATCTCGTAAATGCCGTCAGCAGTGATTTCCAGGCCGGTCTGGTCCGCCACGGCTTGCACTGCGCGCGAGAATTCGATTTGCAGGCGGCGCGGCAACACCAGGCCGTAGTCCTGTTCCAGCAAATAAGCCATGCCGCCCTTGCCCGACTGGCTGTTGACGCGGATGACGGCGTCGTAGCTGCGGCCCAGGTCGGCCGGGTCGATCGGCAAGTACGGAATTTCCCACAGCGCGCCATCCTTCTGCTGCGCAAAGCCTTTTTTGATCGCATCCTGGTGCGAGCCGGAGAAGGCCGTGAAGACCAGGTCGCCCACGTAAGGGTGGCGCGGGTGCACCGGCAACTGGTTGCATTCTTCCACGCACTTGCGCACTTCGTCGATGTCGGAGAAATCGAGGCCCGGGTGCACGCCTTGCGTGTACAGGTTGAGCGCCAGGGTGACCAGGTCGACGTTGCCGGTGCGCTCGCCGTTACCGAACAAACAGCCTTCGACGCGGTCGGCGCCAGCCATCACGGCCAGCTCGGCCGAAGCCACGGCGGTGCCGCGGTCGTTATGCGGGTGCACGCTGATGATCAGCGAATCACGGCGGGCCAGTTTGCGCGACATCCACTCGATCTGGTCGGCGTAGATATTGGGCGTGCTGCACTCGACCGTCGATGGCAGGTTGATGATCATCTTGTTTTGCGGCGTCGGCTCCCAGATGGCGGTGACGGCGTCGCAGATATGCTTGGAGAAATCGAGCTCGGTGGTGGAGAACGATTCCGGCGTGTATTCGAAACCCCAGTCGGTTTGCGGGTGCTGCTTGATCAATTCCTTGACCAGCCTGGTGCCGGTGGTGGCGATGTTGGTGATTTCTTCACGCGACATGCCGAACACCACCTTGCGGAACACCGGCGCCACCGAGTTGTACAGGTGAATGATGGCGCGCTTGGCGCCCACGGCCGATTCCACGGTGCGGCGAATCAGCTCGTCACGCGACTGGGTCAGCACGATGATGGTGACGTCGTCGGGAATGCGTTTTTCTTCCACCAGGCGGCGCACGAAATCGAAATCGGTTTGCGAGGCGGACGGGAAGCCCACTTCGATTTCCTTGAGGCCCACCTTGATCAGGAGGTCGAAGAAGCGCAGCTTTTTCTCGATGCTCATCGGCTCGATCAGCGCCTGGTTGCCGTCGCGCAGGTCGGTGCTCATCCAGATCGGCGGCTTGCTGATCACGTTGTTGGGCCATTGACGATCCGACAACTGGATGGCGGGGAAGGCGCGATATTTCGCTGCTGGGTTCTGCAACATCATGGGGTGCTCCTGGGTCTCGAATGTTTGGAAAGTGCTGTGCCGGCGGATGGCTGGCGCGGTGTGGCGGGCGGCTGCCGGGCGGCCACGGAACGCTAGGCCAGGCAACCGATCGGTAGCTTCAGCAGTAGCTTAGCGAAAAAATCGCCGGTGCGGGATGGAGCATGGGTGGCCGGGGTCAACATCGGTGCAAACTTTCCTGGGTTTGGGAGACTGTGTGGCTTATGGCCGACACGGGTACAGCTGAAGCGCTTGATTAAGCGCGTGCTAGCAGGCGCGCCGCTAGCGATAGGGCGCTAGCGTACGGCAGCAGGAAAGCGGATAGGTGCAGATGCGAAGTCATGACCTAAATGTACGAGATTGCAAGCCCCGCTGTCAAGGATTTGTTACGCGGACTCGAACGAGAAGCCGGACGGGTAGTGGTGAAAGCCATCGAAATCCGCTTTGCCCATCGGCACCCCGGCCTGGCGCGCAATCGCATACACCATCGAATAATGGAAAAAGAAATTGGGCGCCGCGTACATCAGAAAATACTCGTCACTCTCGAGCGCCAGGCCAGCAAACCCGGCGGTCGTGGCGACAAGCGGCACTGGCGTGACAAAATCCGCATCGGGAATCGCCGCCAGGTAAGCGGCGGTGGCATCGAGCTGCGCGTGCACGCTGGCAAAACTGTCGTGGTCGGTGCTGAACGAGACGATCTCACGGCCGGCGAGCGGACAGGTGCTGCGCAAGGTAAATCCAATCGCCGTGCGCGCCTGCTGCAATAGCGGAAACATGGTGGGATGCAGGCGCCGGCTGCCCACGCCGGGGTCAAATTGCTCGGCCATCGTCAGCAGCTTCTTCAGCTGCGCCAGATAATGCAGAAACAACCTGGTCGTTAACATACCTGCTCCTTGATTTTCCCAAAGCAGATATTACAGCAGCAGGCCGCCGGACGCTTCGATGCGCTGGCCGGTGATCCAGCCGCTGCCATCGGTCAGCAGCGAGGCGGCGGTGGCGCCGATGTCTTCCGGTTGAGCGGTGCGGCCCAGCGCGGTCATCGAGGCCAGTTGCTGGTTCAGGGCGCTGTCGTCGCGCACGGCGCCGCCCCCAAAGTCGGTTTCCACCGGGCCGGGGGCGATGGCGTTGACGCTGATGCCGCGCGCGCCCAGTTCCAGCGCCATGTAGCGCGTAAGTACGTCGATGCCGCCCTTGGCCGACGCATAGGCGGCGTAGCCGGGGAAGGTGAAGCGCGCCAGGCCAGACGACGTGTTCAGGATGCGGCCGCCATCGGCAATCAGCGGCAGCAGCTTTTGTGTGAGGAAGAATGTGCCCTTCAGGTGGGTATTGATCATCAGGTCGAACTGCTCTTCGGTGGTCTCGGCGAGCGAGGCATTGAGGCCGCCGCCTGCGTTGTTGACCAGGAAGTCGAACTGCTCGCGCTGCCAGTTGGCGGCCAGCGCGTCGCGTACCTGGACGGCAAAACCGGCGAAGCTTGTGGATGTGCCAACGTCTAGCTGGAGCGCCACGGCGCGGCGACCCAGCGATTGTAGTTCGGCCACCACGTCGACGGCCTGCGCGGCGCCATTCAGGTAGGTGATGATGACGTCAACACCCTGGCGCGCCAGGTGCAGCGCCGTGCTGCGGCCCAGGCCACGGTTGGCGCCGGTAATCAGCGCAATGCGTTGTGATGGGAGTTGGGTGGATGCGGTGCTGGTCATGGCAGTTCCTCGAACAGTGAAAGAGGCGATCACTGTAGCGTTCTGCTGGGAGCTGATAAACCGGTTTAAAATGAAATGACTGTTTCCTGAGAAAGAACAATTGTGGACTTGTCCGAACTGAGAATTTTTTGCCGCGTGGCCGAACTGGGCAGTTTCACCCGGGCCGCGGAACAGCTGGGCATTGCCAAGGGCCGCGTTTCCACCGTGGTGCAGACGCTGGAAAGCAAGGTAGGTGGACGGCTGCTGCAACGCACTACGCGCAGCGTGCGGCTCACGCCGGAGGGAGAATTATTCCTGGTGCGCTGCAAGGAGTTGCTGACCGACGCCGAGCAGTTGCAGGGCATGTTCCAGCTGGCCGGCGGCGAGATACGGGGCCGGGTGCGCATCGACATGCCCAACCTGTTCGCCCAGGAGATGCTGATGCCGCACCTGCTGGCACTGCTGGCGGCCCACCCCCAGCTCGACCTGGGCATCAGTACCAACGACCGCCGGGTGGACATGGTGCGCGAAGGCTTCGATGCGTTGATCAGGCTAGGCGCGCTGCCCGACTCCGACCTGGTGGCGCGGCCACTGGGCTCGCTGGCTATGGGCAACCTCGCCAGTCCAGCCTACCTGGCCGCATACGGCACGCCGCACACGCTGGCCGACTTGGCCGGCCACCGGCTGGTGTACTACGCCAACAACCTGCGCAACGAAGAAGCCGCGCTGCACTGCATGGTCGATGGCGTGCCGCAGGCGGTGCCGATGCGCAGCGCGCTGGCGGTGAATAACTCGGCGTTCATGCAGGCCGCGTGCCTGCATGGCCTGGGCATCATGCAGGGGGCGCTGGCCACCAACCGCCGGCTGATCGAGAGCGGGCAGTTGGTGGAGGTGCTGCCGGCGTCGCGTCTGCCGCCGGTGCCGGTGACGCTGCTGCTGCCGCAGCGCCGCCACCTGGCGCCGCGGGTGGAGATGGTGCTGAATTGGATTGCGCGCGTGATCCGGCCGTCGATGCAGGAGGTTCCGGCGACATCGCCGGTCCGCGTTTGACGGCCTAGGTCACCTTCACGCGTGGTACGCCGTCCGCCATGCGGCCAATAACAGCCGCGTCGCCAAAGCCTTCGCGCGCAAACAGCGCCAGCACGTCAGCGACGCTGGACGCATCGCACGACACCAGCAGGCCGCCCGAGGTTTGCGGGTCGGTCAGCAGCGCGTGGCGCGCGGCGGAAATCGTCGGCGCCAGGTCGACGTCCTTGCCGTAGGCCTCCCAGTTGCGGCCCGACGCACCGGTGAAGTAGCCGTCGGCGGCCAGTTGCTCCACGCCCGGCAGCAGCGGAATTGCGTCCATGTCCAGCTGCGCCTCGAGCTTGGCGCCGCGCGCCAGCTCCAGCAGGTGGCCCAGCAAGCCGAAGCCGGTGACGTCGGTCATCGCGTGCACGCCGGCCATGTCGGACAGCGCCTTGCCTGGCTTGTTGAGCTTGGTGGTGTTGGCGATCATGGCCGCATAGCCATCCGCATCGAGCTGGTCTTTCTTGAGCGCGGCCGACAGCACCCCCACGCCCAGCGGCTTGCCCAGGATGAGCACATCGCCGGCGCGCGCATCGGCGTTGCGCTTGATTTTCGACGGGTGGATCAGGCCCATCACCACCAGGCCGTAGATCGGCTCCACCGAATCGATGGTGTGGCCGCCGGCGATCGGAATGCCCGCTTCGGCGCAAATCGATTCGCCGCCCTTGATGATCTGGCCGATGGTCTCCACCGGCAGCTTATTGATCGGCATGCCGACCAGCGCCAGCGCCATGATCGGCGTGCCGCCCATTGCATACACGTCGGAGATGGCGTTGGTGGCGGCGATGCGGCCGAAGTCGTACGGGTCGTCGACGATGGGCATGAAGAAATCGGTGGTGGCGATCAGCGCCTGCTCGTCGTTGAGCAGGTAGACGGCCGCATCGTCGGCGGTCTCGATCCCGACCAGCAGCTCTTTCGGCACCGGGAAGCCGCTGGAATTCTTGAGGATCTCGGACAGCACGCCGGGCGCGATCTTGCAGCCGCAGCCGCCGCCGTGCGAAAAGGAGGTCAGTTTGATAGCGTCGTTGCTCATGGATTGGTTCCTTGATGGGGGTTCAGCAGATTATCCACCAACTCGAGCAATGCTGCCCGCTCGGCCGCTGGCGCAAACAATGGCGCGCGCGCCGCGCACTGGTCGCGCAGCCGCTGGTAGAAGTGGGGTTGTTCGATGGTGCGGTCGATCAGCCGCGCCAGCGCGGCGGCGTCGCCCGCCGGAAAATAGCCGGCGTAGTCGTCGCCCAGCATGCCGCGGTTGCCGTTGATGTCGCTTGCCAGCACCGGCACAGCGGCCGTTACCGCCTCGATGATGACGTTGGCGCCGCCCTCCATGTGCGAAGTGAGCGCCATTGCGTGGCAGCGTTTCAGACGCTGGCGGGTGGCCGCATGTTCCATGGCGCCCAGCCAGCGGTAGCGCGGCTGCTGCGCAGCGGTCGCTTGCGCGGCCTCGGCCAGCTCCGGTTCCAGCACGCCACCGATATGGACCAGGCGCGCGGCCGGTGCCTGCACCAGCGTTGCGGCGCGCATGAAGGTGAGCGGATCTTTTTCATGGCGCAGGTGGCCCACCATGGCGATGTCGAAGTGGCGCCGCGACGCGGCCGGCAGCGACTTGAGCGCGGGCGCGGACTGGTAGATCACGTGGGCGCCGGCGCGCAGCGCTGCGGGCAGCAGCGTGCGGCCGGCCGGTTGCAGCAGCACCAGCGCGGTGGCCTGCATCAGCGAGCGCTGGGCGTCGGCATCGACCGCGATGTCGCGATACAGGTCGGTGCCGGTCAATAGCAGCAGGGAAGGGCGGTCGGGAAAGGCGCGCGTCCACGCATCGAGCGATGGCGCCGAGCGGCGCGCGTGCAGCGCGATCAGCAGGTCGGGTGGCGCCTCGGTGCTGGCGCCCGGCCACTGCTGCGCCAGCGTCACCCGGTAACGCGTGCGCAAAAACCGGGCCCAGCGGCTGGCGCTTTGCCAGTTGCCGTTGTTGGCGCCCGCCGCAGCGGGGCCGACGATCCAGATATGCTGTCGTGGCATCAAAGATTTTCCCGTTACAATCGCCGCATGAATACCAGCCCCTGTTCGTTTCGCACCGCCACGCCACAGCAGCTCGCGCAGTCGTTGAGACTGGCCCGCGATTATACGCTGCGGCTGTTCGACTGCTTTGCCGCCGCCGGCATGGATGCGCCCGCGCGCGTTCCGTACCTGCGCACGATTAATCCGCCGCTGTGGGAAATCGGCCACACCGCCTGGTTCGCCGAATGGTTCATCCTGCGCGAGGCCACGTCCAGCCACCCGGCCGATGGCAACGGCAACTGCCTGCTCACGCGCGGCGACGACTGGTTCGATTCGGCGCTGGTGCCGCACCGCAGCCGCTGGACACTGGACTTGCCGCCTGCCGCGCAGCTGAAGACCTATTGTCACGAAGTGCTCGACCGGGTGCTCGACAAGCTCGCGCGCGAACCGCACGACGATGCCGCGCTGTACCCGTACCGGCTGGCGCTGGCGCACGAAGACATGCACGGCGAAGCCTTGTACTACACCTTGCAGACGCTGGGGCTGGCCGCGCCGCACGACCTGCTGCCGACGAACTTTGAGCCAAAGCCGGGCTATGCGCCATCGGAGATCGGCTTCACCGGCGCGGCATTCGAGCTGGGTGCCCCGGCATCGGGGCCTGGTTTCGTGTTCGACAACGAACGCCAGCCGCACCGGTTCGACATCAAGCCGTTCGCCATCGACAGCACCCTGGTAACCAACGCCCAATTCGCCTCGTTCGTCGATGACGGCGGGTATGACAACCGACAGTTCTGGAACCAGGAAGGCGCCGCTTGGCTGCTGCGCCAGGACCGCAGCGCGCCACGCTACTGGCAACGCGATGGCGCCCAGTGGCGCACCGTGCGCTTCGGACAGTTGGCGGACCTCGACGGCGCCGAGCCGGTGCGGCACATCACCCTGCACGAAGCACTGGCCTACTGTGCCTGGGCGGGACGGCGTTTGCCGACGGAGGCGGAATGGGAGTTCGCTGCGGTATCGGGCCACCCGGCGTTTCGCTGGGGCCAGTTGTGGGAGTGGACGGCGACGCCGTTCGAGCCTTACCCGGGCTTCGAGCCGGACCGCTACCGCGAGTATTCGCAGCCGTGGTTTTCCAGCCACCAGGTGCTGCGCGGCGCGTCGTTCGCCACGCCCGCGCGGTTTATCTCGCCGCGCTTTCGCAATTTTTACACGCCGGAGCGTGACGACATGTTCGTCGGTTTGCGCACCTGCGCCTTGCCGCGCTGAGCGGCACGGCGCAGGTGCGATAACGACAGCTTAGATCAGCGATTCGCCCAGTTCAACCAGGTCGTCCGCGTATTCCGACTCGATCAGCTCTTTGCGGGCCACGCCGCTGCGGTACGCTGCGGTGGCGATTTTCGGCGTGACGCCGCGCAGCAGGCGCGGGTCCAGGAGGCCTGGCACCACGTAGTCCTTGCCGAAGCGCGCGTCCGAGCGGGCCATGTCGGCCAGGGCCACCACGCAGGCGCGCTTCATTTCCTGGTTGATGGTCGAGGCGCCGCAATCGAGCGCCGCGCGGAACAGGTAGGGGAAGCACAGCGCGTTGTTGATCTGGTTCGGATAGTCCGAGCGGCCGGTGGCGATGATGGCGTCCGGCGCCACTTCGCGCACCAGTTCCGGGCGCAGTTCCGGTTCCGGATTGGCCAGCGTGAAGACGATCGGGTGCGGATTCATGGCCACGATGTCGGCCTGCGACAGCACGCCAGGACCGGACACACCGAGGAACACGTCGGCGCCAGCCATCACTTCGGACAGGGTGGTGAACGAGGTTTCGCGCGCCCATTCGAGTTTTTCGCCGTCGAGCGGACGCACGGTGGACAGCACGCCCTTGCTGTCGCAAACGAAGATGTTGTGCTTTTGCGCGCCCAGGTCCACCAGCAGTTCCAGGCAGGCCATGGCAGCGGCGCCAGCGCCCGAGCACACGATTTTCACCGTGGCGATATCGCGGCCGGTCATCTCGATGGCGTTGAGCATGCCGGCGCCAACGACGATGGCGGTGCCATGCTGGTCGTCATGGAAGACCGGGATCGGCAGGCGTTCGCGCAGCTTGCGCTCGATGTAGAAGCACTCGGGCGCCTTGATGTCTTCGAGGTTGATGCCGCCGAAAGTAGGGTGCAGCGAGGCGATGATCTCGACCAGCTTGTCGGGATCGCTTTCGTCGATTTCGATGTCGAAGGCGTCGATGCCGGCGAACTTCTTGAACAGGACCACTTTGCCTTCCATGACCGGCTTGCCGGCCAGCGCGCCGATGTTACCGAGACCCAGCACCGCCGAACCGTTGGTGATCACGCCCACCAGGTTGCGCTTGGCGGTGTACTCGTAGGCCTTGGCCGGCTCGCGGGCGATTTCCATGCACGGTGCAGCCACGCCCGGCGAGTAAGCCAGCGCCAGGTCTTCCTGGGTGGCGACGCTCTTGGTCACTTCGATGGCGATCTTGCCGGCGCGGCCGGCACGGTGGTATGCCAGTGCCTTCTGTTCAATGGTGCTCATGGTTTCCTTATCGTGTATGTATAAATTATTATTTTTAAAGCGAAAAACGCCTGCACGGGCGTGAACCGGTGCAGGCGCAATGTGAAGCTGTTCTTTACATCAAGGGTACAGACCGCGAACTTCGCGGGCCTGCAACACCCGGGTGCAGGCGAGAATGAAGGTCGCGGTGCGCAGCGTTACCTTCTTCTCCTGCGACACGGCCCATACAGACTTGAAGGCGTCTTGCATGATGTGCGTCAGGCGGGCGTTGATTTCGTCCTCGCTCCAGAAGAAGCTCGAGAAGTCCTGTACCCATTCGAAGTATGACACAGTTACGCCGCCGGCGTTAGCGAGCACATCCGGCACGATCAGCACGTCCTTGTCGGTCAGGATGTCGTCCGCTTCCGGCGTGGTCGGGCCGTTGGCGCCTTCCAGGATGATCTTGGTGCGGATGCGCGGTGCGTTGTCCGCCGTGATTTGCTGTTCCAGCGCGGCCGGAATCAGGATGTCGGACTCGATGTCCCAGAACGCATCGCGGTCCAGGAACGCTTCGGCGCCGGGGAAACCGGCCACGCTGCCCACTTCCGCCACGTGCTTGTGCAATTGGGCGATATCGAGGCCGCCCTGGTGGACGACGGTGCCGTTGTGGTCCTGCACTGCGATCACCTTGGCGCCGGCATCGGAGAACATGGTGCCGGCCACGCCGCCCACGTTACCGAAACCCTGGATGGCGACGCGGGCGCCTTCGATGGCCACGCCGCGCTGCGCGGCGGCTTCGCGGCCCACCACGAACACGCCACGGCCGGTCGCTTCGCGGCGGCCCAGCGAGCCACCGAGCGAGATCGGTTTGCCGGTCACCACGCCGGTGGACAGATTACCTTCGATCATGGCGTACGAGTCCATCATCCAGGCCATCACCTGTTCGTTGGTGTTGACGTCGGGCGCCGGGATATCCTTGTTCGGTCCGATGATCAGGCTGATTTCGCTGGTGTAGCGGCGCGTCAGGCGCTGCAGCTCGTTGCGCGACAGGGTTTTCGGATCGACCCGGATACCGCCCTTGGCGCCGCCGTAGGGCACGTTGACCGCCGCATTTTTCACCGTCATCCACGCTGACAGCGCCATCACTTCCGACAGCGTCACGTCCTGGTGAAAACGCACGCCGCCCTTGCCCGGACCGCGCGACATATTGTGCTGCACGCGGTAACCCTCGTAGTGCGAGATGGTGCCGTCGTCACGCTCGATCGGCACGTCCACGGTCAGGATGCGCTTGGGGCGCTTGAGGGTTTCCACCCAGCGCGACAACGAGCCGAGGTGCGGCGTCACGCGGTCGATCTGCTGCAGGTAGACGCCCCATGGACCCAGGTCGTCGGGATTGAGGTAGGAAGGCAGTACGTGCTGCTGGTGCGCGGTGGTCATGCGTGTGCTCCTGTGGATTCGTCGAGAATTCGTGTTGTGGGAACCAGGCTTTTGGCGTTGTTCCGGTGTGTCGAATCATAGGACTGCACCGCAGGAGCGGCCAATGCCGTCTGCGCATTCGGTTATGCAAAAGACGCATAGTTACGATATTTTTACTACCTTTCTGAAACTGGCGCGCGCCGGCGCGGTGCCTTGTCGTTCTGGCGCTGCTCGAGAAAATCCCACAGGCGGCCCACGATGGCCTTGCCGCGCCGCTGGGTGGAGGGCTTTTCGCGGTACAGGCGGATGTCCATTTCGATCTCCCAGTCGGCGCTGTGGTTGTCGGCCCGCGCCAGCTGCTTTTGTTTGAGTTCGCGCGTGACCGCAGACTCGGGCAGGAAGGCGATGCCGCGCCCTTCCAGCGCCATCATCTTTAGCCCCTCGGCCATGTCGGTTTCGTAGTGCGGTTCCAGGTGCAGCGGCGGCTTGGCGTCACCGAGGATCAGTTCCACCATGCGGCCCAGGTAGGCGTTGTTGGTGTACGAGAGAAAGGGCAGCGGCGCCTTGCGGGTGCCGGGCAGCACGAATTCCGGCACGCGATTCTTGTCGCAGCGGGCGTAGGCGCGCAGCGACTCGCGGCCCAGCACCAGCATGTCGTAGCGCGACGGGTCGAGCTGCACCGGCTGGCGCGGATGGTGGTAGCACAGCAGCAGGTCGCAGCCGCCTTCGACCAGTTGCAGCACGGCGTCGTGGACGTTGACGGCCATCAGCCGGCTGTTGATCGGTGCAAAGTCCGTCTCCAGCGCGGTGAGCCACTTGGGCACGAAAGTGAGCGAGAGCGTGTGCGGCACGGCCAGGTCGATGCTGTTCTGCGCGGCCGCGCGCTTGGAGCGGAGCATGTCGCGCGCGCCGTTGATTTGCGCCAGCATCTCGAGCGCCTGCTCGTAGAACACGATGCCGGCAGGCGTCAGGCGCGTGGGATACGACGTGCGGTCCACCAGGTCGGTGCCGAGCCAGTTTTCCAGCGACTGGATGCGGCGCGAAAACGCCGGCTGCGTGACATGGCGCAGCGCCGCCGAGCGGCTGAAGTTATTGGTCTCCACCAGCGAGATGAAGTCTTCGAGCCATTTGGTTTCCATGACGATCCTCTCGTTCTGGTCAGGAGTTGGAAGCGTTCATGCCGGCGATCAGGCCCAGCGCCGCGCTCATCTCGCCCAGTTGCGCCGGTGGGCAGCTGCGCAGCAGGTCACGGCTGATCTGCTCGGCCACGACCACTGCGTTCTCCAGCAGCTCACGCCCGGTGGGGGTGATGGCGGCGTAGGCCACGCGGGCGTCGCGCGGGTCTTGCTGGCGTTCGACCAGGCCGATTTTTTCCAGCGGCAGCAAGGTGCGCGTGACGCCGGAAGCTGTCAGGCCCTGGCGCTCGGCCAGGTCCACCCGGCGCAAGCGGCCGCCCGGCGCGCGGCTCAGGTAGTGCAGCAGCATGAAGTCGCCAAAGCTGATGCCATGGTAGCCACCCAGCACCTGGTCGAGCCGGCGCACCAGCGTGGCTTGCGCGCGGGCCAGGCGCAGGGTGAATTCCAGGCTGGGCGCCACTGGCGGATATTGATTGTCCATCGCTTGCACCTTGGGTAATTTGATTGAATACTACTTGATAAATGTTTGAGTGCGCAACTAATTATTTGTGCATTGTTCATGCTGGCAAAGCTATGATAACGTTTTCATAAATGATAAAACCCGGGGACAGCACCATGCACATGGGTACCACCGAAATTTTCCTGATCGCGATGCTGTTGATCTTTGCTGTGCCATACCTGATCTGGCGCGTGGGCGGCACCGACTATTACGCCCCGCTGGTGATCGTGCAGATCATCACCGGTGTGATCCTGGGGCCGGGCATCCTCGGCCGCGCCTATCCTGAGTACTACACCTTCGTGTTCAATCCGCAGGTGGTGCAGTCGTTGAACGGCATCGCTTGGTGGGCGGTGATGATTTTCGTGATGCTGGCCGGGATCGAGCTCGATCTGAAAAAGGCCTGGGAACACCGGCGCGAGAGCACCATTACCGCCAGCCTGGCGCTGGGCACGCCGCTGGTGTTCGGCTGCATTGCCGCCTTCGGCATGCTGGGTTTTGCCGGCTGGATCGGGCCGAAGGCGCAGTCGTGGCAGTTCGTGCTGGGCGTGGGCATGGCGTGCGCGGTGACCGCGCTGCCGATCCTGATTTTGCTGATGGAAAAGCTCGAGATCCTGCGCGAAAACATCGGCCAGCGCATCCTGCGCTACGCCAGCCTCGACGATATCGCCATCTGGGCGGTGCTGGCCGTGATCATGCTGGACTGGGACCGCGTCACGCGCCAACTGGGTTTCATCGTGGTGTTCATGGTGGCCACCTGGCTGTTCCGCCTGCTGATGGCCAGGCTGGAAGAGCGCGACCGCTGGTTTGTCGCGCTGATCTGGCTGGTGGCGGTATCGTTTGCGGCGGACTGGGCCGGGCTGCACTACATGGTGGGGGCGTTCCTGGCCGGCGCCGTGATGGACGCGCACTGGTTTGCCCAGCAACGGCTCGATTTCATGCGCCAGACCGTGCTCATCACCATCATGCCCGTGTATTTCCTCAGTGCCGGCCTGCGCACCAACTGGGCGGTAGGCGGCTCGGCCGTGTTCGTGGCGGCGGCAGTGCTGCTGGCGGCGTCGCTGTCGGGCAAGCTGATCGGCACCCATATCGCCGGCAAAATCCTCAAGTGGGGGCAGGGCGAGGCGTCCATCATCGGCTGGCTGTTGCAGACCAAGGCGCTGATCATGATCATCTTTTCCAACATCCTGCTCGACAAGGGCCTGATCACCAACGAGACCTTTACGGCGCTGCTATTGATGGCCATCGCCAGCACCATGCTGACGGTGCCGATGGTGTACCCAAAATTGCGGCGCGCCGCGCAGTTGATCGTCAAAACCAGCTGATATAATTATGGGATGAACGAACCTATCCAAACCCCACAACAGCCTGCGCTGCCAGATCGCCTGTCGATCGACCCGCGCAGCCCGCACCACGTTGCCGCCGTGTTCGAACACGATGTTGGCATTACCTTCAACGGCAAAGAACGCACGGATGTCGACGAGTACTGCATCAGCGAAGGCTGGATCAAAGTCCCGGCCGGCAAAGCAGTCGACCGTCGCGGCAACCCGATGCT
The DNA here is from genome assembly GCF_001758785.1 of Duganella phyllosphaerae. Lineage (GTDB taxonomy): Bacteria > Pseudomonadota > Gammaproteobacteria > Burkholderiales > Burkholderiaceae_D > Rugamonas > Rugamonas phyllosphaerae. The sequence continues at coordinate 84,456 of NZ_LROM01000147.1, forward strand.
GATCAAGCTCAAAGGCGTGGTGACCGCGTTTTACAAGTAACCAGTGATGTCAACGCAGCGACCCAAAACACCACCTCCGGGCGACCGCAGGTGGTTTTTTTATGCCGGGTCGACTGCCTAGCTGGCTAACTGCTGCTTCGGCGGCGACTCGCGCAATTTGTCCAGCATTTGCAGCGTGTTCGGCTGCAAATTCATGATGCCGTGATAGGCGCAATATTCACAAAACGCTTCTTCGGGGCTCATGGCGACGATCGTCGCATCCGAGTGGCCACGGCGGCGCAACGCGCGCAGGCAGGCTGCATCCATATTCCTGGGGTTCATGCAAATACTCCCTTTCGAGATTTTAGTTGATGCCCGGAATTATAGATCGTAATAATTCTATATGGAAACTTTATTGGGTTTTTTTATATGTGATTTTAAAATAGTGAAACTTTGACGATCCTTGATCATGAGGCAGTAATGTACGCTAGCGCACGTTAAACGACCTTTCAAATCCTGCGCTTCTTGGTGATATTTGCACTCAGCATGTCGAACAGGGTGCGCGATGCGGGCGCCATCGCATGTTGATGCTTGCAGATCAGGCCCAGTGTCCGCTTCACGGACGGATTGACCAGCGGCACGCCGATCACGGCACCTTGCCGCTGCGCCAGGATCGACAACCCCGGCACCGCCGCCACCCCGAGCCCCGATTCCACCAGCGCCAGGATGCCCGAGACGTGGTTGATCTCGCACGAGATCCACGGGTGCTTTTCCACGCCGGCCAGCGCGGCGTCGAGCACGCTTCGGTTGCCGCTCGACTTGGCCACCGAGATGTAGCGCTCATCGACCGTGTCTTTCCAGCTCAGTTTCTTGCGCCCGGCCAGCGGGTGGTCGCGCCGCATTGCCAGCACATAGCTTTCCACGTAGATCGGCTGGAAGTTGATCTCGGGATTTTCCGCACCGGTAAAACAGATGCCGAAATCGGCCTCGCCGGTCAGCACCAGGTTGAGCACGTCCTGCGCGCTTTCGTCATGCACGCGCACGCGGATCTTCGGAAATTGCGCGGTGTACCGTTTCAGGACATCGGGCAGGAAATGCCAGACGGCCGACGGCACGCACGCCAGCGTGACCGTGCCGGTGCGGTGCGCCGCCAGGTCGGCCACGCCCAGCACGGCATCTTCCAGCCCGTTGAGCGCGTCACGCACATTGACCAGGAATGCCTGGCCCACGTTGGTCAGCTGCACGCGGCGGGTGGTGCGCTCGAACAGTTTTACTCCCAGCGCTTCTTCGAGCTTGTCGATGCGGCGGCTCAGCGCCGGCTGCGAGATGAACAGGTCATTGGCGGCCTGGCGAAAGCTGTTGCGCTCGGCCACGGCGACGAATGCCTGCAGGTCGGGAAGATCGTAATTGATGCGTGACATGCATGAATCCAGGGAAAAATTGCAATTATCAAATTATGCCATTTCTACGATGATACGAAACCAATCAGCCTCGGCAAGAAGGCATCATCGAAAAACGGAGACACGATGCGACATCGTCATATGTTTGTGCTGCTGCTGGCGGCCAGCGGTACCTGCCTGGCGCAGGACGGCAATGAAATTTACGGCATCGCCGATCTGGGCGTCCGCTACGTCGACAACCTGGGCGCCAACAATGCGCCGACCGCCGGCGGTGCGCTGCCCACCGTCAGCAGCGGCGTCAACAAGACCAGCCGCTGGGGCTTGCGCGGGCAGGAAAGCCTGGGCGGTGGCTGGCAGGCGCTGTACCGCCTGGAAGGCGGCCTCAATCTCGATACGGGCAGCTCGGCAAAGTCCGACAAGCTGTTCGACCGCCAAGCCTGGGTGGGCCTCAAAACGCCGCTCGGTTCGATTTACCTGGGGCGCCAGGCCAACCTGATTTCCGACGCGCTCTCCACGGTGGACCCGCTCGGCATCCGCTATGCCTCCTTCAATCCCAACGTCAACATCACCGGCATGAGCAATACCGCATTCGGGCGCCACTCGTTCGGCCAGCAATACGGCACCAGCGGCTATGCCGACAATTTTTACCGGCTCGACAACACGGTGAAAGTCACCACCAACCTGGGGCCGGTCGTGGCGCGCGCTGCGTATTCGTTCGGCGAGACGCCTGGCGCCACCTCGCCCATGTCCACCTGGGGCGGGGGGCTGACGTACCAGCAGGCGGACGTGGCCGTGTCCGGCGCGGTGATGCGCTTGCGCAACCGCGACAATCTCGCGCTCGACGCCGCCTCGCTGGGCGCCGCCTACAAGCTCGGCGACTGGCACTTCAAGGCCAATGGCGGCTACAACCGTGCCGACACCGGCGCCGGCCAGACCGTGCACCAGCGCGTGCTGTCGGCCGGCGTGAGCCGTCAACTGAGGCCCGACCTGCTGCTCACCACCGCGTACTTCAAGGTGCGGCGCACCACCACCGGCCGCGTGGACGACGGCTTCCAGCGGGCGTTTGCCTACCTGGAAAAGTCGCTGTCGCCGCGCACCACCGTCTACCTCGAATCGGACTACACCTTGTGGCAAGGGGATGCCGCCGGCGTGACCGGCAACCGCCCCAACGACCGTCGCGGCCTGGGCATGACGCTCGGCCTGATGGAAAAATTTTAATTACAGGAGAACATGATGTCGCTTCAACCTGCACTGTTGCGCAAATCCCGCCCTTTGCTGCCAGCCCTGGTCGCGCTGGCCCTGCTGGCCGCTGGCGCGGCGCATGCCGCCGAAATCCGCGTGGTCAGCTCGGGCGGTTTCGCCCAGGCCTATAAAAACCTGGCGGCCGACTACGAGCGCGCCAGCGGCGACCACCTGGTCTCCGAGTGGGGGCCCTCAATGGGCACCACGGCCAAGGCGATTCCCGCGCGCCTCGCGCGTGGCGAGCCGATCGATGTCGTGATCATGGTCGGCGATGCGCTCGACAAGCTGATGGCCGAAGGCAAGCTGGCCGCTGGCACCAAGGTCGTGCTGGCCGACTCGCCGATCGCCTGCGCCGTGCGGCGCGGCGCCCCCAAGCCCGACATCAGCACCACCGAGGGCTTGCGCAATGCCTTCCTGAAGGCGAACAAGGTCGCGTATTCGGACAGCGCCAGCGGCGTCTACATCGAGACGCAACTGATGAAGAAGCTGGGCATTGTCGAGCAGATGCAGGGCAAGGCCGCGAAAATTCCGGCTACCCCGGTCGGCGAAATTGTCGCCCATGGCCAGGCCGACTTCGGCTGCCAACAGCGTAGCGAACTGATGCCCGTCGAAGGCATCGAGATCGTCGGCCTGCTGCCGGCGGACGTGCAGCAGATGACCGAGTTTTCGGCGGCGCTGGTGCGCGATGCCAAACAGCCGGAAGCCGGGCGCGCCTTGTTGAAGTTCCTGTCGTCGCCGGAACATGCCGGCGCCATCGAAGCTACCGGCCTGGTGCCGGCAGCCAAAACGAAGCAGTAAGCGGCGCCGGTAAAGCTTTCAGCAGACGATTTTTTAACAAGTTACAGGTATCAGGTAATAGAAAACAATGGCTATTCAATCCACCGCCAAACCGGTGCGCGCCCCGTCGCGCATCGCGACCGTCATCCGAGTGACGAGCGGAAACTTCATCGAAATGTACGATTTTTTCCTGTTCGGCTTTTATGCCACGTATATTTCCAAGGCGTTCTTCCCCGCCAGCAGTGAATATGCAGCACTGATGATGACCTTCGCCACCTTCGGCGCGGGCTTTTTCATGCGTCCGCTGGGCGCGATCATTCTCGGCAGCTATATCGACCGTATCGGCCGCCGCAAGGGCCTGGTGCTCACCCTGGCCATCATGGCCTCGGGTACCGCGCTGATCGCCTTTGTGCCGGGCTATGAAACCATCGGACTGATGGCGCCGCTCCTGGTGCTGATCGGGCGCTTGCTGCAAGGCTTTTCCGCCGGTGTCGAGCTCGGCGGGGTGTCGGTGTACCTGTCCGAGATGGCCACGCCCGGCAACAAGGGCTATTACGTGAGCTGGCAGTCGGCCAGCCAGCAGGTCGCGATCATCTTCTCCGCCGGACTGGGCTACTTCCTCAACGAAACCTTGAGCCCGGCGTTCATCGCCGACTGGGGCTGGCGCATTCCGTTCTTCATCGGTTGCTCGATCATCCCGGTGGTGTTCTACATCCGCCGTTCGCTGCAGGAAACCGAGGAATACCTGGCGCGCAAGTCGCATCCGACCTTCCGCCAGATGCTCAAGACCATCAGCCTGAACTGGCCGCTGGTGGTAGCCGGCACCATGCTGATCGTGTTGACGACGGTGGCGTTCTACCTGATCACGGTCTATACGCCCACCTTCGGCAAAACCGTGCTCAAGCTCAGTACCGAAGAAAGCTTGCTGGTGACGCTGTGCGTGGGCTTGTCGAACTTTATCTGGCTGCCGGTGATGGGGGCGCTGTCCGACCGCATCGGCCGCTGGCCGATCATGGCGGTGTGCTCGGCGCTGACGGTGGCCACTGCGTATCCGGTGCTGTCATGGCTGGTGGGCCATCCGAGTTTCCAGAACATGGTGATGGTGGAGTTGTGGCTGTCGTTCCTGTACGGCAGCTACAACGGCGCCACCATTGTTGCGCTGACGGAAATCATCCCGGCCAGCGTACGGACCACCGGCTTCTCGCTGGCCTACAGCCTGGCCACCGCGCTGTTTGGCGGCATGACGCCACTGGTTTCGACCCTGCTGATTGAAAGCACCGGCGACAAGGCCGCCCCCGGCTACTGGATGGCCGGCGCCGGCGCCATCAGCCTGTTGGCGACCTGGCTGGTGTATCGGGGCATCGTCAAGGAACGCCACTAAGCTTCGGGGTCAGTGCCGACATTCGGACATTTTTGAACTTATGAATTGAAGTACGCTTCAATGAAAAAGTTCCGCGATGTCCGAATGTCGGCACTGACCCCCGAAGTTATGGATGAGCGCGCTGGTTGAGCTTGCGTACCAGCAGCAGCGAGCCGAGCGACGTGGCCACCATCAGGTAGCCGATTACGTCGAAGTGCTCGAGGCGGCCGTCGGCGGCCTGGCTGACGATGTGGCCGGCCACCACCGAGGCCACGCCGCCGGCCAATTGCTGCAGCGATGCGCTGATGGCGTTGAAAGCGCCGCGCTGGGTGGGCGGCGGGATCGATGCCGCCAGCGCCTGGAACGGAATCATGCGCGAGAAGATGCCGACGAACATGACGGCGTTGAGCACGATCAGCACCGGCAGCGAGATCCGGCCCAGGTGCGTATAAATCAGCACGGTAACCGTCGAGACGATGGTGCCGAACAAAAACACCGGCAACTTGCCGCGCCTGTCGGCGATCTTGCCGATCATCGGTCCCGCAAAAATCGTGCAGATGCCGGTGACCAGGTACACGGTGGGCAAATGCTGCATGTCGATGCCGAGGTTGTTGACGATGTAGGCGCTGCTGAACGGCATCAGCATGAAGCCGCCCATGGTCAGCAACGCCGTGGTGGCAAACGCCAGCAGGTGGTGCGGCACCTTCACCGTGTGATACAGGTGCATCCACGGGCTGTGTTCCTGCGGCTTGCCCAGGTGGGCATTGACCGGCGCCATCTGCCACGCGACGATCAATCCACCGACCAGGCCGAACCCGGCCAGCGCCAGGAATGGCACGTGCCAGTCCCAGTGGTTCGATAAATAAATACTGATCGGAATGCCGAGCACCTGGCTGGCCGCAAACGCGGTCTGGATCAGACCCATCACGCGGCCCCGCATGGCGGGCGCGAACAGGTCGGTGGCAATCGCCAGCACCACCGATCCGATCACGCCGCCGAACAGCCCCGTGACGATACGGGCAATCACCAGCGCCTCGTAACTTTGCGCCAGTCCGCACCACACGGTGCCGAGGATAAACCCGGTATAAAAGAACAGCAGCAGTTTCTTGCGGTCGTAGCGGTCGGCAAATCCGGCCGTGAGCAGGCCGGAAATACCGGCGCTGAACGCATAGGCCGACACCACCACGCCAAACTGGGCCGGACCAATGGCCAGCGCCGGCATGATCACCGCGCCCAGCGGCGACATGATCATGAAGTCGAGGATCACGGCAAACTGCAGGAAGGCGAGCAGGGCGACGACGATTTTCTGGTAGCGGGAGAATTCCGGGGTGGCGGGCGATTTTATTGTTGTTGGCATGGCTGGCGAGAGTGGTAGCTGAGTTGAGTACTAGTTGGTGGCGCTGGACTGGTTGGGGGTGAGGTACAGCTTGCCACCCTGGTAGTCGAATACGATGTCGAGCTGGCGCAGGATGCCGTTGCTGATGTTGCCGGCAATGGGCGTGCCACCGGTGCCACCCGTACCATTGAGCAGGCCGCTGGCATGGGTGGACAGTTCCAGCGTCGGGTCGGCAATGCGCACGTCGCCAATTTCGAATAGCTTGCCCTGCGTGGCCAGCACCCGGCTCTTGCCGCCGATGCCTTGCGCGGTCTGCACCACGTCGCCGGCGCCGTATTTTGCCACCAGGCCGTGGCGCTCCACGAATGACTGGTTCATCGTCAGCGAGTAGTCGCTGCCGGTGTCGATGGTAAACATGCCGGGCAGGCCGTCCAGCTTTGCCGCCACTTGCGGCGTGCGGTCGTGGAAGGTGAGGGCGATCGGTGCGGCCGCGCCGCGATAGACGAAATCCTTGGGATCGTAAAACGTGATCTGGCGCGCCGCGTAGTCGATGCGGGTGGGCGTGAGCGACAACCATTCGTAGCCGATGGTGCCGTCGATCGGCAGGTTGTCGAGCGTGGGACTGGTGAAGAACGCCTGCTGGCTCAGGGTCAAACCGGCCAGGCCGATTTCCTTGATGGTGGTGAGCATGCCGCGCTCGCTCTGCGGCCCCATGCCCGACAACACGGCCACGCCTTGCACCGGCAACCGCAGGCGGCGGTGCAGCTTGTTGCTGATGACGTTGCGCGCGCCGGTGTCGAGGATGAAGCGGAACGGTCCTTGGCCGTTCAACGTCATCGAAACGCAGATGTGCGCCTGGCACGGCTCGAACGGGATCGTCACCGAACGCCGGCCGACGCCAAAGCCTTCGATGGCGGCAGCGGTGGGCAGCGTGAAATCGAGCTGCGCGGCGGGGCGGCCCAGCACCATGCTGGTCACCCGCAGCACGTCTGCATCGCGCTCGTCGCGCCCGTCCCGCGTGCGTTCCTCGAACGGCATGGTCACTGCGCCCACCTTGCGGAAATCGCGGTAGTCGACGGTGAGCAGTTTGCCGTCGACGACTTCCTGGCGCCGCTCGACGCGACCGCTGGCGATATTGATCCAGAAATCGAACGGTGCGCCGCGCTGGGGCGTGACCCGCACTACGGCGTAATCGACACCCGCCTGCCGGCGCGGCGCACGAAGCTCGAGCTTGCGCGCCTTGCCATTGCCGCGCGCGAACCACCAGCCGTAGGATTGGCGGCGCAGATACTGTTCGGGATTTGGCGCATCGGCATCGAGCTTTTCCACCCGGCCCATGCGCTGCTGCCAGAAGTCGCGGCCGTCCGAGCGCGACATCTGCCGCGCCACCGCTGACGAGGGAATGCGCTGCGCATAGCGACCGCTGACAAAATCGATATCGCTGCTGCCGGCTTCCTGGTGGTCGTCGTCGCCGGGATTGCCACCGTAGCTGCGCACGAACTGGGTCTGCAGCGTGGTGACGGTGCGCCAGGCCTCGCCACCGACCGCCACGCGCGCCTGCGCCATCAGCGTTTGCGCAGTGGGGGCGGCGATGGCAGAGGGTAGGGCGACCAGGGTAAGCCACAGGCCGGCGGCGAGTTGAAACAGCGGGCGGGCACTCAACGATGACACTTTCGGTAGAGGGGCAGACATGACAGACATGGTAGCCCAAAAGCCGAACTGCACGCCCAAATAAAAATGGCCACCGGATCGCTCCGGTGGCCATTCTTTAATCCTTAGTCAGCTGGCACAATCGCGATTAACGATCGCCGTAGCTGCGACGGGCGCCGTCGGTGCTGCGCGGGTTGCTACCCTTGTAGCCGCCGCCCGAGCCTTCCTTGCGGGGTGCGTTAGGACTGCTGAAGCTGCGTTGACCTGGCTTGGCGCCGCCACGGTTGTCGCCCGGCTTCCAGCCGCCTGGACGCGAGGTCGAGCGTGGTGCCATGCCCGATTTCTTCGGCTCGTAGCCCTCGACCACGTTCACCGGAATCAGCTGCTTGGTGAAGCGTTCGATGCGCTTGACGTTCATGCCTTCGGCATGGTTGACCAGCGAGATCGCCTGGCCGTTACGACCGGCGCGGCCGGTACGGCCGATGCGGTGGACGTAATCTTCCGGGAACTTCGGCAGATCGTAGTTGAACACGTGGGTGATCGTCGGCACGTCGATACCGCGCGCGGCAACGTCGGTGGCGATCAGGATTTTTACCTGGCCGCGACGCAGGCTGTCGAGCGTGCGGTTACGGGCGCCCTGGTGCATGTCGCCATGCAGTGCGGCAGCCGAGAAACCGGCGATGTTCAGGCGGTCGGCGATGGTGTCGGCGTCCCGCTTGGTGGCGGTGAACACCACGGCCTGGTCGAGCGACTCGTCGCGCAGCAGGTGGTCCAGCAGGCGATTCTTGTGCGACAGGTCGTCGACGAAGTGCACCGTCTGGGTGATGTTTTCGTGCTTGTTGGCAGCGCTGATGATCTGGATGACTTGCGGATCACGGGTGATGCGGCGGGCCATATTGCCCACTACGCCGTCCAGGGTGGCCGAGAACAACATGGTCTGGCGCGTCGATGGCGTGGCGGCGACGATCTTTTCGATGTCGTCGATGAACCCCATGTCCAGCATGCGGTCGGCTTCGTCCAGCACCAGGATTTCCAGTTGCGAGAAGTCGATCTTGCCCGATTCCATGTGGTCGATCAGGCGGCCAGGGGTGGCTACCAGGATTTCAGGATTCTTGGCCAGCAGTTGCATCTGCTTAGGGTAAGGCATGCCGCCCAGGATCGAGACGGCCTTGATGCGGCGCAGGTTGACGCTGTACTTGTCGGTGTTGGTGGTTACTTGCAGTGCCAGTTCGCGGGTAGGCGTGAGCACCAGCATTTTTGGCTGGGCAGCCTTGAAACGTGGACGCTCGCCACGGGCGCGGGCAGCCTGCATTTCCTGGTTGGGCGTCTTGCCGGCAGCTGCTGGCTCGACTGCGAACAAACGGTGCAGCGACGGCAGCATGAATGCTGCGGTCTTGCCGGAACCGGTTTGCGAGGAGACCAACAAGTCCTTGCCTGCGATGGCCGCAGGAATAGCCTGCTGCTGTACCGGCGTTGGCGCGGTGTAGCCGGAATCGGTCAGGGCTTTAATGATGGACGTGTTGAGACCAAGTGCTTCAAATGTCATGCTGTTCTTTCGTAAAAATCTGCGTTCACGCATAAACGGAACGCGAAATAGCAACGCCTACCAAAACGAAATGACTCAATCAAAATCGAAAGAAATTTCGGCACAAAAGCTTTGCGCCGGGACGGTGTCAGGTGCGACACCAGAGGCGGGAGGGCTTTAGCGACATCAGGATGATGCGCAAGGGCTGCGTAGCTGCTAAAAAAATCTTGGCTGAACAATCGGCGCCGCTGCTTGAATTGCGACGCGCTCATTGCAGCGCACAAACAGGACTATACAGTAGTTGGGGCAGTCTGTACAGGTGTCCAGTGTAAACGAGGCCGGGGACGCTGCGAACAGCGCCCCCGGCCTGAGCAAACCTGGGTGTTACGCCAAGCTTACAGGTAATCTTCCGCGTTCAAACCCATCACGTGCGAGAAGCCGCCGTCGACGTAGGTGATTTCGCCGGTGATGCCCGAGGCCAGGTCGGACAGCATGAAGGCGGCGGTGTTGCCCACTTCGTCGATGGTGACGTTGCGGCGCAGCGGCGCGTGCGACGAGGCAAAGCCCAGCAGCTTGCCGAAGTCCTTGATGCCCGAGGCGGCCAGGGTCTTGATCGGACCGGCCGAAATGCCGTTGGCGCGGATGCCTTTCTTGCCCAGGTTTTCCGCCAGGTAGCGTACCGACGCTTCCAGCGAGGCCTTGGCCAGGCCCATGGTGTTGTAGTACGGAATGGCGCGGATGGCGCCCAGGTACGACAGCGTCAGCAGCGACGAGCCCTCCTTGAGCAGCGGCAGGGCGGCCTTGGCCATGGCCGGGAAGCTGTAGGCCGAGATATCGTGGGCCACGCGGAAGTTTTCGCGGGTCAGGCCGTCGAGGAATTCGCCGGCGATCGCTTCGCGCGGGGCGAAACCGATGGCGTGGACCAGGCCGTCCAGGTGTTGCCAGCTTTTGCCCAGGTCGGCAAACAGGGCGTCGATCTGCTCGTCGCTGCCGACGTCGCAGTCGAACACCAGCTTGCTGTCGAATTCGGCAGCGAATTCGGTGATGCGGTCTTTAAAACGTTCACCCACGTAGGTGAACGCCAGTTCGGCGCCTTCGCGGTGGCAAGCCTTGGCGATACCGTAAGCGATGGAACGGTTCGACAGCAAACCAGTGATGAGGATTTTTTTGCCTTGCAGGAACGCCATAATGACTCCAATTGCGACTGCGCCCCCGTGCTGGCTCAGAGCCTGCAGGGCGACGGCAGTGGGGGGTTGTTTTGTACCGTGTGGTTGGCTATTGCCGGACACGCAAGTCCGAGATTGTAGGGCGTGTCTGCCGCGACTGCAAGAATTCTTCACGGGCCACGCCCCGGTGCGGGCGCGGCCTGCCAGCGCAGTCGCCGCCGCTCGACAGATACTCAGTTACTTTTTTTGCGGTTCCTGCTCTTGATCGAATCGCGCGACACGCGCGCCTTGACCAGCGACACGGGGCCGGACTTGCTGCCGGCATTGGCGCCGGCGCGCTTGTAACCGGACTTGCCGACGGTGCGCTCGGGTTCGAAGGCGACGGTGGCGTTATCGGCCACTTCCGGTGCGATGTCGCTATAGGTGCCGGTGGAGATTTTCGGCACCAGGATGGTGGAGCCGGCCTTGAGCAGCGAGCGCTGCGGCAAATTGTTGGCCTGGCGGATCACGTCCGGGGTAGTGTGGAAGCGCGATGCCAGCGAGCTGATGTTTTCTTTGGCGCTGGTAATCTTGTGCACGGTCCAGGTGGACAAGTCCTTGCCCCACTGCGCCAGGTTCAGGTGGAACTTGTCGGCGTTTTCCTTGGGCAGCAAAATCTTGGTCTGCTCGTCGCCGGTAATGACCGGGCGCTTGAACTGCGGATTCAGGGCCTTGAATTCGTCGATTGACAGTTCGGCCAGTTGGGCGGCAATCGTCATGTCGATATCGCTGGTCTTGTCCACGGCCGTGAAGTAAGGCGTGTTGTCGATGATCGGCAGGCTCACGCGGTACTGGGCCGGGTTGCCGATGATGTTTTTCATCGCCTGCAGCTTGGGCACGTACTCGCGCGTTTCGGTCGGCATCAGCGGCGACAGGCTCTCGAAATCGGTGGGCTTGCCGGCGGCGCGGTTGCGGGCGACGGCGCGCTGCACCGAGCCCTCGCCCCAGTTGTAGGCGGCCAGCGCCAGTTGCCAGTCGCCAAACATGTCATACAGGCGCTGCAGGTAGGACAGGGCGGCATCGGTCGATTCCATCACGCCGCGGCGCTCGTCCTTGAAGGCGTCCTGCTTGAGGTTGAAATCGCGGCCGGTGCCCGGTACGAATTGCCACATGCCGGCAGCGTTGGCGCGCGACAGCGCTTGCGGATTGAAGCCCGATTCGATGAACGGCAGCAGCGCCAGCTCGGTCGGCATGCCGCGCTTTTCCAGTTCGCTGACCACGTAGAACAGGTAGAGCGAGGCGCGTGCGCTGGTCGTGGCGATGTGGTCGGGGCGGGCGCTGAGCCAGGTGGTGTTGCGGGTGACCAGTTCGCTGTTCAGGTCGGGGATGGCGTAGCCGCTGCGGATGCGGCCCCAGAGATCTTTTTCGTGGTATTCATCGTCGGCCCGGGCCGGTTTGCTGGCCTTGAGCGAGGCGGCGACGTCGAGGGCGGGATTTTTTTGCAGGGAAGGCAGGGTGCTGAGCGTGGCAGCGGAAATCGGTGTCAGGACGTGAGCGTCGTCGAGGTCGTGTTCGAGAGCGTGGCTGGCAAAAGGGGCCAGCAGGGCCACGAGGGCGGCCAGGGCGGCTGTCTTGGCTGTATGTTTACTACGGTTGCTTGCTTGCATAGTTTTCCATCGCTGTTGTTAAACCAACATCTAGCGGACCATGAAATAAAGGTGGAGTGTACGAAGCTCGCCGGAGCACGTCAAGGAATATGTCAATCGCATGACTTGATGATATCGAATAGTTGCCGGCAGATAAGGATGTAATCGCGGCAAAATGCATGAAGTATCGGCTGCGCCCAAGAGTGCGTACAATCGCGTCTTTGCATAGTTTGATTCAAGGAAACGCATCATGAGCACCACCGCCCCCGTCCTCGACCACGAGGTAGTTGTCGCCGAGACCGTCCACTGGCTCGAGAAAGCCGTCATCGGCCTGAACCTGTGCCCTTTTGCCAAGGCAGTCCATGTCAAAAAACAGGTTCGCTACGTGGTGAGCGAGGCGACCACGCCGGAAGCGCTGCTGGAAAAGCTGATGGAAGAGCTGGAACACCTGGCCGAAGCCGACCCGGAGAAAATCGACACCACGCTGATCATCCATCCGTACGTGCTGAAAGACTTCGAAGACTACAACGAGTTCCTCGACGTGGCCGATGCTGCGCTGGAAGACATGGACCTCGACGGCATCCTGCAGGTGGCCAGCTTTCACCCTGACTACCAGTTCGCCGACACCGACAAGAACGATATCGAGAACTACACCAACCGCACGCCGTACCCCACCTTGCACCTGCTGCGCGAAGAGAGCATCGACCGCGCGGTGGAAGCATTCCCGGAAGCGGCCGAGATTTTCGAGAAGAACATGGACACCATCCGCGCCCTGGGTCACGACGGCTGGGACAAGCTGATGGCCGACAAGGCATGAGCACAGGCAGCGACAAGTTGCCCGAACGCCCGGACACGCCGTGCGTAGCGGTGTGTTCCACCACCTTCGACGACGTGTGCAGAGGGTGCGGGCGCACCGTGGTCGAGGTGGCGCACTGGGTCTCGATGACGGCCGAGCAGAAAGAACTGGTGTGGCAACGCATCCTGGCGCAGGGCTACCCGCGCCGGAACAAATAAACCGCTATCACTATCAATAAGTACCGATGTAATCTTTCTTGCCCACCTCGACACCGTTATGGCGCAGGATGTCGTACGCGGTGGTGGCGTGGAAGTAGAAGTGCGGCAGGGCGTAGTGGAACAAATAGGTCTGGCCGGTGAAGTGCTTGGTCTTTTCGCCGCTGCCGGTGGTGATCGCGCGGGTTTCGCTGCCTTCGATGGCGTCTTGCGGCACGCTGTCGATGTAGGCCAGGGTTTTCTCGATACGCGCTTTCAGTTCGGCAAACGTCACTTCCTTGTCGTCATACGACGGCACGTCCAGGCCGCCGAGGCGGGCAGCTGCGCCCTTGGCGAAATCGCAGGCGATCTGCACCTGGCGGGTGAACGGCAGCATGTCCGGGAACAAGCGGTACTGCAGCAGTGCGTTCGGGTCGATCTTCTTGTCGGCGATGTGCGCTTCGGCCTTGCCCAGGATGGTGTGCAGGCTGTTGAGAATCTGCTTGAATGCTGGAATGGAGGCGGAGTAGATCGAAAAAGTGGTCATTGGGACTTTCCGTATGTTGACAGGGAGCCGCGATATTAGCCTGTCGTCACGATTTTTGCTTGCCGGGCCGTTTTTTGATGCTGGTTTGCGTGCATAATTCCGAAAGGTAATATTCTGCAACGCTCACCGACACACTCCAAGACGATGCCCATTCTTTTCCTTCTGCGTCACGCGATACCGTTACAGTGCTCGTCCGTGCATGGGTAAGGCCATCGATCGCATGCGGGTCCGGCTCGGTACCCTGCGCGGCTTGCCGCGTTCGTCTATCTATGGCGCGCTGCTGGCAGTCGTGTTCGGCGGCCTGGTGGTGCCGGCCGCCATCGGCAGCTATGTGCTGATCGGCGTGCACGAAAAGGCATCGGCGCGCATCGCCCTTAACGAAGCGCTGCAACGCAATGCCGACATCCTGGCGCTGGGTATGCAGGAGTCGCTGTGGAACATGAACACCGAATCGGCCCATTCGCTGGTCGAATCGGTCATGCGCGACAAATCGGTGGTGCGGGTGGAGGTGATGGGCCAGGCCGACGCCCAGTTCATGCATGTCGATTCGCCGCGCAAACCCACCGGCACCATCACCCGCGCCGAGCGCGACATCACCGTTCGCGGCGAACGCATCGGCCGCATCACGGTCGAAATGGACGACGCCCGCAGCCTGCAGGACCTGCGCGAAAAACAATGGTCGTACTTGCTGGTGCTCGCCGGCCAGTTGATGGTGTCGCTGGTGCTGATCGTGCTGTTTCTGAACGCGCGCCTGATCCGGCCGCTGCGCAAGCTCACCGGCTTTTCCGACCGCCTGTCGCGCGGCGACTTCGATACCCAGCTCACCGTGCGCGGCCGCGACGAACTGGGCCGGCTGGCGCTGCAACTGGAGCAGATGCGGGTGGCGATCAAGCACCTGTTCGAAGATATCGGCCAGCGCGAGGAGCGCTTCCGCTCCATCGTCACCCAGGTGCCCGGCGCGGTGTTCCGCTACCGGCCCGACGGCCCGGTCGACTTCGTCTCCGACGCCATCGAGGAAATCTCCGGCTATCCGGCCAGCCATTTCATGCGCGGCGCCACCGACGCCTGGACCAACCTGATCGCGCCCGACGACCGCAAGCGCCACCGCCGCACGGTGGCCGAGGCGATCGCCAGCGGCAAGCCGTACCAGGTCGAATACCGCATCGTCGATGCCCTGGGCGCCGAGCGCTGGCTGGCGGAAAACGGCCAGCCGCAGGGTAGCCGGGATCTCGGCCAGACCTGGGTGGACGGCATCATGGCCGACATCAGCGAACGCAAACACAATGAAATGCGCATCGAGGCCCTGCTGGCCGAGCAGAGCGCGATTCTCGACAACGTGATGTTCGGCGTGATGTTCGTGCGTCGCCGCCACATTGTCTCGGTCAACCGCCGCTGCGAAGAACTGTTCGGCTACCCGCCGGGCGAGATGGTGGGTTCCTCGACGTCGATCCTGTTCCCCACTGCATTCGATTTCGAAGCGGCCGGCGCGCGCCAGTATCCGTCGCTGTCCGAAGGCGACTACTTCAGCGAGGAGCGCCATTACCTGCGCCAGGACGGCAGCTCGTTCTGGTGCATGGTGAGCGGCTATGCGCTCGACCACAAGCGCGCCAACGAGGGCAGCATCTGGGTGTACGCCGACATCACCGAGCGCAAGGAAGCCGAGGAAAAGCTGCGCCTCTCGGCCACCGTGATCGAGCATATTGCCGACGGCGTGGTGGTGCTCGATGCGCAAGGCACCATCGTCACCGTCAACCCGGCCTTCACCCAGATCACCGGCTACACGGCGCAGGACGCGATCGGCCACGACTACACGCTCACGCGCTCCGGCCGCCACGAGCAGGCCTTCTACGAGGAGATGTGGCGCGAACAGATGGACACCGGCTTCTGGCAGGGCGAGCTGTGGAACCGCCGCAAGAGCGGCGACATCTATCTCGAGTGGCTGACGGTGAGCGCGGTACGCGACAGCCGTGGCCGCGCCACGCATTACGTGGGCGTGTTCAGCGACATCACGCGGGCCAAGGAATCGCAGGAAAAGCTCGACCACCTGGCGCACCACGATCCGCTCACCGCGCTGCCCAACCGGCTGCTGTTCAACGACCGTCTGCAGCACGCGTTGCAGCGCGCCGCCCGCGACGGCGAACAACTGGCGCTGCTGTTCATCGACCTGGACCGCTTCAAGAACGTCAACGACACGCTGGGCCACCATATCGGCGACGAACTGCTCAAGCAGGTGGCGCACGCACTGCTCGACCGCCTGCGCGAGGGCGACACGCTGGCGCGCCTGGGCGGCGACGAATTCATCGTCCTGCTGGAAAACGTCGGCAACCATTACGGTCCGGCGCAGGTGGCCGAGAAGCTGGTGCAGATGTTCGACCAGCCGTTCCAGGTGGCCGGCCACGAACTGTTCGTCACGTGCAGCGTGGGCATCAGCCTGTTCCCGGACGATGCGGGCGACCTCAATATGCTGATCCGCAATGCCGACGTGGCCATGTACCAGGCCAAGGCGCGCGGGCGCAACGGCTACAGTTTTTACATGCCGTCGATGACGGGCGAGGGCGTCGAGCGCCTGCGCCTGGAAACCTACCTGCGCCGCTCGATCGAAAAGAACGAGATCTTCCTGACCTACCAGCCGCAAGTCGAAATCGATACCGGCCGCCTGATCGGCGTGGAAGCGCTGGTGCGCTGGAACCACCCGGAACTGGGCCTGGTGCCGCCGGTGCGCTTCATTCCGCTGGCCGAGGATACGGGCTTCATCAACCAGCTCGGTGAATGGGTGCTGCAAGAGGCTTGCCGGCAGATGAACCGCTGGCAGGCGGCCGGCCTGCTCGTGCCCAAGATGGCGGTGAACCTGTCGGCGCGCCAGTTCGAGCGCGGCGGCATCGTCGCCCTGGTGGCCGACACCCTGGCCGACACCGGACTGGCGCCGCAGCGCCTGCAACTGGAAGTGACCGAGTCGGTGATCATGAATACCGGCGACGCCATGGTCTTCATCAACGATCTGCACGCGATCGGCGTGGCGCTGGCGATCGACGATTTCGGCACCGGCTATTCGTCGCTGGCGTACCTGAAGCAGCTGCCGGTGCAAACGCTCAAGATCGACCGCTCGTTCATCAAGGATATCTCCACCGACGCCAACGACGAGGCAATTGCGATCGCCATCATCCAGCTCGGCAAAAGCATGAATCTGTCGGTGATTGCCGAAGGCGTGGAGACCGAGGAGCAGGCCGCCTTCCTGCTGCGCCACGGCTGCCGCCTGGCGCAGGGCTATTTGTACGGCAAGCCACTGAGCCCGCAAGAAGTGCTGGAGCGCTGGCATGTCTAAAGTTTCGCGACGACGTTTCCTGTTTGGCGGCGTGGCCGCCATGGGCGCCCTGGTGGTGGGCTGGGGCGTGCTGCCGGCGCGCCAGCGCCTGCATGGCTCAGTGTCACTGCCGCTGACCGGTGGCGCGCTGGCGCTCAACGGCTGGGTGGCAGTGGCGCCCGACGGCGCCGTCACCATCGCCATGCCGCGCAGCGAAATGGGGCAGGGCGTGCATACCGCGCTGCCGATGCTCGTTGCCGAGGAAATGGATGTGCCGCTGGCGTCGGTGCGGCTGGTGCAGGCGCCGCTGGACGCCATCTTCGGCAACATTGCCATGCTGCAGGACGGCCTGCCGTTCCACCCCGACGACGACGGCGCACTCAAGGCCGGTGCGCGCTGGATCGTGGGCAAGGTGGCGCGCGAGCTGGGCATCAGCATTACCGGCGGCTCGTCGAGCGTCAAGGATGCCTGGCTGCCGATGCGCGAAGCCGGCGCCGCCGCGCGCGCCATGCTGGTGGCGGCCGCCGCCGGCCAGTGGCGGGCCGACGCCGCAGATTGCCGCACCGAAGACGGCCACGTGCTGCATCGTGATGGCCGCAAGCTGGCCTACGGCGCGCTGGCCGCTGCCGCCGTCACGTCCCAGCCGGGCGAGGTGCGCCTGAAAACGCCGCAGCAATTCAAACTGATCGGCCGCGCCCAGCCGCGCCGCGACACGCCCTCGAAAGTCGATGGCAGCGCGGTGTTCGGCATCGACGTGCGTGTGCCCGGCATGGTGTACGCAGCGGTGCGCATGGCGCCCGTGATCGGCGGCGCGGTGGCCACGGTCGACACCTCGGTGGCGTTGAAGATGCCGGGTGTGCTGCGGGTGGTCGATTTTTCCCGTGCGCTGGGCCACCTGGCCGGCGCCGGGGCCGGCGTGGCCGTGGTGGCGCGCAGCTGGTGGCAGGCCAGGCAGGCCGCGCTGGCGCTGGTGATCACCTGGCGCGACGGCGCCAACGCAGGGCTGTCGAGCGAGCAGGTATTCGACCATTTCGCCGCCACCCTGGATAAGGAGGACGGCCACGCCTACCACCAGGTGGGCGACATGGACAGCGTCGAAGGCAAGGGCGCCGGCGTGGCCAGGGCCATCGGCGCCGAATACCGCGCGCCTTACCTGGCGCATGCGGCCATGGAACCGATCAACTGCACTGCCCAGGTCAATGTCAGGGACGGCAAGGTGCACCTGTGGGCGCCCACCCAGTCGCCGGGCTTTGCGGTAAAAGCGGCAGCGCAGGCGGCCGGCGTTGCGCCCGCTGCCGTGACCCTGGAAGTGACCATGCTGGGCGGCGGTTTCGGTCGCCGGCTCGACGTGGACATGGTGGCGCAGGCGGTGGCGATTGCCCGCGCCATGGAGGGCGTGCCGGTGCAAACCATCTGGTCGCGCGAGGACGATATGGGCCACGATGTGTATCGCCCGGCGGCGCTGGCGCGCTTTGCCGCCACGCTCGACGCCGCGGGCCACGTGCTCGGTTACGACTGCAAGTCGGCCAGCGGTTCCGTCTCCCACCAGTTTTTCAAGCGTAACCTCGGCCTGCCGGCGGCGGGTCCGGACAAGACCACGGCCGAAGGCGCGTTCGACATGCCGTATGAACTGCCCAACCAGCGCATCCGTCACGTGATCGTGGAGAGCGCGGTGCCGCTTGGTTACTGGCGCTCGGTGGGCCACTCGCATAACGCGTTTTTCAAGGAGAGCTTCATCGACGAACTGGCGCATGCTGCCGGCCGCGACGAGGTGGCGTTCCGCCGCGCGCTGCTGGCGCACCATCCGCGCCACCTGGCGGTGCTCGATGCGGCGGTGGCGCGCGCCGGCGCTGCACCGGCGGGCCGCGCGCACGGCGTGGCGCTGCACCAGTCGTTCGGCACCATCGTGGCGCAGGTGGCGCAGGTGTCGGTGGCGGGTACGGAGATCCGCGTGCACCGGGTGGTGTGCGCGATCGACTGCGGACTGGCGGTCAATCCCAACATCATCGCCCAGCAGGCTGAATCGGGCGTGGTATTCGGCCTGTCGGCGGCGCTGTTTGGCGCCGTGACCATCAAGGATGGCAAGGTAGAGCAGTCCAACTTCCATGACTACCCGGTGGCGCGGCTGAACCAGGCGCCGGAAGTGGAGACCATCATCATGCCGAGTGCCGCGCACCCGGAGGGCATGGGCGAGCCGGCCGTGCCGCCGATCGCGCCGGCCGTGGCCAACGCCGTGTTCAAGCTGACGGGCAAGCGCTTGCGCAGCCTGCCGCTCAGCTTATCGTCATGACAGGGCGTTGCGCAGCAGCGCGCGCAGGTTGCATTCGCGCTGCCAGCGCGCGCGTTCCTCGCTGTTGACGATCATCTCGGTCATGTCGGCGTCTGAGATCTCGGTTTGCGCCTGCACCAGCCGGTGCGCCAGCGCCGGGTCGGGCAGCATGGTGCCGAAGAACGCCACCAGCTCGTGGTGCTGGATCAGCAGGGTGGGGAAGTTTTCCACGTCGAGGTCGCCGACGATATCGGCGTGGTCTTCGATGTCGATCCACAGGAACAGCTTGTCCGGGTGGCGCGCGGCCACGCTCTCGAAACTGGCCTGGTAACTGTCGCAGGTGCCGCACCAGGCCGCGCACAGGCAGGCGACGATCCAGCAGTCGCCGGCCAGCGCGGCCGCCACCTGTTCGCGGTTGTCGGAGTTGAGTGTAATGCTGTGCATGGTGTTGGCGACGTTCTCGGCGTTCTCGGCGGTGCAAAGGACGTATTTTACATCCGGGCGCAGGGTCGCGCCGGCCGGCATGCCGGGTTAAAATGCGGGATGCCTACAATTTCCACCCCTCCCACCACCATTGTCGCCATCGAAACCTCGTCCGAGGCGGCCTCGGTCGCCCTGTTGCGCGGCGACACCGTGATCAGCCGCGCGTCCTCGGGCGTGCGTACCCATTCGCAGTCGGTCCTGCCGATGATCCAGGAATTGCTGGCCGAAGCCGGCATCAGCCTCAAGGACTGCAGCGCGATTGCCTTCGGCGCCGGCCCCGGCTCGTTTACCGGCGTGCGCACGGCTTGCGGCGTGGCCCAGGGCCTGGCCTTCGGCGCCAACCTGCCGGTGGTGCCGGTGGTCACGCTCGACGCCATGGCCCTGGCCTGCCACCAGCGCCATGGCGCTGCCGACGTGGTGGCCGTGCTCGATGCGCGCATGGGCGAGGTGTATTGGGCGCAATATCGTTTCGATGGTGCTGCCGTGGGCGCACCGCAGCTGGTGCAGCCAGCTGTGCTGTCGGCGCCGGATGCGGTGCAGGCGCACGGTGCGCCGGTGTTCTGCGGCAATGGCTTGTCGGCGTATGCCGAGGCGTTTGCCGGTGTTGCCGAGGTTTATGCTGACGTGATGCCCCATGCCGAACAGATCGCCCAGCTGGCCAGCCTGGCGCTGGCCGCCGGCCGCACGGTGACGGCGGCCGAAGCACAGCCGCTGTATCTGCGTAACAAGGTTGCCTATACCCAGGCCGAGCGGCGCGACATCAATGCTGAAAAGGCCGACAAGGCCGACAAGGCTGCCAAAGCGGCGGGGGGCGCATGAAGCAGGCGTGGGACCTGGCGCGGCTGCGCTACGAGCCGATGCAGCGCGCCGACCTGGGCGAGGTGCTGGCGCTCGAACAGAGCGTGTATCCGTACCCGTGGAGCATGGCCAATTTTGCCGATTCGCTCGACAGCGGCTACCAGGCCTGGGTGCTGCGCGACCAGGGCGGGGCGCTGCTCGGCTATTTCCTGGTGATGCCGATGGTCGATGAGGTACACCTGCTCAACGTGGCGGTGGCGGCGGACCGGCAGGGCCAGGGGCTCGGCCACCTGTTGCTGAACCAGTCGGTAGCCTGCGCGCGCGGGCTCGGCATGGCGTCGGTGCTGCTGGAAGTACGGCCGTCCAACACGCGCGCGCTCGCCATTTACGAACGCTACGGATTCAAACAGATCGGTCGCCGCAAGGGTTACTACCCGGCAGCGAACCAGTTACGCGAGGACGCCATCGTGATGCGGTTCGACGTATGACTATCTCGCCCCGCAATGCGGTGTTCCTGGAAGAAATGGGCGTGGGTGCGCTGTGGAAATTGCGCGCTGCCGGCACGGGGTTCGAGCCCGGCGATCGTGGCGATGCTGCTGCCGACGCAGCAGCGCAGGCCGAGGGCATGGCCACGTCTGAGGTTGCCATGCCGGCTGCACCAGTCCGGCCGCCGGCAGCTGGGCCGGTGCCCGCCACGCCTGCGCCAGTCACCTGGTCACAGGCAGTCGAACAGGCGCAAGCGACAGACGCACCAGCTCACCCTGCGGCCCCCGCATCGGCGCCAGCATCCATGCAGACACCGGCGCCTGAACCGGCCTCGTCCCGGCCACCGTTGCCGGCGCCGCATCCGGCCACGTCGCCAGTGGTCGCCTCCGACGACGAATCGACCGCCTGGTTCGACGACGTGCCTGCGGCCACGCCGCCACCGCCCGTGCGTCCGCGCCCGGTGCAGCCGGTGTCCGACGCAGCCATCGCCACGATGGACTGGCCGGCCTTGCAGGCGGCGGTATCGAACTGCACCCGTTGTCCGCTCGCTGCCACCCGCCGCAACGCCGTCAACGGTCGTGGCCCGGAGCAGGCAGCCTGGCTGGCGATCGCCGCCGCGCCCTCGGCGCTGGACGAGACCGAAATCAGCCCACTGGCGGGCGACGCCGGCCAGTTGCTGGGCAATATGTTCAAGGCCATCGCCCTCAAGCCGGAGGCCGACGTGTATGTCACGCACCTGGTCAAATGCCGGCCGGCTGCCGATGATGGCGCCCAGCGCAATCCGACCGCCGACGAACTGACCGCCTGCCGGCCCTTCCTCGACCGCGAACTGGCGCTCACCGGCGCCACCATGGCCATGACCTTCGGCCAGTTCGCCGCCAAGGGCCTGATGATGGGCCCGGCGGCACGCGGCAAGGTCATGCGCTACGGCGACGCCAATCTGCCAGTGGTGGCCACCTACCACCCGGACGATTTGCTGGCGCGCCCCGAGGACAAGGCCAAGGCCTGGGGCGACCTGTGCCTGGCCAGGACCGCTCTTGGCTGACCCTGGCGACAGCGCTGGCGCTCCGGCCGGGCCCGCTGCCGTGAACGGCGACTCTGCCAGCGCAGTTGCCATTCCCTGGCCCGGGGGCGATAGAGGCACCAGCGCCGCCGCCTTTGCCGATCCTTATCAGGCGCGGTTCGCGCAGCGCTGGGGCCACTTGCACCATCCGAGGGTGCGGGCGCTGGCGTGGTTGCTCGATGCGCCCGACCTGCTCGATCCCGCCGCGCCGCACTGGCAAGGCCGCATCGCCACGCTCGGCCCGGTAACGCCTGAGATTGCCGACTGGCTGGCCGCGCTTGACCTGGACCCGGCGCCGCTCGATGCCGCGCTCGGCGAACGCCATTATTCGCGCCTGGGCCTGTATGCTGAAAAGTTGCTGGCCTTTTATTTCGCCAGCCAGCACACCCTGGTGGCGCACGGCCTGCAAGTGCGCGCCAGCCGCAACGATACCGTGGGCGAATTCGACTTCCTGCTGCGCGAGGGCGCCGCGCTGGTGCACCTGGAATTCGCCACCAAGTTCTACCTGCTCGATGCCGCTACCGCCGGCGACGACTTCAACGGCCTGATCGGCCCCAACCTGGCCGACACTCTCGGCGCCAAGATGCGCAAGATTTTCGACAAGCAACTGGCGCTGGCGCAGCACCCGGCTGCCCAGCCGCTGTTGCCGCAGGCGGTGGACCGGGCGCAGGCGCTGGTCAAGGGCTGGCTGTTTTATCCGGCAGATGCGGCGCATGGCGTCACGCCGGGGATTTCGCGCGAGCATTGCCAGGGGTTCTGGATGCCGTTGGCGCAGGTAGACGGTTTGCCGGATGAGCAGTTCTGCGTGATGCCGCGCCTGCAATGGCTGGCGCCGCTGAAAGTTGCGGCAGACGCCGGCATGGACCGGCTAGCATTGCAAGCGGAACTGGCAAGCCAGATGGCGCAAGTGTCGGCCCCGGTGATGGTGGCGGTATTGCGGCAGGAAGGGGACTGGCTGATCGAACAGCGGCGCGGCTTTATCGTCCCGGACGACTGGCGCGACCGCGCCGCGCAAAAACGCCGCGACGGCAAACTGCCGTAACGCTGGCGCCGCGTCGTCCGTGCGAAGGCGGGGACCCAATCTCGCGAAGCTGAGGGCCCTGTATGTCAGTGCTTGGCTTGGCCAATCAGCGACACCGAATCGAACTCGCGCTGGTTGGCCTTATGCCGACGCAGGATCATCAGCATCGTACCCGCCAGGAACATGCCGAATATCATGATGATCACGTTCAGGTTCATATGGCCGCGCAGCATCAGCGAGTAAGCTGCCAGCATGGTCAGGATCGACAGGTTTTCATTGAAATTCTGCACCGCGATCGAATGGCCGGCGCTCATCAGCACGTGGCCGCGGTGTTGCAGCAGGGCGTTCATCGGCACCAGGAAGAAGCCGCCCAGCAAACCGACCAGCACCAGCAGCGGATAGGCCAGCGCCACCGATTTCACCAGGGTCATGCCCATCACGATCACGCCCATGGCAATACCGACCGGTATCACGGTCAGCGATTTGCGCAGCGTGATGCTGCGCGCCGACAGGATTGCGCCCACCGCCACGCCGATCGCCACCACGCCCACCAGGCTGGTCGCCTGCTCGTACGACAGCTTGAGCGTGCGGTTGGCCCACTCGAGCACGATGAATTGCAGGGTTTGCGCGGCGCCCCAGAACAGGGTAGTCACCGCCAGCGAAATTTGACCCAGCTTGTCTTTCCACAGCAGGCCGCAGCAGGTCGCGAATTCGCTGATCAGCTTGATGGGGTTGCGTTGCTGGTGGCCATACACGCAGCCGGTGTCCGGGATGCGGGTATTGAAGATGGCCGCCAGCGCATAGATCACCACGACCACGCACAGCGCCGCCTCGGTCGGCGTTTCGATGCCGGTATCGACAAACGGCATATCGAAACCAAGCAATACCGACGACAGCCGGTCGCCGACCAGTGCGCCGCCGAGCACGGTGCCGAAGATGATCGACATCACGGTCAGACCCTCGACCCAGCCATTGGCAGCGACGAGCTTTTCAGCTGGCAATAGTTCGGTCAGGATGCCGTACTTGGCCGGCGAATACACGGCCGCGCCAAAGCCGACGACGGCGTAGGCAACCAGTGGATGAACGTGGGCAAACATCAGCATGCATCCGCCAACCTTGATCAGGTTGGAGATGAACATGACTTTTCCTTTTGGCATCGAATCGGCGAACGCGCCGACAAAAGCCGCCAACAGGACGTAAAAGAGGGTGAATGAAAGCTTCAACAGCGGCGTGATCCAGCCGGGCGAATTCATGTTGATCAACAGGTCAATCGCGACGAAGAGCAATGCGTTGTCAGCCAGCGAAGAAAAGAACTGCGCCGACATGATGGTATAAAAACCACGATTCATTCTGGACTGCCTGAAAGCTTATATTGGCTTGCTTTATACCACGCTTTGTTCGTAACCCCAAGAATTGAGCGGTGTGCCGGCGGCCGCATTGTGTGGACAATTGGTAGAATACCGCCTTCACAGATTGAGCAGAGAACCCCATGCCCAGGCCGCTTATCGCAACCATCCACATCGCATCCATGCAGCACAATCTGGCCGTGGTCCGGGCGTGTGCGCCCGGCGCCAAAGCCTGGGGCGTGCTCAAGGCCAATGGCTACGGCCACGGACTCGAACGCGCCATGCGCGGTTTTGCCGACGCCGACGGACTGGCCCTGGTCGAACTCGACAACGCCATCCGCCTGCGCGAGCTGGGCTGGAAGAAGCCGATCATCTTATTGGAAGGTTTCTTCGGTTTTGAAGATCTGCATACGATGGCCGGCTACAGCCTGCAGTCGGCGGTCCACTGCACCGAGCAGCTCGAGTGGCTGGAGGCGGCCGATGCCAACCTGGGCGAGCGCGGCATCAAGTTCGACCTGCACCTCAAGATGAATACCGGCATGAACCGGCTTGGCTTCAAGCCCGAGGCCTACGCTGCCGCCCACGCACGACTGGTCGCCCTCGCTTGCGTGGGCAACATCACCCTGATGACCCACTTTGCCAACGCCGACGAGGCCGGCCATGCGTTGTTGCCGATCGCCGAGCAGATTCGCCGCTTCGAGGCCGGCGCGGCTGGCTTGCCCGGCATGCGCAGCCTGTCCAATTCGGCCGGCGTGTTGCGCCAGGGCGAGCTGGACGGCGTGTTGCGCAACGACTGGGTGCGTCCCGGCATCATGCTGTACGGCGGCACGCCGGGCGGCAAACCGGCGGCCGACTATGGCTTGAAGCCGGCCATGACCCTGAGCAGCGAGATCATCGGCGTGCAGGACATCGCCGCCGGCGACGCGGTCGGCTACGGCAGCCGCTTCACGGCCGACGGCCCGATGCGGGTGGGCGTGGTGGCCTGCGGTTACGCCGACGGCTACCCGCGCCACGCGCCGCTGGGCACGCCGGTGGTGGTCGATGGCGTGCGCACGCGCCTGGTGGGCCGGGTGTCGATGGACATGCTGACGGTGGACCTCACCGACATTCCTGGTGCCCGGGTCGGCAGCCAGGTGATCCTGTGGGGCGAGGGCTTGCCGATCGACGAGGTGGCCAATGCCGCCGGCACCATCGGCTACGAGCTGATGTGCGCGCTGGCGCAGCGCGTGGCCGTGGTGGAGGGATAACCGTGGCCAAGGCAAAAACCAACTTCGTTTGCACCGAGTGCGGCAACGTCGCCAACAAGTGGACCGGCCAGTGTTCGGCCTGCCAGCAGTGGAACACCATGGTGGAGAGCGTGGTCGAGCAGGGCGGCAACAACCGCTATTCGCAGCCGCAACACCTGGCGCTGGCGCAGACGGCGCCGGTGCTGTCGCTGGCCGATATCGACGCCATCGACGTGCCGCGCTTCGGTACCGGCATCGAGGAATTCGACCGCGTGCTCGGCGGTGGCCTGGTCAGCGGCGGCGTGGTGCTGATCGGCGGCGACCCCGGCATCGGCAAATCGACCTTGCTGTTGCAGGCGCTGGCCAATGTGTCTCACATGAAGCGGGTGCTGTATGTCAGCGGCGAGGAATCGGGCGCGCAGATCGCGCTGCGCGCCAAGCGCCTGATGATCGACGCCCGCGATTTGAAACTGCAGGCCGAGATCCAGCTGGAAAAAATCCTCGGCACCCTGGCCGACCTGAAGCCGGAAGTGGCGGTGATCGACTCGATCCAGACCGTGTATTCCGATGCGCTCAGCTCGGCGCCGGGCTCGGTGGCGCAGGTGCGCGAATGCGCGGCGCAGCTCACGCGCGCTGCCAAGCAGACCGGCGTGACCATCATCCTGGTCGGCCACGTCACCAAGGAAGGTGCGCTGGCCGGACCGCGCGTGCTCGAACACATCGTCGATACCGTGCTGTATTTCGAGGGTGACAATCACTCGAGCTTCCGCCTGGTGCGGGCGATCAAGAATCGCTTCGGCGCGGTGAACGAGCTGGGCGTATTTGCCATGACCGAAAAAGGCCTGAAGGGCGTTTCGAATCCGTCGGCATTGTTCTTGTCGCAACACGATAACCAGGTGCCGGGCTCGTGCGTGATGGTGACGCAGGAAGGCACGCGGCCGCTGCTGGTGGAAATCCAGGCGCTGGTCGACGCCAGCCATTTGCCCAACGCACGGCGGCTGTCGGTGGGCCTCGAGCAGAATCGCCTGGCCATGCTGCTGGCGGTGTTGCACCGCCATGCCGGCATTGCCGCGTTCGACCAGGACGTGTTCATCAACGCGGTGGGCGGCGTGAAAATCACCGAACCGGCGGCCGACCTGGCCGTGCTGCTGGCGATTAATTCGTCGATGCGCAACAAGCCGCTGCCGCGCGGCTTCGTGGTGTTTGGCGAGGTGGGGCTGGCCGGCGAAATCCGTCCCGCCCCGCGTGGCCAGGAGCGCCTGCGCGAAGCGGCCAAGCTCGGTTTCTCGATCGCCATGATCCCGAGCGCCAACGCGCCCAAGCAACCGATCGAAGGGATGACGATTATTGCGGTGGATCGCATCGACGACGCCTTCAACAAGCTGCGCGAAATCCAATAAAGCTGTATTGTTACGTGTTTGGTAGAGCAATAGTGCTCTTTACGTAATAAAAGGACAGGAAATTGTTAGTCGATCAACGCTCCGCCGCACGCAAAATCGTGCGCGCCAAGGCAGTCGTGGTAATGGATGGCCTGCCGCCAGAGCCAGGTCGGACCATCGATATCAGCGGCACCGGTGTCTCGCTCACCTACGACCACAAGCTGGCGGTTGGCCACATGGGCCAGGTCACGTTCGAGCTGTTCATGGACGGCAAGGGCCAACTGGTGAACAGCCGCTGCAAGGTCAACTACTGCATCTTCAGCGGCGACCAGTTCAAGATCGGCTTCACCTTCGTCAGCCCCGACCTGGCGACCATGGCGACTGTCAACAAGTTCCTGCGCTGATACTGTCTTATCCGCCGGAGTGCCGCGACGGTGGTCATTCTGCACGCATCGCCTTTTGATATTCCAGGCCATCGACCGGAGGCGCCGGGTCTGGTTTTCATACCGCTCGTAATTGCATCAATGCTGCACGTCTTGTATTTAGGCCATCGTTCTTCCCATGTTGACGATTCAAATCAAGATTGACCGCTGGCGCGCGCAGTTCTAAGCTCGGCGCACGATCACTGCTGAGAGGAACCCCATGACTGCGCTCTCCCACCACCTGCTGGCCACCATCTGGTCGGCGCTGGAACTGCCGGCGCCGGACACCGATGCTGTCAGCTTTACCGGCCACGCCAACTTGCCATCGTACTACGCGGTGACCGATCTGGCTGCCGCCTCGATCGGCGCAGCGGCATTGGCGATGCGCGAGCTGGCCGCGCTGCAGGGCGCAAGCGAGGCGCCGGTCAGCGTGGACCGCCGCCTTGCCTCGCTGTGGTTCGGCTGGTCGCTGGCGCCGGTCGGCTGGGAGCGCCCGGCGTTGTGGGATGCGGTGGCTGGCGACTATGCCTGTCTCGACGGCTGGATACGGTTGCACACCAACGCGCCGCACCACCGCCGCGCTGCACTCGACGTGCTCGGCTGCACGCCCGACCGCCAGGCCGTCGAA
This sequence comes from Duganella phyllosphaerae, assembly GCF_001758785.1. Taxonomy (GTDB): domain Bacteria; phylum Pseudomonadota; class Gammaproteobacteria; order Burkholderiales; family Burkholderiaceae_D; genus Rugamonas; species Rugamonas phyllosphaerae. The sequence continues at coordinate 112,475 of NZ_LROM01000147.1, forward strand.
CAGGCGGTGGCGCAGTGGCAGGGGGCGGCGCTGGAAGCGGCGATGGTGGCCAATCGCGGCTGCGCCGCGCAGATGCGCTCGGCCGGCGACTGGCACGCGCATCCACAAGGACTGGCGGTCGCCAGCGAGCCGCTGATCGCCTTCGACACGCGGCCATGCGGCGGGGCGGTCGCGTGGGCCGGCACGAGGACAGGTACAAGGACCGGCACCGAAGCGCGGCCGCTGGCTGGTGTAAAAGTGCTCGATTTGACGCGGGTGCTGGCCGGTCCCGTGGCCACGCGCTTTCTGGCCGGTTACGGCGCCGAGGTGCTGCGCATCGATGCGCCGGACTGGAACGAGCCGGGCGTGATTCCCGAAGTCACTCCGGGCAAGCGCTGCGCCCGGCTTGACCTGCACCACGCCCCCGACCGCGCCGTGTTCGAGCAACTGCTGGCCGAAGCGGACGTGCTGGTGCATGGCTACCGGCCCGAAGCACTGGCACGACTTGGCTATGATGAAAACTATCGCCGGCAAGCCAATCCCGGCCTGGTCGATGTGTGCCTCGACGCCTACGGCTGGAGCGGACCATGGACCGGTCGGCGTGGCTTCGACAGCCTGGTGCAGATGAGTTGCGGCATCGCCGCTCACGGCATGCAGGCCAGCGGCGCCGGCAAGCCGGTGCCCTTGCCGGTGCAGGCGCTCGATCATGCCACCGGCTATTTGATGGCGGCAGCCGTGGTGCGCGGCTTGATCACGCGGGTGACGCAGCAGCGCGCCACGCAGGCACGGCTGTCGCTGGCGCGCACGGCGGCCTTGCTGATGACCACCGAGGGCGAAATCGGTGGCGTCCAGCTGGCGCCGGTTGCGCCCGACGATTACGCACTGGCACTCGAGCACACCGCCTGGGGACCGGCGCGGCGCTTGCGTGCGCCGGTGGCCGTTGCCGGCATGGCGATGGCGTGGCGGCAGGGCGCCAGCGACCTTGGTTCGGCGCCGGCGCAATGGGCCGCGCCATAAAAAAAGCCGGCGCACCAGGGCGCCGGCCGTGACTACCGGATCACACCATCAGAAACGGTACTTGAGCGTGCCGCTCACGCTGCGCGGCGCCTGGAAATTGAGCTGGTTGAACGCTGCCGACATGCCGAAATGACGCTTGTCGGTGAGGTTGTTGACGTTCAGTTGCGCCGACCAGTTTGGGTTGATCTCGTAGCGCGCCATCAGGTTCACCAGGGCGTACGAATCCTGCTGCAGGCGGTTGTTGGTGGTGTTGCCTGCCGGCGCGCTCGAGGTGACCGTGTAGGTCTGGCCTTGCCAGTTGACGCCGCCACCCACCGTCAGGCCCGCCAGGGCGCCATCGAGTCGATAGGTGGTGAACACGCGGAACAGGTCGCGCGGGTAGTTGCTGTTGAACGGATCGCCGCTGGCGGTCTGGGCGCTGTAGTGCGTGTAACCGGCGTTGGCGTTCCAGCCGCGCGCCAGTTCGCCCGAGACTTCGAGCTCGACACCCTTGCTGGTGGCGCCCCGTACGGCTTCGGAATACGTGTCGGCAGTACCGGGAATCACGCCCACTGCCTGCGCCAGGTTGTCCTGGCGAATCTTGAACAGCGCCAGCGAGGCGTTGACGCGGCCATCGAGGAACTCGCCCTTGACGCCGGCTTCGACATTCTTGCCGCGGATCGGGTCGAGCGTCACGCGGTTGATATCGACCGCATTTTGCGGCTGGAAGATTTCCGTGTAGCTGGTGTAGACCGAGTAATGCTTGCTGACGTCATAGATCAGGCCCGCGTATGGCGTGATTTCGTCGTCGAACTTGAGGCGGTACGGCGTGGCGCCGGCCAGGTTGCCGGTTTTTTCGTACTTGGTCACGCGGGCGCCGACGATCAGCTTGAGCGGATCGGCCAGCGAGAAGCGGCCCACGCCATACAGGCCGTCCTGGGTGGTTTCCGAACGCTGGTAGAACGTGCGCGCGCCCCAGGTTGGCGGCGCATAGGCGGACGGGTTCCAGTTGTTGAAGTCGGCAGGCGCCGGAGCGACGAACAGGCCCAGGCCGTAGTCGGCCCCGCGCGTGTCGGAATTGAATTTTTGCTTGGCGTGCATGTAACCGAATGCCGCTTCGTGCTGGCGGCCGCCGAGGTCGAACGCGCCGCTCAGGTGCAGGCCCGCGTCTTCCTGCTTGGTTTCGGTAATGTACCAGCCGGCCGAAGCGCCCATGCCGGTGCCGGTGGCGCGGTCCGGGTTGCCGTACAGGTAGAGCAACACCGAGTCCGACTTGCGCTTGCCGTTGGAATAGGTGGCGCGCACCTTCCAGCCGTTGTCGAACGTGTGTTCGAGGTTGGCGAAGGCGTTGTTGTACGAGGTGTCCCAGCGCGACCAGTCGACGCTCGAGGTTTTCGATTCGTCCCAGTTGGTGCGCGAACCATCGGCATACCAGTAGGGCAGGCCGCCCCACATCGGGTGATCGGTGTCGGTCTTCTGGCGGCTGTAGCCCACCGAGAGCAGCGTGCGCGGGGTCAGGTCCGCTTCGACGGTGCCGTAGAAGGTGCTGTTGTCCTTGCTCAGCTTGTCGGTGAAGCTGTCGGCTTTCTGGATTTCGCCCACCACGCGGGCGCGCACGTTGCCGGACTGGGTGAGCGGCGTGGACACGTCGACCGTGCCACGGCGGTCGCTCCAGCTGCCGAGCGCCACTTCTGCGGTGCCGGTCAGCTGCTTGCTGGTGGCGCGCTTGCGCACCAGGTTGATGGCGGCCGATGGATTGCCGGCGCCGGTCATCAGGCCGGTGGCGCCGCGCACGATTTCCACGCGGTCGTACATGGCCAGGCTGCTGAGGATCTCGCCGCCGCTCCATTGCTGTTCCCAGGTGGTGGGAATGCCATCCATTTGCAGGTTGTCGATCTCGAAGCCGCGCGAATTGAAGTCGGCGCGGTTGCTTTCGTACTGGTTGACCGCCACGCCGGTGGCGTTGTTGATCACGTCGGACACGGTTTGCAGGCCCTGGTCTTCGATCCGCTGCTGGGTGATCACGGTGACCGACTGCGGCGTCTGGCGCAGCGACAGGTCGAGCGGGGTGGCGGTGCGGGCATTGCGGACGGCGTACGTGCCAGAAGTGTCGTCCGACTTGATGCCGGAGACAGTCACCTGCGGCAGTACCGCATCCTTGCCGGTTTCTTCGGCCTGGGCCAGCAATGGTAAACATGGTAGAGCAAGCGCGACAGCGACCGCGAGACGATGGAGGTGAAGACCCGTGCGGGCGTGTGCTTGCTGATTCATGGTTGTAAAAGGTTCCCGTTAGTAAAACAAAAATTGAAACTGCCAGACGAAAAGCGCAATGATAACGATTCGCATTACAAAGTCAATGACAGACTGGTAATTGTGCATTGAAAGTCAATGATCCATAAGGAAGAGAGCTGCCAACAGGTAACGGCAGTGTAATGAGGCAAAATTGCCGGTCTGTTCATCGCTTTGAAATACAGTTTCTGTAGCATACTGTTGGTATATATAACTGCCGACATCAGCCGAGACCCCGCTATGGCCATCAATCCGCTTACCAGTTCCGCCAGCAACGCCGCCGGCGCTGCCGCCTCCCCGATCAGCGCCGACGTCTACAAGCGCGTCGAACAGACCATGCTGTCGCAAAACAATGGCGCCACCAAGCTCAACGCCGCGCTCACCAGCAGCCAGACCAAGCTGTCGGGCCTGGGCCAGTTGCAAAGCGCGCTGTCGAATTTCCAGTCCATCGCTGCGGCGCTGACCGGCAGCGGCCTGTCCACCTCGGCCGCCAGTTCCGATAAAACCGTGGCCACGTCCACGTCCACCGGCGGCGCCAAGGCCGGCACGTACGCGATCAATGTGCAGCAACTGGCGCAGGGCCAGTTTCTGACCAGTGCCGAGTTCAGTTCCGCCACCGCCAAGGTCGGCACCGGCGCGCCCACCACCGTCAAGATCGACTTCGGCACTGCCGGCGACAAGGGTTTCACCACCAACGGCACGGCGACCAGCAAGACCATTTCCATCGACAGCAGCAACAACACGGTCGAGGGCATCGCGGCCGCGTTCAAGGCGGCCGGCGTGGACGTCAAGGTGGAGAAGGGCGACGACGGCAAGGTGTCGTTGTCGATCGCCGGCCAGAGCGGCGAAGGCAACAGCATGCGCATCAGCGTCAGCGGCGACGCCGCGCTGAAAAACCTGCTCGGCTACGATCCCGACGAAAAAGGCAAGCAGGGCTTCAAGCAAACCACGGCCGCCCAGGACGCCATCCTGACGGTCGATGGTAAAGAGATCAAGAGCGCGAGCAATACGCTGGACAAGAACAAGGGCATCGAGGGCGCCGCGCTCACGCTCACCGGCAAGGGCAAGGCCGACATCACCATCAGCCAGGACGCCAGCAAGATCGGCGATAACCTGAAAACCTTCGTGGCCGCCTACAATGACCTCAACGCCAAGCTGAAAACCCTGTCCAGTGGCGCCCTCAAGGGCGATACCGCGATCGGCCAGGTCACCATGCAGATGGACCTGCTGCTCAAGACCGGGGGCGGCAACGTCTCGACGTCGGCGCTGGCGGCCGCTGGCGTGAGCCAAGGCAAGGACGGCAACCTGGTAATCGACGACAAGAAGATGCAGGCGGCGATTACGGCCGACTCGTCGCAGGTGGCCAAGCTGTTCACCAACGACGGCAAGGGCCTGGCCGACCTGATGGGCGCCAAGGCCAGGTCGTTTACCGATAAAAGCAGCGTGATCAGCCGCGAGACCACCCAGGCCAACCGCGAACTCGACGCCACCAACACCAAGCGCGCCGCGCTGACCAAGGCGCTCACGGCCCAGGCCACCGCGCTGGCGGCGCTGTACTCGGCGCAGTCGCAGACCGGCACCGGCGGCGGCATGTTCGGCACCGGCGGCGCCGGGTCCACCGGCACGCTGTTCGATATGCTTGGCTGAAGGCGGGCCTGAAATCCAAACGAACCGCTTGCGCGCAAGCGTCCGATGCCCGATCATCACGGCTTGTGTATGAATCCCACTCGGAGGTGTTATGGCAGGAAAGTTCGTTGGCGTGCTGGCGGTGGCAGGTTGGATGGTGACTGGCCTGGCGCAAGCCCAGGCGCAAGAGGAAAAAGTCCTCAACATCTATAACTGGTCCGACTATATCGCGGAAGACACGGTCAAGAATTTCGAGAAAGAGACCGGCATCAAGGTGCGCTATGATGTTTTCGATAACAACGAAATCCTGAACTCCAAGCTCGTGGCCGGCAAATCGGGCTACGACGTCGTGGTGCCCACCGCCCAGTGGGCGCGCCTGCAAATCGAAGGCAAGCTGCTGCGCAAGCTCGACAAATCGAAGCTGCCCAACCTGAAAAACCTCGACCCGGCGATCCAGGCCAAGCTGGCCAGCATCGACCCGAACAACGAATACCTGGTGGACTGGCTGTGGGGTTACACCACGGTCGGCATCAACGTCAACAAAGTGAAGGCCGCGCTGGGCGGCATGCCGATGCCGGCCAATGCCTGGGACCTGGTGTTCGATCCCAAGTATGCCGCCAAGGTCAAGTCGTGCGGCGTGTCGTTCCTCGATTCGCCGTCCGAAGTGCTGCCTGCCGCGCTGATGTACTTGGGCAAACCGGCGTACTCGAAGAGCGCCGCCGACTACGCGGAAGCGGGCAAGCTGCTGCAAACCATCCGTCCCAACGTCACCTTGTTCAGCTCGTCGGGTTACATCAACGACATGGCCAATGGCGCGGTGTGCGTGGCGCTGGGCTGGTCCGGTGATATCAACATCGCCCGTCAACGCGCGCTGGACGCCAAGAACGGTAACGTGATCGAAGTGCTGGTGCCGAAAACCCCGGCCGCGCTGGTGTTCGACACCATGGCCATCCCGGCCGACGCCCCGCACCCGAACAACGCCCACCTGTGGATCAACTACATCATGCGCCCCGAAGTGCATGCCAGCCTGACCAACAAGGTGTTCTACGCCAATCCGAATACGGCCAGCATGAAGTTCGTGCGCAAGGATATCGCCGGCAACAAGACCATCTTCCTGTCCGATGCCGACAAGCAGCGCATGGCGGCGCCGGAAGCGGTGCCAGCCGATATCCGCCGCGTGATTACGCGCACGTACACCAAGTTCAAGACCGGCCGCTAGATCCGGTCCGCATCGGCGGACCGCCACGTAGGCGGGAATCCAATTTTTGCGCGCCGGGTTGGCTCAAGCCAAGGTCAACCTTGTTCGACGACACTGGATTCCCGCCTGCGCGGGAATGACGAATCTGCCGCTACTGGACCTACTTGACCAGGTCCGCGCTCATCACCGCCTTCAAATACACACTGCCCGGATCCCCCGGCTCGCGCTGCGAAAACCACCACGCGCTGGCCTTGCGGATATCCCAGTCCAGGTCTTCGCCTGCCAGCAGCAGCGCTGCCACCATGCCCAGCGTGGGTTGATGGCCCACCACCAGCACCGAATCCTTGTTGCCCGGCCAGTTGACCGCTTTCAGGACGTCGGCCGGGTCGGCGCCGGGCGCCAGGTCGGTGTGGAGCTTGAACTTGCGGCCCAGCGCTTCCACCGTCTGCAGCGTGCGCACGGCCGGGCTGGCCAGGATGCGGCAGCTGTCCGGTAGTTGCGAGTCGAGCCACTGGCCCATGCGGCGCGCCTGCTTGACGCCCTTGCCGGTCAGCGCGCGTTCCAGATCGGACATGCCGGGCGCCGGGTCTTCGGCCTCCGCATGACGCCACAAAATCAGATCCATGTGTTTCTCCTATGGTTACTCGAGATGGCTGCCAGGCGTCCCAAGCGAGTCCATCAAATACTGTTGCGCTGAAAAGCCGCCTTGCTTGCCGCGCGGTTTGCGGCGCTGGTAGTGGCCATCCGGTTCCAGTTCCCAGGCATTGCGGTTGTCCTTCAGATACGGGTTCAACCCTTCCGACATCACGCGCCGCTTGAGCGACTTGTCCAGGATCGGGAAGGCCACCTCGATGCGGCGGAACAGGTTGCGGCTCATCCAGTCCGCGCTCGACAGCATGACGTCGTGCGCCAGGTCGTTGCGGAAGTAGTAAATCCGGCTGTGTTCGAGGAAGCGGCCGATGATCGAGCGTACCTTGATGTTTTCCGACAGTCCCGGCACGCCCGGCTTGAGGGTGCAGGCGCCGCGCACGATCAGGTCGATCTTGACGCCGTCCTTGGACGCGGCGTACAGCGCGCGGATCACCGATTCGTCCACCAGCGCGTTCATCTTAACAATAATCCGCCCCGGACGCCCGGCCCGTGCAATGCGCGCCTCGTTGCGGATCGCCTTGATGATCTCGTTCTGCAGGGCGAACGGCGCCAGCCATAAATGGTTGAGGCGGTGCGGCTTGGTCAGGCTGGTCAGGTGGATGAACACTTCGTTTACCTCCTGGCTGATGCCCGGATGGCAAGTCAGCAGGCCGAAGTCGGTATAGAACTTGGTGGTGGTGGGGTGGTAGTTGCCGGTGCCCAGGTGGGCGTAATACTTCAGCTTGCCTTCCTCGCGGCGGATCACCAGCGCCACCTTGGCGTGGGTTTTCAGGCCCACCACGCCATACACGACCTGGGCGCCGGCCTGCTCGAGCTTGTCGGCCCAGTTGATATTGGCCTCTTCGTCGAAGCGTGCCTTCAGCTCGACGATCACGGTCACTTCCTTGCCGGCGCGCGCGGCCGTGATCAGGGCTTCCATCAGGTCGGAATTCATGCCGGTGCGGTAAATCGTCTGCTTGATCGCCACCACGGCAGGGTCGTGCGCTGCGCTGCGAATAAAGTCGATCACGGTCTGGAACGACTGGAACGGGTGGTGCAGCAAGATGTCATGTGCGCGCAGGGCGGCGAAGATGTCGGCGCTGCCCGGCTTTTGCGCATTGCCGGGGAAGAAAGGCGTGAAGCGCAGCGACGGATCATCCACGTGATCCATGATCTCGGTGAGCCGCACCAGGTTGACCGGGCCGTTCACCGCATACAGCCGGCTTTGCTGCAGGCCGAACTGGTCGAGCAGGAATTGCGACAGTTCGGGCGGGCAATTGATCGCCACTTCCAGCCGCACCGACGTGCCGAACTGGCGGCCCTGCAACTCGCCTTTGAGCGCCTGGCGCAGGTTTTTCACTTCATCCTCGTCCACCCACAGGTCGCTGTCACGGGTGACGCGGAACTGCGAATAGGCGATCACTTCGCGGCCGGCGAACAAATCCGAGATATGCGCGTGGATCACCGACGAGAGCAGGCAGAACGAAATGCCGCCACGGTCGGACAGGTCGTCGGGCAGTCGGATCACGCGCGGCAGCACCCGTGGCGCCTTCAGAATCGCAATCGCCGTGCCGCGTCCGAAGGCATCCTTGCCCGACAGCGAGACGATGAAATTGAGGCTCTTGTTGACCACCTGCGGAAACGGGTGGGCCGGATCGAGGCCGATCGGGGTCAGCAGCGGACGCACCTCGGTATCGAAATATTCCTTGACCCACGCGCGTTCGGCGTCGGTGCGCTCGTTGTGGCGGACCAGGTGCACGCCGCTGGCGGCCAGCTGGGGCAGTACTTCCTGGTTGAGAATATTGTATTGGTCGGTGACCAGCGCGTGGCATTCGTTGCTGATGCGGGAGAGGGTGGCAAGCAGGGCGGGGTGGGTGGCCAGCACGCCGTCGGTGCCGGCGGCGGCCAGCAGGCTGGCGACGCGTACTTCAAAGAATTCATCGAGGTTGCTGCTGGCAATGCATAAGTAGCGCAAGCGCTCGAGCAAGGGAATGCTTTTGTCTTCGGCTTGCGCCAGCACCCGGCGGTTGAACATCAGTTGCGACAGCTCGCGGTCGAGGAACGCGGAATTCTTGCCGACTTCGGCATGCACATCAGGCTTCATGTCTCTTTGGTCACTTTGCAGTTAAGGTCATTCTATTCTGTAATCCAACAGAGTAATGATGCAACAGTGTAAAGACCAATTATGACAAGTTTGTGACAAACCGGGAAACCCGGCTGTCATAAAGCCGAAATTTGGCTCGTCATATATGACATGCAGCTGTCACAATCGCGGTATTGCTTCATGACACATACCTGTTTTCATAGGGCAGAGAGGCCTGACGCGGTAAAAAACTTCTCTTTGGACATTTTTTCACGATGTCATAAACCTGTCATATTGGCCGGTTAGACTTCGCAGCATCCTAACCTGTCATAACAAAGGACTTTGAAATGCGAATGAAACAACTGATCTCTTCCCTGGTAGTCGGTGCCTGCGCCATGATGGCTCTCTCGTCCGCTGCCACCGCTTCCGATATGACCGGCGCCGGCGCGACCTTCCCGTACCCAATCTATGCAAAATGGGCTGAGACCTACAAAGCTTCCACCGGCAATGGCCTGAACTACCAGTCCGTCGGTTCGGGTGCCGGCATCAAGCAAATCAAAGCCAAGACCGTCGATTTCGGCGCCTCCGATGCCCCAATGAAGGCAGAAGACCTGGACGCCGAAGGCCTGATGCAGTTCCCGGCCATCATGGGCGGCGTGGTGACCGTAGTCAACGTGCCAGGCCTGACCCCGGGTCAACTGAAACTGACCGGCCCGATCGTGGCCGACATCTACCTGGGCAAGATCACCAAGTGGAACGATGCCGGCATCGCCGCCATCAACCCGGGCGTCAAGCTGCCAGCCGAAGACATCACCGTGGTGCACCGCGCCGACGGTTCGGGCACCTCGTTCCTGTTCACCGACTACCTGTCGAAAACCAGCCCTGACTTCAAATCGAAGATCGGCGCCGGCACCGCAGTGAAGTGGATCGTGGGCGTGGGCGGCAAGGGTAACGAAGGCGTTGCCGCCAACGTGCAGCGTATCAAGGGTTCGATCGGTTACGTCGAGTGGGCGTACGCCAAGAAGAACAAGATGCAGCACACCCAGCTGAAAAACAAGGACGGCAACTTCATGCAGCCTGACGACGAGTTCTTCAAGGCCGCTGCTGCCAACGCCGAGTGGACCAAGACCCCGGGCTTCGGCGTGGTGCTGACCGACCAGGCGGGTAAAAACTCGTGGCCGATCACCGGCGTGTCGTTCATCCTTATGCACAAAGTGCAGCCGGACGCCAACAAGGGCAAGGAAGTCGTCAAGTTCTTCGACTGGGCCTTCAAGAACGGCGGCAAGTCGGCTGTCGAACTGGACTACGTACCACTGCCTGACTCGGTTGTGAAACTGGTGCAGGAATCGTGGAAAGCCAACCTGAAAGACGCTTCGGGCAAGGCACTGTACTAAGACCCTGATTCCCTTCACCGCCGCATCATCGGGCGGTGAGGGGGTTAGCCTGCGATGCCCATGTGGACATCGCAGGCTAGCTTACCTTCCCGAGATAACAATATGAGCGCTGACATCACTTCCACGCCAATTCCAAAACCGGAGCCGGCCTCGCAGTTTTCTACCGCGCAGGCCACCGCCGCTGACCAAGCCGCCATGCAGTCGATGATGCGGACCATGCGCAAGCAGCGCATCCAGGATTTCATCTTCCACAAGACCACCATGCTGTTCGCCCTGTCGGTGCTGCTGGTGCTGCTCGGCATTATCATCTCGCTCATGGTCGGCGCCTGGCCGGCCTTCAAGGAGTTCGGCCCCGGCTTCATCACCCGCGTGGAGTGGGACCCGGTCAACGACCAGTACGGCGCCATGATCGCCATCGTCGGCACCCTGGCCACCTCCGGCATCGCCCTGCTGATCGCGTTCCCGATCAGCTTTGGCATCGCGCTGTTCCTCACCGAAATTTGCCCCGCCTCGCTGCGCCGCCCGCTCGGTACCGCGGTCGAACTGCTGGCCGGCGTGCCGTCGATCATCTACGGCATGTGGGGCCTGTTCGTGTTCGCGCCGCTGTTCGGCGACTACGTGCAGCCGTTCCTGAAAAGCACCCTGGGCGTGCTGCCGATCATCGGACCCTTCTTCAGCGGCCCGACCATGGGCATCGGCATCCTGACCGCCGCCCTGATCCTGGCCGTGATGATCATCCCGTTCATCTCGTCGGTGATGCGCGACGTGTTCGAGATCGTGCCGGCGGTACTGAAGGAATCGGCTTACGGTCTGGGCTGCACCCGCTGGGAAGTGGTGCGCAAGATCGTGTTGCCATATACCAAGACCGGCGTGGTCGGCGGCGTGATGCTGGGCCTGGGCCGCGCCCTGGGCGAGACCATGGCGGTAACGTTTGTGATCGGTAACGCCAACAAGCTGTCGTTCTCGCTGTTCGCTGCCGGTAACTCGATTGCCTCCACCCTGGCCAACGAATTCGCCGAATCGGACACCGTGCTGCACACCTCCTCGCTGTTTGCGCTGGCACTGATCCTGTTTGTCATCACCTTTATCGTCCTGTCCGCCGCCAAGCTGATGTTGGTTGGCATGTCCCGCAAGGAAGGCCTCAAATGAACCAAGCCGCCATCAACCCGCAGGAACCGATCGTTCCGATGAACAAGGTGTACCGCAAGCGCCTGTTCCGTCACCGCATGGGGATCGCCATGTCGGTGCTGGCGATGTCGCTGGGCCTGGCCGTGCTGGCCTGGATCCTGATCACGCTGATCATCAACGGCTTCTCGGCCCTGTCGGTCAACATGTTCACCGAGAGCACCCCGGCGCCGGGCAGCGAAGGCGGCGGTCTGGCCAACGCCATCTTCGGCAGCTTCATGATCGTCGGTCTGTCCACGCTGGTGAGCACGCCGATCGGCATCCTGGCCGGCATGTACCTCGCCGAGTACGGCAACGAGAACAAGCTGGCCGCTGTCACCCGCTTTGTGACCGACATCATGCTGTCGGCGCCGTCGATCGTGATCGGCATGTTCGTGTGGGCCGCTTACGTGGCCACCACCAACCATTACTCCGGTTATGCCGGTTCGATCGCGCTGGCCCTGATCGCCGTGCCGGTCGTGGTGCGCACCACCGACAACATGCTGCGCCTGGTACCGAGCAGCCTGCTGGAAGCGGCGTTTGCCCTCGGCGCGCCGCGCTGGAAGGTGGCGATGACGGTGCGCCTGCGCGCCGTGAAAGCCGGCGTGATCACCGGTGTGCTGCTGGCCGTGGCCCGCATCTCGGGTGAGACCGCGCCGCTGCTGTTCACCGCCCTGAACAACCAGTTCTTCAGCAAGGACATGAACGGCCCGATGGCCAACCTGCCGGTGGTGATTTACGGCTTCGCCATGAGCCCGTACGACAACTGGCGCGAACTGGCCTGGGGCGGTGCGCTGCTGGTCACCTTCAGTGTGCTGGCGCTTAACATCATCTCGCGCACCATGTTCTCCCAAAAAATTCCGAATTAATTCGACGAAATAATTAGCGACCACTTATAAAGCGATCGATACATAATGAATACGCAACTGAGCCCAGAAACGACCTCCGCGCTTGCAGGCGCCGGCAAGCGCACGACCATCGCCATCTCGAACCTGAATTTTTTCTACGGCAAGACCCAGAGCCTGACCAACGTCAACCTGAACATCCATGAGCGCCAGGTGACGGCCTTCATCGGCCCGTCGGGTTGCGGCAAGTCGACCCTGCTGCGCACGCTCAACCGTATGTACGACCTGTACCCTGGTCAGCGCGCCGAAGGCGCGATCATGTACCGCGGCCGTAACATCCTCGAGGCCGGCCAGGACTTGAACATGCTGCGCGCCAAAATCGGCATGGTGTTCCAGAAGCCGACGCCGTTCCCGATGTCGATCTACGACAACATCGCGTTCGGCGTGCGCCTGTACGAAGACCTGTCGAAAGGCGAGATGGACGAGCGCGTGGAGTGGGCGCTGAAAAAAGCGGCACTGTGGGGCGAAGTGAAAGACAAGCTGACCAAGAGCGGCCTGTCGCTGTCGGGTGGCCAGCAACAGCGCCTGTGCATCGCGCGCGGCGTGGCGGTGAAACCGGACGTGCTGCTGCTCGACGAGCCAACCTCTGCACTGGACCCGATTTCGACCTCGAAAGTGGAAGAGCTGATCAGCGAACTGAAGCAGGACTACACCATCGCCATCGTCACCCACAATATGCAGCAGGCGGCGCGCTGCTCCGACTACACCGCCTACATGTATTTGGGCGAGCTGGTGGAGTTCGGCGAGACCGACCAGATCTTCATGAATCCTGCCCGCAAAGAAACCCAGGATTACATCACCGGCCGCTTCGGCTGATCGAACTTATAATACGACAATACGGAGAATCGGCATGATCGGTGAACACTCATCCAAACAATACGATAACGAACTCGAAGCGATCCGCTCGAAGGTGCTCTTGATGGGCGGCATCGTCGAGACCCAGTTCCTCGACGCCATGACGTGCTTTCGCATCGGCAACCCGGAACGCGCCGACCGCGTGATGCGCGAAGACGACACCGTCAACCAGCTCGAAGTGTCGCTCGACGACGCCTGCAGCCACCTGATCGTGCGCCGCCAGCCGGCCGCCAACGACCTGCGCACCATCATGGCCACCATCAAGGTGATTACCGACCTCGAGCGCATCGGCGACGAAGCGACCAAGATCGCCCGCACCGCCAAGGCGCTGCATTCGCGCGGCACCGCCACCGTCAATCACTACGAAATGGTGCGCAACATCGCCAACAACACCAGCGACATGCTGCACGATGCGCTTGACGCCTTTGCACGCAACGACGGTGTCCAGGCCCTGAAACTGATCGCCCAGGATGCCGTGATCGACCACGAATTCCGCTCGATCATGCGCAACCTGATCACGTTCATGATGGAAGATCCGCGCACGATTTCGGCCGCGCTCGACACGCTGTGGGTGGCCAAGGCCATCGAGCGCATCGGCGACCATGCCAAGAACATCGCCGAGTACGTGATCTACGTGGTTGAAGGCAAGGACATCCGTCACACCAAGACCGCGCCTGTCATCGAAGACAACATCGAACCTGCACAGTAAAGAAATACGAACATATGGCATCCGATAAAACCACCGTACTGATCGTGGAAGATGAACCGGCGATTGTCGAGTTGGTGACTTTTTCGCTGCGTGAGGCAGGCTGGAACTGCTGCGCGGTGCAAAGCGTGGGCGAGGCGTGGGAGTTCATCCAGACCCGCACGCCGCAGCTGATTTTGCTCGACTGGATGTTGCCGGATCAAACCGGCTTGCGCCTCTTGGCGCGCATCCGTTCCGACCGCAATTTCCAGGAAATTCCGGTCATCATGCTCACTGCAAAGAGCATGGAAGAGGACAAGCTGGCAGGCCTGAACACCGGCGCCGACGACTACGTCACCAAGCCGTTCTCGCCGCGCGAACTGCTGGCCCGCGCCCGTGCGCTGCTGCGCCGCAAGAGCCCGGAACACGCGCAATCGACCATGCGGGCGGCCAATATCGCGCTCGACCCGGTCAGCTGCACGGTGTCGATGGACGACCAGAAGATCGACATCGGCCACGCCGAGTACAAGCTGCTCAAATTCCTGCTGGCCCACCCCGAGCGCGTGTTTTCGCGCAGCCAGTTGCTCGACAAGGTGTGGGGCGACCACGTGGTAATCGAGGAGCGTACGGTGGATGTGCACGTGCTGCGCCTGCGCAAAGCGTTGAAAGAAGCCGAGCACCTGATCAAGACCGTGCGCAGCGTTGGTTATATGTTGTCGGAGAAAACCTAGTCTCATGAATCCAAAATTGCTGTTCTGGGTACCCGCCGCCTTGCGCACTGCGCTCGTCGCGGCGGGCTGCGCGTTGCTGGGCTGGATGTTCGGCTGGATGACCGGCGTGGTGGTCGCCTTGCTGGCAACGATGGTGATGGTGTTCGTGCAACTGTCCTACCTTTACCAGCTCAGCAACTGGATGGACGACCCGCAAAGCGCCAAGCTGCCCGATGGCTGGGGCGCCTGGACCAATATCTTCTCGCGCCTGTACCGCATGCGCCGCGACGACGAAAAAAACCAGACCGAGCTGACCGAGTGGCTGGCGCGCTTCCGCCAGGCCATGCACTTGCTGCCCGACGGCGTGGTGATCATGGACGACGTGCTGTTCCTCGAGTGGTGCAACCCGGCTGCCGAAAAGCACCTGGGCCTCACGCACGAGCGCGACAAGGGCATGCGCGTGACCAACCTGGTGCGTAACCCGGACTTCATGGATTACATCATCCTCGGTCGCTACGAGCAGCCGCTGACGATCAGCTTCCGCGAGCGCAAGCTGATCGTGCACATCATTCCGTTCGAGAACCGGCGCCAGATCCTGGTCACGCACGACGCCACCGAAACCGAGCGCATCGAAGAGATGCGGCGCGACTTCATCGCCAACGCGTCGCACGAGCTGCGCACGCCGTTGACGGTGATCGTCGGTTTCCTGGAAATTGCCGCCTCCGAGGGTCTCGACGTGGCCACCCGCAACTCCCATTTGAAACTGATGACCGAGCAGGGCCACCGCATGCAGCACCTGATCGAGGACATGCTGACCTTGTCGCGGCTCGAATCGGTCGATTACCCGATGCGGCCCGAGACGGTCGATATCGGCCGCCTGATGGAGCAGGTGGCCAGCGACGCCCGCGCCTTATCGGCCGGCAAGCACGAGATCACCCTGCAGATCGACGGCCCGGACATCGTGGGCAGCTACGACGAATTGCACAGCGCCTTCGGCAACCTGGCGTCGAACGCGGTGCGCTACACGCCGGCTGGCGGCAAGATCGCGCTGGTGTGGCGCGAGTTCGAGGCGGGCATCAAATTCAAGGTGGAAGATACCGGCATCGGCATCAGCCCGGAGCACATCTCGCGCCTGACCGAGCGTTTCTACCGGGTGGACAAGAGCCGCTCGCGCGAAACCCAGGGCACCGGCCTGGGCCTGGCCATCGTCAAGCACGTGCTGCTGCGCCATGGCGGCACATTGCAGATCAAGTCGGAAGCAGGCAAGGGCAGTACCTTTATCGTCTGCCTGCCCAAGAGCGCGATCGTGCCGAAGCAGGCTGAATTGCTGCTCGGGCAGGCCTGACCCCGCACCCCCAACGCAGCGGGGTCACGGGGTTAAAAAGCCCCCTGTCAGTCCAGCCACTGCGCCAGCGTGGCCTGGGCCTTGGCCTTGTGCTCATCCTTGATGTACACGGCCACCGCGCCCAGCGCCGCCAATAAAATCCCCAGGTCATCGCTGTACCCGACCACCGGCAGCAGGTCGGGTATGCCGTCCAGCGGCGAGATGAAATAGCCGAGCGCGCCGTAGATGGTGGCCTTGGCCCAGCGCGGTGTGTCCGGGTCGGTGGCCGAGTAGTACATCTTCAGTGCCGGCTCCAGCACGCCGCGGCCCGCCGTCTTGGCGTAGGCCTTCACCTTGCCCCAGAAGCCGTCGTCGGAATACTGCGCCGTGTAGTCGGCGGCGTTGTCGGTCTTTGCCATTGGCTGTTCCAGTCTCATGGTGGTGATGCGGGCTATAGTAGCGGCAAACCCGCTTCGGCGTCGCGCTATGCCTTGCGCGGCATGGCCCGCAAGCAAGCATTCACCGCATCTTCGAACGAATCGGAGACGTGGTCGGCCTGCGGGAAGTCGCAATCTTTGAGGTCGCGGTCGCCGAACGGGCTCGGCAGCAGAACCGCCAGCTGCTTGGCGTGCGGCAGCCGTACCCGCAGCTCGGCCATCAACTGGCGCATTTGCGGCGTGTCGTTGACAGGATCGACCGACACCAGGCACACGATGGACACCAGTTCGGCCGTGGCCTCGGGCGGCAGCGGCTCGTCGATGTCTTCGCTGCTCATGCTGCGGGCGTCGAGCTTCTGGTCGCGCATGATGCGCACCAGGATCTCGGTGGCCAGTTCGTCGTATGACGTCGCCAGGCCCACGCTCAGGATCATGCTGCCTGGCGGGATGTCGAACGATCCCTGCCATTCGCCGGTGGCCGAGATGCGCCGCTCGCGCAGCTGGCGGCCGATGCCCATGCCGGCCAGCGCCGAGCTGCCTTTGCCGGCCTTGGGCGCCTTGGGGCGGCGCCACCAGGACTTGCGGTCGCTCAGCGCCTCGATCACGGTGATGATGGCGGTGGTGACCTTGGCTTGTTCATCGGTCGTGATGGTTTTGCCGCGCAGGTCGAAATTGGCAAGGTGCAGCGCCGGCACCAGCACGCTGTCGCAGTACTGGGCCAGCGTCTTCTTGCGCATGTAGCGGCGCGCCGCGTCGATGATCTCGTGGGCGTCGCCCGACAAGGCGCGCTGGTAGAAATTCTGCGGCAGGGTCAGTGCCGGCAATTCACCGAACATGATTTCCAGCACCTTCAAGGCCCGGATATAGCGGCCCGCCACCACCAGGCACAAGGTGAGCGGGGTGGACAGCACCAGTCCCACCGGGCCCCAGATCCAGCTCCAGAAAATCGCCGCCACCACCACCGACAGCGGCGACAGCCCGGTGGTGTGGCCGTACAGCTTGGGCTCCACGGTCTGGGCCACGATGATGTCCACGATCAAAAAGATACCGAGCGTCATCAGCGCCAGCGACCAGCCCGGGTCGATGGCGGCGGCCAGCAGGGTGGCGCACAGCGCGGCAATCCAGAAGCCGACGTAAGGCACGTAGCGCAGCACGGCGGTCATGGTGGCCCACAGCAGCGCCTGCGACAGGCCGATGATCGACAAGCCGATCCAGATCACCAGCCCGGTACAGGCATTGACCGCGAACTGCGAGATGAAAAAGCGTGACAAGCGCTCGCCCGCGTCGTTGACCGCTACCGTGGTGGCGCGCAAGTCCTCGCCACCGGCCAGGCGGATAAAGCGGTCGCGCAGCGATTCGTGTTCGAGCAGCACGAAGATCAGCACGATGAAGACAATGCCGGCCGTCTCCAGCGGCGGCCACACCGAGGCCACCACCTTGCTGAGGATTTGCAGCGGCTTCAAGTCCGGCTCGTGAATTTCCACCAGCACCGGGGTGGTGCCGTCGCTGGTCAGGCGCGGCTTTTCCGGCTTGCCGAATTCATCGGTTGAGCCCTGGGTCAGGTGCTCGATCAATTGCCCGGCCGGTCCGCCGATGCTGCCGATGGTGCCGCGCGTGATCTCGTTGAGTACTTCGAGCTTGGTGGCGATGGTGTCCTGGTACTGCGGCAGGCTGGCGCCCAGGCGCGTGACCTGGGTGACGATCACCGCGCCGGCCATCAGCACGCAAGCGGCCACCACCGCCACGCCGGTGAGCACCGAGGCGGTCGGTCCCAGCCCCAGGCGGCGCAGGGCGCGCACGAACGGCGCAATCAAAAAGCTGAGGATGAAGGCGAGGGTGATCGGGATCAGCACATCGCGGCCGAAATACAACAGTGCCAGGACGGTGGCGGTGCCGACCAGGCCGACAACGGCGTTGGGTAATACGCGAGCTGGTAATGAATCTGACACCGTGTTCCCTGAAAATCGTGAGCGTGACGCAGGGCGACGCGCCTGCTTTTCGAGCCTAGATTATGGGGTGCACGGTGTCAATCGAATTTACCCCGCGCAACAGGGTCAGCCGACTTTCCTGGGCGTGATGCCGGCGGCCTGCATGGCCGCATCGCGGGCGGCGTTGATCTCGTCCACCATGTCGCTCAGGCCGCGTGCAGTCACCGTCGGCAGCTGTGACTGGTCCACCCTGGACGACGAGGCGAAGTCGCTGGCGCTGGTCTGGCCGGGCAGCGGCAGGAAGTGATCGTAAATCACCTTGCCCGGTACGGCCCGCATCAGTTCCGCCAGCCGGCGGTCGGCCAGGCTCTGGCCAGCATAGTCTTCGGTGAGCTTAAGGCCTGGCACGTTTTGCTGGGTGTACGTGCTGCCGCTGTCGTACACCATGGCCACCACCTGGCCATTCTTGACGATCTGCGCGAACACCTTGTCGGGATTGGCAGCGGCCGCCGCCTGGCTGGCTTGCTGGCGCGCCGCCACCTGCTGGTCGTGCAGGGCCAGCTCGGCCTGCACGTGCTCGGGCAGCTTGAACGCCACCATTTTCTTTTGCTCGACCAATTGGCCGATAGAAGTGACAGGGCCCTGGACCTTGAACGAAGCCGAACCTTCGATGCGCGACATGGCAACTCCTTGGGTTATAAGCGGAAGACCAAGTCAGGTTAGCACAAAAAGTAATACTTTCGGTAAACATTGACTTTCAACCACATAGTCTCCCGCGTCCTGTCCTCAGAACTTGTAGACCAGGCCGGTCGTGACCATCGGCGTGGTCTTGCGCTTGGTCAGCGGACTGTCGGCAGCGTCGCCCACCAGGCGGGTGGCGCTTGCGGCGCTGGTGACCGACCAGCGCGCATCGATCGCGTGGTTCCAGCTGACACCGACGTTGATATTCTCGAAGCCGCGTTCGGCGCGGTAACTGCCATAGCCCGAGCGCGCACTCTGGGCGGCGGTCACGCCGTAATAAGTTTGCGCGTGCTTGTTGTCGCCATATACGGCGGCCGCGTTGAACGACAGCTGGTCGGTGGCGCTGGTGTAGAACGGCGTCGAGGCGCCGATCGTGTAGGTGCTGCCGTTTTCGCGCCGGGACAGGGCCTGGGCGGTGCTCAGCGACAGGCCGATGGTGCCCACCTTGTAGGTGGCGGTCAGCAAGGCCAGCGCGCCGCCACTGACGTTACCCATGCCGCGCAGGTCGTCGGAGCCGGCGCCGAAGTTACGCTTGTGCTCGTCGCGCTTGCCGCCGTAGGTCAACGCAGCCGACAGGCCGAAGCCGCCGGCCGCAGTCTGGTAACCGAGGCCGCGCCGGGTGCTGGCAAAGAAGCCGTTGCCGAAGCTGTGGTCGACGATGGGCACGCCCACGAAATGGTTGTCGTCGGCGCCGGCGTATTCGGGCACGTAGCCGATGCCGATGCCGACCAGCGTGCCTTCGGGGGCGGCCTGGGCAGCAGCATGGCCGGCGGCGCCGACAGCGCACAGGGTGGCGAACAGGGGCGCTAACTTGAGGTTGAAATTGAGGCTGAAACGCATGATGTTTTCCTGAGTAAGTGGTTCGGAGTCTGCTGGCATCTTGGCGTGCCGGCCGGGACGGGTGGCAGTGTGTCACAAACCGCGCCAGACGCCGACACCGCAGGTGAAGTATCATTTGGCGAATTCACTGGTATCGCCTGCCGATGCCGCGCCCCCTGGAGCCGCCATGCCTGATACCGCTGCAATACAAACCGCACCTGGGTCCGCCCCCCAGCCCGCGCTGACCCTGTATTACCACCCGCTGGCCTCGTTCTGCCACAAGGTGCTGATCGCCCTGTACGAGAACGGCACCGACTTCGACAAGCGCATCATCAACGTGGGCGAGGACGCCGACCGCGCCGAACTCACTGCCATGTGGCCGATCTGCAAGTTCCCGGTGATCCGCGACCACGAGCGGCTGCGCGATATTCCGGAAACTTCGATCATCATCGAGTACCTGGACCGCCATTTTCCCGGCCCGCAACCGATGATCCCGGCCGACTGGGACGCCGCGCTCGACGTGCGCCTGTGGGACCGCTTCTTCGACAATTACGTGCAGGTGCCGGTGCAGACCATCGTCACCGGCCACCTGACCGGCATGCAGTGCGACCGCACCAAGGAGCGCACCAAGCTCAAGACCGCCTACAAGATGATCGAAAAGCGCATGGCCAGCCGCGCATGGATGAGTGGCGAGCACTTCAGCATGGCCGATTGCGCGGCGGCGCCGGCACTGTTCTATGCCGCCACGCTGCTGCCATTCCCCGAGGAATACACCAATTTGCAATCGTATTTCGAGCGGCTGGTGCTGCGCCCGTCGGTGCAACGCGTGCTGGAAGAGTCCAAGCCGTACTTCTCGCTGTATCCGTTCGTGGCCGGTATTCCCGAGCGCTTCCTTTAAAGGTGCAGTGCCGCACAGTGTGTGCGGGGAGAACTTGAAATCATCGGTTACTCCCCCGTTCCCACTGAAAGGCAATCATGCAACCTGAAAATCCCAATTCGTCGCGCCGCGCGATGGTCGGTGGCCTGGCCACCGGTCTGCTCGGTGCTGCCATCGTCCCGGCCTCGGCTGCCGCAGCTCCAGCTGGCGGCAATGCCCAGGGCACGCCGGCATCCGCACCGGATGTGCCGCTGCTCGATCCCCGTACCGCCTATAAACAGCCGCCGTTCGAGACCCAGCAGCAACCGTGGCCGGGCCTGACCGGCAAGATGAAACCGCGTCCCGATCATGGCGAAACCAGTTACAAGGGCAGTGGCCGCCTCAAGGGGCGCAAGGCCTTGATCACCGGCGGCGACTCGGGCATCGGCCGCGCTGCCGCCATCGCCTACGCGCGCGAAGGCGCCGACGTGGCGATCAACTACTTGCCGGCCGAGGAAGCCGATGCACGCGAAGTGGCCGACCTGATCCGCGCCGCCGGGCGCAAGGCCGTGCTGATTCCGGGCGACCTCAAGGATGAGGCATTCTGCCGCAAGCTGGTGGCTGACGCGGCGCGCGATCTTGGCGGTCTCGACATCGTGGTCAACAACGCCGCCCGCCAGTTTTCGCGCAAATCCATTCTCGAACTGACCACGGCCGAGTTCGACGAGACCTATAAAACCAACGTGTATGCGACGTTCTGGGTGACCAAGGCGGCGGTGCCGCTGCTCAAGCCGGGGGCGACCATCATCAACACCACGTCGGTGCAGGCGTACGATCCGAGCGAGAACCTGCTCGACTATGCGTCCACCAAGGCGGCGATCATGAATTTCAGCAAGGGATTGGCCAAGCAGCTGGCGCCGAAGGGCATCCGCGTGAACGCGGTGGCGCCGGGGCCGTTCTGGACCCCGCTGCAGGTGACCGGTGGCCAGCCGCCGGAAAAGCTGCCGGAGTTTGGCGCCGACTCGCCGCTGCAACGCCCGGGCCAGCCAGCCGAGCTGGCCGGCGTGTACGTGTTGCTGGCCTCTAACGAGTCGAGCTACGCCACCGGGCAAGTGTACGCGGCCGTGGGCGGAGCGGGCGGTCCATAACCGCCTGATTGCTAGTTCTTGTTGCCGCTGTCTTCCGCGCTTTGCATCGATGCCGGTTCCTGCATGGCGCGGTTTTGTGTGGCGGCCTGGGCGAAGCGGCTGGCCTGGTCGATCAGGTCGCGGCTGGCGGTCTGGTTGATGCGCCATTGCTGGTCGGTTTCGGTGGCCGCCTTGTGCGACACCACCTCGGCCAGCGCGGTGGCGGTGCGCGTGGTTTGCGGCACGTGCTGGCGCATGACGTCGGTGATCGATGTCTGAAAGTCGCTGGCGACTTGCGCCACCTGTTTCTGATACGACTGCAAGGCCTGGACGACCGCCTCAGCGGTGGGGCCGGCGACTTCGCTGCGCTCGGCGGCGGGCGTGAGCACGGCTTGTTGCCAGGCGTTGGCCGATTGCTGCAGCCAGTCGCGGCCGAATTGCAGGTTGGCTTCTGCAAGTTGCCGGGTGGAGTTAACCACGGCCAGCGCCACGTCGTTGAAGTACGCGATTCTTGCTTCCATGTGTTCTTTGGCTAGCGGCGAGACGGTGTCCACAAACGAATTCATGTGATGCTCCTCAAACTGGAAAGGGGCCAATACAGGAACTGCCGAGGGCGCTTTGGCCGGACGCCCAGCCTCGTAGTTTCGCAGGTTAAAGCGCCGCACGCCATACCTGCCGGATCAGAAAAGGTTAAATTTCTTACATTGCCTCATTTCCTGGCACTCTAAGCAACGCTTAAGAACTGCAAGCCGACCCAGCCGTAATACAGGCTGCGACGCATGGTGGCGCCGACTATAATATTCACCTTCTTCAGGAGAAAACATGTCGGCACCTTCAGTTCTTTACTTGCATGGCGGTCCTGGCCTGGGACCCGTCTTTGAGCGCGACCGGTATCCCGACGCGACCCATGTTCACTGGTGGCGCCAGCCGCTGGCCAAGCCGTGCGCGGCGCGGCCGTTCCTCGACCTGCAGGCGTCCGCGCTGGAAGAATTGCGCCGGCTGGCCGCCGAGCGCGGTGCGCCGGTCACGCTGGCCGCCAGTTCCTTCGGCGCCCACCTGGCCGTGCACCTGGCCACCCATGCGCCCGAGCTGATCGACCGCATCGTGCTGCTGGCGCCCACTTTCGACCCCGAGCAGGCCGCGCTGCGGCTGGCCCGGCGTGCGTTCCGGGTGCACACCGACCACCCGGGCGCCGGCCAGTTGGCCATTGCGCTGGCCGCCTACGAGGACGACCCGGGCCGGCCGCGTTTCTGGGACGTGTTCGGCGCGCTGTCGCTGCTGCCCGATGTGACGTCGCTGTACTTCGGCCCCAACGGCGGCGCGGCGGCAGCACGCTCGTTCGCCGAGCTGATCGAGCAGCCGGGCGCATTCGACGGTCCGACGTCGGTGGCGACGTCCGACGATTTTTCGGCGATCGACCGCCGTCCGGTAGCCAGCCCGTTTACCGGATCCGTGACAGTGCTGTTCGGCGCGCACGATCCGCTGATCGATGCGCAGCAGGATCAGACGGTATGGAACGTGATCTTCCCCCAAGCCGAGTTCTTCAAGGTGGAGACCGGGCATTTTCCGCTGCTGGAACTCACCCTGGAAGAGTGCGGGATCGGCGCTTAATTATTTCGCCGGTTTTTTCGGCTCCGCCGGCCCGAGGTTTTCATCGATATCGCTCGACGCCGACTGCACCCGCTTGTAGTCGACCGCACCGCTGTTTTCCGGCAGCGGCGCGCCGGTGTACACCAGCGCCACCTCCGCCAGCGCTGCCGTGTTGTCGGTACCAAAGCCCGACAGCGCGGTGAAACGCAGCTGGCGCGCGGTGACGTTGCGGCCGAAGGCGATGCGCTGCTGGTCGTACGTCGAGACCAGCGCACCGCGTTGCAGTTCCTGCCAGCTGGCGCCATCGTCGCTGGTCTCCACCAGGTAATCGCGCACATCGCCCTCGTGGTCGCGGTGGTTCTGGCGCGGCATGATGACCAGGCCGGAGAAGGTCGCCGGTGTGGCAAAGCTGATGGTCAGTGATTGTGGCACCCGCTGCGCCTTCTGGTCGCCCGCGTTCCAGAACGTATTCGGATCGCCGTCGATGGCGTAGGCCGGATTGTTGCCGCCGGCCGCCTGCGCACCGAGCTTTTTCATCACCAGCGTATCGAACAGCGCCAGCCGCATCTCGGCAGCGGTAATGGCCACTTGCGGATCGAAGCGGTTCGAGGCCATGTAGTCGAGTACCGACTGGCGCAGCTGGCGCGCGACGTTGCGCTGGTCCAGGTTGGAGACCAGGTCGGCGCTGGCGATCATCAGGCGGCCGGTGCCCACTTTTGCTTCCACCAGTAACCCCAGCTTGTAGTTGCGGTTCCAGTCATCGACCGGTTGCACGATCGGTTGCAAGGCGGCCGGCAATCGATCGAGATTGATGGTGCGCGCGCCCTTGATCAGCTCCGTCCACTGCCAGTCGTTGTAACGGTCGGTGGGGAAGTGCGCCAGCGCCGGGTGGCGGTTGTCGATCGCCACGCCCAGCGTGCGGCTCCAGGCCGGGTTCATCAGGCGGTTCCAGAACACCGGTACGCTGTCGAGCGGCGGGCCGCTCCAGTCCAGGTCCGCCGCCAGCGGCAGGTACAGCACCTTGCCGCCTTGCGCCAGGCGCGCTTCGGCGGCGGCCCAGCTGCGCGTGATCAGCACGTCGGCAGGTTCTACTTTTCGTGCTGCGGCGGCCGCAGGGTACACCCAGATGCGCCAGTCGTTCTGGGCGACCACGTGTGGCCCGCCTGCGGTGTCGCCGTGCGGCGCTGCGAAGCCCGCGCCATTGCTGGTACTGTTGCCCGCGCCATTGCCCGCGCCGGCCAGCTTGGGAGCGGACGCGCTGCCGACCGCGCCGTCCGGCGCACCTTCGATGGTTACCTCCAGCCGGTAAGTCTGCGGCGCCGCCAGCCCGCGCAGCGGCAGCGTGACCGTGCCCAGCGCGATGTTCTTGCCGATGGCAATCGTCTGGCGCGCGAAGTCGCCGCTGGCTGCTACGCGACCGCCAGTGTCGAGCAACTGCCAGCGCGGCTGCGCATTGACCAGCGGTGCGGCGCCGAAGTGCGCCACTTCCACCGGTGCGATCAAGCTGTCGGCAGTCGTGTACACGCGTTTGGCCAGGCGCGCCAGTGGCACCGTCGTGCCGTTAAAGCGGCGGAACTCGGGCGCCGTCACATAGCCCTTCGGTTCCCAGAAAGTATCGAGCAAGCCGACCAGTGCCGTGCCTTGGCCCAGGTAGTCGTGCAGGTCCAGCAACTGGTAGCCGCTCAAACCGGGCGTGCGCAGGTTCGCTTCGATTTCCTCTTTATAGGCTTGCAGCTGGAACTTGCCCGAGGCCCAGGCGAAATCCTTGTTGCGCGCGGCCATGCCGTGGCGCGCCAGCGAGTCGCGGAAGATCTCGTAGTTACCGGGCCGCAGATAGCCGGTAAATTTATCGATGATGTCGTAGTCGGGGTAGGCCACCCATTGCCCGGTTTCGTGCGAGACGACAGGGACGTTGATACCGTCGAGCGAAGCGCCGTAGTCGCGTCCGAACCAGCCACGTTCACCGCGCAGCGGCTTGGGGCCGATGCGCTGCATGGCCAGGTAGTCGGTGCCCTCGGCCAGCCCCGGCACCTGTTTCTCGGTGTGGCCGGTGCCGTTTGTGTACAGGCGCCATGGGTCGGCCAGCCGGTAGTGGGCGATCCACCGGTCGAATGCTTGCTTCCACTTGCCTTTCGGTTCGTTGCTGGGGCTCAGCAGCAGGAACGACGGGTGGTTGCCGTAGGCGCGGATCATGCGCTCGGTTTCCTGGTACAGCATCGCTTCCATCGGTGTGCCGGGGGAGACGTCGTTCCACATGCCCGGTTCCGGTTGCAGGTACACGCCCAGTTCGTCGGCGGCCTGGAATGCCGCCTCGGGCGGGCAGAACGAGTGGAAGCGGATATGGTTGATGCCCCAGTCCTTGTTGATCTGCATGATCTTGCGCCAGTAGGCGACATCGGTCGGTGGGTAGCCGGTCAGTGGGAAGTCGCCGCCGTGGTGGGTGCCGCGCAGGAAAATCGTGCGGCCATTGAGCACGAAGTCCTTGCCGACGGCGGCGATCTGGGCGAAGCCGAAGCGTACGTCCCTGGTGTCGGCTGCATTCGGTCCTTGCAGTTGCAGGCGGATGTCGTGCAGCACCGGGTGGAATTCGTCCCAGGTTGGCGCGTTGGCCGCGAACTTGACGGTGACCTCGGCGCTGCCGCCGGCGGCAGTCCAGCGTACCGGGTGGCGCACACCGTTGGCGGTGATGCTGCCAATGCCGGCGCGCCCGCTGGCGTTGCCGAGTTTGATCTTTAGCAGCGCGGTGCGGTCTTGCACGTTCGGGTACACCTGGGCGTCGTCGATCCACACCGGCGACGTCGCCCGCAGTTCCAGCTTGCCGATGATGCCGTTCCAGCTCATGCCCAGCGAATCGGACACCGAGTGGGCGTCGGGCCGGTAGGCCATCAGCATGCGGTTGTCCACCCGGATCGAGACGCGGTGCCGGCCCGGCGCCAGCAGGCCCAGGTCGTAGTCGTGTTCGGCCACCAGGCTCAGGTTCTCGCCCACCTTGCGCTCATCGACCCACACGGTGGAACCCCAGCGCGGACGCTCCAGGCGCAGCACCACGCGCTGGCCGCGCCAGGATGTGGGGATAGCCACATCGCGCTGGTACCAGGCTGCCCCAAGATAGTGCTTGGGCGGCTGCGACAGGAACGGCACTTTCACCTTGCCGGGCGTGGTGTGGGTCTGGTAGTCCTGGCGCTGGTCCCACTGTTTGTCGTACAGCGACAGCACCCACGGCGTACTGGTGTCGATGTCGTCGCCGTAGCCTTGCGCTTGCAGGATGCCGGGCAGGGCGATCTTGTCCTGCAAGTCCTGTTTGAACCATTGCTGTTGTATGCCCTGGTCGGCACGGTCGAGCGCAAAGCGCCAGGTACCGGCCAGGTCGAGCGCCTGGTCGGCCGGTCGCGCCGGCGCGGCTCCGGCGCAGCCGATGGCCGACAAGAGGAGGAGGGCGATGGCGAGGACACGTTGCATGATGGGGCCTTGGCGACGGCAATGGCTGAGAAGCGCAGATTATCGGCGATCGCTTGGAGCTTGCGGGCGTGCCAGCGCTCAAAACGCTGCGCGTTTGGCGGTGCCGGGGCCGCTTACGTTAGAATGTGCTGCGCCCATTTTCCATGCGACTTTCCATGCCATCACGCCGTCTTGCCCTTTTAGCTATCTCTTTTTCCATCGCCGCCATCAGCGGCTGTAAAACCACCCCGGTGATCGACACCCCGGCGCCGGTCACACCGATCGCGGCGCCCGAACCGAAGAAGATCAGGATCGGCCTGGCCCTGGGCGGCGGCGCCGCGCGCGGCTTCGCCCATATCGGCGTGATCAAGGCGCTCGAAGCGCAAGGCATTTACCCGGACGTGGTGGTCGGCACCAGCGCCGGCAGCGTGGTCGGCGCCCTGTACGCGGCCGGCAATACCGGCTTCCAGCTGCAAAAGCTGGCGTTCGACATGGACGAAGCGGCGATCTCCGACTGGGCCATGCCGCTGTTCGGCAAGAGCACCGGCGTATTGAAAGGCGAGGCGCTGCAGGCGTACGTCAACAAGGCGGTAAACAACCAGCCGATGGAAAAACTGAAAATCCCGTTCGGCGCAGTGGCGACCGAATTGAAAAACGGCCAGCCGATCCTGTTCCAGCGCGGGAATACCGGCATGGCGGTGCGGGCGTCGTCGTCGGTGCCGGGCGTGTTCCAGCCGGTGACCATCAACGGCAAGTCCTATGTCGATGGCGGCCTGGTGGCGCCGGTGCCGGTCAAGTTCGCGCGCGACATGGGCGCCGACTTCGTCATCGCCGTCAACATCTCCACCCAGGCCGACGTGCAGGCCACCGTCAGCTCGGTCGATGTGATCATGCAGACGTTTTCGATCATGGGCCAGCGCATCAACCAGTACGAATTGAAGGATGCCGACATCGTCATCACGCCGAGCCTGGGCAAGATGGCCGGCAACGATTTCAATAGCCGCAACCAGGCCATCCTGGCCGGCGAACAGGCTGCCGCGCTGGTGATGGCGCAGATCAAGCAAAAGCTCGAAGCCAAGCGCCGGCCTTGAAAAAACGATTCAACCAGAGGAGTCTTATGCAAACCAAACCGTTCCTGTCGCTTGCCGACGTCAAGAAAATCGCTGCCGCTGCCGAAGCGGAAGCCGTGGCCAACAACTGGGCCGTGGTGATTGCCATCGTCGATGACGGCGGCCACTTGCTGTGGTTGCAGCGCAATGACGGCGCCAACGCGCTGGCGTCGCACATCGCGCCATCGAAAGCACGCGTGGCCGCGCTGGGCCGGCGCGAGTCGAAAGTGTACGAGGACATCATCAACGGCGGCCGCACCGCGTTCCTGACGGCGCCGTCGCCGTACGCCGACGGCATGCTCGAAGGCGGCGTGCCGATCGTCGTTGACGGTCACGTGATCGGTGCGGTGGGAGTTTCGGGCGTGAAATCGACCGAAGACGCGCAGATTGCCAAGGCGGGGATTGCGGCGGTGGTGTAGTTCTAAAACCTGGATCCCCGCCTGCGCGGGGATGACGGATTTTAAGCCAGCCACTGCAAAGCCGTCATCCTCGCGCACGCGGGGATCCAATTCGGCCCATCCTGCAGCAAACCCAACTCCGATCCCGCCTTGTCAAAGCCCCGGTAACTGGTTATAATTCAAAGGTTTAGCCAATCACACCCTACCGTAGCGACTACCACTCACTCCATCATCAATTGACCTTCTTTCCGCGGTTTTACTTCGCGGGCACAACGACGGTCGTCTGACGTGGCGCAGCTACGGTAACTTTATCAGGAGTTGCCCTTGCCGCCATTTTTTTCTGGCTCCACCGTTCCAGCCATACTGGCCCTCGCTGATGGAACCATCTTCAAAGGTTTTTCGATCGGCGCTGCCGGTCATACAACCGGGGAAGTCGTCTTCAATACGTCCATGACCGGTTACCAGGAGATCCTCACCGATCCTTCCTACAGCCGCCAGATCGTCACCCTCACTTACCCGCACATCGGCAACTACGGCATCAACCCCGAAGACGTCGAGTCGTCCAAGGTGCACGCCGCCGGCCTGATCATCCGTGACCTGCCGCTGCTGGCCTCGAACTTCCGCTCCACCCAGTCGCTGGCCGATTACCTGAAGGCCGAGAACATCGTCGCCATCGCCGGTATCGACACCCGCAAACTGACCCGCATCCTGCGCGAAAAAGGCGCCCAGTCCGGCGCCATCCTGGTCGGCACCCAGGGCAACGAGCCATCGACGTCGCAAGCGCTGGACCTGGCCCGTTCGTTCCCTGGCCTGTCGGGCATGGACCTGGCCAAGGTGGTGTCGGTGACCAAGGCGTACGAGACCGTGGAAACCGAATGGACCCTCGGTGAAGGCTACGGCAAGCTGGCTGCCACCGACCAGAAATTCCACGTGGTCGCCTACGACTTCGGCGTCAAGCGCAACATCCTGCGCATGCTCACCGCGCGCGGCTGCAAGGTCACCGTGGTGCCGGCGCAAACCTCCGCTGCCGACGTCCTGGCCCTCAATCCTGATGGCGTGTTCCTGTCAAACGGCCCCGGCGACCCGCAGCCATGCGATTACGCGATTGCTGCAGCCCGTGAATTCATGGCCAAGAAGATCCCGCTGTTCGGCATCTGCCTCGGTCACCAGATCATGGGCCTCGCTTCCGGCGCGACCACCCTGAAAATGAAATTCGGCCACCACGGCGCCAACCACCCGGTGCAGGACTTGGACAGCAAGCAAGTGCTGATCACGTCGCAGAACCACGGCTTCGCGGTTGACCCCGACACCCTGCCGGCCAACTGCCGCGTGACCCACGTGTCGCTGTTCGACGGTTCGCTGCAGGGCTTTGCCCGCACCGATACTCCGGCGTTCTGCTTCCAGGGCCACCCTGAAGCATCGCCCGGCCCGACTGACGTCGCTTACCTGTTTGACCGCTTCATCGGCCTGATGGAAGCTACGGAGAAGAAATAATATGCCTAAACGTTCTGACATTAAAAGTATCCTGATTATTGGCGCTGGTCCGATCATTATCGGCCAGGCCTGCGAGTTCGATTATTCCGGCGCCCAGGCCTGCAAGGCCCTGCGCGAAGAAGGCTACAAAGTCATCCTGGTCAACAGCAATCCTGCGACCATCATGACCGACCCGGAAATGGCCGATGTCACGTACATCGAGCCGATCACCTGGCAAGTCGTCGAAAAAATCATCGCCAAGGAGCGCCCGGACGCGATCCTGCCGACCATGGGCGGCCAGACCGCACTGAACTGTGCACTGGACCTGCATCGCCACGGCATCCTCGACAAGTACAAGGTCGAGCTGATCGGCGCGACCCCGGAAGCCATCGACAAGGCCGAAGACCGCTCCAAGTTCAAGGACGCGATGACCAAGATCGGCCTGGGTTCGGCCCGTTCCGGCGTGGCGCACTCGCTCGACGAAGCGTGGGCAGTGCAGCGCGACGTCGGTTTCCCGACCATCATCCGTCCATCGTTCACCATGGGCGGCAGCGGCGGCGGTATCGCGTACAACGAAGAAGAATTCGAAGCGATCTGCAAGCGCGGCCTGGAAGCCTCGCCAACCAACGAGCTGCTGATCGAAGAGTCGCTGCTGGGCTGGAAAGAGTACGAGATGGAAGTGGTGCGCGACAAGGCGGACAACTGCATCATCATCTGCTCGATCGAGAACCTCGATCCGATGGGCGTGCACACCGGCGACTCGATCACCGTGGCGCCAGCGCAAACGCTGACCGACAAGGAATACCAGATCATGCGCAACGCCTCCCTGGCAGTGCTGCGTGAGATCGGTGTGGACACCGGTGGCTCCAACGTGCAGTTCTCGATCAACCCGGCCGATGGCCGCATGATCGTCATCGAAATGAACCCGCGCGTGTCGCGTTCGTCGGCCTTGGCCTCGAAAGCGACCGGCTTCCCGATCGCAAAAGTCGCGGCCAAGCTGGCTGTCGGTTTCACGCTGGACGAACTGCGCAACGAGATCACCGGCGGCGCCACGCCAGCGTCGTTCGAGCCGTCGATCGACTACGTGGTCACCAAGATCCCGCGCTTCACGTTCGAGAAATTCCCGACTGCCGATCATCACCTGACCACGCAAATGAAATCGGTCGGTGAAGTGATGGCGATCGGCCGCACCTTCCAGGAATCGTTCCAGAAAGCCCTGCGCGGCCTGGAAGTGGGTGTCGATGGCCTGAACGAAAAAACCAAGGACCGCGAGAAGATCGAAGAGGAACTGGGCGAGCCAGGTCCCGAGCGTATCTGGTACGTGGGCGATGCGTTTGCCCAGGGCTTCACGCTGGAAGAAGTGCACGCGCTGACCAAGATCGATCCGTGGTTCCTGGTCCAGATCAAGGAGATCGTGGACATCGAACTGTGGCTCGATACGCAAAAGCTGGACCTGCTCGACAAGCCGACGCTGTACAAGCTCAAGCAAAAAGGCTTCTCGGACCGCCGCCTGGCCTTCCTGCTGCAAACCGATGCGAAAGCGGTGCGCACCCGTCGCCACGAACTGGCGATCCGTCCCGTGTACAAGCGCGTGGACACCTGCGCGGCCGAATTTGCCACCAATACCGCGTACATGTACTCCACGTACGACGAAGAATGCGAATCGGCGCCGACCGACAAGAAAAAGATCATGGTGCTGGGCGGTGGCCCGAACCGTATCGGCCAGGGTATCGAGTTCGACTACTGCTGCGTGCACGCGGCGCTGGCGATGCGCGAAGACGGCTACGAGACCATCATGGTCAACTGCAACCCTGAAACCGTCTCGACCGACTACGACACGTCCGACCGCCTGTACTTCGAGTCGCTGACCTTGGAAGACGTGCTGGAAATCGTGGAACTGGAAAAGCCGGTGGGCGTGATCGTCCAGTACGGCGGCCAGACCCCGTTGAAGCTGGCGCTGGACCTCGAAGCGAACGGCGTGCCGATCGTCGGCACCTCGCCGGACATGATCGACGCTGCCGAAGACCGCGAGCGTTTCCAGCAGCTGCTGCATAAACTCAATCTGCGCCAGCCGCCTAACCGTACCGCCCGTACCGAAGCCGACGCCTTGGCGCTGGCCCAGGAAATCGGTTATCCGCTGGTGGTGCGTCCTTCGTACGTGCTGGGCGGCCGCGCCATGGAAATCGTCCACGAGCAGCGCGACCTCGAGCGCTACATGCGCGAAGCGGTCAAGGTCTCGCACGATTCGCCGGTGCTGCTCGACCGCTTCCTGAACGACGCCATCGAGTGCGACGTCGACTGCATCAGCGACGGCGAAACCACCTTCATCGGCGGCGTGATGGAACACATCGAGCAAGCCGGCGTGCACTCGGGCGACTCGGCCTGCTCGCTGCCGCCGTACTCGCTGGCGCAGGAGACCATCGAGGAACTGAAACGCCAGACCGCGCTGATGGCCAAGGGTCTCAACGTGGTCGGCCTGATGAACGTGCAGTTCGCGATCCAGAAGCAGGATGTGGACGGCGTGCAGCAGGACGTCGTGTACGTGCTGGAAGTGAACCCGCGTGCATCGCGCACGGTGCCGTTCGTCTCCAAGGCCACCGGCCTGCAACTGGCCAAGATTGCCGCCCGTTGCATGGTCGGCCAGACCCTGGCTGCTCAAGGCATTACCGAAGAAGTGGTGCCGCCGTACTACAGCGTCAAGGAAGCCGTGTTCCCGTTCGTCAAATTCCCGGGCGTCGATACCATCCTCGGACCGGAGATGAAATCGACCGGTGAAGTGATGGGCGTCGGTAAAACCTTCGGCGAAGCTTTTGTGAAGTCGCAGCTGGGCGCCGGCGTCAAGCTGCCAAGCTCGGGCAAGGTGTTCCTGTCGGTGAAATCGTCGGACAAGCCGCGCGCCGTGAAAGTGGCGCGCGACCTGGTCGACGCCGGCTTCTCGCTGGTGGCCACCAAGGGTACTGCTGCCGTGATCTCCACGGCCGGCATCCCGGTCACCGCGGTGAACAAGGTTGCCGAAGGCCGTCCGCACATCGTCGACATGATCAAGAACCACGAGATCGTGCTGGTGATTAACACGGTGGAAGAAAAACGCAGCGCCATCAACGACTCGCGCGCGATCCGCACGTCGTCGCTGGCCGCGCGCGTGACCACGTACACGACCATCGCCGGCGCCGAAGCGGCAGTGGAAGGCATCCGTCATCTCGACGAATTGCAAGTGTACGATTTACAAGGACTGCATAAGGCTTTACACTAAACCTTAGCCGTACCCAATTAACCACAGAGCTCACGCAGAAGTTGGCGTGGCCTCTGTGGTTTTCCATTGTAAAAACAGAGTAAACAGATATGACTTCAGTTCCACTTACCAAGTTCGGCGCAGAGCTCCTCAAAGAAGAGCTGCACCAGTTGAAGACCAAAGAACGCCGTATCGTGATCGACGCGATTGCCGAAGCGCGCTCGCACGGCGACCTGTCCGAAAACGCCGAGTACGATGCCGCCAAGGAGCGCCAGGCGTTTGTGGAAGGCCGTATCGCCGAACTCGAAGGCAAGCTCAGCGCTGCCCAGATCATCGACCCGACCACGCTCGACGCCGAAGGCCGCGTGGTGTTTGCGTCCACCGTCGATCTGGAAGACCTCGAGTCCGGCGCCAGGGTCACGTACCAGATCGTCGGCCTCGACGAAGCCGACCTGAAACTGAGCAAAGTATCGGTGACCTCGCCGATCGCCCGCGCGCTGATCGGCAAGTCCGCCGGCGACGTGGTGGAAGTGCAGGCCCCGTCGGGTCCGCGCGAATACGAAATCCTGGAAGTGCGTTACATCTGATGCTGCTAGCCCGTACCCGTTTGCTCGTGGCCACGCTGTGGGCCGGCAGCCTGTGGGGCATCGGCTATATCGCCGCGCCCACCCTGTTTGCCACGCTCACCGACCGCGTGCTGGCCGGCACCATTGCCGGCAGCCTGTTCAACACCCAGGCCTGGGTGTCGATCGCTTGCGGCGTAGCCATGCTGCTGCTGTTGTGGGCGACCAGGCCTGGCACCGAGGGCATCTTTGCCGGCCCGGCCGTCAACATGGCGGCCAAGGGACGGCGCACGGTGATGATCATCGTGGTGGTGATGCTGGCGTGTACGCTGGTGTCGCACTTCGGCCTGCAGCCAATGATGGCTGCGCTGCGCGCCGGTGCTGGTCCGGGTGGGGTGATGGAATCGGCTGCCAGGAACGAATTCGGCATCCTGCACGGCATTTCCAGCGTGATCTTCCTGGTGCAAAGCTTGCTGGCTGCGTGGCTGGTGGTGAAGCAGTAAGGATCTAAACAGCAACTTACCTACGTTAGCCGTCGATCCGTCATCCTCGCGCATGCGGGGATCCATAGAAAGCCAGAACAGTGCCGCGGTCTCAATGAGCTGAGGCTCGAATCACAGGCTCTATGGATACCCGCCTGCGCGGGTATGACGGCTCAAACGGTGACGGTCAAAGCTGAAATTACTTCGAACCCAAAGCGCTTTTCTTGCTGGACTTCTGTTGCGGCTTGGCGCGTTTGATGTTGCCGCCCTGGGTCACACGCTCATTCCCTTTAAGCAATACCTTGGTCACCGATGGACGCTTGGTGCCGCTCGGGCTAGGCTTGACGATGGTCACTTCGCGCAGGCCCTTGCCGGACGTGGAGCGTTCCTTGGTGGTTTCCACTTTCGGACGGTAGAGCACGAACAGCTTGCCGATGTGTTGCACCGGCGCCGCTTCGAGTTCCTGGCAGATGGTGTCGTACATGGCAACGCGTGCTTCACGGTCGTCGCCGAACACGCGGACCTTGATCAGGCCGTGCGAATCGAGGCCCAGGGAAATTTCCTTGAGGACATTGGGAGTCAGTCCCGCTTCGCCGATCAGGACGATGGGCTTGAGCGCGTGGGCTTCGGCGCGCAGGGCACTGCGCTCAACGGGGGTAAGTTTAATCATAATTAATTTCTGGTAGTTCTCTTAAAGGCAGTATTCTACGCGAATGGCAAAGAACAAATTAAACAAAAACTGGATTCACGACCACATTAATGATCCGTACGTGAAATTGGCCCAGAAGGAGGGCTATCGTGCCCGTGCGGCTTTCAAGCTGAAAGAGATCGACGAGGAAGAAAAACTGATCAAGCCGGGGCAGGTCATCGTCGACCTCGGCTGCACCCCCGGCAGCTGGGCGCAGTACATGCGCCGCAAGCTCGCTGGCAAGGATGGCGGCGGCGTCAATGGCACCCTGATCGGCCTCGACATCCTGCCGATGGCGCCGGTGGCGGACTTCCACTTCATCCAGGGCGATTTCCGCGAACCGGAAGTGTTGCAAAAAATGGAGGAAGTGCTGCAAGGCCAGAAAGTGGACCTGGTGCTCTCCGACATGGCGCCCAACCTGTCGGGCATCGCCGACAGCGACGCTGCGCGCATGGAGCACCTGATCGACCTGGCCATCGAATTTTCGCAGGCCCACATGAAACCTTCGGGCGCCTTGCTGGTCAAATGTTTTAAAGACATGGGTTTTAACGACATCGTGCTGAAATTCCGCAAGGAATTCAAAACCGTGACACAGAAAAAACCCAAGGCCAGCCGCGACAAATCATCTGAAATTTTCCTGCTCGGACGTGGCTTGAAAAACCCGACCGACAGCATGGCGTCCGCAGTACCGTACGAAATCGACGATTTCGCGCCGATTCGCCCTGAAGTTGACTGATTTACCCTTGATATTCGTGCTGCAGGCCGCATATCGGCCAAGGTGAGGCATTTTTATCTTGATCGAGCGCTAATTTTGATCAAATAATGTGTGCTTGCGCCGGGTTCGCGCCCGGCAGAGGAGTGGGCTTCTGGCACCGCCTGCTTATTGCGAGTAAAATCGGGTTTCTAGCTATAGGTTAAGAGATGCGCCCTGCATCCAAGGAGTTTTCGTGAATAACATGTTTTCCAAGTCAGCCATTTGGGTAGTCGTCGTACTGCTCCTGCTCATGCTGTACAAGCAGTTCGATAGCCATGGCGTTGCAGCTGGCGCCCGACCTATTCCATACTCCGAACTGCTCGACGCAGTAAAAGCCAAGAACATCAAGGAAGTCGTCATTGAGGGCACCAGCATCACCGCCGTCAAGAGCGACGACACCAAGGTGCGCACCACCGCTTCCATCCTCGACCGCGGCCTGATCGGCGACCTGCGCGACAACGGCGTCAAGTTCGACATCCGTCCGCCAGAAGAGCCAGGTTTCCTGCAGCAAATCTTCGTCTCGTGGTTCCCGATGCTGCTGTTGATCGGTGTGTGGATTTTCTTCATGCGTCAAATGCAGGGCGGCGGCAAGGGTGGTGCGTTCTCCTTCGGCAAATCGAAGGCGCGCATGCTGGACGACAGCAATAACTCGGTCACCTTCGCTGACGTTGCCGGTTGCGACGAAGCCAAGGAAGAAGTGAGCGAGATCGTCGATTTCCTGCGCGATCCAAGCAAATTCCAGAAACTGGGCGGCCGTATTCCACGCGGCGTGCTGATGGTCGGTCCTCCGGGCACGGGTAAAACCCTGCTGGCCCGCGCGATTGCCGGCGAAGCCAAGGTGCCGTTCTTCTCGATCTCTGGTTCGGACTTCGTTGAAATGTTTGTCGGCGTGGGTGCTTCCCGTGTCCGCGACATGTTCGAGAACGCCAAGAAACACTCGCCATGCATCATCTTCATCGACGAGATCGACGCAGTCGGCCGTCACCGTGGCGCCGGCATGGGCGGCGGTAACGACGAACGCGAACAGACCCTCAACCAGTTGCTGGTGGAGATGGACGGTTTCGAAGCGCAATCGGGCGTGATCGTGATTGCCGCCACCAACCGTGCCGACGTGCTCGACAAAGCGCTGCTGCGTCCGGGTCGTTTCGACCGTCAGGTGTCGGTCGGTTTGCCGGACATCCGTGGCCGCGAACAGATCCTCAACGTCCACATGCGAAAAGTGCCTATCGGCACCGACGTCAAGGCTGACATCCTGGCCCGTGGTACGCCTGGCTTCTCGGGCGCCGACCTGGCCAACCTGGTCAACGAGGCTGCGCTGTTTGCCGCCCGCCGCGCCAAGCGCCTGGTCGACATGGCCGACTTCGAAGATGCGAAAGACAAGATCTTCATGGGTCCTGAGCGCAAGTCGATGGTGATCCGCGAGGAAGAGCGTCGCAACACCGCTTACCACGAGTCCGGTCACGCTGTTGTCGCCAAGCTGCTGCCGAAGGCCGATCCGGTCCACAAAGTGACCATCATGCCGCGTGGCTGGGCCCTGGGCCTGACCTGGCAGCTGCCGGAACACGACCGCATCTCGGGTTACAAGGACAAGATGCTTGAAGAAATTTCCATCCTGTTCGGCGGTCGTATCGCGGAAGAGATTTTTGTCGGCCAGATGTCCACCGGCGCCTCGAACGACTTCCAGCGCGCCACCAAGCTGGCCCGCTCGATGGTGACCAAGTTCGGTATGTCCGATTCGCTGGGCGTGATGGTTTACGAGGACGAGCAGAACGACGGCTTCATGGGTGGCAGCAACAAGACCATCTCGGAAGCCACCCAGCAAAAGGTCGATGCGGAAATCCGCAACATCCTCGACCAGCAATACGCGCTGGCGCGTCAACTGCTGGAAGACAACCGCGAAAAAGTCGAAGTCATGACCAAGGCGCTGCTCGACTGGGAAACCATCGATGCAGACCAGATCAATGACATCATGGCCGGTCTCGAGCCGCGTCCGCCTAAACCAGGCGTGACCATCCGCAAGCAGCCACCGAGCGATGGCGGCTCCGGCGTCTCGCCGACCGTGACCGCACCAGCGTAAGCCTGCGGCAGGCACTGAGCACCCAAGGGTGAGGAGCGATCCTCGCCCTTTTTCTTTACTGCGTTTATTTTTTTGCACATGCGATCCACATTCCAGTTTGGCCGTTTTAACTACCCGCTGCAGGGCGCAGGGCGGCGCCCACGCGTCATGGGCATCCTCAACGTCACCCCCGATTCCTTTTCCGACGGCGGCAATTACCAGGCGCTCGAGTTTGCGCTGGGCCATGCCGAGGCGATGATCGAAGAGGGCGTCGACATCATCGACATCGGTGGCGAATCCACCCGGCCCGGCTCGCCGCCGGTATCGCTGGAGGACGAGTTGCAGCGCGTGATGCCGGTGGTGTATGCGCTGCGCGACATCGGACCCGCCATCTCGGTTGATACCTACAAGCCGCAGGTGATGCGCGAAGCGATTATTGCCGGCGTCGATATGATTAACGATATAAACGGTTTCCGTGAACCGGGCGCCATCGATGCGGTGCGCGACAGCGACTGCGCGCTGTGTATCATGCACATGCAGTCCGATCCGCAACACATGCAACTCGCACCGAGCTACGGCGACGTGGTGGCCGAAGTGATCGCCTTCCTGCGCGAACGAATCGACGCCTTGCTCGGCGCCGGCATTGATCCGCGTCGATTGTGCATCGATCCGGGTTTTGGCTTCGGCAAGACGGTGGAGCATAATTACGCCTTGCTCAAGGCGACCGGCCGCCTGATCGACGAGACCGGCATGCCGCTGCTGGCGGGCCTGTCGCGCAAATCGATGATCGGCGCGGTCACCGGCAAGCCGGTGGAGCGGCGCGCGGCCGGCAGCGTGGGCGGCGCCCTGGCGGCGGTGGCGCAAGGCGCCATCATCGTGCGCGTGCACGACGTGGCCGACACGGTGGACGCGCTCAGGGTATGGCAAGCGGCACAATAAAAGACATAAGACATAAGACATAAGAAATAACAGACAAAGAAAGAGCACAGACATGGCACGACAATATTTCGGCACCGATGGTATCCGCGGCCTGGTGGGCGTCTCGCCCATCACGCCTGACTTCGTCATGCGTCTCGGCTACGCGGCCGGCAAGGTGCTCGCTGGTAAAGCCAGTGGCACCGTCAGCAAGCGTCCTACCGTACTGATCGGCAAGGACACGCGCATCTCCGGCTACATGCTCGAAGCCGCGCTGCAGGCGGGCCTGGCAGCGGCCGGCGTGGACGTGATGCTGGCCGGCCCGATGCCGACGCCGGCGATTGCCTACCTGACGCGCGCGCTGCGCCTGTCGGCCGGCGTGGTGATCTCGGCGTCGCACAATCCGTTCCAGGACAACGGCATCAAGTTCTTCTCCGACCAGGGCACCAAGCTGCCCGACGCGGTCGAACTGGAAATCGAAGCGGCGCTCGCGCATCCGATGGACTGCGTGGCGCCGGAAAAACTGGGCCGCGCCAAGCGCCTGGACGACGCCCAGGGCCGCTACATCGAATTTTGCAAGAGCACCTTCCCGAACGAGCTCGACCTGCGCGGCCTGAAGGTAGTGGTCGACTGCGCCCACGGCGCCGCCTACAACATCGCCCCGCACGTGTTCCATGAACTGGGCGCGGAAGTGATCGCCATCGGCAACAAGCCGGACGGCTTCAACATCAACAAGGCCCACGGCGCCACCGCGCCCGAAGCGATGGCGGCCGCCGTGCGCGCCCACGGCGCCGATCTCGGCATCGCCCTCGACGGCGACGCCGACCGCCTGATCATGTGCGACGCCAACGGCCGCCTCTACAACGGCGACGAGCTGCTGTACCTGATGGTGATCGACCGCCTGGCCACCGGCCCGGTGGCCGGCGCCGTCGGCACCCTGATGACCAATATGGCGGTGGAAGTGGCGATCAAGCAGAAAGGCGTGGGTTTTGCGCGCGCCAAGGTTGGCGACCGCTACGTGCTGGAAGTGATGCAGGAAAAGGGCTGGCTGCTGGGCGGCGAAGGCTCGGGCCACCTGCTGTGCATCGACAAGCACACCACCGGTGACGGCATCATCTCGGCGCTGCAAGTGCTGTCCGCGCTCAAGCGCGCCGGCCGCTCGCTGGAAGAGGCGACCGCCGAGCTGGTGCTGTTCCCGCAAACCCTGATCAACGTGCGCGTCACACCCGGCTTCGACTGGACCGCGAACGCCGCCATGGTGGCCGAAAAAGAACAGGTCGAGCGCGAACTGGGCGACACCGGCCGCGTGCTGATCCGCGCCTCCGGCACCGAGCCGCTGATCCGCGTGATGGTGGAAGCGCGCAACGCCGACCACGCCAGGTCGATGGCCCAGCGCATCGCCGACAAGATCGACGTCAAGCTGGCCGCCTGATTAGTTCGATTTTGCAAGATACTTCGGGGCGTCCATTGACGCCGACGCCCCGGAGGATTAGAATGCTGTCTTCGGAGTGTAGCGCAGCCCGGTAGCGCACCTGGTTTGGGACCAGGGGGTCCAAGGTTCGAATCCTTGTACTCCGACCAAAAACACTAAACGGGTTGTCCTAGACAACCCGTTTTTCATTTCTGCGGCGAATTCTCGCTGTACAAAAACTGCCCATAGCTCAGTTGGATAGAGCATCAGCCTTCTAAGCTGAGGGTCGCAGGTTCGATTCCTGCTGGGCAGGCCAACCTTATCAAAGTATCCGCAAGAGCCCGCGCATCGACTGTCGCCTGGGTTCACACAGTCTCGCGCTCACGTGAGTCGCACGGCGACTCCCACACGCCCAGACAAGCGGCCAGCGCCGTTGCAGATGGCTGCGGTGTTACGGCCGGCGCTGCGCCGTCGCTACGGCCTCAAGACATTCAAGGCGTGACTGGCCGAGGCTTCTGGTGCTGCGCCAGGCGCTTCTCTTGTGCAGCGGTATCGGTTACAGGCACAGTAAAAGTGGCCCAGCACTTGGTGGGCGCCGCGCACAGCATTTGCACGATGGCGTCGCGGTGTTCCCACCGCGCAGTGCGGCCATCGTCGCTCACGGGCGCGCCGAAGCGGGCCGAGATCGACTGGAATATCGTTTCGCGCTCGGTACCCTCGGCCAGCACTTTGATGCGCGTGACAGTCAGGTCTTTTTTCACCGCCATCTCGTACCAGCCGCG
This sequence comes from Duganella phyllosphaerae, assembly GCF_001758785.1. Classification (GTDB taxonomy): domain Bacteria; phylum Pseudomonadota; class Gammaproteobacteria; order Burkholderiales; family Burkholderiaceae_D; genus Rugamonas; species Rugamonas phyllosphaerae. Next base: position 153,112 of record NZ_LROM01000147.1, read on the forward strand.
CGCTGCCCAGAGCGGGCGGGAATCGGGATCCGGCAAGTGAACACTGCCCCAGCGCCCGCCGCTCTCATCGCTGCGCGGACTGGCCCGCCAGCAAATTTGCCCGGCCTTCTCGTTGTTGAGCGGGCAGATGGCGGGTGCAGCAGCCAGCTTGCCATTGAAAGGAATGCCCAGCACTTGCGTAGGCGCAGCTGCGGCAGCGAGCGGCAGGGCTGTCATGACGAGCGCTAAAAGAGTTTTCATGGCGAGGATTCTGAATGTAGTTGCCTTGTAGTCGACCGATTTGGCCGACTACATTGCATTTTACGGACATTCAGCGTCGCCTAAACCTGGTACACAAGCGAAAAGCGGGCTCTTACCATTGGATTGCTTTCATGGTTGACCGCCGTCGCGCAAGCGTGCGGTCGACTATTGCGGCGTCAACATCTGCTTGGCATACCGCAGTCCCACGCCGTAACCACCGCCATTTTTCTCCACCACCGCGCGCGCTGCGTCGTAGGTGTCGTGGCGGGTCCAGTCGCGTTGCAGTTCCAGCAGCACTTGCAGCCAGCTGGTCGGTTGTGCGCCCTTGGCGGTCATGCGTTGCAGCGCCAGGTTGTGGCCCACTTCGGTGAGGCCACCGCAGGCGTCGCCGGCGACGTAGCATTCGTAGCCCGCTTCGATGGCGCTGAGCACGGCAAAGCTGATGCACGCCTCGGTCAGCATGCCGGAGAAGATCAGTTTCTTGCGGCCGGTGGCGACGATGGCCGCTTGCACCGCCGGGTCTTCCCAGGCGTTCATGTTGCGGCGTTCCAGTACCGGGTGGTCGGGAATCAGGGCGTGCAAGTCGGGCAGCAGGGGGCCGCTGTAGACCTTGCTGGCCGAGGTGCTGGCAACGATCGGCAGCGAGAACGCCAGCGCCGCTTCGAGCAGGGCCACGGAATTGTTGAGCAGGGTCTGGCGGTCCATCGATTGCACGGCAAATTGCAGGCCGGCTTGCTGGTCGAGCAGGACCAGTGCGCAGTTGTTGGGAGTGAGTAAGTCTTGCATGGTGTGCTTTCGCAGGAGGGGGGGAGAGCTTCCGATTGTAGGCATGTCCTCCCGCCGGCATAACCCGCGATGTGGGAGGGCGCCTTTCCCTCCTTGGTATCATTTCAGATTGGCAGAAGGCGTGCGGCGCTGTATGCTGCGGCGGCTGACAACCATCACGAAAGACCACTCATGAAACTGCTGTCCACCGCCATCCTCGGTTTGACCCTCACGCTCGCCTTGACCGCCTGCAACAAAGAGAAAACTCCACCTGCCGCCGACACCCCGGCCGCCGCCTCGACCCCAGCGGCCGCGCCGACCGCTGAGGTACCAACTTCGGCACCCGCCGCTGCCCCGGTCGCCGCCACCGAACTGCAAAAGATCGACACCGTTGTCGGCACCGGCAAGGAAGCCGTGGCCGGCGCCACCGCAGTGGTCCACTATACCGGCTGGCTGTTCGTGCCTGCCGCCCCGGACCGCCACGGCGACAAGTTCGACTCGTCGGTCGGCCGCGAGCCGTTCAGCTTCCCGCTCGGTGGCGGCCAGGTCATCAAGGGCTGGGACGAAGGCGTGCAAGGCATGAAAGTGGGCGGCAAGCGCACCCTGATCGTACCGGCCAGCTATGGCTACGGCGAGCGCGGCGTGGGTCCGATTCCACCGAACTCCAACCTGATCTTCGACGTCGAACTGCTCGACGTGAAGTAATGCAGAACTAGCCAGTCGAGTCTTGCGCCGACATCCAGATGGACTGAGCGTTCCTCCGCGATGAGGTCAAATGTTCGCGGGAGATTTCAAGTCTCCTGCGTGCGTGCATATCCTGGTCGAGCTTGATTTAAGCTTCGGTGGAATCGCTGGCGGTGAATCGGCGGAGCAGGCCGGTCATCAGGCCTCCCTGACTTAGGTCGGGTTTTGGCAGGTAATGCCGCGTATTCCGGCGACCATTGATCGCATACCGGAGCAAGATAGAGAGATACTCAATCTTCTTTCAGTGGTGTATCCATGACTACTACACGACAATTAAGCATCACCCTCCCTTTGGAGTTGGCGGATGCGGTCCAGGCCAAAGTGGCAACCGGCGAATATGGCACGGAAAGCGAAGTGATCCATAGCGCGCTTTCCGTCTACAAAAAGAATGCCTTTATTGCATTCGCGGTTGATGATGCGAACTTCGAGTATTGGTATTGAGCACACCCAGCTGCTGCAAGGCCCGCAACCGCACCGGCTCCGGATTTTGCCGCCGCACCGGCAACCGCGCCGGCAGCGTCATGCCGTGGTGGCCAGCAGGCGCTGTGCTTGCGCCGTGCGTGCAGCCTTGCGGGCCGGCGCCGCAGCCATTGCCGCGCCCGGTTCGGTCTTGAACACGCCCACCGCCTGGTTCAATTGCACTGCCTGCTCTTGCAGGATATCGACCGTGCCCACCGCTTCTTCCACCAGCGCGGCATTCTGCTGCGTCACCTGGTCCATCTGGGTGATGGCGCGGTTGACTTCCTCGATGCCCACGCGCTGCTCTTCGCTGGCGCTGGCGATCGATTCGACCATGTCGGACACGCGCTTGACACTGTTGACGATGTCTTGCATGGTGCTGCCCGCGTGTTCGGCCAGCTCGGTGCCGGTGTGGATGCGTTCGACCGATTCGTCGATCAGGGTCTTGACTTCGCGCGCGGCGGTCGAGCTGCGCTGGGCCAGGTTGCGCACCTCGGTGGCGACCACGGCAAAGCCGCGACCCTGTTCGCCGGCCCGGGCCGCTTCCACGGCCGCGTTCAGGGCCAGGATATTGGTCTGGAAGGCGATGCCGTCGATGACGCTGATGATCTCTTCGATCTTGCGCGACGACGCGTCGATGGCGTTCATGGTCTGCACCACCTGGCCGACGATCTCGCCGCCCTGGCTGGCCACGCCGGAGGCTTCGCGCGCCAGCTTGCTGGCGTTGCGGGCGCTGTCGGAATTCTGCTTGACGGTGGCTGTCAGCTCTTCCATTGCCGACGCGGTTTCTTCCAGCGAGCTGGCCTGGTCCTCGGTGCGGCTCGACAAGTCCTGGTTGCCTGCCGAAATCTGGCTGCTGATGCTCGATACTGCCTGGGCTGCGTCATGCACCTCGGTGACGGTGGCGCGCAGGTTGCCGCTCATCTTGACCAGCACCGCCATGATGCTGTCGCGGTCGCCATCGCGCAGCGTGACTTGGTGGTACAGCTCGCCACGGTCGACGGCATTCGCCAGCGCTTTCACCTGTACCGGCTCGGCGCCCAGCGCGCGCAGCAGGTAGTGCGAGACGCGCCACGCCACCACCGCGCCAACTACCAGCGCGATCGCCACGGCCAGCAGGGCCAGCGACTGGAAGTTGTGGGCGCCGTGGCGCGCGAGGGCCGATTCGGCCTCGGTCATTTTTTCTTCCTGGTCGATAAAGCCGTTGATGCTGGCCAGCCATTCGATGAAGGCCGGCTTGGCCTGGCGCAGCATCATATCGCGCGCGCCGTCGATGTCGCCGGCGCGGCGTGCTTCGATAATCTTTTTCACCAGCGGCATGGTGCGTGCTTCGTTCTGCTTGATCTTGTCGAGCCAGGCGCGCTCTTCTGGCATCACCTTGGCTTTCACCTGCGACATCAGGGCGTCCATCGGCCGTGCCGACTGCTGGTAATCGCCATCGAGCTTGTCGATCAGGGCGACCACGCCGGCCAAGTCTGCATCGGCCACCAGGGTGACGTCGCGCAGGGCGATGGCGCGGTCGTGCACGCTGCCACGGAAATTGATTGCATAGCGCTGCTTGACGTTATTGACCTCGCCTATGTGCTGCAGGCTGCTGTCGATGGCGTTGACCTTGACGACGCCCAGGGCGGTCAAGGCCAGCATCATGGCCAGGACGATGCCGAAGCCGATGCGCAGGCGGGCCGCGACGCCGAGGCCGGTGTGATTGTTTTCCATGGTATTCCTTGAGTGGCAGCGACGATAGTGGCGCTGATGCCGCTATCATATTGCCTAAAGCCAACCCTGTTAAGTTTACAGATTAAATATACCCAATAGAGATTTCCTATTGGCAATAATTTGTTGTTCTCGTGGAGGGGCGATTTACTGCAGGTAGCGGGCGATGGCAAATACCGCCGCCGTGAGGGCGATGGCGGTGCCGATAAACCACTTGAGCAGGGTATTTTCCATTTTAACAATCTTGGTTTCCAGCTTTGCGATGTCCTCCTTGGTTGCATAATTAGACTTGATCACCGCCACGTCGGCCTCCAGCACACTCAACCTGTCATTGATTTGATCGAACTCGGTTTTGTCGGTGAGCATGGCGAACCTCCGGGTGGCTGAACTTGTTGGACTGCCCCTCGTGGACAAAGTTCACTCGGTCCGCCTGCACACATCCCTAGCGCGTGCCCGGCATCACCTGCACTTCGATGCCCGAAAACATGGACGGTGCGTGGTACACGCGCTGGGTCGCCTTCTTGAAATCCTCGGGCTTGGCCTTGGGAATATCGACAAACGTCTGCGGGTTCAAATCCACCAGCGGGAACCACGAGCTCTGGATCTGCACCATGATGCGGTGGCCTCGGCGGAACGTGTGGTTGACGTCGGCCATGCTGAAATTGACCGGCTCGACCTTGCCAGGGGTGAACGGTTCCGGCTTCTCGAAGCTGTTGCGGAACTTGCCGCGCAGCGGATCGCCGCGCACCAGTTGCTGGTAGCCGGCCATCGGAATGGCTGGCTTGGCAACGTCGCTGCGTGGACTATCGGGCTTGTCGGCCGATGGATAATCGTCGGGATAGACGTCGATCAGTTTCACCACCCAGTCGGCATCGGTGCCGGTGGTGGAGACGAACAGGCGCGGTTTTACCGGACCGCTCAGGGTCACGTCTTCTTCCAGCGGCTCGCTGCGGTAGGTCAGCACGTCGGTCCGGCTCGCGGCAAAGCGCTGGTCGCCCACCATGTATTCCTTGGGCACGCCGATGGCCGGATAGCCGGTGTACGGCACTGGCTTGCGTGGATCGGCCACGTACTCGTCGTAACCGTCGCCACCGCCGGCGGCCGGCTGCTGCCATGCCAGCGTGCCGTTGGCGCCCAGGTACAGGGTGCGCGCCTGGGCTTGCTTGGGTGGCCAGGCCGGGTACTCGCGCCAGACGTTGCTGCCGGTCTCGAAGGCGTGCACTTCGGCCAGTTTCGAGCTGGACACGCCTTTCAGATGCTGTTCGAAGAACGGGAACTCGATGTTTTTACGGAAATATTCGCCGGTCTTGGCGCCGAACTGCACGCTGCCCAGGCTCTGGCCGTCGTAGCGGCGCCAGCCGCCGTGCGACCATGGTCCCATCACCAGCCCGCTGTATATCCCTGGATTGTTGCGCTTGATGGCATGGTAGGTGGTAAGCGGCCCCTGCAGGTCTTCGGCGTCGTACCAGCCACCCACGGTCAGCACGGCGGCCTTGATGTTTTTCAGGTGGGGCGCGATGGCGCGGGTTTTCCAGAAGTCGTTATAAGTCGAATTGGCGATCGTCGGCATCAGCAAGGCGCGCTGGGCGGCGGTCATGGTGTCGGTGATATTCGACAGCGTCAGGTGCGACAGGAAGAACTGGTAGCCGTCGGGCGTGCCGTAGTCGAAGTTGGTCCAGCTCTTGGGCAGTGGCGTTGGATTCTGTGCTTCGACAAACGCCGCGTAAAAGTCGAAATTGGCCGCCAGCATGAAGGCGCCGCCATGGTAGGAGTCGTCGTTCATGAACAGGTCGGTCACCGGCGCCTGCGGCGAGGCGGCCTTGATGGCCGGGTGCGAGTCGATAATGCTGGCCGAGGTGTAAAAGCCCGGGTACGAAATGCCGAGGATGCCGACCTTGCCATTGTTGTTGGGGACGTTTTTCAGCAGCCACTCGACGGTGTCGTGCATGTCCTCGCTCTCGTTGCCTTCGCCCTTGGCGCGGCGCGGATTGACGTGCGGCGTCATTTCCTGCCATTTGCCTTCCGACATGTAACGGCCGCGCACATCCTGCTGGACGAAGATATAGCCGCTGCGCTGGAACTCCGGCGACGGCCCCAGCCGCGTCGGATAGAAATCGACGCCGTAATGGAGTTCATCGTCGGCATGCACGCCGGCGCTGTATGGCGTGCGTTCCATCAGGAACGGGTAGCGCTGGCTGGCGTCCTTGGGCACGTACACGGCCGTAAACAGGCGGGTACCGTCGCGCATCGGGATGCGGTATTCATACTTGGTGTATTGCTCGCGCACGCTGGCAGCGGTGGAGGCGGCCGGCCCATCGGCGGCGTGGGCCGGTATCAAGGCAAAGCCCAGCATCAAGGAAAGGGCGAGGGAATGGAGGCGGTGGGTCATGGTCTTCCTGTGGTCTGATCAGCAAACTTGCCTAGTGTAAGGGCAGTGGATAACTTTCGCTGCGTTAATTTTGCGCACAGCAAAATTTCCATTTAAAAACAAATGCTTGGTCGGCGGTCGGCTGGCTTGTTAACAGGCTTATCCACAGAATCTGTTAACAACAGCGATTTTGTGTAAATGTGTCTATCGAGACAACTAGTTTGCAATATTGATCATTGTGTTAGTTAGCGAACAGTTGACTCCGCTACAACTCTATATTGTCCAGCTACCGGTGCTGCGTCACCGGATTTGCAACTAACAATCTCTCTCTACGGAATGACTATGAAACTTAAAAATATCCTGATCGCATCGATGATCATGGGCGCCAGCGCAATGACCTCGTCGGCCTTCGCCGCGAACATTGGGGATACCGAGCAGGCTGTTCTGGTCAGCAACAACGCCGGTGGTTTCCAGACCGTGGTCGGTAACACCTTTACCGCCGGTCAGACTTCCGACGTGTTCAACGACCGTTTCACCTTCACCCTGAACGGCAACTACAACGCTGCCGGCACCCTGAGCTCGACCTTCCTGAGCACCAACCCGATCCAGGATCTGGTAATCAACGGCTTCAGCCTGGTGAAATACGATCCAGTCACCCAGGCCGTCATCTCGACCTACGCCGGCACCAACGTGCTCGGTTCGGGCGCGGGCACCGAAGACTACTGGAAGTTCAGCGCCAACGGCCTGAGCGCCGGCAGCTACTACCTGTCGGTCAACGGCCTGGTACAAGGCGCGGGCGGCGGTTCGTACTCGTCGAACGTCAACCTGGCCATGGCGCCAGTGCCAGAAGCCGAAACCTACGCGATGATGATCGCCGGACTGGGCCTGCTGGGCGTGGTCGCACGTCGCCGCAAGGCTGCCAAGCAAGCGTAAGCTGAGCTGGGTTTGAGTTGCTGCGGGGCGGGCGCGCAAGTGTCCGCCCCGCAGTCGTATACGTCCGCATGTGCCAGAATACGCCGTGGCGCCGCCCGGCGCCGTCACTCCCGGAGCATCATGGACGACCGCTATTTTTACCAACCCGCGCAAGGCCATGGCCTGCCGCACGATCCCTTCAACGCCATTGTCGGACCGCGCCCCATCGGCTGGATCGCCTCGCAATCGGCTGTCGGCGTGCGCAACCTGGCGCCGTACAGTTTTTTCAACGCCTTCAATTACACCCCGCCGCTGATCGGCTTTGCCAGCATCGGCCGCAAGGACACGCTGCGCAATATCGAGGAAACCGGAGAGTTTGTCTGGAACCTGGCCACGCGCCCGCTGGCCGAGTCCATGAACGCCAGCTGCGCACCGGCGCCGCCAGAGGTGGACGAGTTTGCCCTGGCCGGCCTGGCCACGGCGCCGTCGCGCATCGTCGGCGTGCCGCGCGTGGCGGCCAGCCCGGTCGCCTTCGAATGCAAGTGCAGCCAGATCATCCGCCTGCAGGGCGCAGCCGGCGACGTCACCGATACCTGGCTGGTGATGGGGGAGGTGGTGGGAGTACACATCGCGCGCGAACTGCTGCGCGATGGCATTTACGACACGGCCGGCTCGCAAACCATCTTGCGCGCCGGCGGTCCGGCCGATTACTTCGAGATCACGGCCGCCAACCTGTTCCAGATGCGGCGGCCGGACTACCCATGAATCAGTAGGTGTAGAACATCTGCTGGATCGCCTTGGTGTCGCTGGTCCTGGTCAGCGCCAGCATCAGCAGAATGCGCGCCTTTTGCGCACTCAGCGTATCGGCCGCCACGAAATCGAGTTCGTCGTCGTTGGCTTCGCCGTTGCGCGCCAGGATGCCCTGGCCTACGCGGCTGGCGCGCACGATCACTACGCCCTGCTTGCGCGCGGCCACCAGCGCGGTTTTGACGGTCGCTGCCAGGCTGCCGTCACCGACGCCGGCGTGGATGATGCCCTTGGCGCCCGCCGCCACCAGCGCATTGAGCGCCACCGGCCCGACGTTGGCGTAACCATAGACGATATCGACCTGTGGCAATGATGCCAGGCGGCTGACATCGAACTCGGTGTCAGCGGTGTGCTTGCGGGTGGAGGCGCGGTAAAAATACGGCTTGCTGCCCTGGATGTAGCCGAGCAGGCCCAGTTCCGGCGTCTTGAAGCTGTCCGGCGTGGAGGTGTTGGTCTTGCTGACATCGCGCGCGCTGTGGATCTGGTCGTTCAGCGCCACCAGCACGCCTTTGCCGACTGCTTCCTTGCTGGCGGCCAGCAGCACCGCGTTGTACAGGTTGATCGGGCCGTCGGCCGACAGCGCCGTACCGGGCCGCATGGCGCCCACCACCACTACCGGCTTCCTGCTCTTGACCGTCAGGTCGAGGAAATAGGCGGTTTCTTCCAGCGTGTCGGTGCCATGGGTGATGACGATGCCATCGACGTCCGGCTGCGCCAGCAGCGTGTTGACGCGCTTGGCCAGCGTGAGCCAGTGTTCGTTGGTCATGTTTTCGCTGGCGATCTGGAACACCTGCTCGCCCTTCACCTGCGCCACCTTCGACAGTTCCGGCACGGCCTTGATCAGGGTATCGACACCGACCGTGGCAGCGGTGTAACCGACCGTGGTGGTGGAGCTGGCGCCGCTGCCGGCGATGGTGCCGCCGGTGGCCAGGATGGTCACGTGGGCCAGCTTTTCCGCCGCCCCCGCATAACTGCCCAGCAACATGGTGCAGGCCAGCAGGGTTTGGACGGTACGTACCAGACGGTCGGGAAGGTTGTGTGACATGCGGTCGGTCTCCGATTGTTGTAATGTAAAGCTGACCAGTTTAACAAAATCGCAGGCTGTCAACAATGCGGGAGGCTGGCGCGTTACAGGTCAACTGGGAGAGTACCAAGGGCCGGGCAGGTCGATTAAAATCGGTCCCAGGGTACACAAGATGAGAAAACACATGACTTTTTCACACACCTTGCGCTGGCGTGGCGCCGGGCTGCTGGCGATGGCCGCCATGCTGGCCATGGTTGGCTGCGGCGAAACGCGTGCGCAAAAAAAGCAGCGCGAAGCGAGCGTCATCATTTCCATGGGCGAGAAATACGTCAGGGAGAAAATCCGCGAGCCGGCGTCGGCGCAGTTTCGCAACCAGTTCATCGGCAAGGGCGGCGCGCCGTGCGGCGAGGTCAATGCCAAGGATGCGTTCGGCGCCTACCTGGGCTACCAGCGCTACATCTCCGTGGCGCGCGAGCTGACCATGCTGGCGCAGGATATGCCGCACGATGAATTCGAGGAATCGTGGCGCGAGATGTGTAAATAGCCGCGTCGTTAGATTACGGTCGCCAGATTACAGGTCGGCAAAGCGCCGGCTGTAACGCGTTGCGCGCCGCACGTCCGGGTGCCGCCCGACCGGATGCGCCAGCGCTTCCTTCGCGCGGTCGTAGCCGTATTGCCACTGGTCGCGCGCGTGCTGTACGAAGATGTCGTACGTGGGCGGCATCGCCAGCTCGATGCGGTTGCGGCTCCAGTGCAGCTTTTGCTGCAACTGCTGGCGCGCCAGCGCCTTCGAGATATCGGACGAGTCGATGCGCAGGTCGGCCAGGTACGTATTGGCGTAGCGCAGCCGTGCATTGCCATTCAAGCCCAGCACCGAGCGCCAGGCCGGGATCGAAAACACCTGGTCGAACGCCTCCTTGAACTCCATCACCACTTCGGTGCCCAGCTGGCGCGCGATTTCGACCGGGAACAGGTCGAGCACCCCGCCGATGTATTCGGCGCCCTGGTACTGGCGGCAGCGGAAGTAGATCATGTCGGCGATCGAGATACGCGCGGCCTCGGTGATCGGTACGCCGCTGTCGATCAGCAGCTCTGGCGCCACTGCGTGCTCGCCCCAGCGCGGGTCGGCCAGCGGCGAGGTCATGCCGCGCAGCGCGGCAGCGGCGCGCTCACCGCAAAACACGGTTTCGGCAAACAGCTTGCGCTGGCCGCGCGGGCGTCCCACCTCGTTGGCGTCGAACAGCAGCTTGCCGCCGATGATGGCCACGTCCACTTCGGGCGTGCCGGTGGCGGCAGGGAAGGGTAGCTGCGACGGGATGTCGAACAGGAAGTCGCCGAACAGGTCGGGGATCACCGGCGCCCGTGCCGACGACAGCGTGCGCCGCGCCGCCCGTGCCAGCGTGGCCAGCAGCGCCGCGTGGCGGGTGGACTTGAGGCCGCACCAGAAATCGTACATGGCGCGCGACGACAGCCACTCGCGCTGCGCCTGCGGTTCAGGCAAATTGTGGATGATGGCGGCGGCAATCGCGCCGCCGCAACTGGCCACGATCACGTCGGGCGCTTTTCCCGCCTCGCGCAGCGCCGCATACATGCCGATGTAGATGCCGAAGCGGAAACCGCCGCCGCCCATGATCATGCAGCGCTGGTACGGTCGATCATTGTGGACTGGAGAAATAGGTGCTGTGGTCATGGGCGAAACCATACCACAGCACGGCTAGCGGAACTGGTGCTCCACCATCACCCGCACGGCGGCGCGGGTCTCGGTAAAGGTGTCGCGCGCGCGTGTGCCGGTGTCCTGGTACTGCTGCCATTCGCGCGCCTGCTGGTGCAGCAGGTTCGATCCCGCCACCCGCAGCTGGGTTTTGGCATCGAACTTCCACAGCGCGTACAGGTCCAGCTGGCGACCGGGCGAGTTACCTGTGCGTAGCTGCGCCGACTGCCGCGTAGTGACGCCGCCCTTGTAGGTAAAATCGCCGCCGACGGTCCAAGCGGTGCCGGGCAGCTTGTAGTCCGCGCCCAGGTTGGCGGTGACCGGCACCTGCTCTTCCAGCGTATTGTCGGGCCCTGCCACGCGGTCCACCCGCGACCAGTTGCGCGCCAGGTTGGCGCGCAGGTCCAGCGCCGGCGCGGTCTGGCCCAGCAGGCGGCGCAGCGGCAGCTTCGCTTCCAGCTCGATGCCGTGCACGTTGGCGTTGCCGTTGTTGAACGGCGTCGTCACCCACACCCCGGCCTGCTGGAACAACAGCGTTTGCGTCACATCGCGGATGCGCCGCCAGTAGACGCTCACGCTGGCGATGGCGCCGTCGCCCAGGTAGTGTTCGTAAGCGGCGTCCAGTCCCCAGGCCAGTTCCGGGCGCAGTTGCGGGTTGCCCTGTTCGTCGGGATTGGTGGGGCTGTTGTTATTGTCGATGGTGTACCGGCGCGGCACCAGCTTGAACAGCGCCGGCGCCTTGTAGGTGCGCGCCAGCGCCAGGCGCAGCACGTCCTTGTTCGGCAACGCGTAGCGCGCCTGCAGCGACGGGCTCCAGACGGCCGACGTGACGTCCAGCGCATCGGGCGCGTTGGCAGCGAGCGCGCGGCTGGCCGTTTGCAGGCGTTCGTGGCGCAGCCCCGCGTACAGCGAAAACTGTTTCGATATTTCCCACTCGTCCTGCGCGAACAGCGCCAGGCGCTTGACCACCGCGCTGTAGTCGGCGTTGGTGGCATCGGTCTGCACGCCGGCGGGATCGAAAATGGTTTCGCTGCGGTCTTCGTCGCGGCGCGACCGGCTGGCGTCCCAGCCAAAGGCCAGCGCGTGACCGGCGCCAACCGGGTGGCGCCAGGTGCCGGTAAAGGTGACGCCGGTTTCGGTGGGGCCGGCATCGACGTGGCGGTGGATGGCGGGCGCGCCGCTGGCGGTCATGCCGTAAAAGTCGTAACCGGTGCTGCGGCGGTTGCTGCTGGCGCCCAGCCTGGTTTCGAGCTTGTCGCCGTTGGCGAGATTGCGGTTCCATTGCAGGTCGTTGCGCAGCATGGCGATGCGGGCGTGGTAGTCCGACACAAAACGCGGGAATTCGCTGGGCTCGCCCACCAGCGTTTGCTCGTCGGCGCGGTTGCGCACATCGAAGTGGCGCAGGTTGGCAAAGCCCTGCCAGGTCAGCGTATCGCCGCCACCCAGCGCCCAGCTCACGCGCGGTGTCAGGGTCAGGGTGTCGTTGCGGGTGGACTTCGGTTGCGGGGTGTGGCGCCGCAGCGTGAGCGCGCCGGCAGCGTCGGTCAGCGTCTCGTCGTCGGCAATCGCTTCCTCGGTGCGCTGGCGCGACAGCGTGGCGGCCACACTGTACGACAGGCGCTCCACCTGGTCCGACAATTGCGCGGTCAGCGTGGGCGACGTGGTGCCGCCGCGGCGGGTGACGCTGGCGGCCAGCGACCGCTGGCCGCGCGTGGCCGCTTTTTTCAGGATGATGTTGATGCTGCCGGCGACCGCCTGGTTGCTCGAGGCAGCGGTGGCGCTGCGCAGGATCTCCACCCGCTCGATCATCTCCGGCGCCACCGTGTCGAGTGAAAAACCGGTCGGCACCGGTTCGCCGTTGAGCATGATCTGGGTATAGCCCTTGCCCAGGCCGCGCATGCTGATCTCGCCGCCCTGGCCGGGCACGCCGGAGATGCTGATGCCGGGCAGGCGCTTGAGGGCGTCGGCCAGGGTCTGGTCGCCCTGGCGCACCAGATCGTCGTGGGTGACGATGATGGCGGTGGTGGTTTCGCGCTGGCGCAGGTCGGCGCGGGCGCTTTTGACTTCTACCTGTTGCACCGGCTGCGCTGGCTGTGGTGCTTCGGTGGCGGATACGGATGGCGCGGCCAGCAGCATGCTGGCTGCAAGAATCGGGAGTGACATGGTGGTTCCTGTGAGGTGAACACGAAGCCGGCGGATGATCAAAACGCGGGCGACAGTGGGCCGGTCCGCCACCGGTCAGGGTGGCGGATTGTGGTGGATATCAGATCGGGTTAGTAGCCCAGCTGCTGGCGCCGCACGCTGAGCGCGTGCCTGGTGGCGTATCGGTCGAGGCCGCGGTCGAGGCCAGTGAGCATGGTGGCCGGATCGATGGCCACGCCGTTCTGGCGCAGCTGGAAGTGCAGGTGCGGGCCGGTGGTAAAGCCGGTCAGGCCGACCGTGCCGATCACCTGGCCCACCACCACGTGCGAGCCCGGTTGCACCGCCGTGGTATCCAGGTGGGCGTAGAGGGCCTCGGTGGAGCCGGTGGCGCTGCTGCTGTCGGCGCTGGTGATGACGACGGTAGTGCCATAGCGGCCATTGTTCTCGTCCAGCTTGCCGGCGGCGAGGACAATGCCGGCAGCGGCGGCGCGTACCGGCGTGCCGACCGGCGCGGGCAGGTCCAGGCCCACGCTGGGGCGCGGCGAAACTTTGCGCATCACGCCGAAAAAGCCCGAGACGCGCATCTTGTCCAGCGGGTATTGCCAGGCGATCGGGATTGCCGGTGCTTCGGTACGCTGGCTGGCTGGGTTCGACGGGTTCGACGGGTTCGAAGTGTTGGACAGCGTTGGCGGTGTGGCCGACGTCGGGGATGGCGTGGCCGGTGCGGCCGTTGCTGCCACCGGCACGGTCGCTGTCGCCAGTGCCGGTTGCAACACCGCGCTCGCTGCCAGCACGCCGATCAACACGGTCGCCACAGTCAGGGCGCCTGCCACGGGCAGCGCTGGCGGCCGCGCCTGGCGCAGTTGTTCGATGCGCTCGCCGGCCGACGCGGCATCGGCGGCGCCAAAGGCGAGGGCGGACGCTGGCGGCGCCATCAGCTGCACGCGCCACTGGGCCAGCAGGGCGCAGGCGTACTGCTTGCGCTGCTGCGCCGGGCGGCCGGCCAGCACGCGGCGGTCGCACGCCAGTTCCACCGCCCAGGCCAGGCGCGCGCCGAACCAGCGCGGCGCCGGATTGAACCACAACAGCGTCTGCACCAGTGCCGACAGGCCCAGCCACAACGGATCGCGCGCGCGCCGGTGCTGCAACTCGTGGGCGATGATCAGCTGCTGTTCGGGAACAGGGAAGTCACGCAGGTGGCGCGGCAGCAGCAGTACCGGCCGCCACGCACCCAGCAGCATCGGAGAGACTGCCGCAGCGGTTTCCAGTACCGTCACGCGGTGGCGGGCAATGTCGTACAGCTGGTGCGCATCGAAGCCGCCGTGGGCGCCCAGCGCCGGGCGCGACAGGCGCTGCGCCCCGGCCAGCAGGCCGCGCCACAGCAGCCAGGCGCGCGCCAGCCGCAGCACGGCATACGCCAGGCCGGCCAGGTAGATGACGGCCCACAGCAGCGGCGCCCAGGCCAGCAGCGATGCTGCGGTGCCGCTGGCCGAGATGGTATCGACGTTGGTGGTCGCCGGCGCCGTGACATCGACGCCGCCGGTTGCCGTCGCTGCGGGACCGGCAGCACCGGTCGTGGCGATAGCGGGAATGCGATCGACGTTGATGCCTGCTTCAGCCCCAGCGACAACGGCGGCGCCTGCGGTGGCAAAGGGCGCCGCTGGCATGGCCTCGGCACGGCCGGCTGCTGAAAGCGATGGCGATGGCGATGGCAGCGCCAACGGCAGCGGCGAAGGCACCGCAATCGTCAGCGTCGGCGCCACCGTCACGCGGTCGAGCGCCGGCAGGAGCGGCAGAAGCAAGGGCAGCAGCGCCACGCCAGCCACCACCGCCTGGGCCGCCAGCCATACCGGGCGCTGGCCGCGCAGCGCCGGCCAGGCGCGCGCCGCCAGGTGCAGCAGGCCGTGTACCAGCAGCCCGGCCAGCACGCAGCCCAGGCAGGCCAGCAGCCATTGCCACAGCAGCAGCGTGGGCATCGCCATGGTCGCTGCGGTCATGGCTGCTCCGCTTCGTCGTCGGGCCAGTCGTTGAGCATTTGTTCGAGCCGGGACAGCTCCTGGCTGTCCACCAGCTTGCTGCCGGTGAACATCGCAACCGGCAGCGGCGCGTCCAGTTCCATCACGCGGCGGCCGAAGTCGTGGGCGAACGCGGCCAGCGTGCCCACCTTGTCGAGCCGGGGGCTGTACACGTTGACGCCATGCATGACTTGCACCGCGATCACCTCCTTGTCGAGCATGCGGTCGAGTGTTTTGCGCGTGGAGGAGAACGACCACGCCAGTTCGTCGGCGGCGGCGTCGTGGATTTCGCGGGCGCTCAGCGGCTGCTGCTTCCACAGCGCCTTGAGCAGGGTCAGTTCGCTGACCGAGGGAATGGGATTGGACATGGCGGTTCCTGTTTGCGACGAATAGGGCTATTGTGCGACAGATGTCGCGATGCCGTCAACCCGCTAATTGTTAATGCCACCGTCAGGCATCAATTGCCGCATTTTGTAACATTGCTTTGAATAAATTCTTTCTGTGATACTATTAAGTTTTTGCTAAGTAGTTGCGTGGGTGATCACGTTCAGCCGGTTGCGGCAATGCGCTATACAATGGTCCGCTT
Organism: Duganella phyllosphaerae; assembly: GCF_001758785.1. GTDB lineage: Bacteria > Pseudomonadota > Gammaproteobacteria > Burkholderiales > Burkholderiaceae_D > Rugamonas > Rugamonas phyllosphaerae. Next base: position 168,598 of record NZ_LROM01000147.1, read on the forward strand.
TACTTGCATCGGAAGCCCTATGTATCGGAAGTCCTATGTATTACGGTGAGCGCTTCAACAGTATTACCCACACGGTGGGCGCGGCCCTGGCAGCGGCGGGCGGCATTTTTCTGATCGTGCTGGCGGCGCGCAGCGGCGACCCCTGGAAAGTAGTCAGCTTCAGCATCTTTGCCGCCACCCTGTTCGGGCTGTACCTGGTCTCCACGCTGTATCACAGCCTGCGCGGGCGGGCCAAGGACGTGCTGCGGCAGATGGATTATTGCGCCATCTACCTGCTCATTGCCGGCACCTATACGCCGTTCACGCTGGTGAGCCTGCGCGGGAGCGCCTGGGGCTGGTCGCTGTTCGGCGTGGTGTGGGGGCTGGCGCTGGTGGGCATCGTGCAGGAACTGTTATACGCCAAGGGCAAGCGCATCCTGTCGCTGGTGATTTACGTGGCCATGGGCTGGGTGGGGGTGATCGGCGCCAGTCCGCTGATCGACGCGCTGGGCTGGGATGGTTTCCTGTGGATCGCCGGTGGCGGCCTGGTTTATACGGTGGGCATCGCTTTTTTCGTGACCGACCATAAATGGCGCTATGGCCATGGCGTGTGGCACCTGTTTGTGCTGGGCGGGAGCGCCTGTCACTTCGCTGCCGTGCTGCTGTACGTGGCGTGAACACTAATCAAGTAGAGTAGAACCAAGTGGACATTAATTCGGACGATCTGAAAACCTTCATCACCGTGATCGACAGCGGCACCCTCAGCGCCGCCTCGGTGCACCTGGGCCAGACCACGTCGGGCGTGAGCCGCGCGTTGTCGCGGCTCGAAGACAAGCTGGCCACGTCGCTGCTTACCCGCACCACGCGGCGCATGGAATTGACCGAAGAGGGCCAGTTGTTCCTCGAACGCGCGCGCGCCATCCTGGGCGCCATGGAAGAAGCCGAAGAAACCATCCGCATCCGTCGCCAGCAGCCGGCCGGCCGCCTGTGCGTGGACGCGGCGTCGCCGTTCATGCTCCATTGCGTGGTGCCGCACGTGGCGGAGTTTCGCGCCCTGTACCCGGAGATCCGCCTCGAATTGAGCAGCAACGACCAGATCACCGACCTGATCGAACACCGCACCGACATCGCCATCCGTATCGGCACGCTGGTCGACTCCAGGCTGCACGCGCGCGCGTTGTCGGCCAGCCCGCTGTACGTGCTGGCCAGTCCTGGTTACCTGGCGCGGCACGGCACGCCGCGCACGCCGAAAGACCTGGCCGGGCATGCGCTGCTGGGCTTTGCCCAGTACGAGCAGGGCAACAACTGGCCGCTGCAGCACGCCACCGGCAACAGCCTGGCCATCACGCCGTCGCTGTCGGCCTCCAGCGGCGAAACCTTGCGCCAGCTGGCGCTGGCCGGGCAGGGCATCGTCTGCCTGGCCGACTTCATGACCCGCGCCGACCTTGCCGCCGGCCGCCTGGTCAAGGTGCTGGAAGACAGTTACACCGGCTACCGCCAGCAGATCCACGCGGTGTATTACCGCAACACGCAACTGGCACGCAGGATCGGTTGCTTCCTCGATTTCTTGCAGCAAAAGCTTTGAAAACCTGCTGAGCCGCCGGCTATCGCCGTAATAGTGTGAGACGGCGTACAGAGTGCGCTGCCAGCCCACGCTATAGTGGCTGCGCGTGCCTGGAGCGCATTCTTGCAAGTGTCGCTCGGCAGCAGGTAAGCCGGTAGCCTCAAGTACCGGCACCAGAATTTGGTTTGGGCCTCGCTAAACCTACGGTTTTGCGGGGCCCACCATGCTTCACTACATTTACTTGGAGACGGACATGTCGCAGACTATGCATCCTTCGAAGCATTTGGTACGAGCGTGGCTGGAGCGCCGTGCGCGTGAGCTGAAGCCGCCGCCGACGCCCGAGGAGATCCGGCGACAGCTGGGCTGGGGCTTGATGTTGTTCGAGCCTGCGCTGATTCCCGTCAAGGTCGGTAACGGTCGCCGCCGCTAATTTTCACCGCAGTCTTCACTAAACCCACCCGCTTCGGCGTCGTGGGTTTTTTTGCGTCTGCGCCGTTCACCGGGGAATTTACGTGATTCGCCGAATAGCGGTTTGCCGGCTGGCGTTTCCCCGCTATTGTGATGGTCATGTCACAAGGGGGAGCAAGCATGAACGTGGAAACTGTCTATAAATGGCGCCAGCAACTGGTCTGGGGCGTGGGCCTGATCGTGGTCGGCGTGGTCGTGCTGCTCGAGCGCGCGCACATGATCGACCTCGACCTGCGTGTGAGCGAGCTGTGGCGCTATTGGCCCTGGCTGCTGGTAATCAGTGGCATCACCCAGGTGATCCCGCCCACCACGCCCGCTTACCTGCTCAGCGGCCTGTGGAGTTTCTTTTTTGCCGGCTGGTGGTATGTATCGTTCAACCGTATCTGGGGCTGGGGCTTCGGCGACACCTGGCCGGCGTTGATCGTCGCCTGTGGCGTCGGCCTGCTGCTGCGCCCTTTGCTTGACAATATCTTCGCCAACCACCAGGAGCAAAAATGAGCCGCCGCACCGGAACCAGAACCAACCCCAATCCCAAGGCGCAGATGGTGCTGGGCGTCATGGTCGTGGTCATCGGCCTGCTGTTTCTGGTCGATAACCTGGGCTGGATCCATCTCGATTTCCGCCGCCTGCTGGTGCCGACCGTGCTGCTGCTGGCCGGGGTGCTCAAGCTCACCCATGCCCGGTCCAATTCCGGCAACGTGATCGGCGTGGTGCTGGTCTGCGTGGGCAGTATCGGCATCCTGCGCGGGATTGGCTTCCTCGATTTCGACTGGCGCGATATCTGGCCGGTGCTGCTGATCATCGCCGGCATCGGCATCGTCTACAAGGCCAGCATCGCCAGCAACGGCGGCAGCAGCAGCGGCAGTGGCGACTGGTCGGGCAGCGACAGGTCCGGTAGCGATGGGTCCCGTAGCGACGGTCCCAAGGCGTCGTTCCAGGCGCCCGGCCACGAGCCGTTCAAGGCCCCGCGTGGCGGCGAGGGCGACGAGGTGATCAACTTCGTCTCGGTGGTGGGCTCGTCCAACCGGCGTGTGACCTCGCAGAATTTTCGCGGCGGTGAAGTGACCGCCATCCTCGGCGGCGCCGATCTCGACCTGCGCCAGGCCTCGATCCAGGGCGAGGCGGTGCTCAACGTGTTCTCGCTGGCGGGCGGCATCACCATCAAGGTGCCGGTGGACTGGACGGTGGTAATGGAGGGCACCGCGATCATCGGCGGCTTCGAAGAAAAAACCGCGCCGCCGTCTGCCGGCGGCAAGCGCCTGGTCTTGCGCGGCTATTCCATCCTCGGCGGCCTCGAAGTGCGCAACTGAGCAGGTGCGCCCGGTCATGATCGAAGCGTTCTCGCAGCGTCGCGGCGCCACCATCTACATGCTGGTGTGGCTGTTCTTCGGCCTGGCGCTCGGTGGGGTGATCGCGTTGGCCAGCGATACGCCGCTGGCCAACGCCATGCTGTTCGCGGTGCCGATGACCGTGGTCTATGCGCTGGTCGCCGGCTATTCCGCCTATTACCTGTGCCGCGCCTATCCGCTCGGTGCGCGCCCGGCCGGCGCCATCGCGGCGGTGCTGACGGTGGCGGCCGTGGTCTCGAGCGTGCTGTGGCTGTTGATCGGGCACTTGTGGAATACGCTGACCGCGCTGCCGGACGTGCCGTGGGCCGGCCTCGTGATCACGCCGCAGTTGTCGGCGCTGATCGTCGGACTGGGCATACTGCTGTATGGCTGCGCGGCAGCGGTACACTACGTGGTAATCGAATTCGTGCGCGCCCGCAGCGCCGAGCGGCGCGAGCTCGAATCGATGCTGATGGCGCAGGAGGCCGAGCTGCGCATGCTGCGCACCCAGATCGATCCGCACTTTTTGTTCAATAGCCTCAATTCGATCAGCGCGCTCACTTCCAGCGACGCTGGCGCGGCGCGTCGCATGACGCTGGAGCTGGCCAGCTTTTTTCGCCAGAGCCTGGGAATGGAAGCGCACAAGATGGTGACGCTGGGCCAGGAGCTGGTGTTGATCCGGCACTTCCTTGCCATCGAACAGGTGCGCTTCGGCGACCGCCTGCGGGTGGAGTGCGCGGTGGACGACGCGGCCGGCGTTTGCCTGGTTCCGCCCATGCTGATCCAGCCGCTGGTGGAGAACGCCGTCAAGCACGGCATTTGCAACCTGCCCGAGGGCGGCGTGATCCGCATTGCGGCGCGCCGCGCCGGCTCACTGCTGCACATCCGGGTGGATAATCCGGTCGATGAGGACATGGGGGGGAACCTGGATGGCAGCAGCAGTAGCGGTAACAGCACCGGTAGCAACACCGGCATCGGCCTGGCCAATGTGCGCCAGCGCCTGGCCGGCGCCTACAAGCACGAGGCCAGTATCCGCTGGGGTCGCCAGGACAACAACTTCAACGTGGACATCGCCATGCCGGCGCACACCACAGAGCACAGGGAATAGCCGATGCGGGTGCTGATCGTCGACGATGAAATGCTGGCGCGCGCGGTGGTGCGCGAATACCTGGGCGCACATGCCGATATCGACATCGTCGGTGAATGCGCCAACGGCTTCGAGGCCGTCAAGGCCATCATCGAGCTGGCGCCCGACCTGGTGCTGCTCGACATCCAGATGCCCAGGCTAGACGGTTTCGAGGTGGCCGAACTGGCGGGCAACCAGACCCGCTACATCTTCGCCACCGCGTTCGACCAGTACGCCATCAAGGCCTTTGAATTCCACGCGCTCGACTACCTGTTGAAACCATTCAGCCAGCAGCGGCTGGACCAGGCGCTGGCCCACGCGCGCGCCAACATTGCGACCGGGCCCGGCGATGCCGCCATCGCCCGCCTGGTGCGCGATGCCGCCAGCCGCAAGCTGCCGCTGGACCGGGTGCTGATCCGCGAGGGCGCCAAGGTCCACGTGGTGGCCTGCGACAGGATCGACTACATCGAAGCCGAGGACGACTACGTGCGCATCCACGCCGACGGCAAGGCCCACCTGAAAAGCCAGCGCCTGGCGGACCTGGAAGAACAGCTCGACGGCGCCCGTTTCCTGCGCATCCACCGCTCGTGCATCGTCAACATCGGCCGCATCGACCGCATCGAGCAGGCCACCCGCGACAGCCATGTTGCCATCCTCAAGGACGGCAGCCGGCTGCCGGTTAGCCGCAGCGGGTATCAAAAGGTGCGTGCGGCGCTGCTGTAGGTGGCGCCCGGTGCTACCCGCCAAGCTGCGCGCGTCTGTTGAGTTGGGAAAAGTACAATTTAGATTGGCATCAGTTGTTCCAATCAAATCTTCAGGCAGACCATGACAGCAGTTTCCCCGCCGCTTTCCGTTGCTGTGCGTGGTTTTTCGCCAGGGCGGCGGCCAGCGACTGCAACCGGAGTTGCCGTGGTGGTGGCGCTGCACCTAGCGCTGCTGTGGCTGGCCACGCGGCCGGTGCCGGCGCCGGTGTCCGATGATAGTCGGGTGTGGATACAGCTGCTGCTGCCGCCAGC
>NZ_LROM01000148.1 GCF_001758785.1 Duganella phyllosphaerae
CGCCCCTGCCGCAGCGGCTGGCGCGGCGTCGGCCCGGCGCGAGCTCAGCCTGGACTTCGAACCGTCGTTCAGCCTGGAGCAGCCCTCGCCCACCGGCGCTGCCGCCGCCAGCGACACGCTGCGCCCGATGCCGGACCCGGTACCGCCGAACGCGCCGCAGCATGAATCGAGCCTGTCTTTCGACCTGGCGTCCGATCCGGCCGCGCCGCCTGCGCGCGGGACGTCGGCATCTGCCGCAGCCAGCGCTGGTCCAGGCGACCACGCTTCACTTGGCGCAGACAGTGGCGACCTCGATGCCGCCGGCCTGTCGCGTGCCGGGACTGCGCCAGCTTATCGCCCGGGTTCCGGGACCGAAACCGTGACCGGAACCGGGACCGGGACCGGATACAGCGCATCGTCCGCCGGGTTCGATCCGGTCACCGGTGCGCCGCTTCGTACCAGCGCGACAGCCGCCGCCGGCGCAGCTGCCGCCAGCGCCGAAGCGGCCCGGCCGCGCGCCACGCCACGCGCCAGCAACGGCAATGGCAATGGCAACCACAACGGCAATGGCAACAACGGCAGCAGCAAGGACGCCACACCACGCGCCCGCGTCCGCGCGGCAGCCGCCGCCAGCGCCGAGCCGCCAGGCATGGACCCGGAACGCCTGCGCCTGATCGGCCTGCTGTTGGTCCTGGCGCTGATCATCCTCGGCTTCGGTTACTACTACTGGCAGGCCGTGATGGCGCCGGGCGCGGGCTCGCGCCTGCCACCGGTCGCCATGCCGCCAGCGGGCGCCACCGGCGCTACCGGCCCTGGCGCGGTGCAATTCGTCGGACCAGCCGGCAGCAGCGATACATCAGTCCTCGGCAATGGTGTCGATCCGTCGGGCGGCGATCCGTCGGGCGGCGATCCGTCGGTGGCCGGCATGCTGGCGCCGTCGCCGATGGGCGGCATGGGCCGCGCCGCCCGCGCCGACCTCGAACGCCGCCTGGAACGCACCGAGCAGGAACTGGCCGCCGCCCAGCAGGCGATCCAGGCGCAGGCGAATACGCCGCGCCAGGAGCGCCTGCCGCCCGTGGCCGCACCCGACAACACCGATATCCGCGTGGCGCGCAGCGTGCAGCCGGCGCGCATCGCCCCGGCGCTGACCAACGCTTACGAGGCGCTGGGTACGGGCGACCTGGCCAACGCCCAGCAACAATACCAGGCCGCGCTGCGCCAGGATCCCAACAGCCGCGACGCCCTGCTGGGCCTGGCCACGGTCGCCGCGCGCCAGAACCAGGGTGCGCAAGCCTCGAGCTACTACCTGCGCCTGCTCGAACTCGATCCCAACGACGCCACCGCCGTGGCCGGCCTGGTGGGCATGAGCGGCGGCGACATCGGCCAGAACGAGCGGCGCCTGAAAGCGATTTTGACCGGCAATCCCGAGGCCGGCCCGGTGCTGTTCGCCCTGGGCAACCTGTACGCCCAGCAAAGTCGCTGGCCCGAAGCGCAGCAGACGTATTTCCGCGCCTACTCGGCCGCGCCCGACAATGCCGACTACGCCTACAACCTGGCCATCGGCCTCGACCGCCTGAACCAGGGCAAGCTGGCGCTGACGTATTACCAGCGCGCACTGGCGCTGGGTCAGGACAAGCCGGCCGGTTTCGACCGCACCGCGCTGCGCCAGCGCATGCACGAGTTGAGCGGGGCGCACTAGGAGTTCCATGGCAGAACAAGCAAAACTTCCGCTCGGCAAACTGCTGATCCAGAAAGGCGTGATCAGCGAAGACCAGTTGCGCATCGCGCTGATCGAGCAAAAGCGCAGCAACGAGCCGCTCGGCAAACTGCTGATCACGCTCGGCTTCGTCACCGAAGCGACGGTGCGCATGGCGCTGTCGGAAAACCTCAACCAGCAAAGCGCCGACCTGACCAGCCTGGTGGTGGACGCCATCGCGTTAAAGCTGATTCCGAAGGAAGTGGCCAAGCGCTACCGGGTGTTCCCGATCGTCTACGAGCGGCAGACGGACAACCTGATCCTGGCCATGTCCGACACCAGCAACATCGTCGCACTCGACCAGATCAGCGCCATGCTGGTCAAGGGCATCACGATCACGCCGCTGCTGGTCAACGAATCGGACATCTCGCGCGCGATCGACCAGTATTACGGTTTCGAGCTGTCGATCGACGGCATCCTGCACGAGATCGAAACCGGTGAAGTGAACTACGCCAGCATGGGTTCCACGTCCGACGAATACAGCCAGCCGATGGTGCGCCTGATCGACGCGATCCTGGCCGACGCCGTGCAGAACAGCGCGTCGGATTTGCACTTCGAGCCGGAGCAGTCGTTCCTGCGCATCCGCTACCGTATCGACGGCATCCTGCGCCAGATCCGCAGCCTGCACAAATCGTACTGGCCAGCCATGGCCGTGCGGCTTAAGGTGATGTCGAACATGAACATCGCCGAAACGCGCGCGCCGCAGGACGGCCGCATCTCGATCAAGTTTTCGGGCCGGCAGATCGATTTCCGCGCCTCGGCCCAGCCGACCACGCACGGCGAAAACTTTGTCTTGCGCGTACTCGACCGCCAGAAAGGCATCGTGCCGCTGGACGGCCTGGGCCTCGGCGAAGCGGAACTGAGCCTGCTGAAGCTGATGATCGCCCGGCCCGACGGCGTGATCCTGGTGACCGGCCCCACCGGCTCGGGCAAGACCACCACGCTGTACTCGATCCTCAACCACATCAACACCGAGAGCGTCAACATCATGACGCTGGAAGACCCGGTCGAGTACCCGATGAACATGATCCGCCAGACGTCGGTGAACGAATCGGCCAAGATGGGTTTTGCCGAAGGCATCCGCTCGATGATGCGGCAAGACCCGGACATCATCCTGGTCGGCGAGATCCGCGACCAGGAAACCGCCGAGATGGCGTTTGCCGCCGCCATGACCGGCCACCAGGTGTATTCCACGCTGCACACCAACTCGGCCATCGGCGCGATTCCACGACTGCTCGACATCGGCGTGCTGCCCGACATCATGTCCGGCAACATCATCGGCATCATCGCCCAGCGCCTGGTGCGCAAGCTGTGCCCGCATTGCCGCGAGGCGCACACAGCCGACGACGTCGAGCGCCAGCTGCTCGGCCTGGCCGACGACGCGCCGCCGCAAACGCTGTACCGCGCGGTCGGCTGCGAGCGCTGCGCGCACCAGGGCTACAAGGGAAGGATCGCCATCATCGAACTGCTGAAAATGACGCCGGCGTTGGATGAACTGGTGGCGCGGCGCGTGTCGTCGCGCGAGCTGAAGACGGCGGCAGCGGCCGGCGGCTTCCACAGCCTGATCGACGACGGCGTGCGCCGCGTACTCGAAGGCGTGACCACGCTCGAGGAAGTGGGCCGCGTGGTCGATCTGACCGAGCGCCTGGGGAGGCTGCACTGATGCCCCAGTATATTTACCGTGCCATGAACACCTCCGGCCAGATCCAGCCCGGCAATATGGATGCATCGAACGAGCCGGACCTGGAACTGCGCCTGCACCGCATGGGCCTGGACCTGATCGACTGCCGCGTGTCGCGCGCGCGCGTGATGGCGCTCAAACGCGTGATCACGCGGCGCGACCTGATCAACTTCTGCTTCCACATGGAGCAGCTGACCGGCGCCGGCGTGCCGATCCTCGAAGGCTTGAACGACCTGCGCGAGAGCATCGATCATCCGCGCTTTCGCGAGATGATCACGGGCCTGATCGAGAATATCGAAGGCGGCCTGCAACTGTCGGCCGCCATGGCCGCGTACCCGGAGGTGTTCGACCACACGTTTACCAGCCTGGTGATGGCGGGCGAGCAAAGCGGCAAGCTGACCGAGGTGTTCAAGAACCTGTCGGAAAGCCTGAAGTGGCAGGACGAGCTGGCGTCGCAGACAAAAAAGATCGTGATGTACCCGGCGGCCGTCGGCCTGTTCGTCACCGGCGTGACGTTCTTCCTGATGATCTACCTGGTGCCGCAGCTGACCAGCTTTGTCAAAAACATGGGCAACACCCTGCCGCTGCACACCAAGGCGCTGATCTGGGTGTCCGGCATCTTCATCGATTACTGGTACGTCATCGTGGCGCTGCCGGTCGTCGCTTATGTCGGCCTGCGCGCATGGCTCGGCCACAGCGAGCAGGCGCGCTTTGTCGCCGATGGTTTCAAGTTGCGGGTGTGGCTGATCGGCCCGGTGCTGCACAAGATCATGCTGGCGCGCTTTGCCACGTTCTTTGCGATGATGTACGCGTCGGGCATTTCGATCCTCGAATGCCTGCGGCTGTCGGAGGGCATCGTCGGCAACCGCGTGGTGGCCGCCGGCCTGCGCCGCGCCGGCCAGCTGATTTCCGAGGGCCAGGGCATCACGGCCGCGTTCCAGCATACCGGCATCTTTCCGCCGCTGGTGATCCGCATGCTCAAGGTGGGCGAGACCACCGGCGCGCTCGACGGCGCGCTGCGCAACGTCGCCTACTTCTACAACCGCGAAGTGAAGGAAATGATCGAGAAGGTGCAATCGATGATAGAGCCGGCCATGACCGTGATCCTGGGCCTGATGGTGGGCTGGATCATGTTGTCCGTGATGGGCCCGATATACGACACGATCAGCAAGATCCAGACCTGAGGCTCCCGTGCTGAACCGACATGTACTCTATCTGAGCAACGATACCCTCACCGCCTGGCGCTGGGAGCGCGGCCGCCTGTTGGGCGGCGCTAGCTTTACCAACGACAGCGCCGGCATGGATGACCTGCTCGATCACCTCGATCACCAGCGCCAGGTGCCGGTGCTGCTGCTGACCGACCTGATCGAAGAAGATTTTCAACGCGTGCACCTGCCGCACGTGAGCGGGCGCGCGGGCGTCAAACTCACGCAGCGCCGTCTGCTGCAACAATACCGCGAAACGCCGTTCCGCCACCACGAGGTGCAGGGCCGCGAGCCGGACGGCCGCCGCGACGACATCGTGCTGCTCTCCGCGCTGACCAATCCGGCCATCGTGCTGCCATGGGTGGAGGCGCTCGAACAAGAACGCATTCCACTCGCTGGCCTGTACTCGACCACCTTGCTGAGCGAGCACCTGGTCAACAAGCTCGGCTTGCTCGACGAGCACCTGTTACTAGTGACCCAGCAATCGGCGGGCTGGCGCCAGAGCTATTTCCAGCGCGGCCAGCTGAAATTCTCGCGCCTGACGCCGGCCATCGACCGCGATGGCGACGCCGTCAACGTCGGCGCCGAGGCCGCCAAGACCCAGCAGTTTTTGACCAGCGTACGGCTGCTGGCGCGTGGCAGCGTGCTCGAAACAGTGATCATCGCGCCGGCCGGCCAGTTGCCGGCCCTGGAAATGCAATGCGCGGACGGTCCTGAAACCGCGTTCCGCTTCCTGCCGCTGGCGCAGGTGACTGACCGGCTGGGGGTGAGCGCGGCCGTTGGCGACGCTGCCGGCGCGCTGGCCGACACCATGCTGCTGGCCCTGCTGGCCACTACTCAGCCGGCCAGTCACTACACGCTGGGGCCGCTGCGCCGCTACTTCCAGCTGTGGCGCGCGCGCCGCAACCTGTACCTCGCGGCCGGCGCCGTGGCCGGCATCGCCGCGTGCGCGGTGGGCCTCAACCTGTGGCAGGCGTGGGACGCGCGCGCCGACAGCGAGCGCCTGGCGCAGGAAGCGCGCCAGTTCGACCGCCGCTACAACGAGGTAATGGCCGCCATGCCGGCGCGCGTGACGTCCACCGCCAATATGCGCGCGGCAGTCAATGTCGAGCGCATGCTGGTCGTGCAGGGACCATCGCCGTGGCAGATGGTGTCCATGGTAAGCGCGGCACTGGAGCAGTCGCCGCAAATCCGCCTGCTGCAACTGGGCTGGAAGGTCGATCTGCCGGGCCAGCCGCCAGCAGGCGCACCGGTGCTGGCCAACGGCAGTGCTGGTGGCACTGGTACGGCAGCGGCCACGTCGATGTCGTCGCTGCTGGCCGGCATCCCGGCGCGGCCACCGCAATCGCTCTCGATCGAGGCGGAAATTTTGTCGCCCGAAGATGATTACCGCAATGCCGTCAACACCATGAACCAATTCGCCCGACAGCTGGCGGCCAACCCGCGCCTGCTGGTGCAGGTGGACAAGCCACCACTCGACACCCGGCCCACCGTGCGCCTTGACGGCAAGGCTGGCACGACAGCGGCGCCTACCCGCGCCAGATTTACCCTGAACCTGGTATGGAAGCCATGAATCCCAATCCTGCCGCCCTGTCCCCAAAAAAGCCTGCGAACACCATCGCCCTGCCGTACTGGATCACCGAGTTCGCCCAGATCCGCACCGCCGGGCTGGCCGCGCTGGCGGCCGTCATCATCGGCGCCACGCTGGTGGCGGTCACTGCCGCCCAGCGCCACGACGCCGACGCCGACCTGCAACACGCCACCCGCCTGCGCGACACAGCCCACTCGCGCTATGCCCACGTCGACAGCGAAAAACGCGACATCCGCAATTTCCAGCGACGCTACCTGGAACTGCGCCAGCGCGGGCTGATCGGCGAGGAGCGGCGCCTGGAATGGGTCGACGCGATCCGCCAGGTGCAGGAGGAACTGCAATTGCCGCCGCTGAGCTACCAGATCGAACCGCAGCAACCGGTGCGGCTGGAAGCGGCGATGGACCTGGGCGACTACCAGCTGCGCGGCAGCCGCATGCGCCTGCACATGGAACTGCTGCACGAGATGGACTTGTTCGACTTCCTCGGCGGGCTGCATGGCCGCGGCTTTTTCGCCGCGCAGGATTGTTCGCTCAAGCGGCTGGCGGCAGTTGGCGGTGGCCAGGCCAACCCGGCCGGTGCAGGTGGCGCAAGCGGCGCTGGTGCTGCGGGCGGCAACCTGGGCGTCGATTGCACGCTCAACTGGATCACCATGGCGCCCAACGCCGGCGCCATCACCTCCGCACCATCGGTGGCGCTGGCGACCGGGAGGCGGCCATGAAACGGCTACTGCTGTCGCTGCCGCTGCTCGCCTTGTGCGCGGCGCACGCCCAGCCGCAGCTGGGCCGACTGTTCAATACACCGCAAGAACGCCAGGCCATCGACGCCAGCCGCAACCGGCCGGCCGGCGCCGGGGCCGGGATCGGCTTCCCGCAGACCACGCCGGGTAGCGCTGGCGCACTGGCGCCGGCCATGTCGCCGGCCGAGGCGCAAAGAGCTGGTGCAATGCAGCCAAGCACGATGCCGGCCATGCCCGCAGGGATGCAAGCGGCGATGCCAGCCGCGCAGGCGATGCCGCAGGGAACTCGCCCCGGGTTCGCGCCCGACGTCGTGCCCGCGTTGCCACCCAATCTGCCGCCCGGCATGCAAGCCGAGGTGATGGCCATGGCGCGCACCAGCCGCGAACTTGCGCCTACCTCGCAACCGCAGCAGCAGCAGCAGCAGCCGATCCCAACGCAAATGCCGATGCCGATGCCCGGTTCGGCGCCGGCAGCGGCAGCGACAACCGAGACCGTCCCCGAACAGCTGACCATGAACGGCGTCCTGCGCAGCAGCAATGGCCGCAGCACGATCTGGCTCAACAACGTGCCGCAGCGCGGCGCCGCCAACAAGTTCAGCAACCGCGACAGCAAGGCCGTCGCCGTCACCCTGCCGTCGGGCCGGCGCATCGTGCTGCAACCGGGCCAGCGCTACGACCTGGCCGACGGCCGCGTGAAAGACGTCAGCCAATGACGCCACCCCAGCCATCCCGGCCATCCCGGCCAGCGCCATGCTGCCTGCCCCGCGCACGGCAGCCGTTGACAGTGCACCAGCGGCCAGCGGCACGGCGTCAGATGACGGTGAGCCCGGCGCCGCTGGCACACCAGCGCGGCGCGGCTCTGCTGCTGTTGCTGCTGGTGCTGGGCCTCGGCGCGTCGTCGTTCCTGATCAGCATGTTCAGCCAGCCCAAGGGCGACCTGCATCGCCAGGCGCTCACGCGCGCTGCGCTGGCCGATGCGCGCGAAGCACTGCTCGGCTACGCGGTGCTGCACCGCCGGCTGCCGCGGCCGGCGCAGTCGGCGCTGGACGGGCGAGAACGTGGCCAGCCATGCACCGACGATGCCGCCTGCACCGGCTGGCTGCCGTGGACCACGCTGGGCCTCACGCCCGGCGATGGCTGGAACAAGCTGCTGCGTTACAGCGTCTCGCCCGAGTTCACCGATAACAAGCTCGCGCGCGCGCCCGAGGCCACCAAGACCCTGCTCGACCGCAGCGGCGACGGCGGCATCTTCTACCGCGTGGGCTCGGCCAACTGCGTGGTGGACGACCGCTGCGCGGCAGCCGTGATCCTGTCCAGCGGTCGCCACCTGGGCACCAGCCTGGCCGGCATCGAACAGGCCGGCGTGGTCACCGACAACCTCGACGAACAGGCCAATGCCGAAGCCGTACGCGACTTCATGGCGCGCGCCGCCACCGACGATGTGCGCAGCGCCGGCGGCAGCTTCAGCAACGAACTCGGCTGGGTGCCGCTGCGCCTAATTCGCGAGCGCCTGCGCGCCACCGCCCCCGTCAAAAAAACACTGCAATAATGCCCATGCCATTCCACTCCCGATTAAGCCAGCAGCGCCGCCAGTCCGGCTTCACCATCGTCGAAATCGCCATCGTGCTGCTGGTGGTCGGCCTGCTGATCGGCGGACTGGTGGCACCGCTGTCGTCGCAGCTCGAGCAGCGCCGCGTGGCCGATACCCGGCGCGTGATGGAAGACGCGCGCGAAGCGCTGTTCGGCTTTGCGCTGCGCAACGGCTACCTGCCATGTCCCGCCATCTCCGCCATCGATGGCCGCGAAGACCGTGCCGGCAGCCTTTGCAACAAACGCTATGGCTACCTGCCGTGGGCCACGCTGGGCGTGTCGCGCCTGGACGGCTGGGGCCGGGTACTGGCCTATTCCGTCACGCCCTCGTTTGCCGACAGCGTCAGCTTTTTCACCTTGAGCTCGCCGCGCGACATCACGGTGGCCACGCGCGGCATGGACGGCCAGATCATCCCGGCCTCCGACGCCAACGACATCCCGGCCGTGATCGTGTCGTTCGGCCGCAACGGCTACGGCGCCACCAGCGACCAGAACACCCGGCTGCTCGACGCCGGGCTGGGCAATATCGACGAGAAAACCAACCTCGGCGGTGAAGGCGTGGCGTTCGTCACGCGCCCGGCCAGTACCGATCCGCGCGCGCCCGGCGGCGAATACGACGACGTGGTGCTGTGGCTCTCGCCCAACATCCTGTTCAATCGCATGGTCGCGGCGCAAAAGCTGCCATGATGCATTTATCGATGGCGTCGACGATCGCCCGCTACACCCTGCTCGAAGCGCTGCGCAACCGCCTGCTGTGGCTGTTGATTGTGGCCGCCCTCGGCGCCGTGGGCCTGGCCGGCTTTTTGCAGGAACTGGCGCTGACCGAAAGCCATCAATTGCAGGCGGCCCTGCTGGGCGCCGTGCTGCGGCTGGCCAGCGTGTTCCTGGTCGCCACCTTCGTCATCACCAGCATGGTGCGCGAAGCCAACGACAAGGGGCTCGAATTGCTGCTGGCCCTGCCGATGCCGCGCGCCGTGTACCTGGCCGGCAAGCTGGCCGGCTTTGGCGCCCTGGCCGTGTTGCCGGCGCTGCTGTTCGGCGCCCTGGCGCTGGCCCTGGCGCCGCCGGACCAGGCCGCCTTATGGGCGTTCTCGCTGCTGTGCGAGTGCTGGATCGTGGCCGCCTTCAGCCTGCTGTGCGTGCTGACCTTGCAGCAAGTGCTGCCGGCGCTGGCGGCAGCCACGGCGTTCTACCTGGTGGCGCGCGCCATCGGCGCGCTGCAACTGATGAAGCAGTCCGGCGCTGCTGCCGACAACCTGGGCCAGCAGGTGCTGGGCGGCGGCCTCGATTTGCTGGCCCTGCTGCTGCCGCACCTGGACCAGTTCACCCGCAGCGACTGGCTGGTGTACCACGGCGGCAGCGGCGCCGAGCTGCTGGCGATCGCGGTCCAGACCGCGCTGTACGTGGCGCTGATGGCCGGCGCCGGCTTGTTCGACCTCTACCGCAAGCAGATCTGATGACTGCCGTCCAGAAACCGGTCAAGGCGGTGCCGCGCGGCGTGTGGCTGATGCTGGTGCTGGCCCTGCTGTTGCAGGTGGCTTGGCAGGCCAGCCGTCCCTCTGAAAAAGCCCGGGCGCAGGCACTGCCGCCGGCGCCATCAAGGCAGGCCTTGCAACTGGCGGCGCTGGGCGAGCCGGTGGCGCTGGCGCGGCTGACCATGCTGTACGTGCAGGGGTTCGACGAGCAGGCGGGCGTGAGCGTGTCCTGGCGCGAACTCGACTATCCCACCGTGATCGGCTGGCTGCAACGCGTGCTCGAGCTCGACCCGCGCGGCCAGTCGCCGCTGCTCGCTGCCAGCCAGGTGTACGGCGCCGTCGGCGACCCCGTGCGCACGCGGCTGATGCTCGATTTTGTCCACGCCCGCTTTGCCGAAGACCCCGACCGGCGCTGGCCGTGGCTGGCCCACGCCGCGCTGGTGGCAAAACACCGGTTGCACGACCTGCCGCTGGCGCGCGCGTACGCGCACGACATCCGCCTGCACGCCACCGGCGCCAGGGTGCCGGCCTGGGCGCGGCAGCTGGAAATTTTCATCCTCGAAGACATGAACGAGCTCGATGGCGCACGGGCGCTGGTTGGCGGCCTGCTCGACAGCGGTCAGGTCACCGATCCGCGTGAGCTGAAATTCCTGTCCGAACGCCTGCAACAACTGACTCAGCAGCAACAGAACCATTCCACCGGGCGCTAGCGCTGCGGTAATATAGAGTGCGATTGATTTACTGAAAGGAACCACCATGCGCGCGCCCCGTCACTCCCTTCCAACTTCGCGGCAAGCCGGCTTCACGCTGGTGGAAATCGCCATCGTGCTGGTCATCATCGGCCTGCTGCTCGGCGGCGTGCTCAAGGGGCAGAGCCTGATCGACAGCGCCCGGGTCAAAAATATCATCCAGCAATCGACGTCGCTGACGTCGGCAGTCAACGCCTACCAGGACAAGTTCCGCGCCCTGCCCGGCGACGACGTGCAGGGCACCACCCACGCGCCGGGCGCCACCGGCAATGGCAATGGCGACGGCCAGATCGCCGAATACCTGCTGGCGCCGCAACACCTGGCGCTGGCCGGCTTCATCACCGGGTCGTTCAACGGCACTACCGACTTCATGACCAGCGCCCAGGGCGGCGCGGTGTACATCTACAACGACGCCGTCGGTGGACGCGGCGGCAACGGCGTGCGCCTCGACAACCTGCCGGACAGCTTCGCCGAACAGATCGACAGCAAGCTCGACGACGGCAAGTTCGACACCGGCTCGGTGCGCGCCACCGCTCCCTATACCAATAACGGCAGCGTGATCCAGCGCACCGCCGTCTTCTTCTAGCGCCAGCCAGTGCCGGAAAACTCCCGCCTGCCGTCGATCCGCGCGCAGATCGCCCTGCTGGTCCTGGCCTGCGCGCTGCCGACCACGATCGGCTTCGGCGCGGTGGTGCAACAGTTCTACAGCCGCGAGCGCGACACCCTGATGGAAGACACGCGCAAGGCCGCGCGCATGGTGGCTGCCGCCATCGACCGCGACCTGGTGCAAAGCCAGGGCGCGGCCCAGGCGCTGGCGATCTCTCCCAGCATCCGCAGCGACGACATGGCGACGTTGCGCCTGCAGGCCGGCGGCCTGCTGGGGCCGCATTTCCCGGCGTCGCAATTTTTGCTCAGCGACAGCACCGGCCAGGTCACCATGCACGTCGGCGCGCCGCTGCCAGACACCTTCAATTCGATCAACAACGCCAGCCGCCTGGCGCCGCTGTATCACACGGCGCGGGCGCAACTGTCGGTCGTGTACGTGGCTGGCAGCGCGCTGCTGGCGGTCGATGTGCCGGTGTTCGTGGACAACCAGGTGGTATATGCGCTGACCGCCCTGCTCAAGCCGGACCAGCTCGACAAGATCCTACGCGACGAGCGCATCAAGCCGCACCAGATCATGGCCCTGTATGACGGCGAAGGCCGGCTGGTGGCGCAGGCGGGCGGGCCGCGCCAGTTGCTGGGGCAAATGGCCGACGCGGCCCTGCGCGCACGCTTCCAGCAAACCCCGGACGCCCTGTTTGCCACCACCGACACCGAAGGCAATGCCATCTACCGCGGCTACAGCCGCTCACCGGTGAGCGGCGCCACCGTGGTCATGTCCACGCCGCAGGCCAAGGCGCTGGAAGAGCTGCTGCGCGCGGTCACCAATATCTCGCTGACCATGGGCCTGGTGCTGCTGGCCGGCTTTTCGCTGGCATGGCTGGTAGGCGGGCGCATTGCACGCTCGGTACGGGCCCTGGTGGGACCGGCCGAGGCGCTGGCCGCCGGCCGCCCGTTCACGCTCGAACCGATGGCCTTCCGCGAGGCCGGTGCCGTGGCGCAAGCATTCAACGCGCTGGAAATCGATCTGAAAGCGCACCGCCACGGCCTGGAACAACTGGTCAGCGAACGCACCGAGCAACTGGAGCGCTCGCGCAGCCAGCTCGAAACCCTGTACGCGACCGCGCCGGTGGGCCTCAGCTATGTCGATAACGAGCTGCGGGTGATCCGCGTCAACGATTTCCTGGCGCGGCTGACCGGTGAGCCGGTCGTCGCCCATATCGGCCGCCACATCGGCGACATGATCCACGATCCGGCCCTGCGCCGCAGCATCCTGGCCGATTACCGCACCGTGCTCGACACCGGGCGGGCGCTGGTCGGCGCCGAGCGCTCGGGCACCGCCGGCGCCGGCTCCGATCCGCGTACCGGGCCGGTGCAGCACTGGGTAGCCAGCTATTACCCGCAATTCGGCGCGGGCGGGCTGGTGACGGCAATCACCGGGCTGCTGCTCGACGTCACCGACCAGAAACGCATCGCCGCCGAATTGCAGCGCTCGCGCCAGTTGTTGAGCTCGGTGGTGGAAAACATGCCGGCCATGATCTTCCTCAAGCGCGCCTCGGACCTGCGCTACGAGATGGTCAACCGCTACGGCGCGGTGCTGTCCGGGCGCACCAGCGGCGAAGAGTTCGTGGGCAGGACCGACCTCGACTTCTATCCGCCCGAGCTGGCCGCGCTGTACAACCAGGCCGACCGCGCGGTGCTGGCCTCCAATGCCAACGAAATTACCGAAATCGCCGAGGAACCGATCGTCAACGCCGGCGGCGTCACCCGTTACCTCACCACGCGCAAGGTCGCGCTGCGCAACGAGCATGGCGTGGCCACGCACGTGCTGGGACTGGCGATGGATATCACCGAGCGCAAGCAGGTCAAGGAAACCCTGCGCGCCACCGTCGAACAACTGGGCAAGAGCGAGCACTTCCTGCGCACCCTCACCGACAGCCTGCCCGGCATGGTGGCCTACTGGGACGCCGGCCTGCGCTGCCGCTTCGCCAACCGCTCCTTCCTCGACTGGTACGGCATGGACGAGGCGCAGATGCTGGGCGCCTTCATGCCCGACGTCATAAGCGCGCCGGAATACGCCAGCAACGCGCGGTACGTCAAGGGCGCGCTGGACGGCGAGCCGCAGGGCTTTGCCGGCGAACTGCGCTGGCCATCGGGCAAGGTCAGCTACACCTGGGTCAACTATATCCCCGACGTGGGCGAGTTCGGCGAGGTGCGCGGCTTCCTGGTGCTGGCGTCGGACGTGACCGCCTTGAAGGAAACCGAGCTGCACCTGCAGGAAGTCAATGACGAACTGGTGCTGGCGCGCGACCGCGCCGAGGCCGCCAGCCGCGCGAAAAGCGAGTTCCTGGCCAATATGAGCCACGAAATCCGCACGCCAATGAACGCCATCATCGGCCTGGCCCGGCTGTTGCAGGAAGCGCAGCTGGCGCAGCGCGAGCGCGGCTACCTCGACAAGATCCAGGTCGCCACCCAGTCCCTGCTGGGGCTGGTAAACGACGTGCTGGAACTGTCGCGCGTGGAAGCGGGCCAGTTGCAGCTCGAACATGCGCCGTTCCAGCTGCGCCACATCCTCGACAGCATCAGCGTGCTGATCAGCGGCAGCGCCGCCGACAAGGGCATCGAACTGGTGTACGACATCGACCCGCACGTGCCCAACGAGCTGGCCGGCGACCCGATGCGCCTGCAGCAGGTGCTGCTGAACCTGCTCAGCAACGCCATCAAGTTTACCGCCGCCGGCGAGGTGGTGCTGTCGGTACGGGCCAGCATCGGCGGCGCTGCCCCAGCTGAAGCGGACCTGCCGGCCAACTGCGCCATCCTGGTGGAGTTTTCGGTGCGCGATACCGGCATCGGCATTCCGGCCGAACAGCAGGAGCACATCTTCGACGCCTTCTCCCAGGCCGACAGCAGCACCAGCCGCAGGTTCGGCGGCGTGGGCCTGGGCCTGGCGATCTGCCGCCAGCTGGCCGACATGATGGGCGGCGCTGTCGCTGTGCGCAGCGAACCGGGCCAGGGCGCCGAGTTCCTGTTCACCTGCCCGCTCGAATGCACGGCGCCGCCGCGTGCGCCCGAGGTGCCGGCCGCCGTCGAGGGCCTGGCCGTGCTGGTGGCCGACGACAACCCCGGCGTGCGCCGCGCGCTGGCCGCCGCCTGCGCCTGGCTGGGCTGGCAGGCCGACGGCGCCGCCGACGCCGCCGACGCCAGCGCCATGCTGGCCCAGGGCCGCGAGGATGGCCATCCATACGAATTGCTGCTGCTCGACCGCGACCTGCCGGGCCTCGACGCCGGCTTGCCGGCGACGCTGGCAAGCGCATTGCGGCCAGGAACCATCCTGCCCCCCATACTGCTGATGGTGTCCGAACACGAAGCGGCTACGGTGTTGCAGAACATGGAAGGCAGCGGCGTGGCCGGCGTGCTGTCCAAGCCGGTCAGTCCGCAGCGCCTGCTGGAACGGGTGCGCGGGCTGCTGGCCGGCGACCACGGCGACGGCGCCACCGCCACCGCGCCGCCGTCGCCGCTGCACGGGCGGCTGGCCGGCTTGCGCATCCTGCTGGTGGAAGACAACGAGATCAACCAGGAAGTGGCGCAATACATCCTGCTGCACGCCGGCGCCAGCGTTTCCATGGTGAGCAACGGCCAACTGGCGCTGGACCAGCTGCTGGGCGGCGCGGACCGCTACGACGTGGTGCTGATGGACGTGCAAATGCCGGTCATGAACGGCTACGACGCCACCACCGCGCTGCGCGCCGCCGGCCTGACGCTGCCGGTGATCGCCATGACCGCCAACGTCATGGAAGAAGACCGCCAGCGCGCTGCCGAGGCCGGCATGGACGCCCACGTCGCCAAACCGGTCGACGTCGAAATCCTGATTGCCATGTTGCGCAACCTGGCGCCGCACGCGTTGGCGCCATCGGCGCCCGCCGCCAGCACGCCGCTGCCAGTGCCGGCACAGGCCACTTACACGCTGCCAACCGACCTGCCGGGCATCGATCTCGACACCGCGCTCGCGCGCATGGGCGGCAACTACGATGCGCTGGCCGGGCTGCTCAAGCGCTTCGAGCGCGCCCATGGCGACACGGTGCTGGAAGTGCGCGCGGCAATCGGCGCCGGCGAGCGCCAGCCGGCCGCGCAGGCGCTGCACAAGTTGCGCGGTGTGGCCGCCAACTTGGGCGCCACCGAGGTGGCGCGCCTGGCCGCCGTTGCCGAGATCGCCTTGCAGCAAGACCACCCCGAGATTGCGCTGCACACCGCGCTCGACCAGCTGGCGCTGGCGCTGGACGCAGTGGTGGCCGGAGCCCGCAGTCTGAACATAGACGAAAGAAACGTTCCCAGTGACAACATCAACCAGGATGAATTGCTACAAAAGCTGGCGGTGCTGCAAAGTTTGCTTCAGAATAACAACTTGAAGGCCTTGGACTACTTCAAGGAATTAAAGCCGGCCCTCGCCGGCGTGGAACCTGCAGCACGTCTGGCCGAGGCTGTCGACAGCCTGGACTTCGACGCCGCCGCCCGGATCATGGACGAGGTGACACAAGCAATGAAGCAGCGAAAGGATAGTGCATGAGCTGGACCAACCTGGCCCGGAATGGACGGATACTGGTGGTCGACGACGCCATGGAAAACGTTCAGATCCTGCACCAAGCGCTGCGCGACGAGCACGAGGTGCTGTTCGCGCTGTCCGGCGACAAAGCGATCGAGGTGGCGCTCGCGCAGCAGCCCGACCTGATCCTGCTCGACGCCGTCATGCCCGGCATGGATGGTTACGCCGTGTGCGCTGCGCTGGACGCGTCGCCGCGGCTGCAGGACATTCCGGTGATTTTCGTCACCGCACTGAGCCAGCCGGAAGACGAAACCCGGGCGCTGGAAGCGGGAGCGGTCGACTTCATCAGCAAGCCGTTCAACGTGGCCGTGGTACGGGCGCGGGTACGCAGCCAGCTCACCATCAAGCGCCAGGCCGACGCCATGCGCGAGCTGAGCATGACCGACGGGTTGACCGGCGTGGCCAACCGCCGCCATTTCAACGACCGCCTGGAATCGGAATGGCGCCGCTGCGCGCGCGCCAACCTGCCGCTGTCGCTGATCATGATCGACATCGACCATTTCAAGTTGTACAACGACCACTACGGCCACCAGGCCGGCGATTTGTGCCTGCAGCAGATCAGCGCCGCCATGAAACGCTGCGCCGCCCGCCCGCAGGATTTACTGGCCCGCTACGGCGGCGAAGAATTCATCCTGCTGCTGCCGCAGGAAGGCCCGGAAGGCGCCGAAGTGGTGGCGCAGCGCATCCAGGAAGAAGTGCGCAAGCTGGCGGTCCTCCACGCAGCCTCGCCGACCGCTGCCACGGTCACCATCAGCATGGGCCTGGCAACCGCCATGCCGCCGCTGGACCGCCAGGACGCCAACGCCCTGATCCGCAACGCCGACGCCCACCTCTACCAGGCCAAACAAACCGGCCGCAACCGCTACCACCGCGACTAACCCTCGGGGTCAGGAACCCTCGGGGTCAGAGTAACCCTCGGGGTCAGTGCCGACATTCGGACATTTTTGAACTTAATCGCGCGGTGGCGGTCAGTTCGTAATGACGGGTTCGTGTCCAAATGTCGGCACTGACCCCGAAGTTAGGGTTGGAACAATTTTTGGGCGGTGTAGCGTTCGAGGTGGTGGTCGATGTCGCCCAGGGTGCGTTCGATCATCGCCAGGCGCTTGAAGTGGTGCGAGGCGGGCAGTTCGTCGGTGACGCCCATGCCGCCGTGCAGTTGCACCGCTTCCTGGCCGATGAACCTGGCCGCCTGCCCTACCCTGACCTTGGCTGCCGACATGATGCGGCGCCGCTCGCCAGGATCGCCGCAGGACATGCGCGCGGCAGCCAGCATCGCCATCGACCGTGCCTGCTCGAGGTGGATGTACATGTCGGCCAAGCGGTGCTGCAAGGCCTGGAAGCTGCCGATCGGCACGCCGAACTGCTGGCGCGTCTTGACGTAGTCCAGTGTGCTGGAAAACAGCGCATCCATCACGCCCAGCGCTTCACTGCACAGCAAGGTCACACCATAGTCGGCTGCTTCATCGAGCATGTCGCACCCTGCGCCCAGCCGTCCCAGCAGTGCCGACGCCGGCACCGCCACGTGGCTGAACTGCACCGTGGCGGCCCGGCGACCGTCGAGGGTGCGGTAGTCGCGGATGGTCAGCCCCGGCGTATCGGTGGGCACCACGAACAGGCTGATGCCGTTGACATCGCGCTGGCCGCCGGCGCTGCGGGCCGAGACCACCAGGGCGTCGGCCTGGGCGCCGTGCAGCACCACGGTCTTGGTGCCGTCGATGCGATAACCCTCGCCGTTCACGGCCGCCAGGGTCTTGATGTCGGCCAGGTCATAGCGCGAGTGCTTCTCGCCCAGCGCGCACGCCAGCTTGGCGCGGCCTTCGGCCACGTCTTGCAACAGGTGGTACTGGTTGCCCGCCAGCTTGAGAAAATAGGCGCCCCAGGCGGTGGCGAAGTACGGTTCGACCACCAGCCCGCGCCCGAACTCCTGCATCACCACCAGCATGTCGATGGCGTCGCCGTCGAAGCCGCCCTGGCCCGACGGCACCGGCAGCGCGGTCATGCCCAGTTCGGTCAATGCCTGCCAGGCCGCACCGGAGACACCGGTGCTGGAGTGGACGATGCGCTGGCGCGTCTCGAACGTGTAATCCTTGTCGATCCAGCGCCGCAGGGCGTCGCCGTATTGCTGCTGTTCCTGGGTAAAATTAAAGTCCATGCCGTTTCCTCACAGTCCCAGGATCATCTGGGCGATGATGTTTTTCTGGATTTCGTTGCTGCCGCCGTAGATCGATGTCTTGCGCATATTCAGGTAGTTGGCGGCCAGCGGCGCGCCGGCGTCGTCACCGGTCACCGCGTGCTCACTGTCACCGTCCAGGTAGGCAAGGTCGAACGGCAGCGCATTCGGGCCCAGCACTTCGATCATCAGCTCGGTGATCCACTGCTGGATTTCCGTGCCGCGTATCTTGAGCAGCGATGCCTCCGGCCCAGGCGAGTGGGCGTTCCTGGTAATTACGCGCAGCACCGTGGTTTCCAGCGCCATCAGCTCGATTTCCACGTTGGCCACCTTGGTGGCAAACAGCGGATCCTGCAACAACGGCTTGCCATGTTTGCTGTGCTCGTTAGCCAGTTTTTTCAGAAAGGCCAGCTCGCGCTTGGACCGGCCCACGCCGGCAATGCCGGTGCGCTCGTGGCCCAGCAGGTACTTGGCATAGGTCCAGCCCTTGTTTTCCTGGCCCACCAGGTTGATCGCCGGCACCCGCACATTTTCGAAAAACACTTCGTTGACTTCGTGCTCTTCATCGAGCGTGAGAATCGGTCGCACGGTGATGCCGGGCGAGGTCATGTCGATCAGCAGGAACGAAATGCCTTCCTGCTTGCGCACGTCGGGATCGGTGCGCACCAGGCAGAACATCATGTCGGCGTGCTGTGCCAGCGTAGTCCAGGTTTTCTGGCCATTGACGATATACACGTCGTTGACGCGCACGGCGCGGGTTTTCAGTGACGCCAGGTCGGAGCCGGCGCCGGGCTCGGAATATCCCTGGCACCACCAGTCTTCGCAATTGAGGATGCGCGGCAAGTAATGGGCTTTTTGGGCAGCGCTGCCAAATGCCATGATCACCGGCGCGACCATGTTGACGCCGAACGGCAGGATTTGCGGGGTGCCGGCGCGGCCGCACTCCTCTTCCCAGATATGGCGCTGGGTAGGCGTCCAGCCCGGCCCGCCGTGCTCAACCGGCCAGCCCGGTGCCGACCAGCCCTGGCGCGCGGCAATCTGGTGCCAGCGTACGTAGTCGTTGCGCGTCAGGCGCACGTGGTTGCGCACCTTTTTTTGCAGGTCGGGCGGCAAGTTGGCGGCGAGAAAGGCGCGCACCTTGTCGCGGAACGCCAGGTCCGCTGCCGTGTAGCTCAAATCCATGCTGTCTCCATCGTTTAATTTGGCAATTTCTTCACGAATGTATGGTGTGACTGTACCACCTGCCCCGTCGCATCGCACGGCAACATGTGCGCCAAGGGCTGCCCGGTAGCCGCCGTGAGCAATTGCGAATGCGCTTCCCCCGGCCCAAACAACTGCTGCTCGCCCCACTGGCGCAAGGCCACCACGAGCGGAAACAGGCGCTCGCCTTTAGGCGTGAGCACATATTCCTGGTACGACGTGCCGTCCGAGGCCGGTTGCACTGCCAGCACGCCGGCTGCCACCAGCGTCGCCAGCCGGTCCGACAGGATGTTGCGCGCGACGCCAAGATTGCGCTGGAAGTCGCTGAAGCGACGGATGCCGTCGAACGCATCGCGCACCAGCAGCAGCGACCAGCGGTCGCCCACCAGGTCCAGCGCCCGCGCCACCGGGCAGGCATCGTCCTGCATCGATTTTCGTTTGGCCATGGCCTCCTCCAGATACTTGGTTGCATTTTAAAACTGAGATACTTACAATACAACCAGTTTTGATTTGAAACCAGATTTGTCTTGCGAGCCGTTAGGAGCATCATGCGTCAACCTTCTCTTCCCCGCACGCTGGTAGTTTTGCTTGCCTGCGCCAGCGGTTTCAGTGTCGCCAACGTCTATTACGCCCAGCCGCTGCTCGGCGCGCTGGCCGACGACTTCGGCATTTCGCGAGCCGCCGTCGGTGGGGTCATCACTGCCACCCAGGCTGGCAGCGTGCTGGCCTTGCTGCTACTGGTACCGCTGGGCGACCTGCTACCGCGCCGGCGACTGATGCTGGCCCAGCTGCTGGCCCTGGTGGTGGCCCTGGCAGCGGCAGCGTGCGCCCACAACGCCGCGTGGCTGATGGCGGCCATGCTGGTGGTAGGGCTGCTCGGCACCGCCATGACCCAGGGACTGATCGCCTATGCGGCCGCAGCGGCCCAGCCAGCCGAGCGTGGCGCCGTGGTAGGTGCTGCCCAGGGCGGCGTGGTATCGGGCTTGTTGCTGGCGCGGGTGGTGGCCGGCTCGGTTGCCGACCTGGCCGGCTGGCGCGCGGTGTATGGTGGCTCGGCGCTGGCGATGCTGGTGATGGCGGGGTTGCTGTGGCGGCTGTTACCGGCCTTGCCGATTCAGCAACCAGCACTGTCGTACCCGCGCCTGCTCGCTTCGATGTTCACGCTGCTGCGCGACGATCGCGTGCTGCAAGTGCGCGGAGTGATCGCGCTGCTGATGTTCGCTGCCTTCAATATCCTGTGGAGCGCGCTGGTATTGCCGCTCAGCGCCGCACCCTACCACTATTCGCACGCTGCCATCGGCGCCTTCGGCCTGGTCGGACTGGCCGGCACCTTGGCCGCCACCCGCGCCGGCCGCTGGGCAGATCGCGGCTACAGCCGGCGCACCAGCGCAACCGCCCTGGTGCTGCTGGTACTGTCGTGGCTGCCGCTGAGCCTGGCTTTTCAGCCTGGCGCCGGCATGACCACGACCATATCCATGCTGGTACTTGGCATATTGATGCTCGATCTTGGCGTGCAAGCGCTGCACGTTACCAACCAAGGCCTGATATTCGGAACCAGCGGCGGCGCGCACAGCCGGCTGGTGGGCTGCTATATGTTGTTCTACGCGGTGGGCAGCGGCATTGGCGCCTGGGCGGCGACGGTGGTATTCAGCGTCGCTGGCTGGAACGGTGTCTGCGCACTCGGCGCCGCGGTGAGCCTGGCGGCACTGGTCTGTTGGGCTTGGACAGGAAGCGATAAGCTACTCAAAACGACGGGTGCGTGATACGCATCAATTTTGACTGAATACGCCGTCTTAAGCTCTTGGTCTTCTTTACCAAAGGAAATTCCATGTCTAACTTTTACCGGTATTTCAAAGAAAATATGGATAGCCTCGGATTGCCTGCGCCCGAGAGCTTGTTCGGTACGCTACAAATAACTATCGGGACCTTGACCGTATTGCTCACCAATATAGATAAATTCGGCAAGACCGTCACGGTGGGAGAGTTGATTGGTACAGGTACCCGCCTTGAAAAGTTAGCCACAATGGCGGCCATCTCCGCCGCATTCTATGTAGGAGCATGTATCGGCAGTCTCGCTGTCGCCACCGGCCGCACTCTCGGGGGTGGCAGGGATATCGCAGATGTTTTACTATTAGCGCGACAACACCGGTTGGAGCGCGCTTGGCTCGCGCCGGTTCTGTTAAAAGCGCCACCGATCTATCACCCGAATGCTGCAGGCCGTTATTCTTGCCGATATAACTCGTCAAAACCATGAAAGCAAACGCCAAAGATAGACTTGCATTGTTGCTTTGCGCATTGCTTTGCGCTGGCATGGCGTGGGTATTTTGGTACTTGCTTGAGAAAGATGGTTTCGTCGTTGTCACCATCATTGCCTTGTTGGGACTGCTCGCCGACAACTATCGTCTACGCCGCCTGCTGCGGCGCACCTCCTAGCAGACTGCCAAGCTTGCCGGGCCAGCGCAGCGCTGGCCCGAGCCTCATCGTGCCCGCGCCTGATCCTGTCCGAATGTCGCGTGCCAATCACACCTGCACGTTAAAGGTTGCGGCTTAAACTAGCCGCAGTTATATTGCATCGGATGCATGGCTTCCATGCAAGAATCCCCTTACCGATAGCAGGACTCAAGATGATGAACTCGTTGAAAAAGATGGCCGGCGCAGCTGCCGTGTTGTGTGCGTTGGGTACGGCGCCTCTCGCTCAGGCCGGCCTGGTCACGTTCGATATCAAGTGGAGCAACGGCAGCGGCATCGATACCGCTTTTGCCGAGTTGACGCTTGACTCGTTATTGATCGACACCACGCCCACCGTTCCGCACGCCATCGATATGGCCCAGATCGCCAGCTTGAAACTGACCGTCAGCGGCGCCGGGGTCGGCAACGGGGTGTTTGGCAAGCAGGATTTCTCTTCGATCCTGTTCTATGCGCGGGCACCGGTGGACTTTACCCGCGAACTGATCGGCCAGCGCGTGGTGGTGGGCACCAATCCGCGCGACAGCACGACCTACGGCGATGCCGACGGCATTTCAGGCGGCTTCGGCTTTTTCGCCAAGGAGCTGACCACGCCCAGCGTGGTACGGCCGTTTGCCATGGTTACAGACCGCACCGTGGACAATGCCGATTTTCTGACGGTGCGGTCTATCCTGGCGCGCGACACCGTCTCGGCCGTGCCGGAACCTGCAACCTGGGCCATGCTGCTCGGTGGCCTGGCACTGGTGACTGCGTGCGTACGCCGCAAACAGCGCACGTAAAAAAAAGCCCGCTCACTGAGCGGGCTGAATCTATTTTCTTGGAGGAGAATAGAGGAGACAGGAATGATAATGCCGCTGTGCAGCATATAAATCCAATTTATATTGGAAATATTGGAAATTCACAGCAAGCATAACTCTGTTATTTACCAGCGGTCGTCGGTTGCGCATAAGGTAACACTCGCGCCGCCATGCGGCTATCGGCCTTGAGCAACGCCACCTCATCGGCCAGGGCGTGCACCGCTTCGTTGAGCAACACGTCCTTGGCTGCCTTGGCCAGTTTTTCCGCTTCCAGCTCGGCTGCCAGCGTACGCTCGGCGCCCTGCAGGCCGTCGTCGCTGCGCAACGCGCCCTTCACCCCTGCCACTTTGGGGATCGGTGCGGTCTTGCCGCTGGCCGGCTTGGCGGCGATTGCCTTGTTGAGCGCGTCTTTCGGATCGGGCAACAGGATGGGATCGTCGGCGCCCGGGGCCGCCAGCAAACGGGCCTCGCGCAGCTTGGCGCGCGATTCCTGCTGTTCGCGTTCCTTGCGGCGCACGGTTTCGTTGAGCGAAATCGCGTTTTCCTTGCGCTGCTTGTTCACCAGGGCGATATCCTCGGCCAGGTACTGGAAGTCCTTATCCTTGGCGATGCGCGCCACGTGCTTTTTATCGAGCACCGGGATGATTTCCTTGAGGTCGCCCGCCGGGATGTACGTGGCAGGTGCAATCTGGGTCCATGGCAAGGCATTGTCATAGCTCGACTCGCCGAACGATTCGGCGTCCGTCATGGTGGGCAGCTTCAGGTCGGGCGTAACGCCGCGCAACTGGGTGGTGCCGCCGTTGATACGGAAGAACTGCGCGATGGTGAACTTGACTTCGCCATACCGCACCTTGTCGTCCTGGGCAAAACGGTCCAGGCTGAACAGGGTTTGCACCGTGCCCTTGCCAAAGCTCGGTTCGCCGATGATCACGCCACGGCCGTAGTCCTGGATCGCTGCGGCAAAAATCTCCGACGCCGAGGCAGAACCACGGTTGATCAGCACGCCCATCGGGCCGTCCCAGGTCATGCCGGCGCGGGTGTCGCTTTCCACTTCCACTTTCTTGTCGGCGCTGCGCTGCATCACGACCGGGCCCTTGTCGATGAACAGGCCGGTCAGTTCCACCGCCTCGTTCAGCGAGCCGCCGCCGTTGTTGCGCAGGTCGATCAGGACGTTGTCGACTTTATCCTTCTTGAGTTCGACCAGCAGGCGTTCGACGTCGCGGGTGGCGCTCTTGAAATCCTTGTCGCCCTTGCGGCGCGCTTCGAAATCCTGGTAGAACGTTGGCAGCGAGATCACGCCCACGCGGCGCTTGGCGTTGCCATCCTTGACTTCGTAAATGGTTTTCTTGGCTGACTGTTCTTCCATGCTGATCTTCTGGCGCACCAGCGAAACGAACGCGTGCTTCCCATCGGGACCGGCGTCGGCCGGGATGATTTCGAGCTTGACGGTGGAGTCCTTGGGACCGCGGATCAGCGCGACCACGTCGTCCAGGCGCCAGCCGAGCACTTCGGTCATCGGGCCCTTCTCGTCCTTGGCCACACCGACGATACGGTCGCCCACCTTGATCTTGCCGGACAGGCCGGCCGGGCTGCCCGGCACGACTTCGCGCACGACCACGTAGTCGTCGCGGCTTTGCAGAACGCAGCCGATGCCCTCAAGCGACAGGCGCATGGAGATGTCGAAATTGTCGGCGGCGCGCGGACCGAGGTAATTGGTATGCGGCTCGATCGACATGGCGTATGCATTCATGAAGATCTGGAACGCATCTTCGCTGGTCGGTTGGCGCGACGGGCTCAGGTAGTTCTCGTAGCGCTTGTCGAGCGTTTCGCGGATGCTCTTGTCGTCCTTGCCGGCCAGTTTCAGGCGCAGCCATTCATTCTTGACGCGTTTGCGCCACAGGTCTTTCATGTCGGCGTCGCTCTTGACCCAATCGGCCTTTTCGCGGTCGATCTGGTAGGTCTCGTCCGACGTGAACTCGAACTTGCCGGTCTTGACCAACTCGCGTGCATAGGCGATGCGGTCACGCAAGCGAGTCTGGTACAGGTTGAAGATGGCGAACGGTACGCTGAGGTTTTCTCCATTGATGGCGTCGTCCAGGCGGGTGCGCACGATGGCGTACTGGTTCAGGTCGGACTGGGTGAAGAACAGTTTTTCCGAATCCAGCGATTTGAAATAGCGGTCGAAGATCTTTTCCGACATGGCGTCGTCGAGCGGTGCAGCCTTGTAATGCAGCTTGGTCAGCACCCGCGAGGCCAGCACAGCGGCCTGGGCTTGGCCAACCTGGGGCTTGAGCGGCGCATCTGCCACTTTGTCCGGCACGGCAGCGCCGGCCTGGAAGGACAGGGCCGCGATCATGGCCACCAACAGCATTTTTTTCTTCATCGGCTAACTCCGGAGTATTTATCTATAGGTTATTGCAGGCGCAGCATTGAATTTCATTCTACAGGATAGCAGTTGGCACGCCGTTCTGTGAATCGCGAGTTTCCGCCACGAACCTTAAGCGCGGCTGAACACCATCTCTCGCAATACGTAGTAACCCGTATTTAAATTCAGCAATATATTATTTAAGTCATTGTTTTAGAAAAGGAAATTCCTTGATATACGTCAAAATTTTGATTGCTCAAGGGAAAAATTCTGCTAAAATTTAGACTTATCGCATCAATTGCATTCAATGATGACGCCGCCCCGGCACCCGGCGGTGGGCAGCTCGCCTCAGCTGTTGAGGTACATGTTTTGCCTGGCCTCAAGCAGCGCTCCCGACTCTTCGGGGCATATCCCGTTTCCGAACCACCAATAACAGCAATAACTGGAATCCAATGACCAAATCCCTGATGAATCCCCGCGACTGGGGTGTCGGCACCAAGATTACCGTGTTCACCTTCGCGCTGATGACGGTGATCATGGCCGTGATCCTAGTGCTGATCAACCACAGCACTTCGGCCATGTTGACCGAGCGCGCCAAGTCCAACGTCGCCAACTCGCTGAGCGGCATCAGCAACACGGTCGAGGTGTTCAACAACGCCATGACCAACGAGGCGTCGAGCTTCGCGCGCCTGTTCGCTTCCGAGTTCGATGGCGGCAAGTTCAGCCTCGACCCGGCCACCACGGTCGAGATCGCCGGCAAACCGACGCCATCGCTGATGCATGGCGGCAAAGCGCTCAACCTCGACTTCACCGGCCCGGACAAGTTCACCAATGAAACCGGCGTGATCGCCACCATTTTTGCCGCCAACGGCGCCGAGTTTGTGCGCGTGACCACGTCTCTCAAGAAAGAGAACGGCGAACGCGCGGTCGGCACCCAGCTCGACCACGCCCACCCCAGCTACCCGCTGCTGCGCAACGGCCAGCGTTATATTGGCCTCGCCACGCTGTTCGGCAAGCAGTTCATCACCCAATACGATCCGATCAAGGATGCGGCCGGCAACGTCATCGGCGTGCTGTTCATCGGCCTCGACATCTCCAAGAACATGGATATGCTCAAGCAGAAGATCAAGGCGATCAAGATCGGCGACACCGGCTACATCTACGTCATCAATGCCGCCAAGGGTGAGAAACAGGGCGTTGCGCTGATCCATCCCAAGCGCGAAGGCGACAACCTGATCGATACCAAGAGCACCGACGGCAAGGCCATCATCCGCGAGATGCTGGAGGCCAAGTCCGGCGGCATGACCTACAACTGGGCCGCCAGCGAAAACGAGTCGCCACGCCAGAAAATGGTCGAGTTCCACACCTTCAAGGACTGGAACTGGCTGATCGTGGGCGGCACCTATACCGACGAAATCACCAGCGAAGCGGCCACCCTGCGCAACCGCTACGCGCTGATCGGCCTGGCCGCGCTGGTGATCTTCGCCCTCATCCTGTTCCTGCTGGTGCGCACCGTGGTGTCGCGGCCGCTGGCCCGCGCCGAGGAAGCCGCCGACCGCATCGCCAAGGGCGACCTCGACGTGCACCTGGAAATCCATAACAACGATGAAATCGGCCTGGTGCTGCGCGCCCTCAATGGCATCAGCAGCAACCTCTCGAGCGTGGTAGGCCAGGTACGCGCCGGCGCCGACCAGATCACCACGGCAGCGACCGAAATCGCCAACGGCAATCTCGACCTGTCGAGCCGCACCGAAGAGCAGGCGTCGAGCCTGGAGCAAACCGCCGCCTCGATGGAAGAGCTGAGCGGCGCCGTGCGCCAGAACGCCGACAACGCGGCCCAGGCCAACCAGATGGCGATGGCCGCCTCTGGCGTCGCTGCCAAGGGTGGCGAGGTGGTGGCGCAGGTGGTCGATACCATGGGCTCGATCAACGCCTCCTCGCGCAAGATCGTCGACATCATTTCGGTCATCGACGGCATCGCCTTCCAGACCAATATCCTGGCGCTGAACGCGGCAGTGGAAGCGGCCCGAGCCGGCGAACAGGGCCGTGG
>NZ_LROM01000149.1 GCF_001758785.1 Duganella phyllosphaerae
CCAGTAACCAGAACGCCGGCTGCCACCACCCCGGCCACCGGCGCGCCTGCCGCTGCCACGCCTTCCAGAGCGCCGGCCGCCACCCCCACCAAGGAACCGGCCCGATGAACCGTCCTCACTACATTCTGCTGCCGGTCAGCCCGCTGTTTATCGCCTTCAGCCTGCTGTGCTCCTTTTTACTGAACCTGCTGCCGTGGGGCCACCTGATCGGCGTGCCCGATTTCGTCGCGCTGGCGCTGGTGTTCTGGGGCGTGCACCAGCCGCGCCGCGTGGGCATCGGCACCGCATTCTTCCTCGGCCTCCTGATGGACGTGCACGATTCCACCCTGCTGGGCGAAAACGCGCTGTCGTACACGCTGCTGTCGTACTTCGCCATCATGCTGCACCGGCGCGTGACGTGGTTCCCGCTCATTACCCAGGCCACGCACGTGTTTCCGCTCCTGGTGATGGCGCAGGCCGTGCAGCTGCTGGTGCGGTTCTTCGCGTCGGGCCAGTCGCCGGCGTGGTATTTCTTCCTGGAGAGCGTGGTGGCGGTGTGCCTGTGGCCCGTGGCGTCGTGGCTGCTGCTGGCGCCCCAGCGGCGCGCGGTGGACCGCGACCACACGCGGCCCATCTGACGGCTGGTAGTGCATGACTGAGCTCAAGGACAACCAGCTGGAATTGCACAAGTTCCGTCTGCGCCTGACGGTAGTGGGCGGCGTGGTGTTCACCTGCTTTGCCCTGCTGCTGGCGCGCCTGGTGTGGCTGCAAGTGGTCAAGCACGAAGACTACGCGGTCAAGGCCGAGGACAACCGCATTTCGCTCGTGCCGATCCAGCCCAACCGCGGCCTGATCGTCGACCGCAACGGCGTGGTCCTGGCCCGCAACTACTCGGCCTATACGCTCGAGATCACGCCGTCCAAACTCACCGCCACGCTGGATGAGACCATCGATGCGCTGTCGAAACTGGTGGTGATCGACATCAAGGACCGCAAGCGTTTTCGCCACCTGCTCGAGGAATCGAAGCGCTTCGAAAGCGTACCGCTGCGCACCCGCCTCACCGACGAAGAAGTGGCGCGCTTCACCGCCCAGCACTTCCGCTTTCCCGGCGTGGAAATCCAGGCGCGCCTGTTTCGCCAGTATCCGCTCGGGGAAACCGCGTCTCACGTGATCGGCTTCATCGGCCGCGTCAACCAGGCCGAGGCCAAGGCGCTGGCCGACAGCGACCAGGGCGCCAACTACAACGGCGCCGACCATATCGGCAAAGAGGGCATCGAGAAAAGCTACGAGCGCCAGTTGCACGGCACCACCGGCTACGAAGAGGTGGAAGTGTCGGCCGGCGGGCGCGCCGTGCGCACGCTGTCGCGCCGCAACGCCACGCCCGGCAGCAACCTGATTCTCTCGATCGACATCGAGCTGCAAAAAGTGATCGAGGAAGCGTTCGGCGAATGGCGCGGCGCCCTGGTGGCCATCGAGCCGGAGACGGGCGACATCCTGGCCTACGTCTCTCGTCCCGGTTTCGATCCCAACCTGTTCGTCGACGGCATCGACACCCAGAGCTGGAACGAACTCAATACCTCGCTCGACCGGCCGATGGTGAATCGCCCACTGTCGGGCACTTATCCGCCGGGATCGACCTTCAAACCGTTCATGGCGCTGGCCGCCCTGGAACGCGGCTACCGCACGCCGGGCCAGAGCATCCACGACGCCGGCTTCTTCACGCTGGGCGGCCACCGCTTCCGCGACGACAAGCCGGGCGGCCACGGCACGGTGGACATGTTCAAGTCGATCTCGGAATCGTGCGATACCTATTACTACATCCTCGGCAACGAGATGGGCATCGACACCATCAGCGAGTTCATGAAGCCGTTCGGCTTCGGCCAGTTGACCGGCATCGACCTCGAACATGAAAAGCAGGGCGTGCTGCCATCGAAAGAATGGAAGCGCAACCGCTTTAAAAAGAACGCCGCCGCGCAGCGCTGGCAGCTGGGCGACACCATCTCGATCAGCATCGGCAACGGCTACAACAACTACACGCCGCTGCAAATGGCGCACGCGGTGGCCAACCTGGCCAACAACGGCGTGGTGATGAAGCCGCACCTGGTAAAAATCCTCGAAGACGGCGGCACCCATGCGCGCCAGCTGACGGTGGCGCGCGAAAGCTACCGCATCCCGCTCAAGCAGCAGAACGTCGACTTCATCAAGAGCGCCATGGTGGGCGTGACCACCAGCGGCACTGCCAGCAAGGTGTTCGCCAACGCCGGCTATATCTCCGGCGGCAAGACCGGCACCGCCCAGCTGTTCGCCATCAAGAAGAACGAGAAGTACAACGCCAAGCTGGTCGCCGCCCACCTGCGCGACAATGCCCTCTACACTGCGTTCGCTCCCGCCGACAAGCCGCGCATTGCGATTGCGGTGGTGGTGGAGAACGGCGGCTTCGGCGCCGCCGTGGCCGCGCCGATCGTGCGCAAGGCGCTCGACTTCTACCTGCTGGGCAAGCGCCCGAACCAGAAAGACACCACCCCGGTGCCCAAGGAAGACGCCGTGCTGCGCTCGGTGGACGACATCGAGGCCGAACATGGCGTGGTCGAACCCAAGCCGGGTGTGGACACCCCGGGCAATACCGAATAAGGAACCGCAATGCGCATCCACGAAAGGCGCTCCCTGGGGCGCCGCCTACGCCCATACTTCACCGTGTTCGACGGTCCGCTCACGCTGATCATCGTGGCCCTGCTCACGGTGAGCATGATCACGCTGTACTCGGCCAGCATCGGCATCCCCGGCAAGATGGAAGACCAGGTGCGCAATATCCTGCTGTCGTTCCTGGTGATGTGGGTGGCGGCCAACATCTCGCCGCAGACCATGATGCGCATTGCCGTGCCGGCGTACGCGGCCGGCATGATATTGCTGGTCGGCGTGGCGCTGTTCGGCATCATCAAGCTCGGTGCGCGGCGCTGGCTGCACGTCGGTATCGACATCCAGCCGTCGGAGTTCATGAAGATCGTCACGCCGATGATGCTGGCGTGGTTTTTCCAGCAGCGCGCCGGCCAGTTGCGCTGGCATTCGTATCTGCTGGCGGCAGTGCTGCTGATGGCGCCCGTGCTGTTCATCGTGCGCCAGCCCGACCTGGGCACGGCGCTGCTGGTCGTCGCTGCCGGCTTTACGGTGATCTTCCTGGCCGGCCTGGCGTGGAAAGCGATCGGCGTGCTGCTGGTGCTGTTCGGCGCCAGCCTGCCGGTGATCTGGACCCTGCTGCACGACTACCAGCGCGAACGCGTGATGACCCTGATCGACCCCACGTCCGACCCGCTGGGCAAAGGCTTCCACATCATCCAGTCCACCATCGCGGTCGGCTCGGGCGGCATGACCGGCAAGGGCTGGACCCATGGCACCCAGGCTCACCTGGAGTTTGTTCCCGAGCGCACCACCGACTTCATTTTCGCCGTGTACTCCGAGGAGTTCGGCCTGATCGGCAACCTGGTGCTGATGCTGCTCTACCTGCTGCTGGTGGGACGCGGCCTGATGATCGCCGGGAACGCGGCCAACCTGTTCAGCCGCCTGCTGGCCGGCGCCATGACCATGATCTATTTCGCCTACGCGTTTGTGAACATGGGCATGGTCAGCGGCATCCTGCCGGTGGTGGGCGTGCCGCTGCCGTACATGAGCTACGGCGGCACCGCGCTGCTCACGCTCGGCCTGGCCGGCGGCATCCTGATGAGCATCCAGCGCCACCGCAAGCTGGTGCAGACCTGATGGCGGCCTTGAATCCCGGCCGCTCGCTGTTGCAGCGCCTTCGTCCCTACGTGGCGGTGTTCGACCTGCCGCTCGCGCTGATCATCCTGCTGCTGCTGTCGGTGGGGCTGGTCACGCTGTATTCAGCGGGACTGGCGATTCCCGGCAAGGTCACCGACCAGGTGCGCAATATCGGCGCCGCGTTCGTGGTCATGTGGCTGGCCGCGAACACGCCGCCGCAAACCCTGATGCGCATTGCCGCGCCAGTGTATGCACTGGCCGTGCTGCTGCTGGTGGCGGTGGCCCTGTTTGGCACCATCAAGGGTGGTTCGCGCCGCTGGATCACGGTGGGCGTGCAGATCCAGCCGTCCGAGTTCATGAAAATCGCCATGCCGCTGATGCTGGCGTGGTATTTCCAGCTGCAGGCCGGGCGCCTGCGCTGGCACACTTACGCGGCGGCAGCGGCCCTGCTGGCGGTGCCGGTACTGTTGATTGCGCGCCAGCCCGACCTGGGCACCGCGCTGCTGGTGGTGGCTGCCGGCGGCGCCGTGATCTACCTGGCCGGCCTGGCCTGGAAGGTGCTCGCTGCGCTGGCGCTGGCCGGATGCGCGGCGCTGCCGGTGCTGTGGACCATGTTGCACGACTACCAGCGCGAACGCGTGCTCACCTTGATCGACCCGTACCACGACCCGCTGGGGCAGGGCTTCCACATCATCCAGTCGATGATCGCCATCGGCTCCGGCGGCGCGGGCGGCAAGGGCTGGACCCACGGTACCCAGGCCCACCTGGAGTTCATCCCCGAGCGCACCACCGATTTCATTTTTGCCGTGTTCTCCGAGGAGTTCGGCCTGGTGGGCAACCTGGTGCTGGTTACCCTCTACCTGCTCCTGATCTGGCGCGCGACGTCGATTGCGCTCAACGCGCCCACTTTTTTCACGCGCCTGCTGGCAGGCGCCATCACCATGATTTACTTTACCTACGCTTTCGTGAACATGGCCATGGTCAGCGGCATCGTGCCGGTGGTCGGTGTGCCGCTGCCGTTCATGAGCTACGGTGGCACTGCGCTGTTTACCCTCGGCATCGGCGCCGGCATCCTGATGAGCATTTCGCATTTCACCCGCACCGTGCGCCATGGCGCCGGTGGCAGTGTTCCCGCCTGGGGAGTGACGGCATGATCGAAATCAAGGATACCGAGCGCGAACTGCGCGAGTTCCGCACCCGTATCGCGGTGCTGGTCGGCGTGGTGTTCCTGTGCTTCTCGTTGCTGCTGGCGCGCCTGGTGTGGCTGCAGGTGGTCAAGCACGACGACTTCGCCGTCAAGGCGGAGGAGAACCGCATCGCCATCGTGCCGATCGCGCCGAACCGGGGCCTGATCTACGACCGCAACGGCGTGGTCCTGGCCAACAACTACTCGGCTTACACGCTCGAGATCACGCCGTCGAAACTGACGGCTTCGCTCGACGACACCATCGAAGAGCTGTCCACGCTGGTCAACATCGAGGTGAAGGACCGGCGCCGCTTCAAGAAGCTGATGGAAGAATCAAAACGCTTCGAGAGCGTGCCGCTGCGCACCCGCCTGACCGACGAGGAAGTGGCGCGCTTTGCCGCGCAGCGCTTCCGCTTTCCCGGCGTGGAAGTGCAGGCGCGCCTGTTCCGCCAGTACCCGCTGGGAGAGACCGCCTCGCACGTGATCGGCTTCATTGGCCGCATCAACCGCACCGACGCTGCCGCCATCGACGAGCGCGAGGAAACCGCCAACTATCGCGGCACCGACCATATCGGCAAGGAAGGCCTGGAGAAGAGCTACGAGCAGCAACTGCACGGGCGCACCGGCTACGAAGAGGTGGAAGTGTCGGCCGGCGGTCGTGCGATCCGCACGCTGTCGCGCAAGCCCGCCACGTCGGGCGACAACCTGATCCTGTCGATCGACATCGAGCTGCAAAAGGTGGTGGAGGACGCGTTTGGCGAGCGCCGTGGCGCGCTGGTCGCCATCGAGCCGGAGACGGGCGACATCCTGGCTTACGTGTCGCGCCCCGGTTTTGACCCCAACCTGTTCGTCGACGGCATCGACACCCAGAGCTGGAACGAACTCAATACCTCGCTCGACCGGCCGATGGTCAACCGCCCGCTGTCGGGCACTTACGCACCCGGTTCGACCTTCAAGCCTTTCATGGCGCTGGCCGCGCTGGAACTGGGCAAGCGCACCACCAGCTACGCCACGTACGATCCGGGCTTTTACATGCTGGGCGGCCACCGCTTCAACGATGACGTGGTGGGTGGCCACGGCATGGTGCCGATGCACAAATCGATCGTGGTCTCGTGTAACACGTATTATTACGAGCTCGGTCACGACATGGGCATCGACATGATCCACGATTTCATGAAGCCCTTCGGCTTCGGCCAGAAGACCGGCATCGACCTGGTGGGCGAAAAAATCGGCGTGCTGCCGTCGCAGGACTGGAAGCGCAAGCGCTTCAAGGGGGCCGCCGGGCGCTGGGTGGGCGGCGACACGATCTCGGTCAGCAACGGTTCGGGCTACAACGCCTACACGCCGCTGCAGATCGCCCATGCCATGGCCAACCTGGCCAACAACGGCGTGGTGATGAAACCGCACCTGGTCAAGATCCTGGAAAACGGCGGCACCCGCGCGCGCACGCTCACGGTGTCGAAAGAGAGTTACCGGATTCCGCTCAAGCAGGAGAACATCGACTTCATCAAGAACGCCATGGTGGGTGTGACCACCGAGGCTGGCGGCACCGGCGTGCGCGCGTTTACCGGCGCCCAGTACCGCGTGGGCGGCAAGACCGGTACCGCACAGGTGATCACCATCAAGAAGGGCGAGAAGTACAATGCCGCCAGGCTGGCCGAACGCCTGCGCGACAACGCGTTGTTCGTGGCCTTCGCGCCGGCTGAAAAGCCGCGCATCGCGCTGGCGCTGGTGGTGGAAAACGCCGGCAAGGGCGGCCTGGAAGCGGCGCCGATCGCGCGCAAGGCCATCGATTACTATTTGCTGGGTAAACGCCCGGCCGGCAAGGACACCACCAAGGTGGAGAAGGAGGATGCCGAAGAGATCCTGCCGGTGGAAGGCCAGACGCTCGAAGAGCAGGCCGCCGCCGCGCGCTTCGAAGCGCTGGGCACCCCGCCGCCGGGACTGATACCGACGCAGTCTGCGCCGGCGCCAGCACCGGCCCCAACGCCGGCACCTGCGCCCACGCCAGCTCCAGCGCCAGTCCCGGCGGCGCCTGCGCCCGCCCCGCAGCCCGCACCAGCGGTGCGCAAGAACTGAAAAGGATGACGACATGAGGCCAGGCTTCAACACCACGCCCACCCGCCTGTGCGGCCGCAACTCCCCATTGCTCGTGCCGCTGCTGCTGGCCGCTCTGCTGGCCGGCTGCGCCAGCACGCCCGACGAGCGCTTGCCGCGCACCTCGCGCGTGGGCGGTCCGGTGATCAAGGCGCCGCCCACCGGCAAGGCGCAGCCCGGTTTGCCGAACCTGCCACCGGCCAATTCGGGGCGGGGCGGCTATTACCAGGACGACGGCCCCGGCGACAATCCACCCGCGAACCTGGCGGCCGTGCCTGACGCCGAAGTACGCAATGACCCGCTGCTGCCGCGCTCCAACCGCCCGTACGTGGTGCTCGGTAAAACCTATACGCCGATCACCGACGACGAACCGTTCACCCAGGTGGGCATGGGCACCTGGTATGGCAAGAAATTCCATGGCCAGCGCACGTCGTCCGGTGAGCTGTACGACATGTACAAGATGACGGCCGCCCATCCCACGCTGCCGATCCCGTCGTATGCGCGGGTGTCGAACATGCTGACCGGCGCCACCGTGGTGGTGCGCATTAACGACCGCGGACCGTTCCACGCCAAGCGCGTGATCGACGTCTCGTACACGGCCGCGCTCAAGCTTGGCCTGCTCAACAAGGGCAGCCACGAGTTGAAAGTGGAGCGCATCCTGCCGGCCGAAATCGACCGCATGCTGGCCACGCGTGGCGGCGTTTCGACCACCAGCGGGGCGCGCCTGGTGTCGCAGGCAACGCAGTCATCACCGGACAAGCGCCTCAATTCGTACCGGGGCGACGACGAGAAACCGGCGCTGGTGCTGGCGCCGCGCGCGGTACCGGCCAATCCCGAGATCGAAGCACTGATGCTGGGCGACGGCGCCACGACCGCCACGGCCGCTGCGGCTGCAGTGCCGGCAACGCCGGCAACCCAGGACGAAGCGCTGACCGGCGGCTACTACCTGCAACTGGGCGCCTACTCGCGCCCGGACGGCGCGCGCGAACTGCAGGGCCAACTGGCCGGCGCCACGCTGGCGGCATTGCACATGGTGCAGAGCGGCCCCGTATTCCGCCTGTTCAGCGGCCCATTCGCCAGCCGCCAGTCGGCACAAGACGCCATCGCCAACCTGCCATCGGCCCTCAAACTCAAACCGCTGGTGATCCAGCGCTAACTAACCTTCGGGGTCAGTGCCGACATTCGGACATTTTTGAACTTAATCGCGCGATAATGGTCACCATAGCGATGAGCTCGTGTCCGAATGTCGGCACTGACCCCGAAGTGATTTTAGCGGCAGGTGTGGATGTCGGTGTTGGGGAAGTCGGTGCGGATCTTGTCGAGGTCGGCCTTCAGCGCTGGCCCGACGTCGCGGAACTGGAAGGCCAGCAGGCGGCTGCCGGTCATGCGCGGGGTGACGCGTGCGGTGCGCACGCCTTGTTTGACCAGCATTGCCAGCTGGTTCTGCGCCGCAGTCTCGGTCTTGAAGACGCCCAGCGAGATGCCGTAGCGCAGCGGCGAATTGTCCGAGATGACGTAGTAGTTGGTGACACCCAGGCCGCGCAGCTCGTCGGCCTTGCGGTCGGCGGCCTCCTTGCTGCCCTGCGGCGGAACGTGCACGATATAGCTCGAGATTTCGGTGCCGGGCAGGTTGCGACGCGACTGGCGGTCGCCAAGTTGCAGGGGGGCTACGCGCGCTTCGAAGCGGCGCGCTTCGGCCAGCACGAAGCTGCCG
The DNA here is from genome assembly GCF_001758785.1 of Duganella phyllosphaerae. GTDB lineage: Bacteria > Pseudomonadota > Gammaproteobacteria > Burkholderiales > Burkholderiaceae_D > Rugamonas > Rugamonas phyllosphaerae. The sequence continues at coordinate 8,730 of NZ_LROM01000149.1, forward strand.
ATTTCCACGCAGGCCAGCGGCGCCGCCGGCCTGGCAGCAGGCGTGGCGACCGCGGCAGTGGCTGCTGCAATCCCAGTATCAGTGACAGCATTGGCGGCAACAGAGGTGGCAACTGCAGGGGCGCTCGCCTCAGTGCCATGCGCGCGCTCGGACGACACCAGCGTCAGGTCCTTGGGGTTGAGCTGGCGCTGCAGGCGCTGCGGTTCGCGCTCGCTGCCGCTGAAATGCCCGAGGTAGCCCTGGCCGTACGCGAACAGCGCGGCATTGACGGCCAACAGCGAACAGAAGAGAAATTTCAGCACGGGCTATTCCTGTGGGCGGTTAAGTGTCGGCGGCGGCCGAGGCGTGCAGGCCGATCAGCACGACGTTGTCGATCAGGCGGTATGGTACCGTCAGCAGCGGCGCGATGTGCGGCGCGGCGCCACCGGACAGGATGCAGATGGCCGCGCCATGTTGGGCGAACGCGTGTTCGATGGCGCCGCTCTGGGCCACCATGCAGCCGCTCAAGATGGCGTCGTCGGTATTGTCAGCAAAGCCTTCGGGCAGTCTGGCGTCGTGGGCGATGCGTGGCAGTTGGGCCGTGTTGCGCGCCAGCGCGCCGGCCATCAGACCCAGTCCCGGCATGATCATCCCGCCCAGAAAAAAGCCGTCGGCGGTGATGGCGTCGATGGTGGTGGCGGTGCCGCAGTTGGCGACGATGATGGGCTGTCCCGGCGCCAGCGCATGGCCGCCGATGGCGGCGGCAAAGCGGTCGCATCCCAGCTGGGCCGGATTGCGGTAGCCGTTGGTCACGCCAGCGAGCGCCGGTACGGACGCAAACCAGGTAATCGCCTCAGCGGGAACCAGCGCCGGAAACGCCCGCTGCAACACGTATTCGAGCTGCACCCGCAGCGCATTGCCGGCCACGTTGGCGACAACGATGCGGCCCACGCCGTGGCGCGCCACCGCCTCGCTCCACGCCAGTTCCAGCTGCGGCAGGTCGGCATGGGTGACGGCGCCGTGTTCGAGCCACTCGCCTGGTGCGGCGTCGTTGGCGGCCAGCGCCCATTTCACGCGGGTGTTGCCGGCGTCGATCAGGAGCATGCGGTGTCTCCGGTTGGGGTGTCAGGAGAAAGCCGCAGCGAGACATCGCCCGACAGCACTTCGACCAGGCCACCCGGCGTGGCGAGCAGCAGGCGGCCAATCGCATCGACGCCCACGGCGCGGCCCTGCTGCCGCACCTGGCCATCATCGAGCAGCACCACCTCTCGGCCGTGCCAGGCGTGCAGCGCGTTCCAGCGTTCGGCAAACGGCGCGAAGCCGGTGTCGTCAAATTCGCTCAGCACCGCCGCCAGCCGGCTCAATAATGCCGCCACCAGCGCGTTGCGGTCCATTTGCGCCAGCCACGGCGCTGCGGCCACGCTGCGGCCGATCTGCTGTTCCAGCGCGTCCGGCATCAGGAGGTTGATGCCTGTGCCGATCACGGCCCAGATGGCGCCGTCGGTTTTATCGACACAGGTTTCGACCAGGATGCCGGCCAGCTTGTCGCCGTCCCGCAGCAGGTCGTTGGGCCACTTGATCTGCACCGGCACGCCCAGGCCGATAATGGTTTCGGCCAGCGCCACGCCCACTGCCATCGGCAGGCCGGTCATGCGGTGCAATGGCCCCTTGAAACGCCAGGCCAGCGAGAACATCAGCGCTGCACCGGGCGTGGACAGCCAGCTGCGGCCAGCGCGGCCGCGCCCCGCGCTTTGCTGGTCGGCGATGCGCAACAGCGGGCCGGGCAGGGTGCCCAGGTCGCTCAGCCGCGCCAGCAGGTCGGCGTTGGTGGAGCCGGTTTCAAGCACAGCTTCGATCGCCACGTGGCTGGCGCTAGCGGCGCACAGCGCCGTGATCGATGGTGCGGAGACGAGTGCCGAGTGACTGGTCATGAGGCTTGCTTGCGCGGTTTGTGCGGCGCCTTGCCGAAGGCGAAATCGTACACCGGGTTCGGCAGCAGGCGCAGCACCTTGGCGACCACGCCCATCTGCCACGGAATCACCGCGTAGCTGCTGCCGGCATCGATCACCTGCGCGGCGCGCGCCGCAAATTTGTCGGGCGCCATCAGGAACGGCATCGGGTACGGATTCACGCGCGTCATCGGCGTGTCGATGTAGCCGGGGCACAGCGTGACGACCTTGATGCCGTAAGGTTTGAGTTCGAGGCGCAGCGATTCGCAGTAGCTGATCACGGCTGCCTTGGAGGCGCTGTAGGCCTCGGCGCCCGGCAGGCCGCGGATGCCGGCCACGCTGCCGATGCCCACCAGCCGCGCGGGCGCGCCTTGCGCCTTCATGGTGGCGATGAACGGCGCGAACGTGGCGGCGGTGGCGGTGAGGTTGGTGGCGACAATGTCGGCAAACACCGGCAGGTCGTCGGCATATTCGGTGAGAGTGCCCACCGAGATGCCGGCATTGGCGATCACCACGTCGATGCCGCCGGTGTGCGCGATGAAGTCCTGCGCGGCGGCGGCAATGGCCGCATGGTCGCGCACATCGACCGCGTAGGCGCGGTGGCGTTCAGGCTGGGGCAGGGAGGCGATCAGCTGGTCGAGCGCGGGACCGCGCCGTGCCAGCAGGCCCAGCGTGGCGCCCAGTGCCGCGTAGCGCGCGGCCAGCGCGGCGCCGATGCCGCTCGAGGCGCCGGTGATGAACACGCGCTGGTGGCTCCACTTAGGCTGCATGGTGGCGCTCCACGCGCACGTCCGGATGGGACATGCTTACTTCTTTTCCGCTTTCGCCTTGGCAACCAGCACGTCCATCACCTGGAAGCCCTGCGCGTGCAATTGCGCTTCGGTGGTGGCAGCCTTGGTCGCTTCGTCGGACATGGCCGGCGAGGTCACGTATTTGCCATCGATGGCGAACATCGGCCACGAATCGACGCCGTAGGTATCCATCAGCGACGATGCGCGGCGCACATGGCCCTGCACGCCCATGCCGCGATAGACGTCGATGAACTTCTGGCGATCGACGCCCTGCTTGGCGATGAAGTCGAACACCATCTCGTCGCGGTTCATGCGGTTGCGGTTGACGTGCATCTCAGTAAAGATCTTGGTGTTCATCGCGTCGTTCATCAGGCCCATCGACTCGAGCGTGTAGAACATTTTTTGCTGCGGCAGGTCGGTGCCGGTGCGCGAGATGTGCACGCGTTTGAAGATGATGTTGCCGCCTTGTTTCTTGATCCAGGCTTGCAGCGACGGGTCGAGCGCATAGCAGTGCGGGCAGGCGTAGTCGAAGAACTCGATCACTTCCACTTTTTTCGCGTCCGCCTGTTGCGGCGTGGGCAGAGTGCGGTATTCGACGCCGTTTTTAGGATCGGTCGGCGACGCCGATGCCGACAGGACCACGGCGCTCATCAGCACGGCGCTTACTGCATATTTCAGGACTCGCATCTTCACTCCTCGGGTTTACTTTTGCTCAGTTATTTCTGATTTCGCACGACTGCAACATCGATGCCGTTTTCGGACAGCTTGCTGCGCACCTTGTTCATCGCCTCCACCTGCTGGAACGGGCCGATGCGCACGCGATGCAGCACACCGGTATCGGTGGTGCGGTCCGACAGCGTGGCTTCGAAGCCGAGCAGGGCCAGCTTGCCGCGCGCGCTTTCGGCGTCGGCCACTTCGCGGAACGCGCCCGCCTGCAGGTAATAGATGTATTTCTCGTCGCCGGCCGCCGGTGCTGGGGTAGCCGCAGCACCCGCCTTGCCGGTTGGCGTAGGCGTGACATTGGACGCGCGCGGCTTTTCTGCCGGCGTGCCCTGGATGCGGTCGACCACGGCCTGCAGCTGGTCGGCCGCCTTGGCCGGCGCCGGGGTTGGCGCAGGAGGGGGCGTGGCTGGCGCCGGTGGCGGCGTTTCGCGCGACAGGTCCTTGGCGGCGGCGCGTGCCGCTTCCTTGTTGCCGTACATCGGCTTGTTTGGATCGGCGGCTTGTCCCGCCGTGGTTTCGGCCGACTTGCTGTTACGGGCCTTGTCGGTAAACGGCGAGGCGCCCTTGTTGATCACCAGCGCCACGACCACCGCCACGGCCAGGCCGATGACCAGGCCGATGACGATGCCGACAAAGGTATTGCCCTGTTGACGTTGGGCTGCGGCCGGGTTGCGGAACTGCGAAAGGCGGAAAGTCATGTGCGGGAGATCCTGGTCATTACATTTTATTGGGAGCCGAGACGCCGATCAGCGCCAGGCCGTTGCGCAGCACCTGGCGCGTGGCGACCATCAGCGCGATCCGCGCGGCCTTGAGTGCCTCGTCGTCCACCAGCACGCGCTCGGCAAAATAGAAGCTGTGCAGGTTGGCGGCCAGGTCGCGCAGGTAGAACGCGATCTGGTGCGGGCCCAGTTCGGCCTGGGCGCGCGCCAGGGTTTCCGGGTACGCGGCCAGGGTGGCCAGCAAGGTTGCCTCGGTGGGAGCGGTCAGTGGCGCCAGGTCGACATTGGCCAGCGACGCTTCGTCGCCGCTCCATTGTTCCAGCATGCGGCAGATGCGCGCGTGCGCGTACTGCACGTAATAAACCGGGTTTTCGTCCGAGGTTTTCAGTGCGACGTCGACGTCGAACACGAATTCGGTGTCGGCCTTGCGCGAAATGAGGAAGAAGCGCACGGCGTCGCGGCCCTTGGTGATGTCGCCGCCGCCCGACCATTCGATCAGGTCGCGCACGGTCACGTACGAACCGGCGCGCTTGGAGATTTTGACTTCTTCGCCACCCTTCATGACGGTGACCATTTTATGCAGCACGTAGTCGGGGAAGCCTTGCGGAATGCCCAGGCCAACCGCTTGCAGGCCGGCGCGCACGCGGGCGATGGTGCCGTGGTGGTCGGAACCCTGCACGTTGATGGCCTGGTTGTAACCGCGCTGGAACTTGACGATGTGGTACGCCACGTCGGGCACGAAGTACGTGTAGGTGCCGTCGGTCTTGCGCATCACGCGGTTCTTGTCGTCGCCGTAGTCTTCAGTGCGCAGCCACAGTGCGCCTTCTTCCTCGTACGTCTTGCCCGACTTGTTGAGCATGTCCACGGCTGCGTCGACCTTGCCGTCCTGGTACAGCGACGACTCGAGGTAATAATTGTCGAACTTGACGCCGAACGCCTGCAGGTCGATGTCCTGCTCGTTGCGCAGGTACGTGACCGCAAAGGCGCGGATCGATTCGATGTCTTCGATGTCGCCCGACGCGGTCGCTGGCGAGCCGTCGGACGCCGACACGGTTTTTTTTGCCAGGAAGTCGGCGGCGATGTCGGTGATGTAGTCGCCGTTGTAGGCCGACTCGGGCCAGGCGGCGTCGCCCGGCTTGTGGCCGCGCAGGCGCGCCTGCACCGAGTTGGCCAGGGTTTGAATCTGCACGCCGGCGTCGTTGTAATAGAACTCGCGGGTGACGTCGTAGCCCTGGCTGCCGAACAGCGAGGACAGCGCGTCGCCCAGCGCCGCCTGGCGGCCGTGGCCCACGTGCAGCGGGCCGGTGGGGTTGGCGGAGACGAATTCGATGATCACGCGCTGGCCGCTGCCGGACGCGCTGTTGCCATAGTTGGCGCCCTGCGCCAGCACGGCCTTGACCACGGCCTGCTTGGCCGCTGCGGTCACGCGCAGGTTGATGAAGCCGGGGCCGGCGATATCGACCGACTCCACCAGGCCGGCGGCGGCCGGATCGGCGCGCAGCGCATCGACGACGCGGGTAGCCAGTTCGCGCGGGTTCATCTTGAGCTGCTTGGCCAGCTGCATGGCGATGTTGCAGGCGACGTCGCCGTGCGACGGATCGCGCGGACGCTCGAGCACGACGTTGGCGCTGACGCCGGTGTCAGCGATGATCGGGGCGAGGGCGGCCTGGAACAGGGCGGTGATATCTTGTTTTTGTTGGGCGAGCATGAGCAGGGTGGCGGCGGGGCCGCGCTAAATAATCATCAAAATGCGAAGTGTTACGCTTCAGGCCAGCGCGGAAGCACGAGCCAAACTGCAAATATTATACTGGTTTGCCCGGGCCCGGTCATCGCGTGTCGGTATCGGGGAGCAGATTTACATCGGCGCCTCGCGCAACTGATCGCCATATGAAAGGTGCTGCTGTATACTGCGCGATCACGGCTGCCGGCCGCCATCTGGAATTAGCATATGAACAAGCAGCGTCCGACACTCTCCCTGAAGTCCCCCGCCACGCCGGCCGCGCCCAAGCTGCGCGCCAGCCATGCGCGCGACCTCAAGCCGGCGCTGCAAACAGGCTTTAATACCGGCCTCAAGCCCGATTCCCTGGCCTACAGCCTGATCGGCGCGGCGCAAGCCGTGGCGCTGGTGCGCACCGGTACCAACCTGCCACAGGCGCTGGTGCAGGTGTGGGCCCGCCTCGGCGCTGGCGCCACGCCGCAGGCGCGCGGCGCCATGCAGGACATCAGCTACCGCTGCATGCGCCAGCTGGGTCAGAGCGAAACCCTGGTCGGCCTGATGGCGCCGAAGGCGCCCGAACCGCTGGTGGCGGCCTTGCTGGCGTGCGCGCTGGCGCTGATCAACGCCCCGGACGAAACGGCGCCGTACGAAGAATTCACCGTGGTCGATCAAACCGTGACCGCCGCCGAGGCGCACCCGGACACCGCCCGCGCCAAGGGCATGGTCAACGCCGTGCTGCGCCGCTTCCTGCGCGAGCGCCAGACCATGCTCGATACCGCCTCGCTGCAGCCGCTGGCGCGTTGGAACTACCCGCAGTGGTGGATCGACGCCGTGCGCGCAGCCTGGCCGCAGGACTGGCAGGGCGTGCTCACCACCGGCAACACCGCGCCGCCACTCACGCTGCGCGTCAATCTGCGCAAAAGCTCGGTGGAAGACTACCTGGCGGTGCTGGAGCAGGCCGGCATGGCCGCCACCCGCATCGGCCCGTCGGCCGTGCGCCTGGTCAAACCGGTGGCCGTGGGCCTGATCCCCGGCTTTAACGATGGCGTGGTGTCGGTGCAGGATGCCGGCGCCCAGCTGGCCGCGCCGCTGCTCGACCTGGCCGACGGCATGCGCGTGCTCGACGCCTGCGCCGCGCCCGGCGGCAAGACCTGCCACATCCTCGAGCTGGCCAAGGTGCACGTCACCGCGCTCGACGCCGACGCCAAGCGCCTGGCCCGGGTGGGCGAAAACCTCGAGCGGCTGCAGCTGGACGCCGAACTGACGGCCGCCCCGGCCGAAACCTCGGACTGGTGGGACGGCCAGCCGTTCGACCGCATCCTGGCCGACGTGCCGTGCACGGCGTCGGGCATCGTGCGCCGCCATCCCGATATCCGCTGGTTGCGCCGCAAGGGCGACACGCTCCAACTTGCAACACTTTCGGCCAAAATCCTCGACAACCTTTGGCAGATGCTTGCCCCCGGTGGTAAATTGCTGTTCGTGACATGTTCCTTGTGGCCCCAGGAATCCGAGGCGCAGGCGGCCGCGTTTGCCGTGCGCCACGGCGCTGCGCGCCTCGACGCGCCGGGCCAATTGCTTCCCGCCGGTGGCGACGGGCAGGATCACGATGGTTTGTTCTACGCGCTGTTCCAGAAAAATGCGTAATCGTTCTGCCAGCGATTTTGCCCGAGCTTTAACCACCCCGTACCTGTTGAGCACCGTGACCCTTCGATTTTTGCGCCTGTTGATCGGCCCCTTGCTGCTGCTCCTTGCCTGCGCCTTGCCGCAGGCGGCACGCGCTGCCGATGGCGTCGAGATCAAGCGCGCCTTCGTGGAAGCGACCGAAGACGGTTACCGCCTCTCGGCCACCTACGGCTTCGACCTCAATCACGGCCTGGAGGACGCGCTGCAATACGGCGTGCCGCTGTACTTCACCACCACCATCGAATTCACCCGTCCGCGCTGGTACTGGTTCGACGAAAAAGCCATCGTGGCGCGCCAGACCGCCAAGATCTGGTTCAACGTGCTTACCCGCCAGTACACGGTGGGCATTACCGGCAGCGTGGCGCAAAGCTATTCGTCGCTCGACGACGCGCTGTTCCAGATCCGCCGGCCCAACCGCTGGATCGTGGCGCCGCGCGGCGCGCTCAAGGTGGGTGAAACTTATACCGTCAAGCTCTCGATGGGACTCGATCCCAACTACCTGCCCAAACCGATCCAGCTCAACGCCCTCAATAACAATAATGAATGGCGCCTGGCGTCCGACAAGAAATCCTTCCTTTACAAGGCCGAATAAGTGAGCCGGATGCTGCGGTATTTTGCCGTCATCGGCGGCGCCTTTGTCAGTATCCTGCTGTTCCTGCTGGCGTCCGCCTCCGACAACTCCGGCTTTTTCGACCGCTACTATGCCTGGCTGCTGGGCCTGAACGCGGCGGTGGCCGGCGCGCTGCTGCTGCTCGTTGCCATCTCGCTGTACCGCCTGTATTCACGTTACAAGGAAGGCAAGTTCGGCGCCAAGCTGATGACCCGGCTGGTACTGCTGTTTGCCGCCATCGGCGTGCTGCCGGGGCTGGTGATCTTCCTGGTGTCGGTGCAATTCGTCTCCCATTCGATCGATTCCTGGTTCAACGTGCCGGTGGAAGAAGCGCTCGAGGCGGGTATCGACCTGAGCCGGGCCGGGCTCGATGCGGCGCTCGGTGAACTGACCGTCACCGCCGCCCGCGCCACCGAGCGGCTGGCCGAAGAACCCTCCGGCACCGAACGCCAGATGCTGGCCGAACTGGTCAAGAGCCACCCGGGCATGCAGAACGCCATCATCGTCGACGCCGAAGGCGGCCTGGTGGTCAGCGCCCGCGCCAGCAATAGCGGCAACCTCAGCGCCGACCTGCCCACCAGGGAGATGATGGCGCGCGCCAAGAGCGAAGTGGCCTACGGCGCGCCCGAGGGCGGCAACGAACTGCGCAGCAACCTGGTCGAGGTGCCGTCCGCGCCGGTGGGGCCGCAGGACGCCGCCAGCCAGCTGCGCCTGCGCGTGGTGATGGCCATCCCCGAAGTCGTCCGTCCCAACGGCTTTCGCCTGGCGCCGCGCTATTTGCAACTGATCCAGCTGGCGCCCGCCAAGCTGGCCGCCAATGGCGAGACCATCCGCAGCGCCTATTCCAACTACAAGGAGCGCTTTGTCGCGCGCGTGGGCTTGCGCCGCATGTACATCGTCACCCTGACCTTGACCCTGCTGCTGGCCGTGTTCGGGGCGATTGCCAGCGCCTTCCTGATTGCCCGCGACCTGGCCCAGCCGCTGTTGCTGCTGGCCGAGGGCACGCGCGCGGTGGCCGAGGGCGACCTGTCGCCGCGGCCGATCGTGGCCACCTCCGACGAGCTGGGTACGCTGACGCAATCGTTCAACACCATGACGCGGCAGCTGTCGGACGCCCGCAGCGCGGTCGAACGCAACCGCACCGCGCTGCAAAACGCCAAGGCCCACCTGGAATCGGTGCTGGCCAATATGTCGGCCGGGGTGATGGTGCTCGATGCCGAGTTCCACCTGATCAGCTTTAACGATTCGGTCGAGCGCATCCTGCAACTGCCGGGCATGACCATGATCGGCCGCAAGCTCGACGAGGTCGATGGCATGCAGGAGTTTGGCGCCGCCATCGTGGCCGGCTTTGCCGCCCAGAGCGCGCAGTCGGCAGCCGGCCGTACCGCTCAGCGCACCCACTGGCAGCGCCAGATCGAGGTGCCGCGCCGCAGCGCCAGCCTGGACGACCACGACCTGACCCTGCTCACGCGCGGCTCGCGTCTGCCGATCGAGGGAGGCAGCGGCTACCTGGTGGTGTTCGACGATATTTCTGACGTGATTTCGGCGCAGCGTTCGATCGCCGGGGGCGAGGTGGCGCGCCGCCTGGCCCACGAGATCAAGAATCCGCTGACACCGATCCAGCTGTCGGCCGAACGCCTGCAAATGAAGCTCGAGAGCAAGCTGGTATCGCCCGACAGCGAACTGCTGGCCAAGAGCACGACCACCATCGTCAACCAGGTCGCTGCCATGAAGCGCATGGTGGACGACTTCCGGGACTACGCCCGCACGCCGCCGGCGGTGCTGCATCCGCTCGATTTAAATGCGCTGGTGGAGGAAATCCTCGACCTGTACCTGAGCGGCGAGAGCAGCGACATCATCCACCCGCAACTGGCGCTAAACTTGCCGCCAGTCATGGGGGATGCCACCCAGTTGCGCCAGGTCATACACAACCTGCTGCAAAACGCCCAGGATGCCATGGCCGAGTTGCCGCCCGGGGGCGAAGCTCCCCGGATTGACGTGATCACCGAAGCGATTCATTATCGGGGCGCGGACGGCGGCGAACGGATGGCGGTGCGGCTGTCGATCAGCGACAATGGTCCCGGTTTCGCACCGAAGATCCTGGCGCGCGCATTTGAACCATATGTCACTTCCAAGGCGCGCGGAACCGGCCTGGGGCTGGCGATGGTGAAGAAGATTATCGACGAACATGGCGGCAGGATCGATATCCATAACCACACTGAAAGAAGTGGCGCGTCCATATTGATTTTGCTGTTAAAGTTAGCGCCGACAATGCAAAATGTTTAAGCTGAGTAAGTAACTCAGTAGGCAAAATGAGTAATCAAATCAGTAATAAAAACGAGGCCGCCGCGACGGCGAAATGTAGAGGGTGAGGGAAGATGGCAAACATACTGGTAGTGGACGATGAGATGGGCATCCGCGAGTTGCTCTCGGAAATCCTCAGCGATGAAGGACACGCAATTCAACTGGCGGAAAATGCCCAGCAGGCGCGCGAGGCGCGTGCCGCCGGCGCGCCCGACCTGGTGTTGCTCGATATCTGGATGCCCGATACCGACGGCGTGACCCTGCTCAAGGAATGGCAGCGCGACGGCTTGCTGACCATGCCGGTCATCATGATGTCGGGCCACGCGACCATCGATACGGCGGTCGAGGCCACCCGCATCGGTGCACTGAACTTCCTCGAGAAGCCGATTGCCCTGCAAAAGCTGCTCAAGGCGGTGCAAGCGGGCCTGACGCGCGCCCAGGAAACCGTGCGCGCGCCAGCAGTGGCCCCGCGCCCGGTGCTGGCGGCCCAGCCCGAGGACACGGCTGGCGCCTCGTTCAACGCCCCCAACCCGGCGGCAGCGATTGCCGTGCGCGGCGGCGCCACCGTGGCCGGCGCCGACAACCACTCGTTCAGCCTGTCGTTCGACCTGCCGCTGCGCGAGGCGCGCGACGCCTTCGAACGGATGTACTTCGAGCATCACCTCGGGCGCGAAGGCGGCAGCATGACGCGCGTGGCCGAGAAAACCGGCCTCGAGCGTACCCACCTGTACCGCAAGCTCAAGCAACTGGGCGTGGAGCCGGGCAAGCTGGCAAAAAAGGCCGCCTCAGCCCGTGACTGACCTCAAAGCCACCGTGGCCGCCGGCGCCCGGGCGCCGGTACCCACGTGGCTGGTCACCGGCCGCCGCGCCGGTGCGCGCGAGGCTGCCATCGCCGCACTGCTGGAGCCGGGCGTGCCCAGCGCCATCATCCTCGAGGGGCTGTCCGATGGCGGATCGGCCCTGGTCTTTGACGACTGCGTTGAGGACACCCCCGCACAATATGCGGCCAATGTTATCCGGATCGCACCCGGCTGCCTTCATTGCAGCGGCAATCTCGTTTTACGGGTAACATTGAACCGTGTGCTGCGCCGTCCTCCTGCGCGGCTCTACATCAGCCTGGCCTCGGCCGAGCACCTGGAATTGCTGCGCGAGTGGCTGTCCGGGGCGCCGTACGATGCCTTGCTGGCATTGCAACCCGATATCGCGGCCTGAACCTAGCAGCCGGCAGATCGGCTCTTTGATCGACAGCAAGCCCTTGAATTGAAGGCTTTCAGCACTATCTATCATGCTGAGAGTGAAACCAAGCAGGCCCCCTGGAGAAAGGAAGCAATATGAATCTCATCTATAACAGCGAGCAGTACAGCGTTGTCGAGTTTGGCGCAGACCGTACTCTGGACGCATTGCGCTTTGGCGGCTACGAAATCGTCGACAAAGGCGGCAAGCGAGAGATCTTCATCAATGGCGTCCTGGCGCAAAACTTCCGTCGCGATGTTAACGAGCTGATCGCCAATGAGCCCACCATGGCTGAAATCGATGAATTTTTGGGCAGTTACGACGAGCTCATGAGTCAGCCCGTGTTGTTGCATTAGGGACTAAACAAGGGCTAAATTGAACGCAGGTGGTTTCGATGGCTGCGCATCGGTAGCCGATTCGGTTACGATGCGCAGCCAGCTTCATTTTAAGAGATCACCATGTGCCAACTTCTGGGCATGAACTGCAATGTGCCGACCGACATTGTGTTCAGCTTTACCGGCTTCGCCATGCGCGGCGGCCGTACCGACCACCACCACGACGGCTGGGGCATCGCCTTTTTCGAGGGCGCCGGTGTGCGCCACTTCGTCGATCACCAGGCCGCAGTCGCGTCGCCGATTGCTGAGCTGATCAAGAACTACCCGATCAAGTCCACCAACGTCATTGCCCACATCCGCAAGGCCACGCAGGGCCAGGTGGCGCTGGAAAATTGCCACCCGTTCGTGCGCGAACTGTGGGGCCAATACTGGGTATTCGCCCATAACGGCGACCTCAAGGAATTCAATCCGCTGCTCAACGGCGCCTTCCGCCCGGTGGGCACCACCGACAGCGAGCGGGCCTTTTGCTATATTTTGCAGCAGTTGCGTGCCCGTTTCGGCGAGCAGCGGCCTACCCGCGACGACCTGCACGCGGCGCTCCAGCCACTGGTGGCCGAGATCGCCACCCACGGCACCTTCAACATGCTGCTGTCATCGGGCGGCGAACTGTTTGCCCATTGCTCCACCAGCCTGTACTACCTGGTGCGCCAGCATCCGTTCGACACCGCCAAGTTGTCGGACGAGGATGTCACTGTCGACTTCGCCCAGGTCACCACGCCAGACGACCGGGTGGCGGTGATCGTGACCGAGCCGTTGACCACCAACGAGCGCTGGACTGCCTTCGCGCCCGGTGAACTGAAACTGTTTATTGATGGCGCGCCGCAACAAACGATGCAAAGCGGCGAAGAAAGCAGTTAAACCAGGTAAGCGACCGCGACATTGGCAGGTATTGCTGTCAGAATGGAAGCCGACCCGCGTACACTTCCTGACCCAAGCTCATGATCGATCTTTCTGCCAACAACGACGGCGCGCCCAAGCTGCGCGTGCACGAATTTTACCTGGGACGCCAGCCCATCCTGGACCGCAACCAGGCGCTGTTCGGCTACGAATTACTGTTTCGTAACGAGCCGGTCGGCCCGGCGCTGATCACCGACGAACTGTCCGCCACCGCCGCCGTGATCGCTCACGCCTCGCAACTCGGCATGGAGCGCACCATCGGCGACGCCCGCGGCTTCGTCAATGTCGACGCGGACGTGCTGATGACCGATATCTTCGCCTTCCTGCCGCCGCAGCGCGTGGTGCTGGAAATCGCCGACGACGTGGTGGCCACCCCGGCGTTGCAGCAGCGTATGCAGGAACTGGCCAGCCACGGCTTCCAGTTCGCCTTGCACGGCGATCACGCGCAAGGACAAAATGCGGCGCTGTTGCCGCTGGTGCAATACGTCAAGATGGATGTGCACCACACGCCGCTCTCGACGCTGATGCAGCTGGCGCCGCAGTTCCACCAGCAACGCAAGAAGCTGGTGGCGGAAAAGGTGGAAACGCGCGAGGAATTCAAGAACGCGCTCGACCTCGGCTTCGACTATTTCCAGGGCTATTATTTTTCCAAGCCGGTCATCATGAGCGGCAAGAAGCTCTCGCCGTCGCAACTGGCGGTAATGGAGCTGATGACACTGGTCACGTCCGACGCCGACAACCCGGAGATCGAGCGCGCCATCAAGCGCGACGTCTCGCTCGCGCTGAACCTGCTGCGCCTGGTGAACACCCCGGCGGTGGGCGCGCGCCAGCGTATCGACTCGCTGGGCCAGGCCCTGACCCTGCTGGGCCGGCGCCAGTTGCAGCGCTGGCTGCAAATCATGCTGTACGCCGAACCGAGCAAGCGCGGCCACAGCATGACGCCGCTGCTGATGCTGGCCACCACGCGCGGCCGCCTGCTCGAACTGCTGGCTACCAAGCTGCGCCCGCGCGAGCCGCACGCTGCCGATGTCGCCTTTACGGTCGGCATCATGTCGCTGATGGATACGCTGTTCGGCATGCCCATGTACGAAATCCTGGGCCAGATTCCCGTGATCGACAGCGTTGCTGCGGCCTTGCTCGACCGCACCGGCTTCTACGGCGAGCTGCTGACCCTGGCGGAGTCGCTGGAACGGATCGAGGAACTCGACCACCAGGTGCTGCCGGCGCTGCGCGAACTGGCGATCAGCGCAGAGGAACTGGTGGAGCTGGAACTGGCCGCGTTCGAATGGAGCGATAACGTCGTCCGCTATGCTTTGTGATGGGGCGCTCGTCAACCTACTGCGCGGCTTGCTACGGTTTTCGAGGCACCCGAGACGATTGTTGTATGTTGGGGAAAAACGAGAGATTGCCAATATGTAACTTGCGGCCTGGATGTCAAGAAAGTTATGCTCGTCAGCTATTAAACAGCAAGGACGGCCATGGCTTCGGTATTGCTCCAGGTGGACGGCATCAGCAAATCGTACGGTGAGCGGCGCGCGGTGGACGGCGTGTCGTTCCAGGTACGGCAGGGCCAGACCGTCGGCCTGATCGGCCCCAACGGCGCCGGCAAATCGACGACCGTGAGCATGATCTGCGGCCTGCTGCGGCCCGACAGCGGCGCAATTCTCCTGGGCGGCGCGCCGGTCGGGCAGGGCGCCAGTCCCGCCAAGTCGAACATCGGCTACGTGCCGCAGGACCTGGCACTGTACGAAGACCTGGCCGCCATCGAAAATCTCAAGCTGTTCGGCGCCCTGTATGGCCTGAAAGGCGCGCAGCTCAAGCAGCGCTGCGACGACGTGCTGGCGCTGGTCAACCTGGCAGACCGCGCGCGCGACAAGCCATCGACCTTCTCCGGCGGCATGAAGCGCCGCCTCAATATCGCTGCCGCGCTGCTGCACGACCCGCAACTCTTGATCCTCGACGAGCCCACCGTCGGCGTCGATCCGCAGAGCCGCAATGCCATCTTCGATACGCTGGAAACCTTGCAGGCGCAAGGCCGCTCGCTGATCTACACCAGCCACTACATGGAAGAGGTCGAGCGGCTGGCCGACCATATCGTCATCATCGACGGCGGCCGCGTATTGGCCGATGAAACCCCGGCCGCGCTGTACCAGCGCCTGCCCGCGCAGGCGGCGCTGCATGTGGAACTGGCGGTGCCACCGACGGCATCGCTGCTGGACGCGCTGCGCGCGCAGCCGGGCGTGACCACGGTGCGCCAGGAGGGTGCCGCGCTCGATATCGACCTGGTCGCCAGCGTCCATGCGGCGCCGGTGCTGGCCTGGCTGGCCGCGCAGCAGATTCAGGATGCGCCGGTGCTGCATTTTGCCACCGCCCGCACGTCGCTGGAAAATATCTTCCTCAACCTTACCGGTCGCAGCCTGCGCGACTGACGGGAACCACCATGACCGCGATTACGCCATTCCTGGCTTTGGTCCGCAAGGACTTGCTGCTGTATGTGAACGACAAGCGCGCGCTGATGCTGCACTTGCTGATGCCGGTGCTGCTGGCGGCGATTTTCGGTTCGCTGTTCGGCGGCAGTTCGAAGTCGAACACCGGCGCCATCGACATCGGCCTGGTGGTGCTCGACCAGTCGGCCACGGGCCAGAAGATCGCCGCCGGCCTGAAGGCCGAGCCCACCCTGCGCGTGACGGAACTGACCGAGGCGCAGGCGCAGGAGAAGGTCCGCGCCGGTAAGCTTTCTGTGGCAGTGGTGATTCCAGCCGGCTTCGGCGACGCCGCCGACAGTGCGCTGTTCGGTGGCCCCAAGGGCAACAAGCCCGAGCTGCCGCTGTACTACGACCCGTCGCAGTCGACCGTGCTGGCCATGGTCAAAGGCCTGCTCACGCAGCAGGTGATGCAGACCACCAGTGCGGCCGTGATGGGCAGCGCCGGTGCGGCCACCACGGAGAAGCAGCTGGTCGAAGTGCGCGCAGCGGCCCCCACCGACCCCGCTGCCGCGCAGCTGGGCGACTTTCTCGACAGCCTGAAAAAATTCCAGGACCAGCGTGCGGTGGCCGACGCGGAAAAGGCGCGCACAGGTGCCACCGCTGGCGCCGAATTGGAGACCGGCGGCATGTCGATGCCGTTCGCCACCCGCGACGAGGCGCTGTCGAGCGGCCCCAAATACAATGGCTACGCCCACTCGTTCGGCGGCATGGGCGTGCAGTTCATCCTGTTCATGGGCATCGAGATGGGCATCGCCATGCTGGCCGCGCGCCGGCTCGGCATCTGGAACCGCCTGCTGGCCGCGCCGATCTCGCTGGCCACCGTGGTGGCTGGGCGGGCGGTGTCGGCCACCGTGATCGCGGTCGGCCTGCTGTGCGCGATTTTCCTGTGCGCGGCGCTGATGTTCGGCGTGCAGGTGGGCAGCCTGGCCGGCTTTTTGGGCGTGGCAGTCGGTTTCGCGCTGGTGACCGCATCGTTCGGATTGTTGATCGCGGCGTTCGGCAAGACGCCGGAAGCGGCGCGCGGCATCGCCGTGTTTGCGACCCTGATCATGGTGGTGCTGGGCGGCGCCTGGGTGCCGTCGTTCATCTTCCCGCAGTGGATGCAGACCGCCACGCTGGTGATGCCCACGCGCTGGGCGATCGACGGTTTTGATGCCGTGACCTGGCGCGGCCTGGGACTGGCCGGCGCGGCGCCATCGATTGCTGTGCTGCTGGGGTTTGCGGTGCTGTTCGGTGGGCTGGCCGTGGCAAAATTTACCCGCGACGGGCGCGGGTAAGTTAGTGCCGGTTTAAATCAACTCAGCTCAAGTTAGGCGCCAGCCAGCGCTCCAGTTCCACCTTGTCCACGCCACGGCGCCTGGCCATGTCGCTGACCTGGTCGTCGCCGATCTTGCCGACCACGAAGTACTTCGATTCCGGGTGCGCAAAGTAGAAGCCGGAAACGGCGGCGCCCGGGTACATCGCGTACGACTCGGTCAGCACCATGCCGATGTCCTCGGCCTGCATGGTATTGAACATCTCGCGCTTGACCGTGTGTTCCGGGTTGGCCGGGTAGCCTGGCGCCGGGCGGATGCCCAGGTATTTCTCGGCTATCATTTCCTCGTTGGTCAGCGCTTCATCGGACGCATAGCCCCACAAGTCTTTCCGTACGCGCTCGTGCAGGTATTCGGCAAACGCTTCGGCCAGGCGGTCGGCCAGCGACTTGAGCATGATCGACGAGTAGTCGTCATGGGCATCCTCGAAGCGCTTTTCGTACTTGTCGATGCCCAAACCAGCCGTCACCGCGAACATGCCGATATAGTCCTTGATGCCTGACTCTTTCGGCGCGATGAAGTCGGACAGGCACTGGTTCGGCCGCTGCACGCCATCGACCACGGGCTTGACGCCCTGCTGGCGCAAGCCGTAATACGTGAAGTCCACGGTGCTGCGGGTGTCGTCGGTATAGACTTCGATATCGTCGTCGTTGACCGAATTGGCCGGCAGCAGCGAGATCACGCCGTTGGCGGTGAGCCAGCGGCCGTCGATCAGCTTTTTCAGCATGGCCTGGCCTTCTTCGAACACCTTGGTGGCCGCTTCGCCTACCACCTCGTCGGTGAGGATGGCGGGGAACGGGCCGGCCAGGTCCCAGGTCTGGAAGAACGGACCCCAGTCGATATACCTGGCGATCAGCGCCAGGTCGATATTGCGGAACTCGCGGCGGCCGATGAATTTAGGCTTGACCGGCGCGCACGCGCCCTCGAACGACAGCTTCATCTTGTTGGCGCGTGCATCCTTGATCGACAGGATCGGCAGCGCCTTCTTGTTGGCGTGCTGCTCGCGGATGCGCTGGTAGTCGTCGGTGATCTCCTGGATGTACTGCTCGCGGCTCTCGGGCGTGAGCAGCGACTGCGCCACCGATACCGACCGCGAGGCATCGGGCACGTACACCACCGGACCCTCGTAGTTGTGGGCGATTTTCACCGCCGTGTGGGCGCGGCTGGTGGTGGCGCCGCCGATCAGCAGCGGAATTTTCAACATGCGGAAGTGGTCGTCGCGCTGCATCTCCTTGGCCACGTACGCCATCTCTTCGAGCGACGGCGTGATCAGGCCCGAGAGGCCGATGATGTCGGCGTTTTCCAGCTTGGCGCGCGCCAGGATTTCGGAGCAGGGCACCATCACGCCCATGTTCACCACTTCGAAATTATTACACTGCAGGACCACGGTAACGATGTTCTTGCCGATGTCGTGCACGTCGCCCTTGACGGTGGCCATGACGATCTTGCCCTTCGGTTTGGCGACGATGCCGGTGCGCTTTTCCTCGGCCAGCTTTTCTTCCTCGATGTACGGAATCAGGTGGGCCACCGCCTGCTTCATCACGCGCGCCGATTTCACGACCTGCGGCAGGAACATCTTGCCCTGGCCGAACAGGTCGCCGACGATGTTCATGCCGTCCATCAGCGGGCCTTCGATCACGTGGATCGGGCGGCCGTTGGCAGCGAGCACCTGCTGGCGCATCTCTTCGGTATCGTCGGTGATGAACTGGGTGATGCCGTGCACCAGCGCGTGCGCCAGGCGTTTTTCCACCGGCGCGTCGCGCCATTCGAGGTTTTGCGCATCCTGCTTGCCGGCGCCTGCCTTCAGGGTGCCGGCGATATCGATCATGCGCTCGGTGGCGTCGTCGCGGCGGTTGAGCACCACGTCTTCCACCCGTTCGCGCAGCTCGGCCGGCAGGTCGTCATAGACGCCCACCATGCCGGCGTTGACGATGCCCATGGTCATGCCGGCCTTGATGGCGTGGTACAGGAACACGGTGTGGATCGCTTCGCGCGCCGGGTCGTTGCCACGGAACGAGAACGACACGTTGGAGACGCCGCCCGAGATCTTCGCGTGCGGCAGGTTCTCCTTGATCCAGCGCGTGGCGTTGATGAAGTCCACCGCGTAGTTGTTGTGCTCTTCGATGCCGGTGGCAATGGCGAAAATGTTCGGATCGAAAATGATGTCTTCGGGCGGGAAGCCAACGGTGTTGGTCAGCAGTTTGTAGGCGCGCTCGCAGATTTCGATCTTGCGCTCGAAGGTGTCGGCCTGGCCTTTTTCATCGAAGGCCATGACGATGACGGCCGCGCCGTAGGCCAGGCACAATTTGGCCTGGCGGATGAATTCTTCCTCGCCTTCCTTCATCGAGATCGAGTTGACGATCGACTTGCCCTGCACGCACTTGAGGCCCGCCTCGATCACCGACCATTTCGACGAGTCGATCATGATCGGCACGCGCGAGATGTCGGGCTCGGAGGCAATCAGGTTCAGAAAGCGCGTCATGGCCGCCAGCGAATCGAGCATCGCTTCGTCCATGTTGATGTCGATGACCTGGGCGCCGTTTTCCACCTGCTGGCGCGCCACGCTCAAGGCTTCGTCGTACTGCTCGTTGAGAATCATGCGCGCGAACGCTTTCGAGCCGGTGACGTTGGTACGCTCGCCGACGTTGACGAACAGTGAGCTCTCGTCGATGGTGAATGGTTCCAGGCCCGACAGGCGCTGGGCGACCGGCACCTGCGGCACCGCGCGCGGTTCGGTCCTGGCCAGGATTTCGCCGATGGCGGCAATGTGGTCGGGCGTGGTGCCGCAGCAGCCGCCGGCGATGTTGACGAAACCGGCTTCGGCGAATTCGCGCAGCAGCGCCGAGGTATCGGCCGGCAGCTCGTCGAAGCCGGTGTCGCTCATCGGGTTGGGCAGGCCGGCGTTGGGGTAGATGCACACAAAAGTATCGGCGATCTGCGACAGCTCCTGGGCGTAAGGTCGCATCAGCGCTGCGCCCAGCGCGCAATTGAGGCCGATGGTGAGCGGGCGTGCGTGGCGCACCGAGTTCCAGAACGCCGGCACGGTCTGGCCGGACAGGATCCGGCCCGAGGCATCGGTCACGGTGCCCGAGATCATCAGCGGCAGGCGTTCCTGGGACGGGTTCTCGTCGTAGAATTTTTCGATGGCGAACAGCGCGGCCTTGCAGTTCAAGGTATCGAAAATGGTTTCGACCAGCAGCACATCGACGCCGCCGGCGACCAGCGCGCGGGTCTGCTCGTGGTAGGCATCGACCAATTGGTCGAACGTGACGTTGCGCGCGGCGGGGTCGTTCACATCCGGCGAGATCGACGCGGTCTTGGGCGTGGGGCCGAGCGCGCCGGCGACGAAGCGCGGCTTGTCGGCGCTGCTGTACTTGTCGCACGCGGCGCGCGCCAGCCTGGCGGCCTGCAGGTTCATCTCGTAGGCCAGGTGGGCCATGTGATAGTCGTCCTGGGCGATGGTGGTGGCGCCGAAAGTATTGGTTTCGATCAGGTCGGCGCCAGCGGCCAGGTAGCGCTCGTGGATTTCCTGGATGATCTGCGGCTGCGTCAGCGTGAGCAGCTCGTTGTTACCCTTGACGAACAGCTCGCGCGCGCCGCTGCCGGCCGGCGCGGCGAAGTCGATGAAGCGCCCGGCGGGGCCGCCACGGTAGGCGGTCTCATCGAGCTTGTACTGCTGGATGATGGTGCCCATCGCGCCGTCGAGGATCATGATGCGGCGCGCGAGGATCTCACGCAGCTGGGCATCGGCCTTGGACATGACGGGACGGAACACGTTGTTATTCATTTGGTACTTTCAGAGATGGGGCAGGGACAGCGCGGGTCTAAAATTATACGGCATTGCTGAATAAGCTTCAGCCGACCGCAGCGTTGAAGCAACAATCTCCTGTTTTGCCAATGTTGCTCTTCGCTTATACTCAAGTCTTTGCCATCCCACTCTCCAAGGATACCAATGTCCCATTCTTCCTTATTCCGCCTGGCCGCCGTGGCCGGCGCGCTGGCTTTTGCCGTGGCCGCCGGCACCGCCCGCGCCGAGAGTGTCGCCTCGTCGGCGTCCAGCGCCGGCTCGGCGTCGAGCGGCAGCGTGTCGGACTCGCTGGGCGATTCGAGCAACAGCTCGAGCGGCGACAAGCGCAAGGTGGCGGACGGTAACTACCGGATCCTCGAGATCGGCGTCACGCCAGGCGTCAAAGGCGGCGCCGAGCGTACCCGCCTGACCCTGCAGCGCGAAGGCGACGGCCAGCAGCGCGTGGTGCTGGACCTGCCGCAGGCGACGTTCAGCCAGCAGAAGCTGGCTGCCGGCGATGCACTGTATGCGCAGAACCGCGTCTACGGCATCGAGTTCGGTCGCATCGACAACCGCCAGCCGTTCTACCTGGTGCTGGCCGACGAATGGTATGGCGAGCTGGCCTCGCGCCCGGTCACGCTGTAACGCTGTAACGCCTTGAAGCTGTTTGCCACGCTGGCGCTGGCCTGGCTGGCGCTGTTGGCAACTGCTGGCAGCGCCCACGCTGGCAGCCTGTCCGACGGCGCAGGCGTCTCGCGCTTCTGCGACCGCTCGCACGAACTGACCGCCGCCGAACAAAGCCGCCTGCTGCGCTTTGCCGGCGTGCTGCGCGAAGAATTGTCAGGCCCTGAAGGGGAGGGCGACAGCGTGGCCTTGGTCAGCCGCTCCGGCCTCGACCTCTCGCGCTTCGGCATCCGTTATTCGCACGCGGCGCTGGCCTGGCGCTCCGACGCCGGCGTGTGGGCCGCGCGCCAGCTTTATTACGCCTGCGACGAACGCCGCCCGCGCATCTTCGACCAGGGCCTGGCCGGTTTTGCGATGGGCACCGACGACCCCAATCTAGGCTACCTGAGCATCGTGCGCCTGCCGCCCGAGGCGGTGCTGGCGCTGCGCCCAGCCCTGCTCGACGGCCCGCGCGTGGCCCACCTGCTGGCCGCGCAGTACAGCGCCAACGCCTATGCCTTCGGCACGCGCTACCAGAATTGCAATCAATGGGTGGTGGAGATGCTGGCCGCCGGCTGGGGCGACCTGGCGGATGGTAACGACTTGCGCGCGCGTGCCCAGGACTGGCTGCGCCAGGCGCGCTACACGCCGGCGCCGGTGGTGGTCGATTCGTGGTGGCTGATGCAGGCCGGGCGTGTGGTGCCGCTGCTGCACCTGGACGACCACCCCGACCACGACCGTGCGGCGCGGCAACTGCTGGTCAGCTTGCCGGCGGCGCTCGAGCGGTTTATCCGCTATCGCTTTCCCGCCAGCGCGCGGGTGGAACTGTGCCACGACGACAAGCAGGTAGTGGTGCGCCACGGCTGGAAGCCGATCGCCGACGGCTGTGTACCGGAGGCTGGCGACCGGGTGATATCGCTAAACGATTAAGCGATTTCGGAGACGACCTGGTTCATCGGGCGACGGACCTTTTTCAGGCCAGCGAGCCAGTCACCTTCGGCTTCGCGGTAGCCCAGCGGCAGGATCACCACGCTTTTCAGCTTGCGCTCGCCCAGGCCCAGGATCTCGTCCACGGCTTTCGGATCGAAGCCTTCCATCGGGGTGCTGTCGACTTCTTCGAAGGCGGCAGCGACCATGGCCAGGCCCAGCGCGATATATACCTGGCGTGCGGCGGCTTCGGCATTCTGTTCGAGGGTGCGGGAGGCAACGATGCCTTTCAACTGCTTGCGGTAGGCTTCCCAGCCTTCATTGATGAAGCCGCGCTGCTCGTTGGTCATGTCGAACATCATGTCGATGCGTTCTTCGGTGATGTCGTCCCAGGCCGCGAACACCAGCAGGTGCGACGCTTCGCTCACGCCTTGCTGGTTCCATGCCACGGCGCGGATCTTGGCGCGCAGGTCGGGGTTTTTCACGACCAGCACTTCGAACGGCTGCAGGCCGGACGAGGTTGGGGCCAGGCGGATCGCCTCTAAAATGCGGTCAAGCTTGTCCTGTTCCAGGACTTTGGCGGGATTGTATTTCTTGGTGGCGTAGCGCCAGTTCAGTTTGGCTATCAGGTCGGACATCGTAGCTCCAGTGGAATGTTGGTTGACCAGTGTAAGCCAACTTGCAAATCCGCGTACGAGTCCGCCCGAGGTGACGGGGGCCGAGCGTGAGCTATCAGACGAAAGTCTGGCCTTCGAGCGCAAAGCCCTTGATGAACTCGCCGGCTGGCAGGCGCTTGCCGCCCGGCTTTTGCAGCGTGGTCAGGCGCAGCGCACCGGCGCCGCACGCGACCACGATGCCGTGGGCGTCGGCCGCCAGCACCTGGCCCGGCGTGCCGGCGCCATCGACCACTTCGGCGCCCCACAGCTTGACCACCACGCCGTTCACGGCGCCATGGGCGCCGGGGAACGGGTTGAAGGCGCGGATCTTGCGATCGAGTTCGATCGCCGGCAGGCTGAAATCGAGCGCCGCTTCTTCCTTGCTGATCTTGGCGGCGTAGTTGACGCCTGCCGCGGGCTGAACCACGGCGTCAAGTTCACCATGTTTCATTTTATGCAGCGCTTCGACGATCATCTTGCCGCCCAGGGCGGCGAGCTTGTCGTGCACCATGCCGGTGGTGTCGTGCGGGCCGATGGCGATTTTTTCCGTCAGCAGCATCGGGCCGGTATCGAGGCCTTCTTCCATCTCCATGATGGTGACGCCAGTCTCGGTGTCACCGGCTTCGATGGCGCGGTGGATCGGCGCGGCGCCGCGCCAGCGCGGCAGCAGCGAACCGTGGATGTTCAGGCAAGGCTTGATGTCGAGCGTGCTCACCGGCAGGATCAGGCCGTAGGCGGCCACCACCATCACCTCGTACGGCGTATTCAGCAGCCGTTCGTGCGCGGCCAGCGCCTGCTCGGCGCGCACCGGATCACGGCTGTCGGTGCGCAGCGACAGCGGCTGCAGCACTTCCATGCCATGCGCCAGCGCATACTGCTTCACCGCCGACGGCTGCAATTGCATGCCGCGGCCGGCGGGGCGGTCGGGCTGGGTGAGCACCAGCGCGATCTCGAAGCCTGCTTCGTGCAGGGCCTGCAGGGCGACGGCGGCAAACTCCGGGGTGCCGGCAAAGACGATCTTCATCTGCGCTTTCTATATTAGTAGCGACGGCCCTGGGCGCGCAGCGCCGCTTCGCGCTCCATGCCGCGTTCTTCCTTTTGCAGCTTGGCCTTGATGCGGTTGCGCTTGAGTGGCGACAGGTATTCGACGAAGACCTTGCCCTTCAGGTGGTCCATCTCGTGCTGGATGCACACGGCCAGCAGGCCATCGGCGTCCACTTCGAACGGCTGGCCCTTGACGTCATAGGCGCGCACCTTGATCTTCGACGGCCGCTCGACGCCGTCGTAGATGCCCGGCACCGACAGGCAGCCTTCGTCGTAGACCTGCTTGTCGTCGCTGGCCCACAGGATTTCCGGGTTGATGTACGCGACCAGCGCGTTTTTCTCTTCGGTGATGTCGATCACGACCACCTGCTCGTGCACGTCCACCTGCGACGCGGCCAGGCCGACGCCGGGCGCGTCGTACATGGTCTCGGCCATGTCGGCCACCAGTTTTTCCAGGCGCTCATCGAAAACCGTGACCGGCTTGGCAACCTTGTGCAGGCGTGGATCGGGGTAACGCAGAATGTTCAGGATGGCCATAGTTTTATCAGGTGCTGTAGTGGTAGTGCAAACGCGCCATCACGCCGCAGGGGCGGGCGCTGTTTTGCTTGCTAGTTCAGGGGTTTGTGGGCAGAATTTGATTCAACACGGGCAACACTTGCTGCCGCATCGATTGGATCGCGAATGAAAAATTTTATCACAGTCGGCCCATGCTTTGCGGCAGCCCTGTTATTTGGCGCAGCCGCACCGGCACTTGCCACCCCTGCCGCCCCTGCCGCCTGCCAGTTCCGTGCCGATGCCCCCGACCGTCACGTGGTCGTGCGCGGCGATACCCTGTGGGATATCGCCGGCCAGTTCCTCCAGCAGCCCTGGTGCTGGCCCACGGTGTGGGACATGAACCGTGATGATATTGCCAACCCGCACTGGATCTACCCGGACCAGGTGATCTGGTTCGACCGCGCCGCCGGCCGCCTGCGGCTCGGTGACAACACTGCCGCCGGCAATGCACCCGGAGTGGCCACCGAGCGCCGCTCGCCGGCCGTGCGCAGCTCGGCCGTGGACGCCGGCGCCATCCCCTCGATAGCGCCGGCGGCGATCGAACCGTTCCTGTCGCAGCCATTGATCATCGAAAACGACGAACTGGCCCGGGCGCCGCGCATCGTCGCCACCGAAGACGGCCACGTGTTCATCGGCCAGGGTGATAAAGCGTATGTGCGCGGCGACCTCGGCGGCGTCACCACGTTCCAGGTGTATCGCCCGGGCCGGCCGTTGCAAGACCCGGACAGCGGCCAGGTGCTGGCGCACGAAGCCTATTATTTAGGCACGGTGACGGTGCAGGCCAGGGCCGGTGCGGGCAGCGATGTGCACACGGTGCGCGCCACCAGTACCAGGGAGGAAATGGGCAAGGGCGACCAGTTGATAGCGTTGGCGCCGGCGCCGGCGCAAAACTACGTGCCGCACGCGCCCGCCACCAGGATCGCTGCGAAGGTGCTGTCCGTGCACGGCGGCGTCACTTACGCCGGGCGCAACCAGATTGTCAGCATTAATCGCGGCAAGCTTGACGGACTCGATATCGGCTCCGTGTTGCGTCTGTATCATGCGGGGAAAACTGTCCGCGACTCGACCGCCCCCACCGGCTGGTTCGGCCGCGAACAGCAGGTCAGGTTGCCCGACGAACAGGTGGGCAGCCTGTTTATCTTCCGCGTGTTCGGCCGCGTATCCTACGGCCTGATCATGCAGGCGACAGCGCCCGTGGTCGTGGGCGACACCGCCACCTCGCCGGAGTAAAACCTGCCGTGCAAGCCACGGAAACCTCCCCACTGCCCACGGCGTCCGCGCTGGCCGCCTGGTTGCGCCTCGAGCAGACCGACGGCGTGGGCCTGATCACTGCCCACGACCTGCTGGCGCGCTTCGGCACGCCCGAAGCGATTTTCCAGGCTGGCGACGATGCGCTGCGCGCCGTCGTCAAGCCGGCCAGGGCGCGCGCCCTGCTGGCGCCGCCGTGCGCCAGCCTGGCCGCGCAGGTCGACGCCGTCCAAGCCTGGCGTGCGCAGCCGGGCAACCTGTTGCTCACTTGGGACCATCCCGATTATCCCGCCTTGCTGCGCCAGATCGCTGCCGCGCCGTTGATGCTGTACGTCAAGGGCAACCCGGCGCTGCTGCACCGCCTGTCGGTCGCCATGGTCGGCTCGCGCAACGCCAGCCTGATGGGCATGCAGAACGCCGAACGCATGGCGCGCGCCTTGTCGGATGCGGGCGTGACCATCGTCTCCGGGCTGGCGCTGGGCATCGACGCCGCCGCCCACGCCGGCGGCCTGGCCGGCGC
>NZ_LROM01000150.1 GCF_001758785.1 Duganella phyllosphaerae
GCCGACCGCCACGCGCGACGCCTGGCGCAGCGCCACCGGCCTGGAAATGATCGACGGTCTCGGCGCCACCGAACTGCTGCACATTTTTATTTCGGCTGCCGACGGCGACGTGCGCCCCGGCGCCACCGGCAAGCCAGTACCGGGCTACCAGGCCTGCGTGCTGGACCCCGACGGCCAGCCGGTAGGGCCGGGCGTGATCGGACGGCTGGCGGTGAAAGGCCCTACGGGCTGCCGCTACCTCGACGATGACCGCCAGGCCGATTATGTGCTGGACGGCTGGAACCTGACCGGCGACGCCTACGAGACGGACGCCGACGGCTACTTTTACTACCGCTCGCGCACCGACGACATGATCATCTCGGCCGGCTACAACATCGCCGGGCCGGAAGTGGAGGATGTGCTGCTGCGCCACCCGGCGGTGGCCGAATGCGGCGTGGTCGGCCGCGACGACGAGGAGCGCGGCCAGATCGTCGAGGCCCACGTGGTGCTCAAGGCCGACTACGTGCCGTCGGCGGAGCTGGTGGCGCAGTTGCAGGACTTTGTGAAAAGCCAGATCGCGCCGTACAAGTACCCGCGCGCGGTGCGCTTTCTCGCGGCGCTGCCGCGCACCGAGACCGGCAAGCTGCAACGCTTCAAGCTGCGGCTGCCGAGCGGGGAGAACCGATGAACATCGTCTGCATCGGCGGCGGTCCCGCCGGCCTGTATTTCGCGCTGCTGATGAAGCAGCAGGATCCGTCGCATCGCATCACCGTGATCGAGCGCAACCGGCCCTACGACACCTTCGGCTGGGGCGTGGTGTTTTCCGACCAGACGCTGGACAACCTGGCCCGCGCCGATGCGCCCACCGCGCACGCCATCATGGCCGCCTTCAACCGCTGGGACGATATCGACGTCTGCTTCAAGGGCGAGGTGATCACGTCGGGCGGCCATGGCTTTTGCGGCATCGGCCGCAAGCACCTGCTCAACATTCTCCAGCACCGCTGCGAAGAACTGGGCGCAGAGTTGGTGTTCGAAACCGACGTGGCCGACGATGCGATGCTGGCCGCGCGCTACCAGGCGGACCTGGTGATCGCCGCCGACGGCATCCACAGCCGCACCCGTGCACGCTACGCGGCCAGCTACCAGCCGCAGATGGAAGAGCGCCACTGCCGCTTCGTGTGGCTGGGCACGCGCAAGAAGTTCGACGCCTTTACCTTCGCGTTCAAGCAGACGCCGCACGGCTGGTTCCAGGCCCATATCTACCAGTTCGATGCCGACACCTCCACCTTCATCGTCGAAGCGCCGGAATCGGTATGGCGCGCCGCCGGCCTGGCCGAGATGACCCAGGAACAGTCGATCGCCTTTTGCGAAAGGCTGTTCGCCGACCAGCTGGACGGCCACCCGCTCATGGCCAATCATGCCCACCAGCGCGGCGCTGCCAGCTGGATCACCTTCCCGCGCCTGGTGTGCGGCCAGTGGGTGCACTGGAATAACGCAGTGCCGGTGGTGCTGATGGGCGACGCCGCCCACTCGGCCCATTACTCGATCGGCTCGGGCACCAAGCTGGCGCTGGAAGACGCGATCGAACTGGCGCGCTGCATCGGCGCTGCCGATGGTGAATTGCACGCTGCGCTGACTGCCTACCAGCAGGTGCGCGCGGTAGAAGTGCTCAAGCTGCAAAGCGCGGCGCGCAATTCGATGGAGTGGTTCGAGCACGTGGCGCGCTACGCCGCCATGGCCGCGCCGCAGTTCGCCTATTCGATGCTGACGCGCAGCCAGCGTCTGTCGCACGCCAACCTGCGCCTGCGCGACGCGGCTTACGTTGACGGCTACGAGGCGTGGTTCGCCGCGCGCGCGTTTGCGCAGGCGGGCCTGCCCATGCCTGACAGCGCCACGCCGCCGATGTTCACGCCGTTCAAGGTACGCGGCCTGGTGCTCAAGAACCGGGTGCTGGTCTCGCCCATGGCGCAGTACAGCGCGGTCGATGGCGTGGCCGGCGACTATCACCTGGCCCACCTCGGTGCGCGCGCGCTCGGTGGCGCCGCGCTGGTGTTTGCCGAGATGACCGGCGTATCTGCCGATGCGCGCATCACGCCTGCCTGCCCCGGCATCTACACGCAGGAACAAATGCAGGCCTGGCGCCGCATCGTCGAGTTCGTCCACCAGCACAGCGATGGCGCCATTGCGCTGCAGCTGGGACACGCAGGGCCCAAGGGCTCCACCCGGTCGATGTGGGACGGCATCGACCAGCCGCTCGAGAGCGGCAACTGGCCGCTGATCGCCGCATCCGAACAGCAGTACCTGGCCGGCGTATCGCAGATCGCGCGCGCCATGACTCTCGAAGACATGGACCGCGTGCTGGACGATTTCGTGCGCGCCACGCTGGCGGCCGAGGCGGCGGGCTTCGACTGGCTGGAACTGCATTGCGCCCACGGCTACCTGCTGTCGTCGTTCATCTCGCCGCTGACCAACCAGCGCAGCGACGACTACGGCGGCAGCCTGGAGAACCGCTGCCGCTACCCGCTGCGGGTGTTTGCGGCCATGCGCGCCGCCTGGCCCGCGCACAAGCCGATGAGCGTGCGCCTCTCCGCCACCGACTGGGTCGATGGCGGCACCACGCCCGACGACGCGGTGGCGACTGCGCGCCTGTTCAAGGCCGCCGGCGCCGACATCATCGATTGCTCGTCGGGGCAGGTGAGCAAACGCGAACAGCCGGTGTACGGGCGCATGTACCAGGCGCCGTTTGCGGACCGCATCCGCAGCGAGGCCGGCATCGGCACCATCGCCGTGGGGGCGATCACCAGCGCCGACCAGGCCAACGGCATCATTGCTGCCGGCCGCGCCGACCTGTGCGCGATCGGCCGCCCGCACCTGGCCAACCCGGCGTGGACGCTGTCCGAAGCGGCCGCGACCGGCTACCGCGCGCTGCGCTGGCCACGACCGTATGCCGCCGCCAAGCGCCAGCTCGAACGCGCTGCGGAACTTGACAAAGAACTCAATCAGGATATCAAGGAAGCTTCATGACCGACTCCAACTTGCCGTTAGCCGGCAAACACGCGCTGGTGACCGGCGGCGCGCGCGGCATCGGCGCCGCCTGCGCGCACGCCTTGCTGGCGCGCGGCGCGCGCGTGACGATCGCCGCGCGCGATGCCGGAACGCTGACCGCCATGCAGGCCGCGCTGGCCTCGGAGTTTGGCGCGGGCAGCGTCCATGTGCAGCCGCTCGACGTGACCGATGCCGAAGCCGTGCGCATCGGCTTCGACCAGGCCGCAGGCCACATGGGCCGCATCGACATCCTGGTCAACAACGCCGGCCAGGCCGCCTCCGCGCCGCTGCTGAAAACCGACGCCGCGCTGTGGCAGCGCATGCTGGACGTGAACCTCGGTGGCGTGTTCCATTGCACCCAGGCCGCGCTGCCAGCCATGCTGGACGCCGGCTGGGGGCGCATCGTCAACGTCGCTTCCACGGCAGGCCTGACCGGCTACCGCTACGCGGCCGCCTACACCGCCGCCAAGCACGGCGTGGTGGGTCTGACGCGCGCGCTGGCGCTGGAAGTGGCCACGCGCGGCGTGACGGTGAACGCCGTGTGTCCCGGCTATACCGACACCGACATCGTCAAGGGCGCCGTCGCCAACATCGTCGCCAGGACCGGGCGCACCGTAGAGCAGGCGCGTGCCGAACTGGCCGCCGGCAATCCGCAACAGCGACTGGTGCACAGCGCCGAAGTGGCCAACGCCGTGGCCTGGCTCTGCCTGGCGGAATCGGCCGCCATGAATGGACAAGCCATCGCCGTCGCCGGCGGTGAAGTGATGTAGCGGGAAGCGCCATGGCCCTGAACCATAACCACGACGACCAGCCCGACGATCAGCCCGAACCTGTGCTCGATTTGTCCAGCCGCCTCACCCAAGACCACCACCAGTCGCTCAAGCTGTGGCTGCGCATGCTCTCGTGCACGGTCAAGATCGAGAACGAGATCCGCAGCCGGCTGCGCACCACCTTCGGCATCACCTTGCCGCGCTTCGACCTGATGGCGCAACTCGAGCGACACCCGCAAGGCTTGCGCATGGGCGAACTGTCCAGGCGCATGATGGTCACCGGCGGTAACATCACCGGCATCACCGACCAGCTGGAGCAGGAAAAGCTGGTGGTGCGCGTGCCCGACCCCAGGGATGGCCGCGTGTTCAGTGTCAAGCTCACCGCCGCCGGCCGCCGCGCCTTTGCCACCATGGCGCAGGTGCACGAGCAGTGGATCGCCGAGTTGCTGCAAGATGTCTCCGGCGCCGACAAGACCCAATTGATCGAACTGCTGTCGCACATGAAGCATAGTCTTCATGCACGCGACGACAAATAAGGAACCACCATGCGCTATCTTCCAGGCCAGGCCCAGCAACTGCCAGGCCACCACCAGCCACTGTCCGGCTACCAGGCCAGCCACTTCAAGTTCGAGGTGAGCGGCGGCGTAGCCACGCTCACGCTCGACCGCCCCGAGCGCAAGAACCCGCTCACGTTCGACTCGTACGCCGAACTGCGCGACCTGTTCCGCGCGTTGCCCATGGCGACCGACATCAAGGCCGTGGTGATCACCGGCGCCGGCGAAAACTTCTGTTCCGGCGGCGACGTGCACGACATCATCGGCCCGCTCACGCAACTCGACATGCCCGGTCTGCTGGCGTTCACCCGCCTGACCGGCGACCTGGTGAAAGCCATCCGCGCGTGTCCGCAGCCGGTGGTGGCGGCGGTGGACGGGGTGTGCGTGGGCGCCGGCGCCATGCTGGCGCTGGCTGCCGATATCCGCTTCGGCACGGCGCGCAGCAAGACCGCATTTTTATTCACCCGCGTGGGCCTGGCCGGCTGCGACATGGGCGCCTGCGCCTTGCTGCCGCGCGTGATCGGCCAGGGCCGGGCCGCCGAGCTGCTGTACACGGGCCGCTCGATGGGCGGCGCCGAGGGCGAGCGCTGGGGCTTTTTCAACAGCCTGCACGAACCGGACGCGCTGGCGCACGCCGCCCTCACCATGGCGCGCGGCCTGGCCGACGGTCCCACTTTCGCCCACGGCATGACCAAGACCATGCTGCAGCAGGAGTGGAGCATGGGCGTAGACCAGGCCATCGAAGCGGAGGCGCAGGCGCAGGCCATCTGCATGGCCACCAACGATTTTCACCGCGCCTACCATGCCTTTGTGGCCAAACAGAAGCCCGTGTTCGAAGGCGATTGAGGACGACCATGCCCGACAAAAGTTATCTCGACTGGCCGTTTTTCGAGCCGCAGCATGCTGCGCTGGAAGCGGCGCTCGACGCCTGGGCCATGCAGCACCTGGCCAATGCAAACCATGCGACCCATGACCGCGCCGGCGTCGACGACGCCTGCCGCCAGCTGGTGCGCCAGCTGGGCGACGGCGGCTGGCTGCGCCACGCGGTGGCCGGCGTCGAACACGGCGGACACGCACACGCCATCGACACCCGCGCCATCTGCCTGATCCGCGAGACGCTGGCGCGCCACGACGGCCTGGCCGATTTCGCTTTCGCCATG
>NZ_LROM01000151.1 GCF_001758785.1 Duganella phyllosphaerae
GTGCAGCCGTTGCCAGCGGCAGCACTGGCGGCGCCGGCGCGTTCGCAAACCCCGCCGCTGCTGCCCGCACCCCCGGCGCTGGCGCCAGACGCGCTGGCCGCCGACAGCGCATACTGGCAGGCCGTGGCGGCGCAATACGACGTCGAGACCGATGTCGCCATGCTCGACAACGGCTACTGGGGTTCGATGGCGCGGCCCGTGCTGCAAGCGTACGAGCAGGACACGCAGCAAGCCAACCAGGGTAACGCCCTGTACGGACGGCTGGCGTTCCCGCGCCAGTTCGACACCGCGCGCACCCGCGCCGCGCAGGCGCTGGGCGTGGAACCCGACGAAATCGTCTTGACGCGCGGCGCCACCGAAGCCCTGCTGGCGCTGATCGGCGGCTATAACCGCCTGCGCCCCGGCGACGTGGTGCTATGCGCCGACGTCGACTACGACAACATGATCAAGGCCATGCACTGGCTGCGCGCGCGCCGTGGCGTGGAGGTCGTGTCGATCGCCATGCCCGATGCCGCCACCGCCACCCACCAGTCGCTGATCGACTGCTATGCACAGGCAATGGACCGCAACCCCAGGCTGCGCCTGGTGCTGCTCACCCACGTGAACCACCGCAACGGCATGGTGCTGCCGGTGGCCGAGATCAGCCGCATGGCGCGCGCCCGTGGCATCGACACCATTGTCGATACCGCGCACGGTTTCGGCCAGCTCGATATGCGCATTCCCGACCTGCAGGCCGACTTCGTGGGCATCAACCTGCACAAGTGGATTGGCGCTCCGGTGGGCGTGGGCGCGGTGTACATCAGGCGCGGCCGCGTGGGTGATATCGATCCCTACATGGGCGAGCGTGATGGCGACGACATTCGTACCCGCGTTCACACCGGCACCGTCAACTTCGCCGCCTACGCGGCGCTGCCGGTGGCGCTGGACCTGCACGCGGCCATCGGTGTCGCCAACAAGCAGGCGCGCCTGCGGCGGCTGCGCAACCGATGGGTGGACGCGGCGCGCGAGATCGGCGGCGTGGAAGTGCTGGCGGCCCGCGATCCCCGGCTGGGCAGTGGCATCTCTTCATTCCGCCTGCGGGGGCAAACGTCAGTGGCGCAGAACGCCGCGCTGTCGCAGCGCCTGCTGCGCGAGCACAGGGTGTTTGCGGTGATGCGCGATGGCCTGGCCAGCGGCGCGTGCGTGCGGGTGACGCCGGCGATTTTTACATCGGAGGCGCAGGTGGACCGCCTGGTCGTCGCCTTGCGTGCGCTGGCTGCGTGACTGCATGGCAGTCAAAGCATGACCGTGCGCGCCAGCGGCAGCTCCGGCTCCAGGTGGCTGGTGAGCACGATGCACTGGCGCGCCAGTCGCTCCGGCACCGCGAGCTGGCGGCGCAGGCAGGCCACCGCATCGGCGTCCAGACCGTTGAACGGTTCGTCGATCAGCAGCAGCCGTACCGGCAGCGCCAGGGCCAGCGCCAGTTGCACCTTCTTGTGCTGGCCCAGCGACAGCGTGGTCAGTGGCTGTTCGAGCGCGCCGCTCAGGTGCAGCGCCTGCACCTGCGCATCGAGCAGCCCGGCGTCGGTGGCCGGATACAGCGACAGGTGCAGGTCGAACAGTTCGCGCACCGTGAGCCACGGCAGTTGCGGCAGGTCGCCGCCGCAGTAAAACGTCTGCAGGCGGTAGGCCAGCGGCTGCTCCTTGATCTCGATGCCATCGAGCCGGATGCTGCCGCCGTGCGGATCGAGCGCGCCGCCTGCCAGTTTTAATAACGTGGTCTTGCCGGCGCCGTTCTCGCCGCGCAGCCAGGTCACGCCCGTGCCCAGTTGCAGGTCGAAGTTGTGGAACAGCGCCCGGCCCGGGTGGTTGAAGTTCAGCTGTGAGATCGTGAGCACGGCAGTCAGTTCCATAATTCGCTTCCAATGGCGGTGAGGATAAGGATGGCGCCCATGACCAGCGCCACGCGGCCGCGCGCAGTGAGCGTGCGCAGGCCGACGATGGCCAGTTGCGCCACGCTTGCGCAAGCCAGCCAGACCAGGGCGACGGTGTGGCTGACGTTGGCGCCGGCAGCCAGCGTCAGTGCAGCAAAGCACCCCATCACCAGCGCGCCGGGCAGCAAGGTCAGCATGATCGCACTGGTGAACAGCCGCTCCATCGACAGCGGCCAGTTGGCCACCGCGGGGCGCAGGCGCGCGATCTGTTCCGCCACGGCCTTGTCGCCGCGATCAGTCAGCAGCACCAGCAGCATGGCGGTGCCGGCGCCCCAGGCGGCGGGCGGCATCCAGGCGACGATAGCTGGTTGCCACAGCCAGAGGCCCATGCTGAGCAAGGCCCCAATCAAAAGACAGGTCTGCTGGATGCCGACCACGCTCTCGCCGCGCCAGCACGGCAGCCAGAACAGCTGGCGCCAGTAAAACCAGGCAGGCAGACATGCACGTGGCGGCGCGGCGTAATGCGCCGGCGCCCTGGCCGCACTCCCGGCAGCAGCACGCGGCGCAACGGGCCCAGGCTTGGCCCGCCGCATCAGCAGCACCGTCGCCAGCGTCCACCCCAGCAACAACGACAGCGCCGCACACGCGAGCGACCACGGCGCCACCGGTCGCAGCCAGTCCGGCCATTGGTATAGCCACACCGCGCACGACACCACGTGCGCCAGTGCCACCGGTCCCACGATCAGGCCGGCCACCGACGCTTCCGCCAGCCACTGCTGGCGCGCCGAGACGGGCAGCGCGCGGCTCCAGCGCGCCACGTCCAGTGGATGCAGCCGTTGCCGCAGCAGCCACACGGGCGCGGCCACCAGCAAGATCTGCGCGATCAACAGGGCGACCGCCTCGAACCACGGCAAGGTGGGCGCCAGCAGGCCGGGCAGGGCGATGCACGCGAGCAGACCCAGCATGACGGGCGCAAATGCCAGCAAGACCATTTCGAGCGAGTTGACCACGCTGGCAATGAATTGCACCAGCGACGCGCGCGCCACGCGGCGGCGAAAGGAGAGATAGGAATAGGGGAGCGTCTTCATCGGTTGCAGCATATTGCCTGAAACTGATGCGGAAATGAATAAGGGCCCGAAGCGCATAACGCTTCGGGCCCTTAAAGGAATGTTGGCGGAGTGGACGGGACTCGAACCCGCGACCCCCGGCGTGACAGGCCGGTATTCTAACCAACTGAACTACCACTCCTACGTCTTTGGTTTTCCTGGTGGGTGCTGAGAGGCTCGAACTCCCGACCTACGCCTTGTAAGGGCGCCGCTCTACCAACTGAGCTAAGCACCCAGAAAACCTTGCAGTCTGTGTGACAACTGCTGAACGAGGCCGTATTCTACAGGGGCGTTTCGCATGTCTGCAAGGGGTTTTATAAATTATTTAGAAAATTCCCTGGGGAAGGACCTATCATGGCGTCGCCGCATCTTCTCCAGGAAAGTTACTCATGTCCGACAACCTCGACGCCCTGTACCGGCGCGTAAGCTGGCGCCTGATGCCGTTCCTGTTCCTGTGCTTCGTGGCCGCGTATCTCGACCGCGTCAACGTGGGCTTTGCCAAGTTGCAGATGCTGGCCGACCTGCGCTTTTCCGATACCGTCTATGGCGTCGGCGCCGGCATGTTCTTCATCGGGTATTTCATTTTCGAGGTGCCGTCCAATTTGCTGATGACGCGCGCCGGTGCCCGCCTGTGGATCGCCCGCATCATGATCAGCTGGGGCGTAATCTCGTCGGCGATGATGTTCACCAACAGCGTGACCACGTTCTACGTGCTGCGCTTTCTATTGGGCGCGGCCGAGGCGGGCTTCTTCCCCGGCATCATCCTCTACTTGACCTACTGGTACCCGGCGCACCGCCGCGCGCGCATGGTGGCGGTGTTCATGAGCGGGGTGGCGATTGCCGGCGTGGTGGGTGGACCGCTGTCGGGCTGGATCATGAAGGCGTTCGATGGCGAGCACGGCCTGTCCGGCTGGCAGTGGCTGTTCCTGCTCGAAGGCATCCCGTCGGTGCTGCTGGGCATCTGGACCTTGTTCTATCTCGACGATGGCATTCGCGATGCCAAGTGGCTCAGCGAAGCCGACAAGCGCGTGCTGGAAGCGGCCATCGCCGCAGACCGCGTGGGCCAGCAGCACTTGCCGCTGGCGCAGGTATTCAAGAGCGGCAAGGTGTGGCTGCTGGCGCTGGTGTACTTCCTGTTCGTGATGGGCCTGTACGGCGTGAGCTTCTGGCTGCCGCAATTGATCAAGAACAGCGGCGTGGCGGATGTGTTCCACATCGGCCTGCTGACCGCGATTCCGTATTGCGTGGCGGCAGTGGTGATGGTGTTGGCCGCCCGCCACTCGGACCGCACCGGCGAGCGCCGCTGGCACGCGGCCTGTGCCGGCCTGGCCGGTGCGCTGGGCCTGGTGGTGGCCACCGCCTACAGCGACAATACGGTCGTTGCGCTGGCGGCGTTGAGCGTGGCCACGGCCGGCATCCTGTCCACGTTCCCGATCTTCTGGAGCCTGCCCACGGCCATGCTCGGTGGCGCGGCAGCAGCGGCCGGCATCGCCATGATCAATTCGCTGGGCAACCTGGCCGGCTTCGTCAGCCCTTACCTGGTGGGCGCGATCAAGGATGCGACCAATAGCACGGCCAGCGGCATCTACCTGCTGGCGGCCAGCCTGGTGGCCGGGGCGGTGCTGGTGGTGACGATGGAGCGCACGCGACGTTAGAGTTGCAGCTCACGCTGTTTCGGTGGATACTGTATGTATTCACAGTAATCTTTGCAGCGGTATGGTTGAACCCCCACGACGGATTGCCCACCTCGACATGGATGCATTTTTCGCGTCCGTGGAGTTGTTGCGCTATCCCGAACTGCGCGGCCAGCCGGTGGTGATCGGTGGCCGCAACGCCACACCGGTGTTGCAGGCCGACGGCAGCCACCAGTTTGCGCGCCTGCGCACCTACGTGGGCCGCGGCGTGATCACCACGGCCACCTACGAGGCGCGCGCCTTTGGCGTCGGGTCGGCGATGGGCATGATGAAGGCGGCCAAGCTGGCGCCCGACGCAATTTTATTGCCAGCGAATTTCGAGGACTATCGCCACTACTCGCGCCTGTTCAAGCAGGCGGTGGCGGTGATTGCGCCGCAGATCGAAGACCGTGGCATCGACGAGATTTTCATCGACCTCACCGACGTCGAGGGCGAGACCGACGAACTGGCCGCGCGCATCAAGCAGGCCGTGTTCGACGCCACCGGCTTGACCTGCTCGATCGGCATCACGCCCAACAAGCTGCTGTCGAAAATCTGCTCGGATTTAAACAAGCCCAATGGCATCACCATCCTCGGCTTCGACGACATTCCGGAGCGGATCTGGCCGCTCAATGTGCGCAAGGTGAACGGCATCGGTCCCAAGGCCACGGCCAAGCTGGCGTCGCTCGGCATCGAGACCATCGGCCAGCTGGCGCGGGCCGATCAAGGCATGCTGCAGGATTACTTCGGTGCGCATTACGCTTCCTGGCTCACGCAGGCGGCGCACGGCATCGACCAGCGCGTGGTGGCCAACCGCGCCATGAGCAAATCGATGAGCCGCGAAACCACGTTCGAGCGCGACCTGCACGCGCGCCAGGACCGCGAAACGCTGTCAGGCATCCTGGTCACGCTGTGCGACCGGCTGGCCGAAGACTTGAAGCGCAAGGGTTACGTGAGCCGCACCATCAGCATCAAGCTGCGCTACGACGATTTCCAGATCGTCAGCCGCAACGTCACCGTGCCCGAGCCGGTG
Source organism: Duganella phyllosphaerae (assembly GCF_001758785.1). Classification (GTDB taxonomy): domain Bacteria; phylum Pseudomonadota; class Gammaproteobacteria; order Burkholderiales; family Burkholderiaceae_D; genus Rugamonas; species Rugamonas phyllosphaerae. The sequence continues at coordinate 5,726 of NZ_LROM01000151.1, forward strand.
GCCGATGCGGCTGCCATCCTGCAGGCCGCGCGCGAGTGTTTGAAGCGCGTGCCGCTGCAACGCAAGCTGCGCCTGCTGGGGGTACGCGCCAGCACCCTGGAGGTACCGGGCGCAGCCGCGCACAAGCCGCTGCCGGTGCAGGGTGATCTGTTCGCTTAGCTTGAGTTCGTAAATGGTTCAGCGCCGCCATCACCGTGTAAAATGGCGCTCCTTTGGTACACTCAATTCAGGACAAGGCAACACTCATGTGGTTCAAGAATCTACAGATTTATCGTCTGCCGGCCCCGTGGGCCTACACCCCCGAACAACTGGAAGCAGCGCTCGAACCGCACGCGTTTGTTCCCGCCAGCAGCAACGAACTGTTGCGCCAGGGCTGGGACAAGCCGCGTCCTAACGGCGGCCTGGTCCACGTGGTCAACAAGCAAATGCTGATCGTGCTGGGTACCGAGAAAAAACTGCTGCCATCGAGCGTGATCAACCAGGTCGCCAAGGCCCGCGCCGCCGAGATGGAAGAAGCGCAAGGCTTCGCCCCCGGCAAAAAAGCCATGAAGGAGTTGAAAGAACGCGTAGCCGACGAACTGCTGCCGCGCGCTTTCTCGATCCGTGGCAACGTCTGGACCTGGATCGACCCGGTCAACGGCTGGCTGGTGGTTGATGCGGCCAGCCCGGCCAAGGCCGACGAAGTGATCAAGCTGCTGTTGAAGGCGGTCGATAAACTGCCGCTGGAAAGCCTGCGCGTGCAGCGCTCGCCGGTAGGCGTGATGACCGAATGGCTGCAAACCGACGAGGCGCCAGCCGGCTTCACGGTGGACATGGATACCGAACTGCGCGCCACCGGCGAGAGCAAGGCAGCCGTGCGCTACGTGCGCCACACGCTGGAACCGGCCGAAGTACGCCGCCACATCGAAGCGGGCAAGCAGTGCACCCGCCTGGCGCTGACGTGGGACAGCAAGATCTCGTTCGTGCTGACCGAATCGCTGGCGATCAAGAGCGTCAAGGCGCTCGACGTGCTGGCCGAAAAGGAATCGAGCACCCGCAACGATGAAGAGCGTTTTGATGGCGACTTCATGCTGATGACGGGCGAGCTGGCCAAGATGATGGCGGATGTGGTTGAGGCGTTGGGCGGCGAAGCGAAAGCCTGATCGACAAATCAAATACTGTATGGATCCCCGCGTGCGCGGCGGTCCGCCGATGCGGGATGACGGTTCAAGGGCCAGCGGCTTAAAATCCGTCATCCTCGCGAACGCGGGGATCCATAGAGCGCATGCTCTGCCTACAGCGGCTGAAACACCCCAGCCGCCTTATTCTTCTGCACATTATCCCAGGCAAAAATCTTGCCATTCATCGCCACATACACCCCCGGCGGCTGAGTCTGCGCCACGGCGCACGCAAAACCCAGGTTGAACATCGCATCCGAATTGGCAATCGAGTAGGGAATCATCGCGCCGGTCAGCACGATGGTCTGGCCGAGGTTGGCCGGTCCCAGCACGGCAGCCGTTTGCGGCATGGTGTCGGTGCCGTGGATGATGACGATCGCCTTTTCGCTGGCGGCGCGGCACGAGGCCAGGATGCGCTCGCGGTCGGCATCGACCATGTCGAGCGAATCCATCAGCGGCAACTGCTCCAGCGCCACGTCCACCGTCAGGCGGCAACGCTCGAGCAGGGCCGGCACATGGCTGTCGGCGAAGCCGAGGGTACCGTTGAGTTCGTTGTAGTGTTTGTCGAAAGTGCCGCCGGTGGCGAGGATGCGCAAGGTCATGATGAAAGCCCGGTTCAGTAAAAATGATCTGCATCATAACCCAAACCGCCAGGTAAAAAGAAACCACAAAGTGCCGTCTTCGCACTGGAAATATCGGCGTACTATGCCTATATTGTCTGTTTGCCGGCCCCTTGTTGCGGCCATTATTCGTGGATTGCCAATGAAAGCCTTAGCCCCCGGAACTGTCATTTTTCATCGCCATCGCGGCTATGGCGTGATCACGGCCGTCAACCTGCTCACCGGCTGGATCTCCGCGCGCTTCGGCAGCGAGTCGCGCACGCTCGACCTGAATTTGTCAACCGACGCGGTGCAATACGCCGATGGCGAAGCGATCCTGTTCCGCCGCGCGCCGCCCGACCGCATGCCCCACGCGCGGCTGATGGCCGTGGTGCGCGCGCTGCACCAGGCCGGCTACCAGAAACTGTATCTGTATTCGTGGCCCAAGCCGTCCGGCCTGCACTGGCGCTGGCATTTGTTTACCGGCAAGCGCGACTGGATGCAGCGCTCTTGGCGCGAAGGCTGGTACGGCTCCGGCGCCGACTACAACAGCAATCCGGTGATGGGCTGGGGCGACAATCCGGGCGCCACCACCGAGGAGTTGATCCACGCGCTGGCCAAATTCGATCCTCAAGGACTGGCGCAGGCGCTGGGCCGCGACGAAGACCACGCCGCCTGGTTCGCCAGCGTGTGCGATGCGCTCTTGCCCGGCTATATGTACAGCCTGGACATGCAGCGTCCCGAAGGTTCTCCCTTGATCGACATGCCGCCGGTACCGGTCATGCCGGTGCGCGCTACGCTGCCGCCGTACAGCGGCCCGGACATCACCTGGCCGCCCGGCTGGGCTGGCTTGTGGAGCAAGGTGCACGTGATGCCTGCGCCGCGCATCAACCTGACCGGTTTACCCGAGAAAACCGACTGAAAACCCGCACCGCTAGCAGGGGTCGGACCCCGTACGGGGTCCGACCCCATGGGTCTCAGGGTTCAGCGCCGTGCGTTACGCAAAAAATCAGGGTTGTTAATCGCATCAAACTTGCCCGCCTCGAAATCGACAATGTTCTGGAATGCGTGGCGGAAGTACAGCTCGTAGCTGTCCTGTTCCACGTAGCCCAGGTGCGGTGTGGCCAGCACGGTCGGGATGCGCAGCAGCGCGTCGGTCGGCGCCAGCGGTTCCGCTTCGAACACGTCGAGCGCCGCGTAGCCGGGCCGGCCCTGTGTGAGCGCTTGCTCCAGTGCGCCAGCGGCCACCAGTTCGGCGCGGCTGGTGTTGACCAACAGGGCCGCGGGCTGCATGCGCGCCAGGTCGTCGGCAGTGACGATGCCACGGGTGGCGTCGTTCAGGCGCAGGTGCAAACTGAGCACGTCCGCTTGCGCAAAGAATTCTTCACGCGATAAAGCGGCCGCATAACCATCGGCCACCGCCTTGTTGCGGCTGGTCTCGCTGCCCCACACCACCACCTTCATGCCGAACGCGCGGCCATAGCCGGCCACCAGCTGGCCGATCTTGCCGTAGCCCCAGATGCCGAGCGTACGTCCCTTGAGCACGAAGCCCAGGCCGTTGAGTTGCGGATTGACCGACGCGGTTTGCCACAAGCCGTCGCGCAGGTTGTTCGCGTATGGCACGATCTTGCGCGCCGCCGCCATGATCAGCGCCCAGGTCAGCTCGGCCGGCGCGGTGGGGGAGCCGACACCCTCGGCAATCGCGATGCCCAGTTCGGTTGCGGCAGCCACATCGACGTGGCCGGCCAGCTTGCCAGTCTGCGAGATGAGTTTCAAATTGGGCAGCTTGGCCAGCAGCGCCCGGTTGAGCGCCGTACGTTCGCGGATCAGCACCAGCGCATCGAACGGCGCCAGCCGGATTGCCAGCTGGCCCAGGCCGCGTGTTGTATTGTTGAACACTTTTACGTCATGATCGTTCAATATTTCATAACTTTTTATTCCAGAGCTGGCGTTCTGGTAGTCGTCAAGTATGGCGATTTTCATGTGAGATAGCCGATCTTAGGTTGAAATTCGTAGCGGAATAACGGGCACTGCCAAAAGCTGAATAGCTTACTACTTTACTCAACTATTTCTCCTACATTTCTGTTGAATCGTGGGACCAGCGGTGTACAATCGCTCAAAAAATGAACAGCAGAACATCGATTTTGCTGTCACTGCCGGGTTCACAGAGCCTGGTCCCACGACAAGACCGCCGTAAATAAGCCGAGGCGCCGACTCATCTCGGATGAGACTCCGCGCGCTAAGCTATTGCTGACGACGATCCTGCCGAAAGAATTTTAATTGGCATTGGAGGTAGTATGAATCAGCCCATCATGGGTGGCGTTGCAACGCTGAACGTCCCAGCTTACATCAAGCATCAAAAACTGATCAATTGGGTGACGGAAGTCGCCGCACTGACCAAACCCGACCGCATCTATTGGTGCGATGGCTCGCAAGAAGAGTACGACCGCCTGTGCGGTGAAATGGTTGCCGCCGGCACCATGAAAAAACTCAACGAAGCCAAGCGTCCCAACTCCTACCTGGCCCAGTCCGATCCAACCGACGTGGCGCGCGTGGAAGACCGCACCTACATCTGCTCGGCCACCAAGGAAGAAGCCGGTCCGACCAATAACTGGATGGCGCCCGACGAAATGCGCGCCACCCTGAACCCGCTGTTCGACGGCGCCATGGCTGGCCGCACCATGTACGTCGTGCCGTTCTCGATGGGCCCGCTGGGTTCGCCGATCGCGCACATCGGCGTGGAACTGTCCGATTCGCCATACGTGGCCGTCAACATGCGCGTGATGACCCGCATGGGCAAGGCCGTCTATGACGTGCTGGGCGCCGACGGTGAATTCGTGCCATGCGTGCACACCGTGGGCGCACCGCTGGCCGCCGGCCAGAAAGACGTGGCCTGGCCTTGCAACGCCACCAAGTACATCGTTCACTACCCTGAAACCCGCGAAATCTGGTCCTACGGTTCGGGCTACGGCGGCAATGCGCTGCTGGGCAAGAAATGCTTCGCGCTGCGTATCGCCTCGACCATGGGTTACCAGGACCAGGCCAAGGACGGCATGGGCTGGCTGGCCGAACACATGCTGATCCTGGGCGTGGAATCGCCAGAAGGCAAGAAGCACTACGTCGCTGCCGCCTTCCCGTCGGCTTGCGGCAAGACCAACTTCGCCATGCTGATCCCGCCAGCCACGTTCAACGGCTGGAAAGTGACCACCATCGGCGACGACATCGCCTGGATCAAGCCGGGCGCCGATGGCCGCCTGTACGCGATCAACCCGGAAGCCGGCTACTTCGGCGTGGCCCCTGGCACCAACGAAAAGACCAACTTCAACTGCATGGCCTCCATGCGTGAAAACACCATCTTCACCAACGTCGCGCTGACCGACGACGGCGACGTATGGTGGGAAGGCTTGACCAAGCAGGCGCCCGAGCACCTGATCGACTGGCAAGGCAACGACTGGACCCCAACGTCCGGCACCAAGGCTGCCCACCCGAACGCCCGCTTTACCGTCGCTGCTACCCAGAACCCGGTCATCGACACGGCCTGGGACGATCCGGCCGGTGTACCGATCTCGGCCTTCATCTTCGGCGGTCGCCGTTCGACCACCGTGCCTTTGGTAACCGAAGCGCGCAACTGGGTGGAAGGCGTGTACATGGCAGCCACCATGGGTTCGGAAACCACTGCAGCAGCAGCTGGGCAGATGGGCATCGTGCGCCGCGATCCGTTCGCCATGCTGCCGTTCATGGGCTACAACATGAGCGACTACTTCCAGCACTGGCTCAACCTGGGCGAAAAACTGGGCAAGATCGACGGCGCCACCCTGCCGAAAATCTACTGCGTCAACTGGTTCCGCACCGACGACCAGGGTCACTTCGTGTGGCCTGGTTTCGGCGACAATATGCGCGTACTGAAGTGGATGCTCGAGCGTATCGAAGGCAAAGCCGGCGGCGTCGAAAACATCTTCGGCACCACCCCGCGTTACGGCGACATCCACTGGGACGGCCTGCCGTTCACGCCGGAAGAGTTCGAGACCATCACCTCGATCGACAAGGATGCCTGGCGCGAAGAACTGAAACTGCACGAAGAACTGTTCACCAAGCTGGCCTACCACCTGCCGCAAGAACTGACGGCAGTGAAAGCTGAGCTGGAGCAGCGCCTGGCAAAATAAGCCGGCCTGATTAGGTGGAGACAGAAGCGGTGCATGGAAACATGCACCGTTTTTTTTCGTGTATGCTGGCCCGGCTGACCGGCTCAACAGAAAACTCCCATGTACTGAGAACCACGTGAACCGCAAGCTCATCATCTTCGACTTCGACGGTACCCTGGCCAATACCTTTCCCTGCTTCGTGCGCGTGTTCGACGAAGCGGCAGCCAAATACCAATTCAAACCGCTCGACCGTGACAACGCCCAGGGCCTGCGCGGCCTCGACGCGCGCCAGATCATGGCGCTGCACGATATCCCGCTCTGGAAAACCCCGGCGATTGCCCGCTTCATGCGCGCGCGCATCGGCGACGAGGCGCATACCATCACGCTGTTCGATGGCGTCGATGCGGCATTGCGCGCGCTGAAGCAGCGCGGCGTGGTGCTGACCATCGTCACGTCCAATTCGCGCGCCAACGTGCAGCGCATCCTCGGCCCGGAGCTGCTGGCTTTATTCATCCAGGTGGAATGCGGCGCAGGCCTGTTCGGCAAGCTGCCCAAGGTGCGCAAGGTACTTGCGGCCACCGGCATTGCGGCGGCGGACGCGCTGTTGATCGGCGACGAGATCCGCGATGCGCGCGTGGCAGCGGAAGCCGGCGTGGATTTCGGCGCGGTGGCGTGGGGCTTCAATCATGTCGACGCCTTGGTGGCGCAGCAGCCGAAGCGCGTGTTCCACCAGGTGGCCGATTTGCTGGCCTGACCGAACCCGGCTAGCCCCAAATCCGTCATCCCGGCCTGGGCGGGGATGACGGAACAGAGTGCAGCGACTAAGGCTATTTCAACAAAGGGCCGAGGTACTTCCCGGTCACGCTGTCGGCATTGGCTGCCACATCCTCCGGCGTGCCGGTGGCAATGATCTTGCCGCCGCCAGCGCCGCCTTCCGGCCCCAGGTCCACCACCCAGTCGGCGGTCTTGATCACGTCGAGATTGTGCTCGATGATGACCAGCGTATTGCCCTGGTCGCGCAGGCGGTGAATCACCTTGAGCAGCAGATCGATATCGTGGAAGTGCAGGCCGGTGGTCGGCTCGTCCAGGATGTACAAGGTGCGGCCCGTGTCGCGCTTGGACAGTTCCAGCGACAGTTTGACACGCTGCGCCTCGCCACCGGACAGCGTGGTCGCGCTTTGCCCCAGCTTGATGTAGCCCAGGCCCACGTCGAGCAGCGTATGGAGCTTGCGGGCGATGACCGGCACCGGCTTGAAGAACTCGTGCGCGTCTTCCACCGTCATGTCCAGGATCTCGGTGATGTTCTTGCCCTTGTAGTTCACCTCGAGCGTCTCGCGGTTGTAACGCTTGCCATGGCAGACGTCGCACGGCACGTACACGTCCGGCAGGAAGTGCATCTCGACCTTGATCACGCCATCGCCCTGGCATGCTTCGCAGCGGCCGCCCTTGACATTGAACGAGAAGCGCCCGGCGCTGTAGCCACGCTCCTTGGCGGTCGGCACGGTGGCGAACAAATCGCGAATCGGCGTAAACAGCCCGGTGTAGGTGGCCGGGTTGGAACGCGGCGTGCGGCCGATCGGCGCCTGGTCCACCGAGATCACCTTGTCGAAGTGTTCGAGGCCCGCGATCGAATCATGCGGCGCCGGCTCGGTCTGTGACCCGTACAGGTGGCGCGACAGGGCCGGGAACAACGTGTCGTTGATCAGCGTCGATTTGCCGGAACCGGACACGCCGGTCACGCACGTCATCAGTCCCACCGGCAGCTTGAGGCTGACCTTTTTCAGGTTGTTGCCGGTGGCGCCAGTGATCACCAGCTGGCGATCGGGATCGGCCTGGTGGCGCTTGGCCGGCACCTCGATCTTGCGGGTGCCGTTGAGGTACTGCGCCGTCAGCGATTTTTTATTCTTGAGGATGTCCTTGAGCGAACCGGCCGCGATCACTTCGCCGCCATGCACGCCGGCGCCCGGGCCCATGTCGACGATGTAGTCGGCGGTGCGGATCGCGTCTTCGTCGTGCTCTACCACCAGCACGCTGTTGCCGATATCGCGCAGGTGGCGCAGCGTGTCGATCAGGCGGTCGTTGTCGCGCTGGTGCAGGCCGATCGACGGCTCATCGAGCACGTACATCACGCCGGTCAAACCGGAGCCGATCTGCGAGGCCAGGCGAATCCGCTGCGCTTCGCCACCGGACAGCGTGTCGGCGCTGCGGTCGAGCGACAGGTAGTCGAGACCAACGTTGTTCAAGAACTGCAGGCGCGAGATGATCTCTTTCACCACGCGGTCGGCGATCTCCTTCTTGGCGCCCTTGAGCTTCAACTGCTCGAAGAACGACAGCGATTCGCGCAGCGGTTTTTCGGCGATCTCGTAGATCGCTTTTTCCTGCTTGCCGGTGCCGACTTTGACGAAGCGCGCCTCGATGCGCAGGCGCGCGCCTTCGCATGATGGGCACTTTTTCTCGTTGATGAACTTGGCCAGTTCTTCCTTGACTGCCATCGAATCGGTTTCGCGGTAGCGGCGCGCCAGGTTGTTGACCACACCCTCAAAAGTGTGTTCCTTGACCACGGTGCGGCCGCGCTCATTCACGTACGTAAAGGGAATAGCGGTTTTGCCGGAGCCGTTGAGGACCGCGTCCTGCGCCGGCTTGGGCAGCTGCTCGAAGGGCACGTCGAGATCGAACTCGTAGTACGCCGCCAGGTTGGACAGCATCTGGTAATAAAACTGGTTGCGGCGGTCCCACCCCTTGACGGCGCCGGACGCAAGCGACAGGTTGGGGAAGGCGACGATGCGTTTCGGGTCGAAGAACTCGATATGGCCGAGTCCATCGCATTCGGGGCAGGCGCCCATCGGGTTATTGAACGAGAACAGGCGCGGTTCCAGTTCCTGCAGCGAGTAACCGCACTGGTTGCAGGCGAACTTGTTCGAGTACACGTGTTCGACGGCAGTGTCCATTTCCAGCGCCACGGCGCGGCCGTCGGCCAGGCGCAGCGCGGTCTCGAAGCTCTCGGCCAGGCGCTGCTTGATGTCGGCGTTGACCTTGACGCGGTCGATCACCACGTCGATCGTGTGCTTCTCGGTTTTCTTCAGCTTGGGCAGTTCGTCCACTTCGTAGATCTTGGCGTCATGCGTGCCGCTCTGCACGCGGAAGCGCACAAAGCCCTGTGCCTGCATCTGCTCGAACAGGTCCGAATGCTCGCCCTTGCGGTTGGCCACCACGGGCGCGAGCACCATCAGCTTGGTCCCTTCGGGCATGGCCAGCACCGCATCGACCATCTGCGACACGGTCTGCGCGGCCAGCGCCTGGTCCGGGTGGTTGATGCAGTAAGGCGTGCCCACGCGCGCATACAGCAGGCGCAGGTAATCGTGGATCTCGGTGACGGTGCCGACGGTGGAGCGCGGGTTGTGCGAGGTGGCTTTCTGCTCGATCGAGATCGCCGGCGACAGGCCTTCGATCAGGTCCACATCGGGCTTCTCCATCAGCTGCAGGAACTGGCGCGCATACGCCGACAGCGATTCCACGTAACGGCGCTGACCCTCGGCATACAGGGTGTCGAACGCCAGCGACGATTTGCCGGAACCGGACAGCCCGGTGATCACGACCAGCTGGTTGCGCGGCAGGTCGAGACTGATGTTTTTGAGGTTGTGCGTACGTGCGCCGCGAATGCGGATCTGTTCCATGGAGTAAGCCCTTAGATATCAACCCGACACTATAGCGGGGTTTGAAAAGATGCGCCGTCCTTGCGCTGGATCACGCGCGGGAGGCTTGACACTGTATATAATACCAGTATTTGCTTGCGTCGATTCAACAGGCTTCGGCGCAGAACAGGCTACATGGGGATGGATGCCAAAATTGGTAGTGCGGCGATCCATTCAGATTGGTAGAGCCTATCCATTCGTCTATAATCCCTGTTTAGATTTCATACACAGCCTGCCCACGCGGCCGTCGTTACTCAGGAGTTTTATTCATGGCATCAGTCAACAAAGTCATCATCGTCGGCAATCTGGGTCGCGATCCGGAGATCCGCTACATGCCTAGCGGTGATGCAATCGCCAACATTGCCGTGGCGACCTCATACAAGTCGAAAGACCGCAACACCGGTGAGCAAAAAGAGACCACCGAGTGGCACCGCATCTCGTTCTTCGGCAAGCTGGCCGAAATCGTCGGCCAGTACCTGAAAAAAGGCTCGTCGATCTACGTCGAAGGCCGCCTGCAAACCCGTAAATACACCGACAAGGACGGCGTCGAAAAGTACGCAACCGACATCGTCGCTGAAAACATGCAAATGCTGGGCGGCCGTCAAGGCGCCGGTGGCATGGACGACGGCGGCGGCTACGGTGGTGGCGCGGGCGGTGGTGGTGGTTACGGCGGTGGCAACGGCGGCGGTGGCGGATATGATGCGCCACCACAACGTCAGGCGCCAGCGCCACAGCAGCAGCGCCCGGCCATGGCGCCACCGGCACCACGCCCGGCACCAAAGCCGGCGCCGAATTTCTCGGATATGGATGACGATATCCCGTTCTGAATCCCGAACACGCCATCGAGAAGCCCTGTTACTGCTGCCAGTGACAGGGTTTTTTACTTCTGATGGTAATACTCGCTAGTCGTTCTTGCTGCAAATGAATTTGTCAGGTGTAATGGCCATCGGCATATAAAACAGGCAACCCTGCCCATGACAGTAGACAGTCAACTTTTACGTTCCGTCGCGTTGGCAAGTTATGGCACCGGATTTCTGCGCGGTGAATCGCCACTCGAAGACTGGTTACGGCACGGCGTGTTCTGCCAAGCGCGCTTTCAATTTCGTTCGCCTGACCAGAATGCGCTGCTGGCTGATGACTTCACGCTTTGGCTGGGCAGCCTGGCACGGTCGGGCGCCACGCGTTTGTCGCTGCATCGATCGGATGAGTTTGAGCTTGCACCACTCCCGATGTCCTGTGAATCCGATTTTACGGTGGTCGTGCACTTCGCCGAACGCTATCAGATATGGGTAGTCGGCAGCGAGATGGCGGCGTGGCCGGATTCATATGAATTTCCGAGCGGGAAATACTACGCCGGCGATGTCGACAGTTATTGGCTGGTCGCTGAACGACCGGGGCCACTTGAAATACCTGCCACGAAATGGGCCGAGACAGCGGCGGCAATTGCGGCAGACCTGGAGATTGACGTGCCGTCCACCGACGAGCGGGTGTCGGCCAGTGCGTTTTTCCCCGACATGTCCACGAAGCCGGAATGGGCCCGCCTGCCGCTGTTTCTCAGCCTGCCGCGCACTGCGCTTGCGCATCGTATCGTGGCCACGCTTGATTGGGAGCAAGCGCGATACGACAACGATACCAATCTAAAAAATGAAGGCAATCCTTATCTGAGCCTTGACGACGAGGGTTACCGCAAGCTCTGCCTGTGGGCGGGCCGCCTCGACCGCTGGCTGGTCGATGTACTGCTGCGCGCTGCGAACGATGTGGACGGCGCGGGACCATTCAAACAGATCCGGATGCCAGAAGAACTGGTATATCGCGCGGAAGAGCATACGGTGACGCAGGCATCGCAGGAATCGACTATCCCCCAGGCTGGGCGCCGGGCTCGTGGAAAATGGTCGACTCGCCTGAGCTATGTGCTGGCATTCGCGGCGCTCAGTGTTTTTGTTGTCGCAATCGCCCACATCATCGGCGCTTTCCCATGGCTGTCAATATTTCTCAGCTTACCCCTGCTCCTGTACCTGATTGAAAGACGGGGTCTATGACTGGCAGCCTCTGCAATGTGGCAGACCGGTTTGCCAGTGAATAATAAACGGAAGTAATTGCCCGTCGTGTCCGAGCCGTTGCCCGCCTCGATTTTCGACAGCGCTTGGCGCGTGATGCCGGTGCGTGCCGCCACCGTGTCTGCGGAAAAATGACGGCGCATGCGCGCATCTTTCAAGCGGCCTCCCAAGCTTGCAGAGCACTGACGGAACTGGGATAGATAACGGTAGATGGGGATGGCATAACGTAATCTATTTTAGACAAACAACGAAAATTTGTATGAAATGGCTTACGCTAAAAATACTTATCCATGCGGCGACTGATCCCCCGCCGCCGCCAGCTTGCTCTCCTCACTCTTCTGCTCCACCAGCGTCGTCATCAAAATCACCGCCAATAGCTCCGCCTGCGGCGACGCATCGAGCAATTCGATGCTGTGCCGCGTCCGCAGAGTCATGATCTTGGCCTGCGCCTTGGCGATGACCTGCCCCTGGCGCGACAACTCGAATCCCATATCCCACAGCCCGCCGCGCAGGACCGCGCCGTCGTAACGTCCGCCCACCACCGTCACCTGCCGCCGCCAGCTCCACAGCTTGCCGCGCAGCTGGAAATTTTCGTCCATGGTGCGAACGTACCAGGTGGGCGCAAACGACAGCAGTTTGCGCCTGACCATCGCCACTTCGCGGTCGTTTTGCGTGATGCGCCATGGACGGTTGAACCAGCCCCACTGGGCGGCGGCTTCGTAGACGACGTTGTCGTCGTCGTCGGTGATCTGGATTTTCCCCAGCAGGGACAGCAACTTGCGGGCTATGTGCAGCGTTCTGGGTGTGGCGTAACCGTTCATGGTGGCCTTGGGCTATGGGTTCACTGCGATTTTACCGCTAAGCCCCCGCCACACCGTGTCCCGTCATCGCCCGTGCATCGACCACCCGATCGAACGTGGCCGCGTCCACGTGGCCCGATGCCAGCGCGGCCTCGCGCAGCGTGGTGCCGGTGGCGTCGGCTTGTTCGGCGATGTGGGCGGCATTCTGGTAGCCGATCACCGGCGAAAGGGCGGTCACCAGCATCAGGCTGTTCTCGACGAAGCTGGCGATTTTTTGCCGGTTCAGTTCCGTGCCTTCGACCGAATAAGTGCGGAATTTTTCGCAGCCGTCGGCCAGGATGGTGGCCGAGTGCAGGAAGGCGTTGATGATGATCGGGCGCATGGCGTTTAGTTCGAAATTGCCCTGTGAGCCGGCAAAGGCGACGGCGCTGTCGTCGCCCATCACCTGGATGGCGATCATCACGATCGCCTCGCACTGGGTGGGGTTGACCTTGCCGGGCATGATCGACGATCCCGGTTCGTTCTGCGGCAGTTTCAGTTCGCCCAGGCCGCAGCGCGGGCCGGAGGCCAGCCAGCGCATGTCGTTGGCGATCTTCATCAGCGCCACGGCCAGTCCGCGCAGCGCGGCGTGGGCGCGTACCATGGCGTCGAGCGAGCCTTGCGCCATGAACTTGTTGGGCGCGGTGACGAACGGCTTGCCGGTCAGCGCCGCGATCTGCTGCGCCACCTTCACCGAAAAACCTGGTGGCGCATTGATGCCGGTGCCCACGGCGGTGCCGCCGATGGCCAATTCGTACAGGCCCGCGCGGCTGGCGGCGATGGCGGCGCAGGCTGCGCGCAGCTGGGCCGCGTAGCCCGACCATTCCTGGCCCACGGTGAGCGGGGTGGCGTCTTCCAGGTGGGTGCGGCCGATCTTGACCACGTCCATCCACTGCGCGGCTTTCGCTTCGATGACGGCGGCCAGCCGGTCCACTTCGGGCAGCAGGCGGCGGTCGAGCGCCTCGAGGGCGGCGATGTGCATCGCGGTGGGGAAGGTGTCGTTCGAGCTCTGGCCCATGTTGACGTCGTCGTTCGGGCCCACCGGCTGCTGGCTACCCAGCGTGCCGCCCAGCAGCGCTATCGCGCGGTTGGACAGCACTTCGTTGACGTTCATATTGGACTGGGTGCCCGAGCCGGTTTGCCACACGTAGAGCGGGTAGTGGGCGTCGAGCTGGCCAGCGATGGTTTCGTCGGCGGCCTGGATGATCGCTTTGGCTTTCACTTCCGGTAGGCGGCCCTCGGCCAGGTTGACCAGCGCGCACGCCTTCTTGACGATGCCGTATGCGTGGTACACGGCCTTGGGCATGCGGTCGTCGCCGATCGAAAAATGAACCAGCGAGCGCGCGGTTTGCGCGCCGTAGTATTTGTCGGCCGGGACGTCGATGGTACCCATCGAGTCGAATTCCTGCCGGGTGCCGCTTGCCGCCAGGCCGGCGGTGAGATCGTTTTCCGAAATCAGGTCGTTTTCAGCCATGCTGGTTCTCCTGTACGGGTGGCATGTCACACATTGTCGATCTTGAGCAGGGCGGCGGTGGCTGCGCGCGTGGTGCGGCAGGCGTTGGCGTCCTGTTTCAGGTCGATGCCGTAGGTGGGGATGATGGCCTTGAGGCCGGGCAGCCAGGCGTCGTCGGTCAGCTTGGCGTCGAAGCAGCGCTGCAGGATTTCCAGCGCGATGAAGGCGGCGGTGGACGCGCCGGGCGAGGCGCCCAGCAGTGCGACCAGCGACTTGTCGGCGGCAGATACCACTTCGGTGCCAAATTCGAGCTTGCCTTGTTCGTGCTTGAACCAGCCCGTGCTTTCGTGCGGGGCGATGGTCTGCACGCGCTGGCCGGCCACCGCTTTTTTCCAGTCCTGCTGTACCGCGTTCGGGAAGAATTCCTTGAGCGCGGCAAACTGGTGGTCGGCGCTTTGCATCACCTGGCCGATCAGGTATTCGGTCAGTTCGATGTTATCGCGCGCTACGTCGAGCAGCGGGATGATGTTGTCGTGCTTGAGGGTCGAAAATAAATCGGTTAACGACCCGTGTTTCAAGAACTTGGTGGAGAAGCCGGCGTAAGGGCCGAACAACAGCGACTGCTTGCCGCCGATGATGCGCGTGTCCAGGTGCGGCACCGACATCGGCGGCGAGCCGCTTGCGGCCTTGCCGTACACCTTGGCGTGGTGGCGGTGACTCACCGCGTCGACGTCGCAGCGCAACCAGATGCCGCTGACCGGGAAGCCGCCATAGCCCTTCGCTTCCGGTATCTTCGATTTTTGCAGCAGCGGCAGCGCGCCGCCGCCAGCGCCGATGAACACGAACCTGGCCGAGACAATATGTTTGGCGCCATCCTGCACATCCTTGACCGCGATGCGCCAGGTACCGTCATCCTGCCGATCGAGATCGGTCACGCGGCTGTCGTAGCGCACCGCGAAACCGGGCCGGGAAGAGAGATGGTGTACCAGCAGATGGGTGAGCGCGCCGTAATCGACGTCGGTGCCGGTGGCCATGCGGGTGGCGGCGATCGGCTGCGCAGGGTCGCGCCCCTCGATGATGAGCGGCGCCCAGGTGGCGATCACGGCCGGGTCTTCGCTGTATTCCATGCCGTGGTAGCAGTGGTGCGCCGACATGGTTTTATAGCGCTCGCGCAGGAACGCCACGTTATCTTCGCCCCAGACAAAGCTCATGTGCGGGCACGGGTGGATGAAGGCGCGCGGATCGGGAATGGCGCCGCGCCGCACCAGGTACGCCCACAGCTGGCGCGAGATATCGAACTCGGTATTTACCTCCAGCGCCTTGCTGATATCGACGCTGCCGTCCTCGCGCTGCGGGGTGTAATTGAGTTCGCAATTGGCGGCGTGGCCGGTGCCGGCGTTGTTCCAGCCGTCCGAGCTTTCCTGCGCGCAGTCGCCCAGCGCTTCGACCATCAGGATCGAGAGCGAGGGATCGAGCTCCTTGAGCATTACGCCCAGGGTGGCGCTCATGATGCCGGCGCCGATTAAAACGATGTCGTGGGTGGTGGAAGTGGATGTCATGATGGTCCTTTAAGAGGCGGTCGAAGGTTGAAACAGGGCGGCGACGTCGGCGTCCACGATCACGTAGGCGCGGCGCCACGGCTGGTCGTCGATCAGCCGCCAACTGTGGCCGCTGCCGGTGGTATCTTCGGCCAGCAGCAGGTCGCCCGGGCGAATGACAAAAGTGGCGCCAGCGATGGTCTTGAATTCCAGCGTACCGGCGAGCGTGATTACCAGCTGGCGCGTGGGGGCGTGGTGCGGGGCGAAGGCGCCGCCCGACCGTGTTTCGCGAAACGAGATGCTGCGGGCGCCCAGCACATGACTGAGCACGTCGCCGCGCTCACCGTGGGGCAGGGCGATCGAGCCCTCCTCGAATACGGAATTGCCTGCTTCGGTCCAGATGCGTACACAGCGAATCATTGCGTGTTCCTTTTAGGGGGCGGTGAAATCACTATAGCGGCGTTTCAATCGTGCGCTCACCCGCCTCTCATCAGGCATGCGGCTCTGTCATAAGGCAGGGCATGGCTGCTACCTGACCAGATGGCAGGTTGCATGCGCAGCGCGGCTGGGTATAGTGAATTCACGGTTTCCCATCTTCCCCAGGAGTGATTCATGACTACCAACACCATCCGCAATCGCATCGCTTCCGCCATGTTCTCCCTCGCCCTGGTCGCGCCGGCGCTGGCGCTGGCCGCGCCCGATGTCGCGGTCGCACCGCAGTACGACACCACCCACGTGTACGTGGCCAACGCCGATCTCGATGCCTTCGTGAACAGCTTTGTCGGCACCTTCGGCGGCAAGGCTTCGCCGCGCGCGGTGTTTACCGTCACGCCAACGCCGAGCAAGACCGCCTCGCAATACGTGCAAACGCCGGTGGGCATGTTGTCGGTGTTCGCCTTCCAGACGCCGATTCCGTATGGCTTCGGTAATGAACGCACCGGCTACCTGGTCACCGACATCAACACCGCCCGCGATGCGGCAGTGGAAGCGGGGGCCGACGTGGTGGTGGAGCCGTTCGACGATCCGATCGGCAAGGATGTACTGATCCAGTGGGCCGGCGGCGTGAACATGCAGTTGTACTGGCATACCAAGGCGCCGTCGTATGCGCCGCTGCACTCGGTGCCCGACAACCGCGTGTATGTCTCCAAGGTCTCGGCCGATAAATTCGTCACGCAGTTCAAGACCTTCGCCCATGCCAAGGTCGTGGCCGACGGCCAGATCGACGGCGGCGAAATCGGCCGCGCCGGCGACACCATCCGCCGCGTGAAGCTGGAATCGAAATTCGGCAAGATGACGGTGTTCGTCACCGATGGCAAGCTGACCTTCCCGTACGGCCGCGAGACCACCGGCTACCAGGTCGACGACATGGCGGCCACGCTGGAAAAAGCCGCCGCCAACGGCGCCACCGTGCTGGCGGCCCCACGCCAGACCAGCACCGGCAATATGTCGGCGATGCTGCAATTCCCGGGCGGTTACATCAGCGAGATTCACGATGCAGCCAAGCGCTAAAGTCAGCATGAAAGCGGCGCGCCGTCAGCACATTCCACGCTTGCTGGCTTTGCTGGTCGGTGCCGTGGGCGGCGTGAGCGCGCTGCCCGGTGTGGCCGGCGCCCAGGCGCTCACTGCGCAAACCGCAGCGGCGCCAACGCCAGCGGTGTGCGACGTCAAGCGCCCCGCCATCAACTTCAATCGCTGGGCCGAGAACTGGGACGTGCTGGCCAACCCGTGCCTGCCGCGCCAGCCTCTCGACGGTCTGAAATACATCCCGCTCGGCGATGGCAGCTCCTACCTGTCGCTGGGCGCCGGCCTGCGCGAACGCTACGAACATATCGATGCGCCCGCGTACGGCGCCGGCAGCGCGCCGGCCGACGGCTACGTGATCCAGCGCGCCAATGTCCATGCGGACCTGCGCCTGGGCTCCTACGTGCAGGTGTTCGGCCAGTTGGTCGATGCGCGCACGTTCGAGAAAAAAACCATCGCCCCGCCCGACCGCGACAAGTTCGATGTCGAGCAGCTGTTCGTGACCGTGGCCGTCCCGACGGAAAACGGCGCGGTCAAGATGCGCGTGGGCCGGCAGGAGATGGCCTTCGACTTGCAGCGCTTTATCGCCGCGCGCGACGGCCCCAATGTACGGCAGTCGTTCGACGGCGTATGGGCCGACTGGGAGCATGGCCCGTGGCGGGTGATCGGCTACGTCACGCAGCCGGTACAAAACCGCAGCGAGAAATCGTTCGACGATTATTCCAACGGCCACCTGACCCTGAACGGTCTGCGCCTGGAGCGGCAGGGCTTCGGTCCCGGCGATATCTCCGGCTACTACTCGCGCTACCGCCGCGACGACGCGCGCTTTCTCGACGCCACCGGCAACGAGCGCCGCGATGTCTACGATTTGCGGTACAGCGGCGTGACCGGCAATGTCGACTGGGACGTGGAAGGCATGTTGCAGCACGGCCAGGTGGGGGCCAAGCGCGCGTCCGCGTGGGCGCTCGGTTCCATCGCCGGCTTCACCTTCGCCAATACCACCTGGTCGCCGCGCCTGGGCCTGCAGTTCGACATGGCCTCGGGCGACAAGCATGGCGGCGACGGCAAACTGGGTACCTTCAACCCGCTGTTCGCCAACGGCTATTACTTCTCGCTGGCTGGGCTGACCGGCTACAGCAACCTGATCCACGTAAAACCCTCGGTCAAGGTCAAGCCGACCAAGACGTTAAGCGTGACCACGGCGCTGGGCCTGCAATGGCGCCAGACCACCGGCGACGCGGTGTACGTGCAAAGCATGGCAGGCGTGCCACGCACGGCAGGACAAGGCTCGCGCTGGACCGGCGCCTACGCCCAGCTGCGCACCGACTGGGCAGTCACGCCCAACGTGACGGCGTCGCTGGAGGCCGTGCATTTCCAGGTGGGCGACAGCTTGCGCCGGGCCGGCGGGCGTGATGTGGATTACCTGGGCATGGAGTTGAAGTTCGGGTGGTGACACGCGGGGTTCACCCGCGCCGCCATCCCGCCAGCCGCTGGCTTGCCCCATGCACCAGCGGCCCGCACAGCATCACCACCGTAAACGCCGCCGGCCACGCGGCCATGAAGGCGTACTGCCAGCGCAATAGAAAGTCGGGGTGCAGCCCGATATTGAGCCAGGTGACCCAGCCGCTCATCAGCGACGACATCAGCAACGACATCAGCAGCGCAAACACCAGCCGCAGGCGGAACATTTCAGACATGGCACCTCCTTGAAAGTAAAGACACAGCGTAGTTGCTTGCAGCTATCTATACTAGAGCCATAAATTCAATTTCAAATTCCGGAAATGAAATCATGCTCGATGATTTGGCCCTGTTCGTGACCATCGTGGAGGAGGGCAGCCTCAATGCTGCCGCCCTGCGCGAAAATCTGCCGCCGGCCACCGTCACGCGGCGCCTGCAAAAGCTGGAAAGTGAACTCGGCTACCGCCTGCTCAACCGCAGCGCGCGCCGCCTGCAGCCTACTGCCGAAGGCTGGCAATACTACGAGCGTTGCCGGCCGCTGGTGCGGGCGCTGCGCCAGGCCACGCAGCAACTGGATGCCAGCCTGTCCGATATCTCGGGCACGATCCGGGTGCTGGCGCCGGTCAACTTTGCCAGCGGCCTGCTCACGCCGGCCTGGGCCAGCTTTCTGCACCAGTACCCGGACATCAAGCTGGAACTGGAAATGTCGAACCGCCTGCAAGACCTGGTGGCCAGCGGCGCCGACCTGGCGATCCGGGTCGGGTCACTCGACGATTCGTCGCTGATGCAGCGGCGCCTGGGCAGCGCCGGGCTGGTAATGGTGGCGGCGCCGTCTTACCTGGCGCGCGCGGGCGTGCCGCAAGATCCGTCGCAACTGGACCAGCATCAACTGATCGTCGCCGAGCCGCTGCGTACCTGGCGCCTGCGCCGGCCCGTTGACGGCGCCGAGGTGGTGGTTCAGCCGCAGGCCCGGGCGCGCCTGCGCGTGAACGAGATGCGCCTTGCCGTGGAGATGGCCCACGCGGGGCTGGGCATCCTGCTGTGTCCGGTGCTGCAAAGCCGGCTGGAAGTGGCTGACGGCAGCCTGGTGCGGGTGCTGCCCGAGTGGATGCCCGAGCCGCGCCACGTTTATGCGGTCTGGACCCAGCGCCGCTACCTGCCGGCGCGGGTGCGGGTATTGCTCGAACACTTGGCCGACTTCGCCGCCGCCACGCCTTCGCTGCAACAGTAACCACCACAATATCCGTCAAGAAACCAAGTTGTGTTCTACAGCGAACATAGTGCAGCCAGGGATGCCCCTAGAATCGACGAGGACGATTCCCGTATTTTCTCCATTCTTCAGGACACCCCATGAAAAAATTGATGCTAGCCTTTGGCGTGGTACACGCCATCACCGCCTTGCTGTTCGCCGCCGGCGGACTGTGCCTGATCGTGATCGGCGCCCAGATCGGCTGGGAGGCGATGTCGGCCGGTGAAGCCGGCCTGACCGCCGCCCAGGACGTGATCGAGGCGATCGGCATCCTGGCCGCCGCCGTGGTGGCCTTGCAGATAGCCGAAACCATCGTCGAGGAAGAAGTCGTGCGCGACGCCGACATCAGCGCGCCGACGCGTGTGCGCCGCTTCCTGTCGCGCTTTTTCGTGGTCGTGGTGGTCGCGCTCGGTATCGAAGGCCTGGTCGCGACGTTCCATGCCGTGCATGACGATTTGAGCGAGCTCGTTTATGCCGCAGCCCTGATTGCCAGCGTGGGCCTGTTGCTGGCGGCCTGGGGTGTGTTCGTGCATCTGAACCGCTCGGCCGAAGAACTGGAACCCGATGCGATGCAGGATGCCAAGGACGAGGATGAGAAAGTCCAGGGCGAGTAAGCCAACCCCGGATGATGATGGGGTCGGACCCTCCTGGGCTCGCCCCCTTTTTGCTGGAGGGCAGCTTTAGCGCAGCGCGGTGGTGTAAGTGAGCGAACCGTAGGCCTTGCGCCGGCCGTTGCCGGTGGTCAGCGCGCTGGTGTTTTGCAGCGAGAACGACAGCGACGAGTCGCCCCAGCCGTAGGCGATGCCGGCCTGGCCGATCAGCTGCGACTCGCGCAGCTCGGCGCGGGTACCGCCGGGCGGCAGGTCGTTGCTGATGCCGGCGTGCGAGAAGAAATGGTCGCCGTGCACGGCCAGGTACACCATCCAGCCACGGCCGAAAATCAACGGGTCGCCGCTGCGCGCCAGTTGCCGCACCGACGACGCATAGCTGTGTTTGAGCGACGTGCCGTAGCGCAGCATCATGCTGCCACCCAGTGACGACAGCATATTGCCGGCCTCGCCGCCGCCGAGCACGATCGCGTCTAGCGACGGCGCCGCGCTGTCGCCATCGCCGCTGGCAAAGCGCACCGCGCGGTAGCGCTCGATGCCGTACAGCAGCCGGTTCGAGACCTGGCTGTCCCAGCCCTGCGGCCGGGTCGAGCCGGTAATGCGGTGGATGAAGGTTTGCGCCTGGCGCGCACCCGAGGCCGGGCCGATCATGCCCAGGTTGAGGCTGAACATGTCGGCCACGTCGCCTTGCACCGACACCTGCGCCGCGCGCACCCACAGCGCACCCAGGTACGGTGCGTCCATCGGGTTCGGCTCCTTGGTGGTGATGTCGCGCGGGGTGATCATCACCTGGTTGAGCGAGATCGACGTCATCGCCGCCGGTCCCACCGCCAGCCACGGCGCCACCGGCGCCAGCAGCCAGTCCGGCGCCAGCGCGGTTTCGCCGGGCGTCGTGCTGCGAATATAGGCGACGGCCAGACCGTTGGTATAGCCGCCGCCGTCGGTGCCGGCAAATACATCGTTTTGCAGCATCACTGCCAGGTGCTTTTCTTCGGCGCGGGCAGTGCCGGCAGCGGCGAGCGCGCCCAGGGTGAGCAAGGCAACGGAGAGGCGCGCGGCAAGTGTTGTCGGTGTCATGTTGAGGTCAAAGAGGGAAGGGACGGTCGGCGGATTGCCGGTTCCATACCATCGAGTCTGCGGACCGGCTTGATGCCGGTCAAGCGAACTTGTCGCCCGAGCGTGAGAAAGGACACCGTGGAGGGCAAACGGTCATCACTTTGGGGGAGGTGTGCCATACCATGGGTAAGCCATCCCCCTTCTCAAAGTCTGGTCACTTCGATTTTGGCTTGCGCGCGAGGATGTCGGCGATTTGCTTCTTTTCCTTGTCGCTCGCCTTGCGCAGCAGCGTCTCGTGCTCTTCGGCCACGGCCACCGCGCGCTCGAGGTCGGGCGTGATGGCCGCCGACTTGCCGATCCGGTAGGTGACATAACCGGTCAGCAGGCAGGCTGCCAGTGCGCAGGCGATATAGCCGGCGTTCCACAGCGCGGCGCGGCCGTGGGCGCGCTGCAGGTCGCTGCACACGAGCTCAGCCTGTTTGCTGGCGGCGGTCAGTTGCCCGACTGCGGCGGCCACGGCTTTGTTGGCCGCCTCGGTGGCTGCGCGCGAGGCTTCGCGGGCGCTGGCCTCCACGATGGCGGCGGCGCGCGCTTCCACGTTGGCCGCTTCCGCGATGCGGCCGTCGATCTGGTTCAGGCTGATGTTGGCCATGCGGATCAGCTTGTCGCAGCTGGCCACCTGGCGCGTGAAATTCTGCAGGTCGGCCTGCAAGCGGTCGGCCTGGGTGTTGAAGAACTCGCCTTGCGGATGCGCGGTCAGGTCGTCTTTGTTCATCAGGGCTTCCGATAGAAAAGGGGCGTGCTGCACACCGTGCAACACGCCCCAATCATAACCCCAGGCGCGGATTAGTTGGTGACCGTCAAAGTCAGCGTGGTGCCGCTGTAGGTCGGCGTGACCTTGGCAAAGCCCGCTACCGTGATGGTGGTGAACGTGCCTTGCAGGCGCCCGGCGTTCAGCACGGTGATGGTGTCGCCGGCTTTAGGCTTGTAGCTGCCCGGGAACTTGACGTTCAACGCGCCGCCGCCGATGGTGGCGTCACCAGCCACGGTCATGCCGGCCTGGGTGGCGGACAGGGCGTTGATTTCCAGCGCGGTGGCGCCGGCCAGCTGGGTGTACTTGCCGCCCACCTTGACCGGGGTGGCCGCATTGGCGACCAGGGTGCCGCCGCTGACGTACACGTCGCCGGCGCCAAACGCAGCGGCGGAGATCGCTTCCAGGATGCCGGCGGTCAGCTCGGTGCCGCCGGTCCAGGTGTTGTTGCCACCCAGTTTCAGGGCGCCCGTGCCTTGCTTGACCAGCTTGCCGGTACCGTTGATGTCGTTACGCCAGCGGTCGGCCGCGTTGAAGCCGCCCTTGGTCGCATCCATATTGACCACGACATTGCCCTTGAAGGCGGCATAGCCGTCGGCCGCCGCGAACAGGTTCAAACGGCCCCAGCCTTCAGGATCGTCCATCACCGGGTAGCCGGAAGCGAGCGCGGTGGTTTTCAGCACCACGCGGCGCTGGTCGGCGCTCAGGTACGGCAAACGGGTTTCGATCAGCACTTCGGCGCCCTTCGGCACCACGGCTGCGGCGGTGGTGCTGGCGATTTGCGGGAAACCGTAGGTGCTGCGGCGGATGTAGTTGGCCTTGTTGGTAGCGTAGTCGGCAAAGCGGTCGGTGGCCAGGGTGCCCGATTGCGCGAACGACGCGTAGGTGGTGGCGGTGGTGGACGTGGCGGCCATCAGCGTGGTGTGGGCTTGGGCGTAGGCGTTGGCTTTCAGGGTTTGGTTGGCCGGATCGACCAGGTTGCCGGCGACGACCGCTTCGCCGTGGATACGGCCGCTCAATACGTCCAGCGGCGAGTGCATGCCAGCCAGGATGCGCGATTCGCCCAGTTCCAGGCCACGACTGAGGATTTCCTGGAAGCGCTCCGGCACCACGTAGGCCATCACCAGCGCGTTGCGCATCGCTTCGGCCGAGTGACCGCTGGTAAAGCCGCCATCGGTGGTCGGGGTCGGCGAGCGCGCCGGCAGCAGCGCCGGCACCACTTGCACCGCCGAGCTCCAGCGGTATGGCCGCGCGTACTTGTAGAAGCGCTTGGCCGGTTCGGTCGAACCATTGGCGCCGACCGAGTTGACGAAATCGACCACGGTGCCGAAGTTGGCGTTGGCAGTGCCGCCCACGCCGTTGTTGTTGCCGCCGTCGTTGTACAACACGGTGGTGGCGTCGGCCGGCACGGTGTTGATGGTGGTGGTTTGCTGGGTCGATGCGCGCCAGGCGCCGGTCAGCGGGCCCATGGCGTCGGTCACGCTATAGCCCTTGCCACGACGGTCGTCGAAGTAGGCCAGCGTGGCCTGGTCGGCGGTGCGGGTGGTGGTGGCCTTGACCACGTAGTCGATATTGTAGTTGTGGACAGTGGCGTTGCGGATGGTGCCGCCGTTGGTGCCGTCGTTCGGCACGCCGGTCCAGGCGGAGGCGGCCACGGCAGGGAAGGCGCCCACGGCCGGCGCGGTCTGGCCGGCATCGACCAGCTGGGTCAGCGGGGTCCAGATGTCGAGCATGCCGGCCAGCACGCGCACGCCGGCGTTGGTCTCGAGCGTGGCGTAGCGGGCGTCGCCGCGCTGGTTGGTGGCGATGGTGTCGACAAACGCGGTCACGGCCGGTACCGGCGCCGACTCGGCTGCGCCCTGGTCGGCCGGTGCGGCCGGAATGACCAGCGGGCCTTCATGGTAGGTGCCACCGCAGGCGCTGAGCGCGATGGCGATGCTGAGGGCGAGGATGAGCGGGCGTGGCGAAACTTGCATGTCGAGTCCAAGGCTGATGAAAGAGGCCATAGGGTAATGACCGGATGTGACGTCCTTGTTACAAGCGGGTCGCGGGATGAAAAAAATTCTTGCTGCACGTTGTTTGCTACAATCGGCGGGTGAAAAAATTCCTGCTCATTATTTTGCTGACCATCTTGCCGATCCAGTACGCCTGGTCGATGGCGGCCGTGTATTGCCAGCACGAGCAGTTGAATGAAAAGCACCCGGTCTCGCACTTCGGCCACCACGGCCACCAGCACCAGGCGCAAGCCGGCGACGAGGACGATGATCACCAGCCGGGCAAGACCAAGGTCCACAGCGACTGCGAAGTCTGCCATCACGCGGTGCAGGCCTCCGTGCTCGACGCGCCGGGTGTGGCCACGCCCGCCACCAGCAGTGGTTACGCGCCGCCCGCCACTGCCCAATATCTATCCCATATCGCCGAAGGGCCGCCCCGGCCCAATTGGCTGCTCGTTGCCGAGATAGGTTCTCGTGCGACGAGACCCTCGTTTTAGCCCTGACGCCACCGTCTCGTCGAACTTCCCCCACACCTGGAGAATTCGATGGTCAAGTATTTCCTGCCGCTCTGGTTAGCGGCATGGCCGGCGCTCGCGCTGGCCGCCTCCGAGCCGGCTGCGCCGCTCACCTTGCACACCGCGCTGGCGCTCGCTGCCGAAGCCAATGCCGACCTGTCGGCCGCGCGCCACGAACTGGCGGCCACCGACGGCGCCGTGCAGCAGGCCGGCCTGCTGCCCAACCCCACGCTCGAAGTCGAACGGGTCGACCGCAAGCGCGCCGACGATGCCCGGGAAACCACGTTTTTACTGAGCCAGCCGCTGGAACTGGGCGGCAAGCGCGGCGCCCGCATGCAGGCTGCCGAGCACACACGCGACAGCGCCGCCGCCGCGCTTGGCGCGCGCCAGGCCGAGATCCGCGCCAACGTCATCGACGCCTGGTTCGCGGTGCTGGCCGCGCAGGAGCAACTGCGGCTGGCGCAGGAATCGTCGGAGCTGGCGCAGCGCGCGGCGCAGGCGACCGGCCGCCGGGTTATCGCCGGCAAGGTCTCGCCAGTCGAAGAAACCCGCGCCAAGGTGGCCGCTGCCACGGTCACGCTGGAACTGCTGCGCGCGCGCAGCGAACTGGCGGTGGCCCGTAAAAAGCTGGCGGCCATGTGGGGCAACCCTTCGCCGCGCTTCGACAAGGCCGATGGCGACATCGACCTGCTGCCGTCGCTGCCCGACCAGGCGTTGCTGCACCACCGCCTGGCGCAGGCGCCGGCCATGGCGCTGGCGCGTTCGGAACTGGCGAGCCGGCAGTCGCTGGCGCAGGTGGAACTGTCCAAACGCGTGCCCGACATCACGCTCAACCTGGGCCGCAAGCGCTCGGAGGAACTGGGGCGCTCGCAGCTGATCGTGGGTTTCTCGGTGCCGCTGCCGCTGTTCGACCGCAACCAGGGCAATGTGCTGGAAACCGCGCGCCGGGTGGACAAGGCACGCGACGAATTGTCATCGACCGTGCTGCGGCTCGACTCGGAGCTGGCGCAGGCGCGCGAGGACTTCGACCTGGCCCGCGCGCAGGCGCTGGCGCTGCGCACCGACATCGTGCCCGGCGCGCAAAGTGCGTACGCGGCCGCTTCCACCGGTTTTGAAAACGGCAAGTTCGGCTTCCTCGACGTGCTCGACGCCCAGCGCACGCTGCTCGAAGCCCGGTCCCAATACCTGAACGCCCTGGCGCAGGCGCACCGCGCCCATGCCGCCATCATCCGCATCCTCGGAGCAGAACAATGAACCAACGACAAAAAATCATTATCGCCGTCATGGCGGTGATCGGCCTGCTGCTGGCGGCGTGGATCCTGGTGCCCAAATCACCGGGGGACGCTCACGACGCCCACAACGACCACGGCAACGAAGGCGGCGAGCAAGCGCCGGCCAAAGCCGTGACTGCGGCAGCGGCGCCTGCGGGGGAACACGCGCACGAGGAGGGCGCGGAAAAAATCACCCTCGATGCCGCGCAAGTCAAAGCTGCCGGCATCGTGCTGGCCGCTGCCGCACCGGCAAAAATCAGCGTGGTCACCTCGCTGCCCGGCGAGATCCGTTTTAACGAAGACCGCACCGCCCACGTGGTGCCCAAGCTGGCCGGCGTGGTGATGGAAGTGCACGCGGACCTGGGCCAGAGCGTGAAGCAAGGGCAGGTACTGGCGGTGATCGCCAGCAGCGGCCTGTCCGACCAGCGCAGCGAACTGCTGTCGGCGCAGCGCCGCCTGGCCCTGGCATCGACCACCCTCGAGCGCGAAAAACGCCTGTGGCAGGACAAGATCTCGGCCGAGCAGGATTATTTGCAGGCGCAGCAGGCCATGAGCGAGGCGGAGATCGCGGTGCAGAACGCGCGCCAGAAACTCGATGCCATCGGCGCCGGCGCTGGTTCCGGTACCGGTTCCGGTAAAAACCTGAGCCGCCTGGAACTGCGCGCGCCATTCTCCGGCGTGGTGATGGAAAAGCACCTGGCGCAGGGCGAGGCAGTCAAGGAAGACGCCATCGTCTTCACGCTGTCCGACCTCTCCACCGTGTGGGCCGAAATCGCCGTGCCGCCGCGCGACCTCAACCTGATGCGGGTGGGCGAGACGGTGACCGTCAAGGCCACCGCGTTTGCGGCGCAAGCGCAGGGCAAGATCATCTACGTGGGTGAGCTGCTGGGCGAGCAAACCCGCACCGCCAAGGCGCGCGTGGCGCTGGCCAACCCGGACCGCGCCTGGCGCCCGGGCCTGTTCATCACGGTCGATGTGCTGTCGGGGTCTGCCAGTAACAACGCCAATGCCGCCGACGCCGCAGTGGCGGTGGCGGCCGACGCAGTGCAGATGGTCGAGGAAAAGCCGGTGGTGTTCGTGGAAGTCGCCGGCGGCTTCCAGGCCCAGCCGGTGAAACTGGGACGCAGCGACGGCAAGATGACCGAAGTGCTCGCCGGCCTCAAGCCGGGCGCCCGCTACGTGGCTGCCGGCAGCTTCGTGCTCAAGGCGGAGCTGGGCAAAGACAGCGCCGAACACACCCACTAAAGACCGGAGAAACCCATGTTCGAACGTCTGATTCAATTTGCCATCGGCCAGCGGTCCTTGGTGATGCTGGTGGTCGCCGCGATGGCTGCGCTGGGCATCTACAACTATCAAAAGCTGCCGATCGACGCAGTGCCCGACATCACCAACGTGCAGGTGCAGATCAACACGTCGGCGCCCGGCTACTCGCCGCTGGAGACCGAGCAGCGCGTGACCTTCCCGCTCGAAACCGTGATGGCCGGTCTGCCGCACCTCGAGCAAACCCGCTCGCTGTCGCGCTATGGCCTGTCGCAGATCACCGTCATTTTCAAGGACGGCACCGATATCTTTTTTGCGCGGCAACTGGTCAACGAGCGTTTGCAGGAGGCGCGCAACCAGCTGCCGGCCGGCGTGGCGCCGGCCATGGGGCCGATATCCACCGGCCTCGGTGAGATCTACCTGTGGACGGTGGAGACCAAGGAGGGCGCCAAAAAGGCCGACGACACGCCGTACACGCCCACCGACCTGCGCGAGATCCAGGACTGGATCATCAAGCCGCAGTTGCGCAATGTGCCGGGCGTGACCGAGATCAATTCCATCGGCGGCTATGCCAAGGAGTACCAGGTGGCGCCCGATCCGCAGCGCCTGGCCTCGTACGGCCTGACCTTGCAGGACGTGGTGGCGGCCCTGAATCGCAACAACGGCAACGCCAGCGCCGGCTACATCGAAAAGCGCGGCGAGCAGCTGCTGGTGCGCGCGCCGGGGCAGGTGCAGTCGCTCGAAGACATCCGCAACATCATCCTGGCCAATGCCGGCGGGGTGCCGGTGCGCGTGCGCGACGTGGCCGAGGTGCTGATCGGGCGCGAACTGCGCACCGGCGCGGCCACCGAGAATGGCCGCGAAGTGGTGCTCGGGACGGTGTTCATGCTGATCGGCCAGAACAGCCGCGCCGTGTCGCTGGCGGTCGATAAAAAAATGGTGGAGATCAACCGCAGCCTGCCGGCCGGCGTGGTGGCGGTCACCGTGTACGACCGCACGGTATTGGTGGACAAGGCGATCAGCACGGTCAGGAAAAATCTGCTCGAAGGCGCGGTGCTGGTGATCGCCGTGCTGTTTGTATTCCTCGGCAATATCCGCGCGGCGATCATTACCGCCATGGTGATTCCGCTGGCGATGCTGTTCACCTTTACCGGCATGGTCACCTTCAAGGTCAGCGCCAATTTGCTGAGCCTGGGCGCGCTGGACTTCGGCATCATTGTCGATGGCGCGGTG
Source organism: Duganella phyllosphaerae (assembly GCF_001758785.1). Lineage (GTDB taxonomy): Bacteria > Pseudomonadota > Gammaproteobacteria > Burkholderiales > Burkholderiaceae_D > Rugamonas > Rugamonas phyllosphaerae. The sequence goes on from NZ_LROM01000151.1 coordinate 34,179, forward strand.
GTGATCGTGGAGAACTGCGTGCGGCGGCTGGCGCACGCACAGGTGCGGGCGGGCCGCAAGCTCACCCGCGCCGAGCGCTTCGTCGAAGTGTTTGCGGCGGCGAAAGAGGCGCGCCGCCCGCTCTTGTATGGCCAGTTGATCATCATGGTCGTGTACCTGCCGATCTTTGCGCTCACCGGCGTGGAGGGCCGCATGTTCCACCCGATGGCGTTGACGGTGGTGATGGCGTTAGCTGGCGCCATGCTGCTGTCGATTACCTTCATTCCGGCCGCGGTGGCGCTGTTCATCGGCGACAACGTGGTGGAAAAGGAGCAGAAAAAACTGGGCGCCTGGTATGGCCGCGTGCTGGAACGCGTGCTGGCCGACACGCCGGTGGTGCTGGCGTTTGCCGGCATCTCGGTGGTGCTGTCGGTGCTGCTGGCCACGCGCCTGGGCAGCGAGTTCGTGCCAAGCCTCAATGAAGGCGACTTTGCCATCCAGGCGCTGCGCATCCCCGGCACCAGCCTGACGCAATCGGTGGACATGCAAAAACAGATCGAGGTCACACTGAAGAACAAGTACCCCGAGATCGACCGCATTTTCGCCCGCACCGGCACCGCGGAAATCGCGTCCGACCCGATGCCGCCCAATATCTCGGACGGTTACATCATGCTCAAGCCGCAGTCGGACTGGCCCAAACCCCGTAAAACCCGCGACGAGCTGCTGGCGGACATCCAGGCCACGCTGGCGCGCTTGCCCGGCAATGGCTACGAGTTTTCGCAGCCGATCCAGCTGCGGTTCAACGAGCTGATCTCGGGCGTGCGCAGCGACGTGGCGGTCAAGCTGTTCGGCGACGACACCGACGTGCTGAACGACACCGCCGCCAAAATCGCCACCACTCTTGGCGGCGTGGCCGGCGCCGCCGAAGTCAAAGTCGAGCAGACCACCGGCTTGCCGATGCTCACCGTGCAGATCGACCGCGAGAAGACCGCGCGCTATGGCCTCAACGTGGGCGATGTGCAGGACACGATTGCCACCGCCATCGGCGGCGCCGAGGCCGGGACCATGTTCGAGGGCGACCGCCGCTTCGACATCGTGGTGCGCCTGCCGGACGCGCAGCGGCAGGACCTCGAAGCGCTGCGCCGGTTGCCGGTGCCGCTGCCCAGGAGCACGGCAGGCGCGGCAGGCGCGGCGGGCGTCAATTTCATTCCGCTGGGCGAAGTGGCGACTTTTAATATCGCCCCCGGCCCCAACCAGATCAGCCGCGAGGACGGCAAGCGGCGGGTGGTCATCAGCGCCAACGTGCGCGGGCGCGACATCGGCTCGTTCGTGGCCGAGGCGGAAACCGCGTTGCGCACCCAGGTCCAGGTGCCGGCCGGTTACTGGACGGCGTGGGGCGGCCAGTTCGAGCAGTTGCAGTCGGCGTCGCAGCGCCTGCAACTGGTGGTGCCGCTGGCCCTGGCGCTGGTGCTGATCCTGCTGTTTGCCATGTTCGGCAGCCTGAAGGACGGCTTGCTGGTATTTAGCGGCATTCCGTTCGCGCTCACCGGCGGCATCGCCGCGCTGGCGCTGCGCGGCATTCCACTGTCGATTTCGGCGGCGGTGGGCTTTATCGCGTTGTCCGGCGTGGCGGTGCTCAACGGCCTGGTGCTGATCTCGTTCATCCGCAAGCTGCGCGAAGACGGCCTGACGGTGGAGCAGGCCATCCGCGCGGGTGCGCTGGGCCGGCTGCGGCCGGTGTTGATGACGGCGCTGGTGGCATCGCTCGGTTTCGTGCCGATGGCGCTGGCCACCGGCACCGGCGCCGAGGTGCAGCGCCCGCTGGCCACGGTGGTCATCGGCGGCATTTTGTCTTCCACCGCGTTGACCCTGCTGGTGTTGCCATTGTTGTATCGGCTGGTGCATGGCCGCAGGACGGCCTGAGTGAGCTGTGCGTTGCAGGGTACAATTCTGCGGCGCGCACCGGGCGCGGTTAGTCGAAGAGATCACCAGATGCAGGAATTTGAAAAATGGCTGGCGCGGGTACTGTTATTGAATAGCGCGCTGGCGCTGGCCGTCAGCCTCGGCTTGCTCGGTCCGCAGCAGGCGGGCGGTGCGCTGGCAGTTGTGTTCGGCGTGGCCATGCTCGGTTTCCTGGCGGCCGTGCTGTCGCTCAGGCGCATGATCAGCGGTCTGATCGGCGGTATCTTCTATTACCTGCCCCAGGTGGGCAGTTATTTTCCCTACGACGGCAGCTGGCAGTTCAGCGTCAAGGCGGGCGTGAGCCTGGGCCTGGTGGCGCGGTTCGGCCATGGCGTGTTCGTCCTCAACGTGGTGGCGCTGGTCCTGCTGGCCGCCACGGCAACAGTACTGGTCTGGCGCCTGCGTCACATCCCATCCTCTCAAGCGCCGTCCGCGCGCTGAAAACAACTGTCTTTAATGCAAGTCATTGTCCGGTCACAACATTGATGCACAGTATGATTTCACAAAGTTACGATTGTGAAATACTGTTGTAGAAACGATGTTTTAATGCCATTAATCAAGGTTAATTTTGTGAAAGTAATACAAGGTGGCCGATTTTGCATCTTTATTGCCCCCTAAATATTGTCTGAAAGTTGGTTGCTTCAACGAGACAACGCGGCAAATAAATTCTTTTCAGCAAGTAAGTCAGCTATACTTTGCGTTACTTTGGACGTTCCGGGTAGCTGGTCAGCTCCCCATCGTTTGAAAAAAATATATTGTTTTCAAAGGCTTGTATTTTTGAGTCGACAATGGATCAAGCCGCAATCAGATATTTTTCCTAATGGGAATAAGTTTACTCAGCGGAAGATTCCTGCCGGTCGCCCTGTATCCATGCTGCCAGCTGGCTTTCCCCTTCGGGCACTTTTACCCCGAATTCTCGTGGTGAATTAGATAAGAAATAGTTTTTGCATATTACGCAATAAAAAAAGCTCGTACCGTTTGCTAAAGTTAACATTTTTGTTGACGTAAAGAACGATACGAGCGCCTTGTTGCGGCGGTACTCACGGCTTGGTTATAAATACATATTAATAAAACGGCATATTGCCACTGACGAAGGCCAACGACGACGGACAGGGCCGTTGTTAACTTTTGGACAGACATCGAATCAGCGCCTTCTTTTAGGAGATTTACACATGGGCTATTTCACCGGTTTAAGCACGCAAAACGTTGCGGCCATCACCACCACGCAGATCGCCGCGTTGGGCACTTCCAATTTCACGGATCTGACGTCGGATCAGATTGTGGCGTTGACCACGAACCAGGTGATGGCGCTGCGTTCGCAGCAAATAGCCGCCATCTCCACCGCTACCATCTCGCGCATGGCCACCGAGGACTTCGCCGCCCTCACCACCAGCGCTCTGAACGGCCTGACCACCGCGCAAGTGCGCGCGCTGTCGTCCGACCAGATCGTCGCGCTGACCACCAGCCAGGCCGGCGCGCTGACCACCGCGCAAGTTGCCGCCTTCGGTACCGAGGCCATCGTGGCCATGGAAACCGCTGATTTCGTCGCCCTCAAGACCGCCTCGATCGCCGCGTTGACCACCGCCCAGGTCAAAGCCCTGACCACTGACCAGATCGTCGCGCTGTCCACCGCCGCCGCCAACGCCTTGACCAGCCAGCAAGTGGCCGCCTTCACCACCGACGCCATCGTCGCGCTGGAAACGGCCGACCTGGCTGCGCTGAAAACCGCCTCGATCGCCGCGCTGACTTCCGCGCAAGTGGCCGCCCTGACCACCACCCAGGTGCAGGCGCTGTCCACCGCATCGCTGTCGGCACTGTCCACCGCCAACATCGCCAGCGGCCTGACTTCCGACCAGATCGTCGCGCTGAGCTCGAACCAGATCGCCGGCCTGACCACCGCGCAAGTGGCGGCACTGTCGACCAGCAACCTGGTGGCCATCGAAGTGGCCGACCTGGCCGGCATCACCACCGCCGGTATCGCCGCTCTGAAATCGAATCAAATCGCCGCACTGACCACCAACCAGCTGGTAGCCCTGTCCACCGGCCAGATCGTGGCACTGACCACCGCTGGCGCTGCCGCGCTGACCACCGACCAGATCGTCGCGCTGACCACCACCCAGGCTGGCGTACTGACCAGCCAGCAAGTGGCCGGCCTGTCCACCGCCGCGATTGCCGCGCTGGAAACGTCTGATTTCGCCGCCCTGAAAACCGCCAGCCTGGCCGCGCTGACCACCAACCAGGTCCGTGCCCTGACGACCGACCAGGTGGTGGCCCTGACCACCGCCGGCGCCAACGCGCTGACCACTGCGCAAGTCGCTGCCCTGACCACCGACGCCATCGTCGCCATGGAAACGGCCGACCTGGCTGCGCTGAAAACCGCCGCGTTCGCCGGCCTGACCTC
>NZ_LROM01000152.1 GCF_001758785.1 Duganella phyllosphaerae
ATAACGTCGAGGCCGCCAGCGCCGCCGCGCCGCTGTGGGCGGTGCGCACCGCGTGGCCCATCAGGCGCAGGAGCTCCGCGCCGGCGTTGGCGGCATCGACGTTATCGTCCACCAGCAGCACCTGCAACGACGCTTGCGCCGAGGGCACGCCGGCCGGGACGGCAGGTTGCGGCGCCGCCGCCAGCGGCAGCACTACCTCGAAACGGCTGCCCTCGCCCAGGCCGGCGCTGCTGGCCGTGACCTGGCCGCCGTGCAGTTCGACGATTTTACGCACGATCGCCAGACCGAGCCCGAGACCGCCGGTGCGGCGCGCCAGCGATTGCGGCGCCTGCTGGAACGGCTCGAACACGCGAGTCAGCAGCTCGGTATTCATGCCGATACCGTCGTCGCTGACCACCAGCCGCGCGTTGACCGCGTCGGCAGTCAGCGTGACCTGGGTGGCGGTGCTGCCGAAGCGGGCGGCGTTCGACAGCAGGTTGTTGAGCACCTGGGTCAGGCGGCTGTCGTCGCCCTCCACCCACACCGCCTGCGGCAGGCTGCTCGATACCGGCTGGTCGGCCACCGCCGCCACCGCGTGGCGCACCACGTCGGCCAGGTTGAGCGGATGCACGTCGATCTGCAACTTGCCGGAGATGATGCGCGAAACGTCGAGCAGGTCGTCCACCAGGCGCCGCAGGTGATTGACCTGGCGCCGCATCACACCGCGCTCGCGGCGGCTGGCCTGGTCGTTGCGCAAGTCGAGCAGATCGAGCGAGGTGACGATGGGGCTGAGCGGATTGCGCAGCTCGTGGCCCAGCACGGCCAGGAAATCGTCCTTGGCGCGGCCGGCCTGGCGCGCATCGGCCAGCGCCGCCTGGTGACTGGTGAGGGCCTGGTTGAGCGAATCGAGCAGCAGCTTGCGTTCGTGCTCGCGGGTGTTGCGCTGGGAATCGGCCAGCGCCAGAGCTGCGCTGATCTGTTCGACCTCGGTAATCGACGAGGTCGAGTATGTAAGGGCGGCCCCCGACCCCAGCGCGGCGGCGTTTTGCTGCAGGGCACGGATGGTATCGACCAGCCGCGCCGACAGCAGCGACGCCAGCGCAATGGCCACCAGCAGCGAGACGGCGATGCCGGCGCCGTACATGCCCAGCCCCTGCATGGACGCGGCAGTCAGTTGTTCGGCGGGCCGGCCCACGACCGCGAGCCAGTTAAAGTGCGACAAGGTGGTGTAGGCCGTGACCATGTCCTGGCCCTCGGTGGTGCGGGCCGTGCCCACCCCCTCGGCGCCGTTGGCGGCCATCAGCGTGAGCAGCGAGGCGCTCGGTGGCGCGCCCACGCTGCCGTCCTGGTTGCGCGAGCGCGCCACCACCGACTGGCTGCTGTCGCGGATCGCGGTGACCGCGCCGCCCAGCGCCTGCTGTCGATCGAGCAGGCGCACCATGCGGTCGGGGCGGATCACGGCGGTCAATATATACAGTTTGCCTGACACGGTGATCACCGGCACCCGCACCGGAAACGCCGGCTGGCCGCGCGGGCCCCGAACGATGCGCCCCACTACCGGCTGGCGCGTGGTGAGCGCTTCGCGCAGACTGACGGGATCGGCCAGCGGCGGCGGCCGGGCGCCGTACGGGTCCATGGTGCGCCACAAGACCTTGCCGGTATTGTCGTTGAGGATTACGCCCATCCACTCCGGCTGGGCCTTGACCAGCGTGCCGGCCACGCCGTGGAAGGCCTGCAAGTCGCCGTCCTGCAACTCCGGCGCCCGCCCCAGCCCGGTGAGGATGGCCACTGCACTGTCCAGCTCGGCGTCGGCCGCGCTCGACAGCGCCCGCGCCAGGTCCAGCATCAGGCGCTTTTGCTCGCGCTGCTGGTACTCGCTGGCGTTGTGGATGCTCCAGGCGCCCAGCAGCGCCAGCGGCAGCAGCCCGATCGCGGTGAGCATGATCAGCAGGTGCCGCAGGGGCCAGGTACGCCGGGAGCGAGGAAGCATGGAATGGTTCAGTACAGAGATCGAAAGTCGGTCCGGCAGTTTAACTTAAGATAACTGTTGTTGCACCCCCGCCTGCAAGCTAGAAGCGGCTGCCCAGTTGCACGTACACGGGTCAACCATCGTAATGAGAGGTATTCTCATGATCCGGTAAATGGCCCCTTGTGCCAAACACTGTCGCAAGCACCTTGCAATGCTTGTGGCGTTGCGCCGAATGAATTTATAATAATGAGAATTATTCTCAACTATGGTGACTTCGCATGGCGGCATCTCCTCCCGGGCAGCCACAATTGCATACGCTGTACGCCGAGCACCACGAATGGTTGCAGGCCTGGCTGCGCAACAAGCTGGGGTGCCTGTTTACCGCGCAGGACCTGGCCCAGGACACGTTTTTGCGCCTGGTCGTGCGGCCGCGCGAGCTCGATGCCGGCCAAAACCCGCGTGCCTACCTCACCACCATCGCCAAAGGCCTGGTGGTGGATCACTGGCGCCGCGCCGAAATAGAGCGGGTGTGGGTGGCCGCCATGCTTGAGCGCCCGGAAACGATCCAGCCGTCGGCCGAGCACCAGGCCATCATCGTGGAAACCCTGGTCGAGGTCGATCGCATCCTGGCCACCTTGGCCGACAAGCCGCGCCAGGCCTTCCTGCTGGCGCAACTGCAAGAACTTACTTACGCGGAGATCGGCGAACGGCTAGGCGTGTCCGAGCGCATGGTCAAGAAGTACATGGCGCAGGCCATGCTGCACTGTTTGTCGGCCGGTGCAGCTTTCCGCGCCGCGCTGGCCTGATGTCGATGCAGCGCCGCCACGAGCACGAGCAGGAACTGGAGATTAGGTACGCCACCTTGGAACAGGCGGCCGAATGGTTCGCCATATTGCGCTCGAGCCGGGTAACAGACGACGAGCGGCAGCGCTGGCAGGACTGGCTGGCTGCCGATCCCGACCACCGCCAGGCCTGGGCGCGGGTGGAAGCGATCAGCGACGGCGTAGCCATCGTCCGCGTGATGCCGCAAGCGGCCGGCGCCGCCCTGCACGCGGCCAGCGAAGTGCGCCAGCGCCGAACGCTGCTCAAGACCATGGTGCTGGCTGCGGTGACGGTCGGCGTCGGCTGGCAGGTAGCGCGCCAGGAAAGCGTACGTGACCTGGTGGCCGGCCTGGCTGCTGCACACCGCACCGGCACGGGCGAGACCCGCCAGGTGGAGCTGGCCGACGGCACCCGGCTCTGGCTCGATACCGGCACCGTGGTAGGCGTAAAGTACGACGCCGGCCAACGCTTGCTGGTGCTGCACCAGGGGGTGATCCTGGTGGACACCCATGCCGATATCGTGCACCCGGCGCGACCCTTCATCGTCAACAGCCGCCAGGGCGCCATGCGCGCGCTGGGCACGCGCTTCGTGGTGCGCCAGCTTGACGACGGCGAGACCGAGCTGGCCGTGAGCCAGGGCCGGGTGGAAATCACCGTGTTCGAGGGGCCGTCACGCGTGATCGCTGCCGGCGGACAAACCTGTTTTACCCGGCACGTCATTGCCGCTACCGAGGCCATTGAACCGGCGCGCGACGCCTGGACAGAGGGCATGCTGATCGCCCAGGACATGCCGCTGGTGCAGTTCCTGGCGCAGCTGTCGCGCTACCGCTCCGGCCACCTGGGCTGCGACCCGGCACTGGCCAAGCTGCGCGTGGTGGGCGCCTTCCCGCTCGGCGACACCGACCAGGCGCTGGCCATGCTGGAGGCAGCGTTGCCGGTACGGGTGACCTACACGCTGCCGTGGTGGGTGACGGTGAGCGCAAAATAGTTTTATGAGAGCGGTTCCCTTTTTGTCGCGTGGTTCGGAAAGGTCTGTGAAGACAGACATACCCCTTTTCCGAAAGTGCTCATGACCTATTTCGCTCTCCGCCCCCTGATGGGCCTGATGGCCGCCGTCACCGCCACCATTGCCTGCGCCGCCGACACCGTCCCGCGCACCTACAACATTCCCGCCGGCCCGCTTAACGCCGTGATCGCCCGCTACTCGGTGGAGTCCGGGGTGTACGTGGCGGCCGACGGAGCCCTCACCGGCGGCAAGACCAGCCCGGGCGTGCAAGCCACGCTGGCGCCGCACGAAGCCCTGGCCCGCCTGCTGGCCGGCAGCGGCCTCGAAGCGGTGCCGCAAGGCGCGGGCCGCTACATCCTGCGCCAGGGCGCTGCGCCGCAGGCCGTGCGCACCGGCGCGCCCGCCGTGGCTTTGCCGGCGGTGACCGTCACCGGCGAGCGCGAGACGCCGCTGGGGCACGTCGATGGCTACGTGGCCCGCCGCAGCGCCACCGCCACCAAGACCGACAGCCGCCTGATCGACAATCCGCAATCGGTGTCCGTGATCACCGCCGACGAACTGGCCGACCGCAAGGTGGAAACCCTGGACGAAGCACTGCGCTACACGGCCGGCGTCACGCCCAATATGAAGCCGTGGGCGGTCGATGAATTTTCGATGCTGCGCGGCTTCGAACTGGGCACGGCCGGCATCTTTCGCGACGGCCTGCTGACTTCCGGCCGCGCCTACGCCGCCCCGATCGAACCATACGGCCTGGAACGCCTGGAAGTGCTGCGCGGCCCGGCCTCGGTGCTGTACGGCCAGTCGCCGCCGGGCGGCATGATCAACGCTGTCTCCAAGCGGCCGTCGGCCAGCGCGATCCGCGAGATGGGCATCGAATACGGCACCTACGACCGCAAGCAGGTCAAGGCCGACCTGGGCGGCGTGATCGACGCAGACGGTGCCTGGACCTGGCGCACCACCATCCTGGCGCGCGAATCGGGCACCCGGCTTGACCTCGACCGCGATGACCGCGTATTTTTCGCACCCGCCATCACCTGGCAAGCGGGCGCCAACACCCGCCTGACCCTGCTGGGCCAGTACCAGAAGGACAACCAGGCGTACGCCTGGCCCAACCAGTTGCAAAACCCGGGCCTGCGCGGCCAGCCGGCGCCCAGCCTGAACATGGGCGGACGCGACAACCGCTGGAAGCGCGAGAATGTCGCACTCGGCTACGAGTTCGAGCACCGCTTCAACGACACCTGGAGCGTGCAGCAGAATGTCCGCTACACCAAGCTGGACCGCAACGAGACCAACGTCTTCCCGCGCGTACTGCAAGCCAATGGCACCATGACGCGGCTGTTCTACCCGCGCAGCTCGCACTGGCGCGGCCTCCAGGCCGACACCCGCGCCCAGGCCGCGTTCCGCACCGGCGAGTTGGCGCACAATGTGCTGGTCGGTGTCGATTACGCCAACAACAAGACGGTGGACCGCTTCCCGTACGCGATCTCGCCGATGCCGGCCCTGGACCTGACCAACCCGGTCTACGGCGAGCGCCAGGCGCCGGTGGCGTCCACCAGCCCGCGCAACGAGCGCTATCCGCTCAGGCAACTGGGCCTGTACGTGCAGGACCAGGTGAAATGGGACCAGTGGGTGGTGACGGCGGGTCTGCGCCGCGACCGCGCCGACAATTCGAACACCCAGGAACTGCCGCTGGCCGGCACCTCGAAGCAAACCTACGACCAGTCGGCCAGCAAGACCACCGGCCGCGTGGGGGCGGTGTACCTGATGCCGTCGGGCTGGGCGCCGTATGTCAGCTGGTCGACCTCGTTTGCGCCGCAGATTGGCCGCGACATCAATAACAATATGCTCAAACCCTCGACCGGCCGCCAGCTGGAAGCCGGCGTGCGTTACCAGCCAGACCAGGGGAATGTCAGCTACACCGCGTCGGTGTTCAACCTGGTGCGCAAGAACGTGATCACCGCCGCTGCACAAGACCCGGACGCGCTGGTGCAAAGCGGCGCAGTGCGCTCGCGCGGGCTGGAACTGGAAGCGCGCGCCGACCTGGCGCGCAACCTGAGCGTGGTGGCGCAGTACACCTACCTCGACACCGAGATCACCGAGAGCAACAACGGTGATCGCCCCCTGCCGCAGCAAAGCGCGGTCAAGCATAGCGCGTCGGTGTGGACACGCTACCAGCACAAGCTGAACGACACGTGGCTGGCCAACGCCGGCCTGGGCCTGCGCTATTACGGCAAGGCGCGCTCGTCGCTGGACTATGGCAACGTCAATCTGACCAATCCGTCGTTCGGCATGCTGGACCTGGCGTTCGGGCTCGAGCGACAGTCATGGCGCTATTCGCTCAACTTCAACAATCTGCTCGACAAGCAGGTATTGCTCGATTGCGACGGCACCTTCTGCTACCGCAACGCCGAGCGCACCGTCAACGTGAGCGCCAGCTACCGCTTCTGATGGAAACGAAGGCGCCCGGCCTGCGCCAGGCCATGGCCGGCTTGCACGCGTGGGCCGGCGTGCTGGCGGGCTGGCTGCTGTACGCAATCTTCGTCACCGGCGGCATCAGCTACTTCCGCGAGGAGCTCACGCAGTGGCTGCGCCCCGAACTGCCGGCGCGGCCGGCCGTGCTCGACCAGGTGGCGGCGACGCAGCACGCGCTGGCCACGCTGGCGCGCGTTGCGGCCAGCGCCGACCGCTGGCAAATCGACCTGCCCGGGCCGCGCAACAACGTGATCGAAGCGTCGTGGGAACGCGGCGATCACCGCGAACGCGCCCTGCTTTCCCCCGCCGACGGCGCCCAGTTGCACCCGCGCGCCACCCACGGCGGCGAATTCTTTTACTATTTTCACTTTCAGCTGCACTACCTGCCTGGCACGCTGGGGCGCTGGATCGTCGGGCTATGCGCAATGATGGCTCTGGTGGCGCTACTCAGCGGCGTGATCGTGCACCGGCGAATCTTCAGCGACTTTTTTACTTTCCGTCCCGGCAAGGGCCAGCGCTCGTGGCTGGACGCCCACAACGTCAGCTCGGTGCTGGGCTTGCCGTTTTACGTGATGATCGTATATACCGGGCTGGTCACGCTCATGCTGACCTATATGCCGTGGGGCGCGCTGGCGGCGTTCGGCCAGCAACAGGCACGGCCAGCGATGGCCCAGGCCCTGCAGGCGCGCTTCGAGACGCGGGCACGGCGCAACCTGGCAGCGCCGCCCGTCCCCATCGCGCCATTGATGGCGCAGGCCAGTTTGCGTTGGGGTTACGACAGCATAGGCCGCGTCATCGTGATGCATCCCGGCGATGCGGCGGCGCGGGTGGCAATCGTGCGCGGCGATGGCGGCAGGATCTCGGTCGCACCGGCGTATCTGCTCTTCCATGGCGTGACCGGCGCGCTGCTGGGGGAGCGCGCGCGCAGCGGACCGGCGCTGACCACCTGGGGTACGGCGTATGGCTTGCACTTGGGACGCTATGCCGATTCGGCGCTGCGATGGCTGTATTTCGGCAGCAGCCTGCTGGGCGCGGCCATGGTGGCGACCGGACTGGTGCTGTGGACCGTCAAGCGCCGCAGCAAGCCCAGCGCTGCGCTGACGTGGCTGCGCTTTACCGAGGCCGGCAACGCCGCGTGCGTGGCGGGATTGCTGGCGGCGGTGCCCACCTTCCTGCTGTCGAACCGGCTGCTGCTGCCGGACCTGGGGGACCGTGCGCAGTGGGAGGTGCACAGCTTCTTCCTTTGCTGGGGCGCGGTAACGCTATTCGTCGGCTGGCGCGGGGGGCGAGAGTCGTGGCGCGGCTTGTGGCGGTTAGCGGCCATGCTTTGGATTGCGTTGCCGATGGCAGATTACGTTCAACTTGGCCAGCCAGCACGTCCGCTGTTCATCGGCTTCGATAGTGCATTCGCCATGATGGGGCTGCTCTGCGCATATCTCGGCTTGCGAACCCGGTAGCTGGGAAGCGCGGCTGGCGGCGAGTGCTAGTGGCAAGCGGCGCCAAATACGCCGTGGCGTGGCGCGATGTTCATGACGTGGGCGGTCGGTTCGGCCGGCACTGCCCAGCCGCCCTCGCGCTCGAAGTCGTCGAGCGCGGCGTCGAGCGGTCCCGGTGGCGCGTCGCCGGCGTGCAGCCAGTGGTGCAGGATGCTGAAGTACATCTTGCCGATCAGGCCGTCGTCGTGCGCGGCCAGCGGGCCGACCATGCCAGCACCAGGCTGGAATGGCGCAAAGCGCAGCCGCACGGCGCCATCGTCACTGGCGCCGTCATCGGCAGACAAGTGCACTTCGCCACCGTTGTCGATCCACAGTACGTGGGCGCCGGCACGGTCGTCGGCTGCTGCGATCAGGCGGCGCAGTTGGCCCATGGTGGTTGGGGTGGTCAGGTTCATGTCGATACTCCTCGTAAATGATCTGTCACATGCAGGGAGATTGTGCTCCTGCCCGAGCCCGGTTTGCGTAGGACGGACGCGTAGTTGAAGGTAGGATTCGAACAACCCTGGTTGTCATCCACTACCAACAAAACAATTTAGATGCCCCTGAGACATTATCAGGGTATCCTGAAAGCTGGCGCTGTCTGCTCTTTCCCTCCGATGACAGAATCTTCCCAACCTCGATGACCTTGACACCATGCCCCAACGACCGTCCACGCCGCCGGCATGCCATGGGCTGGCTGTGCGCTGCGGTTCTCATGCTCTGCCCGCCTGCCCGCGCCGAGCAACTGGTGATCGACTACGTGATCTCCAACAGTGCGCAGCGCAGCAACTGGCTGGGCATCATCGACCAGTTTGCCGCCGCCAATCCCGATATCGAGGTGGTCAACAACGGCTTCCCGCAGGAGCAATACAAGCGCGACTTCACCACCCGCCTCAAGCAGGGCCGCGCCGATGTGGCGTTCTGGTACGCCGGTGAGCGCCTGCGTGATGCCGCCAGCCGCAAGCTGCTGGCGCCGCTCGACGCCGACATGCTGGCGCTGTTGAAAAGCAAAAAATTCTTGCCCGGCACCTTGGAGAGCACCCGCATCGACGGCCAGGTATACGGCTTTCCCTTGTATTACTACGTGTGGGGCTTTGTCTATCGCAAGTCTCTGTTCCAGCAACTGGGCCTGCAAGCGCCGGGTACCTGGGATGAATTCCTGCAGGTCTGCGCGCGCCTGCAGGCGGCGGGCGTGACGCCGCTGGGCCTGGGCGCACGCAGCGGCTGGCCGGCCGCCGCCTGGTTCGACTACCTGAACCTGCGCACCAACAGTGTCGACTTTCATCGCAAACTGCTGCGCGGCAACGTCGCGTTTACCGATGCGCGCGTGCGCCAGGTATTCGACACCTGGGGCAGCCTGCTGCGCAAAGGTTACTTTTTTGCGCCCACCATCGACCAGGAGCACGAGCGCGTGCTGCCCTACCTGTACCGCCACCGCGTAGGCATGATGCTCGCTGGCAGTTTCATCGCGGCCCGCTTCCCCGCCGCCATCGCGCCCGACATGGGCTTTTTTGCGTTCCCGGCCGTACGGCCCGGCCTGCCCATCTACCAGGAAGCGCCGCTCGACGTGCTGGTGTTGCCGGCGCGCGGCCCCCACCCCAAGGCCCGTCAACGCTTCCTGGCATTCCTGGCCGAAGGCGACGCGCTGCGCCGCATCGCCGAGGCCGACCAGACCCTGCCTCCGCAGGCGGGGGCCGTCTCGCCCGCCGTGCTGCTCGGTGAGCCCACGGCGGCCCGGCCTGGCGCGCTGCGGCGGGCCACACCTATTTCTTCGACCGCGACGCCAGGGCAGAACTGGTCGCGCCCACCTACGACAACCTGCGTCGCTTTCTCGAACCGCCCTACGATACCGACCAGGCGGTGCGGGCGATCGAGGCGGCGCGCAGCAAGCTGCGTTGAGACAAATTATTCGGCGAAAGCTTCCACCACCAGGTGGCGCAGCCACAAGTTGCCGGCGTCCTGGCTGTAGCGCCGGTGCCAGAACAGCCTGGTCTGCAACGACGGCAGCGCCAGCGGCGGCAGTGCATAGTCGAGCTGGAATGGCGTGGCCGCACGCTGGGCCAGCTTTTCCGGCACCGTCACCACCAGGTCGGTCGTGCCCACGATGTAGGGCACGGCGGTGAAATGCGGCACCTGGAACGTGGCGGCCGCGCGCACGCCGGCCTGTTCCAGCAAGGTGTTGACGCGGTCGTACGGGCTCTCGGACGACGCCACGACCAGGTGCTCTGCCGCCAGGAAACGCTCGAGCGTGAGGGTGCCACGCCCCAGCGCGTGGCCCTGGCGGAACATGGTCACATACGCCTGCTCGAACAGGCGCCGCTGGTACAGCGCGCCCGAGACGTCATCAAAAGCGCCGATGGCCAGGTCCACGCGGCCCGCTTCCATTTCGGTTTTGAGGTCGATGGCGCCGGCCCGTACGGTGCTGACCCGCACCGCAGGTGCGCGCTGGCGCAGCAACTCGATCAATACCGGCATGAAATACACCTCGCCCACGTCGGTCATGGCGCAGCGGAAGTGGCGCGTGCTGGTGGCGGCATCGAAGGCCTGCGGTGGATTGAGCGCTGCACCGATGGCGGCCAACGCCCCGGCCACCGGCTCGGCCAGGTGTTCGGCGTAGGGCGTGGGCTGCATGCCGTGGGCGGTCCGCACGAACAGTTCGTCGTCGAAGGCGCGCCTCAGCCGCCCCAGCGCGTTGCTCACGGCCGACTGGGTCAGGTGCAGCCGCCTGGCCGCCTGCGAAATCTGCCGTTCCCGGTAAACTTCTTGGAATACCACCAGCAGGTTGAGGTCGATGTTGCGGATGTCGATCATGGGCGCAGCGCAGTAGTGTGGCCGCATAGCGTACCATTATTTACACGCTAAATACCCTGCATTCCTTCATTTACACGTTGACTGACACGGAGCAAACCGGCGTACGGCATTGCTGGCTACATTGCCAGGTCAGGAGACACGATATGTCAGCCAGGAAACACTCTCAGCATTCGCAGTACCAGCGCCGGGGGGCCGCGCGTGGCGTGGCGGCGATCGAACTGTTCCTGCTGATGCCGATCTTCGTGATGATGCTGGCGCTTCCGCTCTACATGGGCCGCTATTGCTACCACTACAGCGCTGCGCACGCGGCAGCCACCAGCGCGGCGCAATACCTGTCGAAAATCCCACTGAGCGAAATGACCAACACGACCAGGGCGCCCATCGTTGCCGCCATCGCCCGGGAGATTGCGGGCGAGATGCTGGCCGAACTCAAGCCGGGCCTGGGGCAGCCATCGGTGGCGATCGATTGCGGCAGCGGCTTACCCTGCATGGGCGTGGTCAAACCCGCCTTCGTCACGGTCCATGTACAGATGGTGGTCGCTGATTTTTTCTTCCCCAAACGCACCCAGCTACGACTGCCGATCGTGGTATCGGTGCGGCTGCCGTACATCGGGCGGTAATCAGGGACCGGCAACGCACGGGCGCATGCGGCGCTGCTGCGTATCGTATAATTCCTCAACGATATGAGATACATCATCGACCATTCGCCGACTACTCCGCAGCAGACACCTACATGACCACTATCGACGCCACCTTCCAGCTCCACCGTTCCACCTCTCCCCTCAGCGATGCCGAGCGTGCATCGAGGCTGCAAGCAATCCAGTTCGGCCGCGTATTCAGCGACCACATGGCACAGGTCACCTACCGCGACGGACAATGGCAGGAGCCCACCGTCAAGGCTTACGGACCGGTGGCGCTCGATCCTGCCGCGTCGGTACTGCACTACGGCCAGGCGATTTTCGAAGGATTCAAGGCTTATCGCCAGCCCGATGACGGCATCGCACTGTTCCGTCCCGAAGCCAACTGGGAGCGCTTCAACCGCAGCGCGGCGCGCCTGGCGATGCCTTCGATCCCCAAAGAATTGTTTATCGGCGCTGCCGAGGCGCTGGTGGCAGTGGACCAGGCCTGGGTACCGCACGGCGCGGGCGAAAGCCTGTACCTGCGCCCGTTCATGATCGCCACCGATCCATTCCTCGGTGTGCGTCCGTCGGAGCAATACCTGTTCATGCTGATCGCGTCGCCCGCCGGCGAGTACTTCCCGCAAGGACTCAAACCGGTCAGCGTGTGGGCCAGCAAGGAATACGTCAGGGCGGCGCCGGGCGGCACCGGCGAAGCCAAATGCGCGGGCAATTACGCCGCCAGCCTGCTGGCGCAAGCCCAGGCGCAGCAACACGGCTGCGACCAGGTGATCTGGCTCGACGCCATCGAGCGCGAAGTCATCGAAGAAATGGGCGGCATGAACCTGTTCTTCGTGTATCGCAATGGCGCAGCGCCTGTCATCGTCACACCCGCGCTGACCGGTACCCTGTTGCCGGGCATCACCCGCTCGACCCTGCTCGACCTGGCCGCCAGCCTCGGCTACTCGTCCGAAGAACGCCGCCTGCCGCTCACGCAGGTGCTGGCCGACATCGCCTCCGGCGCCATTTCCGAGGTCTTCGCCTGCGGCACGGCAGCGGTCATCACGCCTGTCGGCCTGATCAAGGGTCATGGCATCGAGCAAACCATCAATAATGGCGAGAACGGCCCGGTCGCCCTGTCGCTGCGCACCGCACTGCTCGGCATCCAGCGCGGCACCCTGCCCGATACCCACGGCTGGCTGCATCCGGTGGCTGTGGCGGGTTGATTGCTGGGCGGTGGGGACGGGCGGCACGCCGGTGAGTTCCTTCAGAACTCAGAGGCGCGTGGCTCACGACGATAGGTCGGGCCGCCCACCTGGCCGATATGCGGCGCGGCCGACGCCAAGATGTTGCGTGTTGGCGTAGTAGATGTCGTAGTCGAGGCCGACCAGCTTCGAATTTCTTGCTTGGCTGTTACTTGACGTAGTGGACAACCAACGCGAGATATTCCTCACGGTCGAGCAGGTAAAAAAGAGCACGTCGTTCTGCTCGTCCATCGCACAAACCGCAATCTGGGCCAGGCTGCTCACGTATGCACGGTGCGGCGAGTTTTTCAAGATCGAGAGCCAGTACATCGGACGCGACGCGATCACGTCCCCGGCCAGCAACACGTTGACGCTGCACATGTTGGTATCCCCGATTATCCCGGGGCTGCGCTGCAGCGGAAATATTTGCGTTGGAGTTAACGCTGCTCGACGTGCCGTCGTCGTAATGCCGCGTGGGTGCAGGCCGGCATGTCCCACGCGAATTTCCACGAACCGCGCGATTCGTGCGCAAACGTCATCCCGGGGTTGGGCGTGGACCTATATATGATGAGCAAAACCCTTGGCCACGCCAATGTGCAAACAACGCAGCGATGCGCTCCCCTGCAGGTTGGTGCCTAGCGTCTGGCATTGGACCAGCTGTCGCAGCTCGTTGTGTCGCGAAAGTAAATTACACTGGGAAATTACACCGCAACAAAAAAGCCGGCCTGTTTAAAGGTCGGCTTTTTGGTAAGTAATTGATTTGACTTAAATTCTTGGTGGGAAGTGCAAGTTTCGAACTTGCGACCCCTGCAGTGTGAATGCCATTGCCACCACAAAAATGCAGAGCTCTCATAGGGGAAATTCTTCGTTGAGGGCCACCAAGGCCCTGTGAAATGCACTGGATTACACTGGGATTTACACTGGCGCTCGGTTGACGTGCGTCAGGCGCCGCCGCGCCTGGACGCGTAGGATTGGCTGCGGAGGATCAATGACTCAGCCCGAACGCCGCACCCGACCCGACCGCGCTACCGCCCATACCGTGATGGTGGGCCTGATCCTCGCTGAGCAGGATGGACGCTCTGCCGCTGCCGCATTCATGGACCAGGCCGGCGTGCCGTTCCGGGTCATCGTCCGCGTGCTGTCGAATCCGGCAGACCGGCGCCGTCACCCTCGCCCTTGAAGCCCCTTCGAGAACGACCGCACGTAGGCAATCTGCTCAAGTGTCTTGATATCGAACTCGATCAGCCAGCCCTGGCGCAGCAGCTGGGCCGGAGCGTCGCCGTAGGCCTCGTAATGCTGAAACCCGGACAACTGAAATCGCTCCTCGCTCATCCATTCCAGGTCGCAGTCGAGCAGCGTGCCCGCATGCCGGGATTCCGTGCCGAATTCCGCGCGCGTGGCATGGCGACCCAGCCGCTCGTCCAGTGCCCCGGCGACTGTCAGCTTACCCTCGTTGATGTACGATGGCCGGTCCATCACCTGGCGGTGCGGCAGCGGCCGGCCTCGATCGAAGGCCCCGCGCATCCGGTAGCCGACCGCGTGCAGAGGTTCGTCGAGCTTGCACATCCAGGACTGGGCCGCGTGGACCGGGCCGCGCTCGCTACCAGTGACGTCCACGCCGTGCAACACGAACTCGAATCCTTTCAGCCACAGCAGCTGCACGCTGGCCAGCTCGGCCACGATGCTCTTCGTGCCGGGCGCGTAGAGGCGCGCGACCTTCGCCGGACGGCGCTTACCCTGGTCGGCGACGTCGACCACCAGCAGCTCGAACGGCGCCGGTGTGCGGCCCACCCGGACTGGTTCCGGCAGATACGCGCCGCCCTCCCGCCTCTTTAATACCCAGACCCTCATCTCATTGAAGATTTTAACTATTCAACCGCGCTATCACGATAGCCTCGCATTCTTCTTGGATTCTCGATAGCAGTAGCTTAGTACTCGCCACTTGCGAATTAGAAATACTCCACCGTTCCTCCAAAAATTTTGGAAATTTTGCAAAAGGAATTTCATTGGCATGCAAATACAAAACTTGCAGACACTCACCGATGACATCTGCGACGTTTTGAAACTGAGATTTTGTATATATTTTTGTTTTCGGACCTTGGTCTTTTAATTCAGTCAGCATCAAATCAATCTCCCCTACTGAATTCTGATCCGAGTAGGAAATTTGCCAACCATAGCGGCCGTGAGCAACTAGATCGCGATCATTTTTAACACTCAAAATTTTATTATAAGTCTGATCGGAAAATTTAACCATCGAAGGTGCTGAAACAAAATAAGCACGACATAAGGAATTGAAATGTGCCAAGCGCTTTTGGAAGGCGGAAGAACGTGGCGGCACAATGCCTTTGCATTCAAGCTGCGAAGACATTACTTCGATTAGAAGATCAAGCGTCTCATCCAGCTTTCCCCAGGTAACAATAATGTCAACTATGATTGGTTCGTAATTCTCATCCTTAAGCGCAACGTAAGCCCTTCTTACCATGCCGTCCCCTTCGCTCCAATGAACTGTGTAGAAACACCCATCTCGTCATCTCATATATATAACAAGATAATCATCTCAACACTAGCATAAATCTTGATCATGCACAGCCAGCCAGTGCCGCCTCGAGTTCCTCCTCGTATTTCCGCCCACGCGGCCAGTCTCGCGCCAGCGCCAATACCTTCTCTCCGGCCTGCGCGTCGAGCGGCAATTTATCGAACTCATACACCGGCGCCACCGGATTATCCTTCACGCAGGGAGTGGACACCGGCACGTAGATGGTCTGCGTCGCCGGCGGCGTGGTGCCGCAGCCGGCCAGCAGCAACGCGACAATGAGGATCATAGTTTTCATTTAACGTCCTTCAACAGCTGATTTACGTACGGCATAGCCTCGTCGCAGGTGGTGGCGCGCGCGCCAGCCAGCTTGGCCTGGGCGGCATCGTAGCGACGCCCTTTGGCGGCAGCCAGCGCCTGGGCGGCCCGCCCACGTTCGTCGGCGGCCACGGTCAGCCGGTGCATGGATTGGACGGCCTCGTTCTGCACGCCGATCGAAGCGCGCAGCGCGGCGCTGGCGCCCTGCTCCACCACCAGGCTGGCCAGCGCCCGGTCGCGCGCGGCCGCCGCCAGCCACCAGCCCGTGCCGGCGCCGGTGATCACCACCAGCAGCAGGATGGTCAGCGCCACCGCTGCAATTTTCCAGATGACGGCGCCGCCGGCCAGGTGCAGCGCGCTCACGCCAGCACCCGCGCGGCCACCTCGAACAGCGCCAGGCGATCGGCCAGGCCGTTGGTGCCGCCGTTGATGCGTCGCGTCACGCGCACTTGGTCGCCGGCGTCGGCGAGCTCGTTGAGTCCGCGTGTTTTCCAGAACCAGCCCGCCGACCGGCATGCGTTGACCGGTTGCTCGAGCAGTTCGGGATGAGCGATCAGGTCCAGGCCCAGGGCGGAGCCGCATGCCTTATAGTTCGCCCGGCCGGTGACCTGGATCAGGCCGCGCCCTTTGAATCGGATGCCGTCGCCGGCCACCGCGTTGCCGAGATCCTTTCGGCCCTCGTAAGCGACGCCGCTGGCCAGCTCGCGGACATACTGTAACTGGCCGCTCTCGTGGCCGACCTGCGCAAGGAACGATGCCTGGCGCGCCGGCGTGGTGATGCCAAACTCGGCCATGGCGGTATTGAGCGGCGCGAGGAAAGCCGCCGCCCGCGAGCGCGCGTAGGGCATGATTTTAATGAGTTGATCGAGCGTCATGCTTCATTCTCCCGGCGGCTACCCGCCACGTACAGCGCAATCCCTACCGCGAACAGGCACTCGAACACGTCGCGCGCAGCGATGCAGGACGCGAAGCCGGCGCCGCTGCCAGCCAGAAGCGACACGTGCGCAAAACGGATATTGTTCGGTGTCGCCTTGGTCATTTTGTTCAGGGAGATCGTGCTGATGTAGAACACGTAGAGGCAAGCAATCGCCTGGATGATGGGGGTCAGGGACATGGCAGTTACTCCTTCGGGTCGGACAACCATGGCAGCTTGATGTCGCGCAGCCGGTCGATGAGGGTGAAGAAAACCGGCACGGCGCGCATCGCGGCCAGGCCGGCGAAGAATGCCACCGCCCGCTCGAGGCTCGCTGGCAGATCCAGGTAGTGCAGTGCCATGGGCGTAGCCATGACGGCGACGGCGGTACCGGTGAGTACCGCGGTAACTGCCTGGGGTCGCGTCAGTTCCTTGGCGTAGCTGAGCGATACTGCAGCGCCGAGGAATGAGAAGATCAGCACGCCGTATTTGATGCCGGCGATACTGTCTTCTGGGGTGGGCGGTTGGAGGGGCATGTTTGCCTTTCTGTGGGCGTAAAAAAAAACCCGCCGAAGCGGGTTGTGTGGTGGTGCGGGTGGCATCAATCCTGTTCGATATACGTGATGTCGAAATCGATCGAGGCGCCGGCGGTGATGGAGGTGACGTCCGACTCGACGCCTGTGACCGGATCGATCGAGCGCAGCACGGCAAGGTTGCCGCCGTTGCCAACCGTCTGCAAGGTCCATTGCTTGCCAGTGCTCCCAGCAAATCCCTTGCAGCTGCTCACCACGCCGTTGCCGCGCATAGTGGTATTCGAGAATGTCGGCATGCCGATGCACAACGGGCCAGCAGCGGTAGCCGCAGTGGGGTTGATGCCGCTCAGGTTGCCCATCACCCGAACCAGCGGACCGCTGCGCGACCACCGCACGTTCGACAGCGCTGCGGTGCCGGCAATTTCACCGGTGCCGTACCAGCTTAATGGCAGGTCGGATCGGTTCAGGCAGTGGGCCTGGGTGCCGCCAGCGAGGTCGAACGCTGGCGACGCCAGGAATTCAAGCACGATGTCCAGGTAGAGCAGATTGCCCGGCGTGTTCGGATGCAGGTCATCGGCCAGCACCCCGCCCTCACGTACCCATGCATACGCATCCATCGAAATGATCGGGACGCCGTACTGCTCGCAGACGCGTTTCTGCATCTCTGCTATGGCGGGGTAGTTCGTGCGTACCACGCCCCACGATGCGCCTGGCTGGATGCCGCCGATCGCGACCACATACGCACCCGAATTGATGTACCGCGCGAACATTTTTCCCAACTGCTGCCCGTACACCTCCGGCGTAGTGCCAGCGCTTGGGACGTCGGTGTTGGCGTTGTTGATGGCCAAGGCGACGAAAATCAGTGGTTTAGCGCTCGGGTTGAGCGCCCGACTATGCTTAATCACCGAAGCAATGCGCGCATCCTGCGAATGCAACTGGGTTGAACTCGCGCTGAGAGCGCAACGGCTGCCAAAAATGCCCGGCTGACCAGTATTCGCCAGGCGCCAGATGCCCGTCAATTCAACAGGCGCGCCGGTCACCGTCAGCGTGTAGATGTCGGTTGGCGCGGCGCCGCTGCCGGTGACCGATGGGAATGAGCACCAGTCACTTTCCGCTGCGGCATCCATGTTGAGGGTACGAAATGGCGTGCCGTTTCGGCGCATGGTCAGCGTGCCAGCACCAGGCGAGCGCTGAGCCATCACATCGACATAGGCGAATTTGCCGCCGAATGAGACAGACGCGCCGGGCTGGAGGATCAGCGATTTGCCGATCGGACCATTGGGACCAACCGCGTAAGTGCCGGAATAGGTCAGCCCGTAGCGGTTGGGATCGCCCAGGTTGGTCACCTCCGGCTCACTGCCGCCTTCCGGGCTCGAATACGCGTTGATCATGCGCAGCAGCATGTTGAACCACGAGTGCTTGATGTCCCAGGCGATATAGCCTTCACCAATACTGTCAGCGACCAGCACCATGGTTCCTGCTCCGAACGCGAGACGAATCAATTTCGCCATGACCGACGAAACCAACTCCAGGCGGCGCGGCGAGGCCGGGAGGCGCACCCGCTGTCCGCCGACTTCGACCTCACCGTCACCCCACAAACCGGCGAGTTGACCAGTTTGATTCAACTGAAACACGCCATCTGGAACGTACGGGGTGTCGGAAGCTTTCCGCGCACTGATGATAGCGAGACTGGAGTCGGTCACACCGGTGGGATCGACGTTCGGGTAGTCGGTCACGTGGACCGCCTCACGGAGCCGATCTTTGACCTTGCGCACCCGCGCACCATTGGCATCGACTCCAGCCTGCTGAAAGCCAATCGTGCCGGCAGCTTCCGGCTCGGCAAGTTGCGCGGAAGTCACGCCCTGTACCAGACGAAATTTATCGGTTTCGAATACGCCCGACGTGGTGAAAGGAAGCGCTGTCACGTTGGCCGCATAGGTGTTGACGCCGTACTGCACGGTCTGGGTGGCCACAGTCAGGCTGATGCCCGCTGCATACGGTACCGGCGGCAGGTAGCCCAAAGAAAGGATGCTGCCCCCCAGGTTGAATGCGGCGCTTACCTCGTTTATTTTGCTGATCACCACCGGCAACTCCTGCATGGTGGTGTCGGCCTGGGCGATATAGTCCTCAGGTGCAGCCCCGCGCCCCGGGAATGGCGACAGCGGCGGAATGAGAATAGCGGTCATGTAAGCCCTTCAAGTTCAAGTGAGCAGATCGAGATCGTCGGGTAGGCGATGTCGATGGAGAAATCTTTGTAGTAACCGTAGAGAATCAGGGCCCCGTAAGAATCAGCGCCGATATAGACAATGGGCGTCGCGCGATACTGTGACAGCAGCCGCTTCACCAAATCCACCTCGGTGCTCTTGATCCAGATCGACCAGGTGGCCGTGTTGCTGAACGGCCCTTCGACCACATCAAAATTCCCCCACTGATCACGAGTTTTTTTGGTGTAGTTGGCAATGCCGCTCTTCGCGCCGTACTGCAAATCGCCCATCAGCCGCATTTGGCCGATAACAATGCCGCCACACCGCACGACGTTGCCGGGGCTCGACAGCGTGACATCGATGGTCATGTTCGAATACGACGGCAGGTCGGTCAGCGCCATTTCCGACACCCGCGTGACGGGCTCCCGGAAATAGCTGTAGATGTCGCTTATGCCGCTCGTCATGGCCGGGTTGATGGTCTTGTCATACACCACGCCGAACTCGACGTCAGTTGCGACAATGCGGATGATGGCGCAGTCGATGTTGAGCAGCGCGATGCCGTTGGCGATGCCGGTCGCCTTGATGGAAACGCTGATCGAATCCTCGTTCTCGGCCTGCGTGGTGATCGAGGCATCGAACATGCGCCATCGGTTGGTGGCGCCGACTTTTACCCAATGCTCCGGGCTGGCCGCCGGCGTATGGCCGACGTTGCTCGCCTGCAGCGACTCGTACACCAGGTGCACGCCGACCCCGACCACAATCACCCGCGCAGCCAGCGGGTAGCTGGTGGCGGGGTTGTATGGTGGGTAGTCGTTCTCGGGAATGTTGCTGCTGACCAGCGCTGCGTCCGTGATTGCCATCGGACGGATAATTTTCATGCAGTCACCACCTCTCTCGTTGGAATTGGCTCGTCAGCACGCACGAGCAATCCGTTGGCGTCCCATCGATCAGCCAGGCGCGCCAGCTTGCCGACGCTTTGCGCAACGGCCACGTCGCCAGCCTGAGATTGCGCTTTGAACTCCGAGAGCTCGGCACGCAGCGCCCGGTTTTCCTCGGTCAGACGATCGATTGCAGCGGCCACGTCGCCGGTACCGCCACCGCTCGATCGCGCCGAATATTCCCGGGCCTCGAACGCCGTCAGCACTCGCTCACCTGAATGCAACTCGGCGGTGTACCCGTCGAACGGCACGCGCGACAGACCGCCGGCGTGGGAACCGTCGATCTGCTTCACGCCCAGAACGCCCAGTGACGCGATCGCCTGGGCGACCGTGGCCGCGCCAGCATTCACGCTGTCGTTGAGGGTGATCAGCCCTTTGACCTGCTTGTCGAGCGACGCCTGCTGCTTCTCGGCATCCGTCAGCTGACCGCCAACGGATGCGGCGAGAATGGCCATGTCGGCCTGCACGCGCGCGTAGTCCCGGACGTAATCGAGGCGCGACGCGGCGCCGGCCTGGCTGGCGGTGAGGAACGCGGTTGCGGCAGCGCTGAGGCCCGACTGCGCCGTCGCATCGCCACCGCGTGCCGCGCCCAGCGTGGTGCTGTACTGGTCACGCGCCGCCGCTGCTTTCTCCGCCAGCGTCAGCGTCGAAAGGTTGCCCAGCACCAGGCCATCGCGGAAAGATTTGATCGCCGAGGCGAACGTCTTCAGTTTGTCGATGCTGGTTTTCAGGGCCTCCGATTGCGTCTCGTACGCGGCCGCCAGCGCCTTGCGTGCGGTGAGCTCGTCGTACAGTTTCAGGTTACTGACATCGATCTCCTTTCGCGCCTTCGCAGCCAGCTGAGCCTGCGTCATCGTCAGTTCGTCGAGCTGGTTCTGCAGGTCGGTCCGCTGATCTGCAATTTCCTGCTCGGATTTACTGAGGTCCACCGTAGCCGCGTGCGTTTTCGCGAACGCGTCGGCCAGGGCCAGCAGCGCGGTGTATTGCGCGGCGCCGGCATCCGTCGCGAGCTTGCCGCCGTTGGCCAGGCCCAAGACGTAATCCTTAAACTTGTCGCGGGTGTCCAGGGATTGCAGGCCCATGGCCGCCAACTGGTCGGTGACGTACTTTTGCACCGGTGCCAGTTGCTCAGCCTTGCTGAGGAAGTTCTCGGCAAACGAATTGCTCTTGCTGGCCAGTTCGTCGATGCCGCCCGCCAACTCGATCAGGTGCTCACGAGCCTTGACGCTGGCAACGCCGGTGGCGCCGAACGTGGTGCTGGTTCCTGCCAGGATGGCGTCCAACTTGGCGTAATCACCTGCCAGGCGCATCACCGTCTCGGCGTAGCCCTCGCCTACTTTGCGAAAGGCGTCGAACGCAGGGAATGCTGCCTGGGCAATCTCGTCCATGGATTTTGAGATCACGGAATTGATCGCCGCCGTCAGCTCTTCGCCTTTCAGATCCTTCAGTGAAACTTTCGTGCTTTCCAGTGTCAGGCTGTCGAGGACCTTGGTGACATCGGCAGCTGAGCCGCCAAGCGCCACGGACGCGGCCTGAAGGGATTTGTCCAGGTTGGTGAAGATGAGGCCGAATTGCGCCGACAGCTCGTCGCTCAAGCCCTGGGTTTGAACCGAATTTGACGTGCTCTTTTTGAGGCCGAAGTAACTCTTCTTGGTGGTATCGATGCTCGCGTATTGATCAAAGCCATCCCCGGCCTGCAAGCCGCGCACGCTGCCGCCATATTGCAGACCAGAATCAACGATGTTCTGCGTGGTCTTACCCCAGATGCTCTTGAGACCGCCCACGATCGCGCCACCGATGGCCCCGATAACCATGCCCACCGGGCCGGCGACGTACCCGCCGACCATGGAGCCAGCCTGCGCGCCGGCCGCAATCGAAGCGCCTGTCGATTTACCGACGACTCCGGTCTGGATGCCCAGGTTCGAGCCATCGGTCAGGCCAGGCGTGCGAACCACCAGGTTGGTCAAACCGGCCATGGAGGATTCGATGTTCCGCAGGGCCGACAGCATGCCCTGGTTGATCGGCAACATGTTGTCGGAATTAGCGGTCAGTTGCTCGATCGAACGGCGGATGCTGTCCGACTTCGCGCTGCTGTCACCAAATACTGAACCTGTGCCCTGCAATTTCTGCACATCGACAGCCTTCTGGCCGCCCCCGCCGCCACCACCGCTGATTGCGACGCCCAACCCAGCGACAAGTGCCGCCATGGCGGCCATGCGGGCAAACGCGGTGTACGGATCACCCTCGCCTTGCGTGAGTACCGCATTGACGCCCTTGATCAGGCTGAGTGCAATCTCGGCGCTTTGCAGTGCGACCGTGGCGGCATGCATCGCTTGGTAGCCGCGCGAGCCCTCGCTGAAGAAGCCCTGTGCAGCCGACGTCATCCCCGCGTACGACTGAATTTGCGCCTGGGTGCCTTCCAACTGGGCGCGGTTAATGGCCTCGATTTTCTCCGGGTTGTCATCGGATTGCGCCTTCGCATCCTTCAGCTTCTTCTGCGCGCGCAACTGCCCCTCCATGCCCTTGGCGTAGGCCTGGAACATCTCGCCTATGGCCTTGCCACCCTCGCCAAATGCCGAGGTCAGGCTCTCCGAGATGCTTTGCCCGGCGCGCTGCCAATCCTTGATTGCCTGGTCGGCGGCCTTGTCCTTGAATTGAATCGCCTGTTGCTGATCCAGGCCGGCGGCGATGCGCGCGCGAGCAGCACGCACGTCTTCCAAATACTTCAGGGTGGCCGGCGCTTGCGCGATCTCCTCTGCAGTCGCGCCAGCGGCAACCTGGCCCGCCATAAATTCCTTCTGGTAGGCGATGGCCAGATCGAGACGAGCTACGGTTTCGCGCTCAACCGCACCCTTCGAAGTTTCGCGGGCCGCATTGGAATCCTCGAGCTTTTTGGCTTCCTGGTCCAGTCCGGAAAGGTACTTGTTGGTCGCCTCATCCGAGGCGGATGCAATTGCCTCCTTGCGCAGGATCTCCTTGGTGCCGAGCAGATTCATCTCGTCCTGCGCTTTCGCATCAGCAGCTGCTCGCTTCGCTTCGATATCGTTAATCTGCTTCGCGTGCTTTGCTGCCTCGGCCGCAGTGGCGTTGTGGTAGGACTTCAGGTCGGCGATCTGCTTGTTGTAACCGTCGATCTGATCCTTCGCGGCGGCCTCAGCATAGTCGCGCTTGTTCTTGTAATACTGCTCGTCGCCCATCTTCCCGGCCGAGTGAAACATGTCATCCATCTTGGACATTGTTTCGTACATTTCCTTCTCGGCGTTGACCTGATCCTGGATGCGGGCAAGGCGGTCAGCCAACTCCGTGCTTTCGACCTTATCGACCTTCGGCTTTGGCTCGCGACCTTCGGTATCGCGGTAGGTCGGCGTGCCGACATAAACCGAATTGGCCAGCGCCATCTGCGCAGCCTGCTGCACGGCGACAGGCTTCCCTGCATTCGCCACCAGTAGCGCGGCCGCCCGAGAAGCGTAATCCTGATCAACTTTCAGGCGCGCTTCGAGCTCGGCTTTTTTCTTTGCCGTCGCGTTCTTCTCACGCTCGTCGGCGGCCTTCTGAAATTGGTCGTACTGGGAGGACAACTTTGCCAGGTGCTCAAGGTAACCAACCTGCTCTTGAGCCAACATATTTTCCCGCTCCGAGTTCACGCGGCGAATGCGGTCGCTGCGCCCGGAAAAGTCTAGGAAATCACCCTGGGTCTTCGGGTCGCGCACCTTTTCGTCGTAGACACTGTTGATCGAGTCAATCTTCGCGAGGTGACCGGCCAAGGCGCCCCCCTGTTGCAGTAAGGTGGTGGCGTTAGCAACGCGGTTAGCAACCCAGACAAACACGTCGGCCAAGGTCCGGCCCCACTCGTGAAGTTGCTGATTTGTCGACAACTCGGAGACTTCCTTGTTTGCATCTTTCAGGTGGTCCGTCAAGGCCATGACGCTGACGGTAAGCACCTCGAGGAACGCCTCACCGACGACGGTTTTCAAATCCGTGACGTACCGCTGCATGGACGTGATCTGCTTGCCGGCTGTGCCCATCGCTGCTTCATAAGTGCCAGCGATATCGGCGCCGCGCTCGATGACGGCGTTCAGGCGGGCCTGCCCCCGCTCGTTCTCGGTCAACTCTTTGGTGGTCTTGCCGAGCTCATCAGCCATTTCGCGGTAGGCTGTCTGCAGGTTCACGTTGATACCAATGTTCCGCAGGATCAGCACGTTGCCTCGCGAGATGCCGTTGACCAGTCGGTCGAATGCATCCGACGAGTTCAGGTGGCCGATGACAGCGGCATCCTGGGCGATGCGGGCGAGCACGGTCGCGTTTTTCAGATCGACGTGGGCCTGGACCAGCTTCGTCGCCGACTCGCGCGACTCCACCATGGTGATGCCCTGCCGGGCGATCGCGTCGGTGGCGGTGTCCATCTGGGTTTTGGTATATCCGGCATTGCGGCCCACGACTTCGACGACGACGCCGAGGGTTTCGTAGCGCGCGGCCAGTAGTGCAGATTCTTTGATGTACTCCGCTACCTTGAGAGCTGCGTAACCCTTCACCAGCAATCCCAGTGCACTGCTCAGCGTCAACGCTGACCGCTCTTGTTCGCGCTTTGCGGCTGCTGCTGCTTTAGCAGCCTCCCCGGCTGCCTTCGCGGCATCTTCAAACTGCTTCATCTTCGCGATCAGTGCCTCGGTTTCCTTTGTTACGCCCAACTCGGCCGCCTGGTATGCCAGCAATTGGCTGCGCGACATTCCAAGGACTGCGACCTGATCACGCAATTTATCGATGAACAGTTGCTGGCCCAGCGTCATTTGCGTAGTGGACCGGCCCAGGGCGGTATTTGCCTGGGCGGTCGCACGCGCTTCTTCGGCCTGCTGGCGCAAGATCTTTGCAGTGTCATCCATCTGGCCATTGCTGACCTGGTACCGCTGACCGGTGCGCTGCGTGGCCTCTCCGAGCGCATCCATGCCCTTGGTGGCATCCGCACCGAAGCGCCACACTTTGGCGCTGGCCTGGCTCAAACCATCGGAGGCCTTGGTGACGCTATCGATCTTCGGCTCGACAGCCGCAGCAGCGGCGCCCAGCGCGTCGAGGGCCCTGGTGCCCTCCACGACTTGTTTCGAATTGATCTCAAGACCGAGGGAGGCGATATCAGGCATCAGGTTTCCTTCTTGTAATGGTGTTGCAGGTAAAGCTCGTCGATTCGGTCGAGGATGTCGTGCTCGAATGGCTCGAACACCACACGCCGGCGCGCGCACCAGTGAAGCACTTCCTCGCTGGATATCGGGCCCGGCCCCATGCCTGTCTGCCGCCGTGGACTGAGCTTGAGGAACCAGGTCCACAAGTACTCAAGCTCAAACGGCAACTCGGGCGCGGGCGGCGCCACATCCGCCTTGTAGAGCGGGTGGCGCTTGGCCGCATCAACGTGATCGCCGACGGCGCTGCCGTCAGCGGCGGTCTTTAGCCGTTCGAACTGGTGGTCGGCGAAGGCGAGGAGGCTGGCGACGAGACCGTCAAAAAATTGGCGTCAACCTCCAGGGCGGCGCTGACCTTATCTTCCCAAGTGGGGAATTTCGCGAAGGCGGCGGCCACCATGTTCTTGTCGAATGGCACGGGCACGCCAGCGCTGGTGAAGCCGTACCAGCCGGTGACCACCGACAGCGCCAGACGGGTCGCATTGCTGTCGATCACGTCAACCAGCTTGCTGGCGCCGGCGTCAGTCTTAGCGTCGATCGCGGTTTTGCGCACGGCGGCCTTCTGGTAGCCCTCGGCGCGAACCGCATGGCTGGCAGCCTGGTACTCGGGGCTGTTCTTGCCGACGATGACCAGGCCGGCGGTGGCGTTGCCATCCTCGTCGAACAAGACGTCAACGTTGAAGGTTTTGGTAACGACCGCAGCAGCTGCCAGATTGGCGATGTCGAAGCCGGATGCGATGATGGTGGTCGCGGCGTTGTGGGTGGCGGCAACAGCGGAGGTTTCGGTGTTGGTGATAGCGTTCATGGGTAATACCTTTCGTCGGATGAATAGGTGCCGGTGCCGGCCGCCGCGCCGACGAAGGCGACAGCGTCCGGTCCGTGCTGGGGTGGCTTGCGCCAAACTGGAATCGCCGGCGGTGCCGGCGGTGGATTACAGCGTCGTGTCCTGGATGGCCAGGGTGGTGCCCTCGTGCTGGGCATCGCTACCCTTGTAGCGCAGCACGTCGAATTGGCAGGTGATGATTTTGTTCTTCTCGCCGTCATCGACCTTTGCCGAGGTGATCTTGATGCGGCCCATCTGCAGCGCCATCACGTCCGCCAGCGCCGCATTACTGGCCGCCATGGCATAGGCCAGCGATACCTCGGTCTCGGTTTTGAAGTAGTCGAGGTAGGCCGCGTCCTGCATCAGGACGGTGAATTGGCCGGAGCCGATCACCTTGCCGCGCGATGCAGCGGTTGCATACTTAGTGCCCAGCACCGGGTCGATCTTGACCTGGCCGTCGAGCGACACCGACATGCCGGTGCAAATCTGCGACGGGATGCCATTGACAGAAAGCATCGCGGTGGCGCCGGAGAACTTACCGCCGGTCGGCGTGGCCGCCGGAGTGGTGAAGTAGGCGGCGGCCGTAGTGGCATCTTCGCGCTTACCCATGAAGGTGAAGTCGCAGCTGGTCAGGCCGTTGGGCTGTACCGCCATATCCATCTTGCTGACCAGCTGATCGACGAAGGTGCGGTGCACCACCACGTCCGGCTGTTGAATCTCAGCGGTGAACCAGTCGGTGGTGTGGCCGGTCAGTGGGGTGAACGTGCGCTTGCCGGGTGCGGCGATCGCCACGCTGTCGCCGGCGGCCTTTGCAACGACGGCGCTACCGTCAAGGTACTGGCCGGTGATCTTGAGCGCGGTTACTGCGGTCACGAAGAAGTTGCGGCCATTGTTTGCGGCGGCGGGCGCAGTGAAGCCGGTCACGCGAACGACCGTGCCGGCGCGGTGACCGTCGGCCAGGAAGGAACCTGCGGCACGGGTGAAGCCGTCGGCCACAGCAGCGATGGTGATGGCGGCAGCCGTAGCGCCGGCAACGGTCCAGTCGCGCCGCATCAGGGCGGCCATCAGCACTGAATAGGTGCCGCAGGATGCCTCGCCCTTGATGTCGCCCGTCACGCGGAAGTTGCCCAGGCGGGTGTCCCCCTGCTGCTGGCTCGGGTCGATCTCGTTTGACGAGTACTTGTCGGCCTCGGTATCGAAGGAGCTGGTGACGCGCGGGTAGAGCTGGCCGGCGCCGACCGGGGCCTTCGCGCCCTCGGCAGTTTGTTTGCCCAGCACCAGAAGGGTGTTGATGCCGTTTGCAGTAGCAGCCATGTGAAGCCTTTCAGGAATGAAAAAGGCCCGCACGCGGCGAGCCAGAATGAAAAACCGCCTTTCGACGGCCGTGTGATTTGCTACGCTGTGAAGATGTCCGCGTGCCAGCGGATCCTGACGATTTGCATCCACCGTCCATCGACCTGCTCACCCCGGTCGATCTCGGGTGTTCGGTCAATCTGGACGGTGACGCCGCCATCCGAAAAAGCAGATCCGCGCTTGAACAGCGCCCGGATCGCTTCGGCGCGCAGCGCGCAGTCCAGCGTGCCAACAAGCGGCGGATATTGCAGATTGACCTGCATCACGCCCTGCTCTTTGTGGTAGGCCTCGCCCAGCGTCGGATTGCCTGGCTCGGCCACCAGCAGGTAGGCCGCGCAATAAGGCCGGTCCGGTACCGGGTCATACGGCACGTTTTCGTGCACGATGTCGATGGCTGGATCAATGCTAGCCAGCGCCTGCTCGAGCGCGTTTCGGATGTTGGGGATCGTCATATCGAATAACTCTGGTAGCCCTGCGCGAAGTCCGCGCTGCTGGTGCCGGCGCGCACGCCGTTCACAGCCGCATCAACGATGTTGCTCCACTCGACCACGGTCAGCGCGACCAGGCCGACGGGCGCCTGGCGCGACCAGCCTTTCTCGATGCGGCTTGCGTACGGCAGATTGTTCATCAGGTAGAAAACCTCCCCCGCCTTCGCGGCAGCAACGATGCCAGCGTGCGCGGCGATGGTTGCCTTGCCGTCCTGGTCGATGATGTTGAGCGCGCCAGTCGCGGGAGAGCCGACGGACATTTGCCAGTTGCCCCGGAATCGGCCGCCGACATAGCCCTTGGGCGGAGCATGCTTCCAATATTTGGCGTCGCCCACAGGGGATCGACTCACCAGCCTGCCGTCGATGCTGGCCAGGCAGTAGCGCACCACCTTATCGGTGTCGTCTTTGGTCTTCTGGACCCATGCGGCGATCTGCAATGCGAAGGTGCCCATCAGATCCTCCCGACCAGCCGCCACAGCACGACGATGCCGCCAGGAGCGACCTTGTCAACGTTCTTGACGGTGTACACCACGCCGCCGGCCAGCACCTGGTCCTCGTTCTTCATCGGCGCCAGTGGCGCGCCGGTTTCGTCGAGCGCAGACATCGTGATCTTGCGGTCGCCGGATTTGATCAGCGTGCCGTTGATGGCGCCGATGCCGAGGTCGTTGGTTGTCAGCCCGGTTTCAATGCCCCAGGCTTTCTTGATGATGGGTGGCGCCGGCACCAGGGCACCGCCAACGTAGGTACCTGGCTGTTTGAATGTGAGCGTGAGCAGCTGCCCATCCTCGCGGAGGGCTTCGTCGGCGTCGATGGCATCTTGTGCGTAATCGCTCATTTCGCTTCCAGGTAGTCATGCGTCGGCGTCTTCGCGAAGCGCACTGCTTTGATGGTGGCCTTGCCATCGATCAGCGCGCGCAGCACCCGGTGCCAGCCGTCCATGATGAAGCCCTGCTCACTAAGGATAATCGGGTGGGAGATATCGACGTCCAGCGCTCTACGCATGTGGAAGGCCATGCCGTACGGCGACGCTTCTGGCGTCCATACCTCGGCACCAAGATAGATTGCGGCAAGAGGCAAGTCAAACGCCTCCAGATCCTTGGTCTGCGCGATTAAGTTCGTGACAGTCCACACCTTACCGTTGTGGGAATAGCTGTTTTCGTGCACGGCGCAGCCTTCAATTTGCACCACTGGGTAGTTGATCACGCCCGCTCCAATCTTCCAGACAAGCCCGAACCGCACAAGAGCGGCTTGAGCAACTGATCCACCGCCCGGTACCGCACCGCCTCTGGTGCGCCATCCGCATACACGGTCTTGATCGGGCCGATGACCTTCTCCTTGATCGTTCGCTTCAGGGCCGGCGCCAGCTCGCCGCTTCTCGCCTGCAGCGCGAGGATGGCACAGGCATTCTGTACCTCCACCGGGACAATGTCCGACCCCAAGTAAGCATGGACGTCATCCAGTTCGA
Source organism: Duganella phyllosphaerae (assembly GCF_001758785.1). Classification (GTDB taxonomy): domain Bacteria; phylum Pseudomonadota; class Gammaproteobacteria; order Burkholderiales; family Burkholderiaceae_D; genus Rugamonas; species Rugamonas phyllosphaerae. The sequence goes on from NZ_LROM01000152.1 coordinate 29,135, forward strand.
CGTCGTAGCGCGGCCAGTCGAGTGCCTGGGCGGCAGTGCGGCGTCGGCCCTTCCAGCGCGCGCGGTACTGGCCGACCATGTACTCGGTCGCCTTGATCAGCAGCGACTCCTTCTCGCTTTCTACCAGAGCGGCCCAGGCGGCGTTGCCGCGCTTCGCGTGGTAGGCATCGGCGGCCGCCACGCTGGCATAGCTGTCAGCATCCGGCAGGCCGGCGCCGGTTTCGATGATGAGGGTCATGATTATCAGTTTCGAAGTTGTTGAAGCGTCACCACCTCGGCGAGGTCGGCCACTTCCAATGTGCGGATGTACTGGGCAAGCATGACCACGGCGGCGGCGATCGTGCCATCGCTGAACCCGGTATGAGTGCTGAAAATCGCGATGCCCTCGTTGGCGACGGCCTGATCGACATAAGCCTTCATTTTGTCGAAACACTGCTGTACGGTCTGGGAGCCGACGTACGTGTCCATGTTGTACGCACGGAGGTTGTATGGGTCGCCAGGCGGATTCGTGTCAGCGAACGCAAATGGAGCGAGCCCGTCACCAGCTGTGCCAGGCGAATTATCGAATCGACGGATCGTTGCGAACAACCGTTGGCAGGTCTTCGTGATCGGGCCGTCAATACCGAAGTTGTATCCGCCATACAGCGATCCATCGCGCATCCCGTCCAGATCGAAACCGAGCTGGGCTGCCATGATGAGGTTCTTGCGAGACTCCACCAGCCATTGCTGAGGCGTCCGGTCTGCATCCGACACCGTACCGTCGAAATAGTCCTGCGAAGCCATTTGCCAACCGTAACGCTGCTGCAGCGCAAGGAGGTTATCGATGGTCGGATTTCCGTCGGTGTTGGCCCCGCCCCCTATCATACGGCTTGCCGGCGACAGATACAGCACCACAGGGTATCCGTAAGGCGACAGGATTCGATGCGCATCCCACACGGCCTTGCCGTGGTTGTCATCGATTGTAAATACGATCGACGCCTTTCCGGTCGCAGGCGGCACGAACGACACATCACCAGGAATGACTGTCATATTGGTCGCGCCAGCGATACGGATGCGCGCAAAAGTGACCGCGGTCATATCGGCGCCAGCGCCGACTGCAGTGAAGCGCCCAGCGCCATAGCTGCGGGAGCCGTAGCTGTTCAGGCCGCTCATGCCTCCGCTCAAATCGGAGAATACGTTCAGCGTATGGAAGTCCGCACCAGGGGCGGACGGTGTGCCCGTCGAGAACAAATCGATGTTCATCGAGGTGAACCCGCCAGACGCAGGTGCGGCTTTTTGGATGGTCACATGAATCGCGCCGGCCGTCACGTCGATGGGCGTCGGGGCATTGTCCTCGGACAAAATGGAGGCCGTCGTGTCCGTGGTAAACGTGACGTTTGGTGCCGTAGCATTGCCGAACTGGGAGACGGGCCCGTATGAGCCGTACACCTGGTCGGTAGCCAGATTCACGTTCGCTTTGCTGAGGCCTGCAGTGATAATCGTCTTCGCAGCGGTGGACCACACCGAAATAGTTTTCCGCTTAAACTTGATCCGCTTGAACGGAGCGAAATCCGCAATGCCTGCTGGTTGATCATACGGCGCATTCTGCATATCGCCCAGCGGGATGGTTGCCTCCGGACTGAGAATGTCGGAGCGTGCATACTCGCGCACTGGCGCGCCCGAACCCGGCATGCGGCTGGTGAATGCCTGGACGCACATAGCTGCGCCGCCGGTGCTATCGGGCGACACGCAGCTGATCTGGTTGACGTTGGTCACACCTACTACCATCGTCTGATTGCGGCTCAGCTTGGCGACACCAGTACCAATTTTGACCAGGATGTCCTTGTTGTAGTTGTTGGTCAGCTCGGCGCCGACGCATGCTTGCGTAGGCGCGATCTGGTACGCCGTACCGGATGCGGTGCTTGCGACCAACTGCACTACCGGGTACGTGAGCGAGGTATTGGCGAACGTCAGGTTCACGGCTACGCGCAGGCTGTCACGCGAGGTGGCGTAATCGCGGCGGCGGAAGCCGATCTGATTTGCATTGGTGATGCCAAAAATCGGGAACACCTCGCCGGGGCGGATCCGGTAGAACGTGGCGCCACCGTTGCGGTTGAACTCAACCATCACGCCTGTGTTGTTTCGCACGATGACGCAGTTGCAGTCGGTCGCGGTTGGCGAGGCCACCCCGCCGCCGGTTGCGCTGGCTGGCGTCGTCACCGTGCCGAAGCCCAGGACCGAGTAGCTCTCGGACGGCCCGCCTCCGCTGCCTGGTGCGCTGATCTTGCCCTGGCCATCGACTGTAATAGTAGTGCCGTCGGGCTTTACACCACCCAGCACATCAGGCGTCGCCACCGGGAGCGTATAACCTCCGCCGCCGCCCTGAGCGATCTTGATTTGCCCGGTGATGACGCCGGCGTAGCAGAACACCAGCACCTTGCGCTGCTCATCGAATGGGCCGATCTGCGGCAGTGCTCCAGGACCGATTGACCACGACTGGGTGGAGTTGGTGCCCCCAAGTACCGGATCGAGCAGGTACGCCACTCCCGCCGCGTCATCCGAACCAGTGAGTACCAATACTTTTCCCTCCGGGATTGGAAGGGTTTTGGCAGACTCGCCAGCTTTGATCGTGGTGGTTGTAGACATTGGCTATCTCGGTGGCGGAATGGGAAAAGCCCGCGCGCGGCGGGCTGGTGGTGATGCTGGTGGTGCTTTACTTCTTGGCAGTGTCGGCAGCGGCCTTCTCGGCAGCTTTGGCGGCAGCCTTGTCGGCAGCAGCTTTGTCGGCAGCGGCCTTCTCGGCGGCGGCGCGCTCGTCGGCGAGGCGCTGGGCCTCGGCTTCATTGGCGCGGGCTTGGTTGTCCAGGCGGTCGCGCTCTGCGTCCATCTCTCGTTCGCGCGCCAGCAGGCGCTCGTGAGCAGCTTGCAGCTCGGCTACGGTAGGCGCGCGCTCGATGACGCCCATACCCTGGTCGGTACCGTCGTCGTACAGCTCGTGCACGTCGGGGTTGAAGTCGGCCTGGTCGATGACGACGAAAGCGCCCTGGGTAGCTGGATGGGTGGATTTGACTTTGATGGTTGGCATTGCGTTCTCGCAGGTTGCCCGGCACCGTGGTGGCCGCCGGGTGGTGTTGGTGAATTAGCCCAGCAGGATGCCGATGTGCTCGTCTTTCGCGGCGCCTACGCCCCAGACCAGCGCGATCTCGTATTGCACCTGGCGGTACTGCATGTACATGCTCACCTCGAACGACAGGCCCGAGACAGGGTCGGTGATGATGGTGCGGTCAGCGGCCGAGTCGCCCTGCGCTGGCAGCGCCGGCACACGAGTCGCCAGCACGATGGCCGAGCGGGCGAAGAACATGTTGCGGAAGCCGACGTTGGCTACGGTGATCGCGGTCGCGGCAGCTGGGATCGCTTGCAGTAGGCCAGGCGCAGCAATGGTGATGGTGCCGCCATCGGCCGAGCTGGCGTCGCCGGAGGAAACCACATACTTGTTCTCAGGATCGCCTGCGATGCTGATCACGTCGCCAGCCACGAACGAGCCGGTGCCGGCGGCAGCCAGGGTGATGACCGTGGCGCCGAAGGCATAGCCGTTTGCGTTGGTGGTGGCGCCGGCGGCGGTGCCCTTCGCTGGGCGCTTGATCTGCGCGGACTGGCGCAGCGCCAGGCCTTGCAGGCGGTCGGTAATGCCGTCGCGCAGCATGTCTTCACGACCCGCTTTCTCGACGTTGAACAGGCCCGATTGCTTGCCGCGCATGTTCTGCATCGCTGCCGAGCCCAGCACCATCTGGAAGTCCAGGCCCTGGGCGCCGTTGTCTTCCAGGATGCGCAGCGCGCCGGCGGTGTCGCCGAGGTCGTTTGCAATACCGAAAGGCGCGGTGCCCGGGGTGCCGTAGGCGCGGGAGGCCTTGACGTGCAGCGCGGTCAGGTCCGATTCGACTTCGTTGCACAGCGTGCGCATCGCCTGGGCGAACTGGTCGCGCAGGATGATGTTGTAGCTGTTGCCGCTGTTATCCAGGGCCAGCTTCTCTTCGCCGTTCCAGCGGATCGGCACGCGGCGCGCCTTGGTCAAGGTCACCGACTTGTTGCCGATGTTTTGGTCGCCGTCATTCGGGGGCGTCACGGCTGGCGTGATGTCGGTCGCGGTCGCGGCAGGTGCCACTGGCGAAGTGACCACCTGGCCGACAGCCGCACGGGCGAACGTCATGTCAGCGGACACGGCGGGGATCATGCCCACCTGTTCGCGCGAGACGACGTCCATCGCGTTGTACAGGGTGGTGATCAGGCCGGTCAGGTTGTTCGGGCCCAGCACCAGGCCGGTCTTTGCGGCGTAGTTCCAGATGTGGGCCTGAACCAGTTCGCCGACTACCTTGGCGCAGAACGCAGCTTTGTCGGCGCAAGTGGTGACGGCCTGGGCAGTCGAGGACAGGGCCATCGCAGCAAAAGCGACGATGGAAATCAACATTTTCTTCATGATGGAATTGCCTTTAATTGGTGGTTTGAGGTTTTGAACAGAGAGGCCATCCAGCCCAAAAGCACCGACTTGCCCATCCAGGCGCCGGCAAAGCACTGCGGTACTACGGAAACGAAGAAGCCCGCGCGCGGCGGGCCTCGGTTACTGCTATGGCGACGATCAGTCGACGATCGCTGCGCCTTCTTTCATTGCGCCGGCGCGGGCCATGGGGTCCATGGCGTCGTACGCGGCGCGGGTGATTTGCTTCTTGCCATCGGCAGTCTTGCCGCCGTTGCCTTGGGCGCCGCTACCGGATGCGCCGGACCCGGCCAGAATCTGCTCCTTAAACGGGCAGGCGGCAACCAGTTGAGCGAGGCCTTCATCGAAGTCGGCGATTTCACCCGGACGGGTCGGCGAGAAGATCTTGTTGCCGGCTGCGTCGTATGGAACCATCTTGCCATCTTCGACCTTGAAGTTGTTGCCGAAGTAGGCGCGTGCCATTTCAGGCGGGATCGCAAGATGGCTCGGGTGCTTGGCTTCTTTGTTGAACAGCTTCGAGCCGGTGAAACCACCGCCGATCATATGGTTGTTCAATTCGGTGGTGCGCTTTTCCAGTGTCGCAGTCAGCTCCTGCAACTGTTGGGCACTGGCTTTGGCCTGGGCCGCAACCTGCTCTTGCGCCGTTTTGGCAGCAGCATCCTGGATTTCCTTGACCTGGGCGGCCGTCTTCAGTTCACCGGAGCTCAGGCTCTTGACGGTGTTGAGGGCGGCCAGCGCCGCCACGCCGTCTTCGATGCCTTCGAAAGATTTCAGCTTGCTCTCGGCAGCTTCCTTCGCCTCGCGGTGGGTCTTGGCCTCGCCGTTCAGGCGGGTGATCGTGCCCAGCGTGGCCTCGGCATCGAATGGTGCCTCGGTGCCATTGGCGTGGATGAAGATCGGCAGCTTCTTCTCATCCAGGGCGATGGTGCCGTCGGCGTTGTATTTGTATGGCATGGTCTGACTTTCCGGGCATCCGCCCTATCGATGGCCTTCCGGCCGTGCACCGCGTCGCGTCCGCTTGCGGCATAAAAAAACCGCCTCGAGGGCGGCATGGTGAATTCGGTGGTTGCTACATTCGCTCCAGGCGCTCGGCCCGGAATATGTCGTCAGGGTGATTCGACAGCTTACGCAGCGCGCTGGCCATGTGGCAGCCATGGCCATTTGCGACGGCGTAGTCGTCGGCCTCCAGTTCCTGCCGGCGCCGGCGGCGCGCGCCAGGGTTCAGGAACAGGCATCGCAGCATCAAGTTGGTCCAGACGTGCAGGTGATGCCGGTGGCCGTTCTCGTGCGAAGTTACCGCGGCTATTTCGTCGGCCGTGAGCAGCGTCGGCAACCAGGTCGGCAGCCGCGCGCGGAATCCGTCGAAGTGCGCCTGGTGCACCGGCAGCGCCGTGGCGACCAGCGCGACCATAAGCAGGTTGAACGCGACCCAGCCGGCCCACAGCCAGCAGATGATATTAATGGCTGTTTGCATATGTTTCGGATGTAAAAAAACCGCCAGGTTGCCCGGGCGGCTTTGTGGATGCTGCACTAAAAAAATTTACTCGGCGACGCGTAGATATGTCTGGTGATTCGAGCCTGTCTTCTCGCCCAACTCAATGCCTGGAGTTAGGCCGGCAGACACTCCCGCGAAGAAATCCTTGCCAGCTGCGATGCGAGCCGATTTTGAAAAACCCTCCCAATCATCCTTTGAAAACAACTTCTTCAGAATGAAGGGCTCACTTCCAACCGCACGCCTTGACGCGATTTTTTCAGCCTTACGCGCAATGCTGTGTGCCTCAGCATCATAAGTCAGCTCGCCAGCCTTTTTCAAAAGATAGGCACCTATTCCCGGACAGCCCGCAGCTCGTGATTTCGCGAGAAGCCGCGCATAGGACTCATCAGACATTACAACACGAACATTCTTCATAATAAACTCCGAGAAGGCGTGACACGCCAATGGAGCAATACTACGGGAAAAAACTCTGAGATGCAATCGATATTGATTGCATCTGACATGCTTTAATCTCTTTACATCACCACCGTGCTCGCTGTTCATCAGGCAGCCGAAGCAGATAGCCCGCCGCGTGCGACTTTCGAGCTTGGGCGCCTGGAGCGCACCGCCCATCACGTAGCGGTCGACGGCACGCCATTACTCAGCAAAAAATGGGCGGCTTGCGCGCCATGCGCCACCAGAATGATCTTGCGCGCTGGCGCGCCACCTGGCAGTTTTACACCGGCGCCACCGAAGCCGGCAGCCTGGAGCTGCGCCAGCGCGGCGGCCAGGCCATCGACGTCAAGGTCAACGAGCGGCGCAGTAAGTAGGGATTTGGGATCGAAGGTCATGCGTCGATTCTACCCTACTGCGAGTACATCGCCTTGAGCTGCTCGAGCTTGAGCGCCCGGCCTGACACGTCGACCAGGTCGCGCGAGTTCAGTTTGCCAGCGCGGAACAGTTCCGCCCTGCCCTTGCCCAGCGTCTCGTTTTGGAACTCAGCCCCCATCAGCTTAAGGAATTCGTCGAAGGTCGTCTTGGCGCTGATCGGGCCGGCGGCCGAGGCTCGCTGTGTCGGCTCCGGTTCGTCCATGTCGATGCCCATGTCGCGCAAGCTCTTCATGATGGCGATCTCGGAGCTGCGGCAGTTCCAGTGGCGCGGCACGCCGCCGTCCCATGGTAGCGCGTTCCCGTCGATAGGATTGTATTCCCAATCCCAAGAGGCGCCGCTGTACGCGATGCACAGATGACTTGTATGACTGTCCAGCGTACTTACCTGCATAAATCCGTCGGTCACGTCGCGGTTCAGTTCGAATGTGGCGCGGCGCGCGGCAGCAGCCACGGTGGCCAAGCTGGTTTGCACGATCGCGGCGGCATTCTTCTTAGCCAGCGGCACGATGCCCGGAATTCCAGGCTGAATCACTGGCGCCGGGGCGGGCGCCTTCGCCGTCGGCGCGGCCGGCGGCAAAACAGCAGCATCTTGCCCGACGATCCGCTTGATGATCTGGGCGTTCGTCTCGCCCTGAGCGGCGCCGATGCGGATCTGGTTGGCCAGCTTGAACTGCGTGTCCTGCTGCTGGCGCAACCACCAGTTCTTGGCCGGCGAGCCTTGAATCAGGATGTCGCCGGCCAGCTTGCGCAGGTAGCCCTCGGTCGGGATGCCGACGCTCATGCGCACGGCAGCGCTGATCTCACCAGGTGCTGCGCGTTCGATCACGCCCGCGAGGGCCTGGCGCACCGCCATCGATTCAACCTCGGCGATGCCGAAGAGATCGACCTGCAGCTGCGCCCGGCCGTAGTACCTGGCAATCAGGTCGTTCGACTCGCGCAGCACGGCATTTCGACCTGCGCGGCTCAGCGCGGACAGTTCGCCGGCGTTGGCAATCGTCGATACCAGGTCCTTTTGCATCAGCACCAGCAGGGCCAGTACTCGCGCCTTAACCTCGGCCTCGACGCGCAGCATCTTGACGCCGCTTGCCATTAGCGCTTCGAGCAGCCATTCTTCAAGGGCGTTCATTACTCGGCGTCCACTGGATCAGGCTTCGGCATCGGCACTTCGAACATAGGGGGCTCCAGACTGATGCGGCTTTGCACGTCCTTCCAGACCAGGTCCGGGTTCAGGATGCCGTAGCGCTGCATTTCATTGAAAGCGTCTTCCTTCGACATCAGGCCGTTGTTCACCAGCTGGACCAGCGCGATGACAAATGGCCCTGCCGTGGCGATGATCATGTCGGATGCGAAGTCATCGAACACGTCGAGCGTGCCCTTGTACTCCATGCGCATCGGCTGGTGCATCAGGTCCAGGGCGTTATCGAGCGTGTCTTCCAGGCCCTGCGTCATGCGCTGTAGCTGGCACTTCGCGTCGCCGTTCTCGATGTTGTTCTGGGTTGCGGTACTTGCGACTTCGCTGGCCACCAGCAGCTCAGCGCCCATCGCCCGCATCTGATCTTCCAGATCCTTGATGTCGTTGCGGCCGGCCTCGATGGCAGCACCGGTGTGCTCGACGTATTCGGCTTTGGCGCCGGTCGGCAGCCGGAGGAAGGTTTTTGCACCGATCTCGATGGTATCGTCATCAGTTACGCCGCTGATGGCCAGGATCGGAACGCGCGCGACGTGCAAGATGCTGCGCTGGTCGCTGGATGACTGCCAGTGCTCGACGTTCTTGTCCGCCATGTCCAGCAGCGGCGGCACGGCCGTCATGAAGCCGGTGCGCTTAGTGTAGAACGTGACCAGGGGAATATTCTCGAATGACGTTACACCGCTGTCATGCTCGACCCATTCGTCTTTTTGCGCGTCCCTGCCCTTGCGGTAGGTCGCCCACGTTCCAGGCGTGAGCACGCGGATCTGCTCCACCATGACCGTGCCGAAATCGCCGTCCGGCTCTTCCACACACTCCATGAGGCGCAGCATGTCCAATACTTCAACGCCGTTCTCGCCCTTGGTGCTGCGCCAGCCCAGCACTTGGCGAGGCTTGATGTGCACCAGATAAGGGCGCAAGCCGGCCTGTTTCTCGTCTGCCTGAGTGACGTACTTCCGGTTGCCATCCTTATCGATGGTCGGCGGAAGGTCCACCAGGATGTGCGTCAGGCCCTTAGCCAGCGCCTCGGTGAACACACTGTGGGCGAACACCGTGAGGTTGTTGCCACACAGATCGATGTTTGGCAGCCACTCCTCCGCCACCTTGTCGATGTCAGCGTACGTGATCTGCTCGGCGAAGGGCTTAGCGGCCATGTTCTCGACCGTGCGGCCCAGCGCGTTGTACAGCGTCGAGGTCTTGAGGCGGTAGTCGTAAGATTTCTGGCTCTCGCCCGGGAACTTGGGCAGGAACTTCTCGCCAGCCGCGCGCATGGTCTTGGTGCCGCCGACCAGCGCGTCGATCTTGTCCCAATCGGCCTCCATGGCCTCGACTGCTGCGGATTTGTCGTTGACCTTGTTGGACATAGCTTCCTTGCTTTAGAACGGCAGCTCGCTCGAGGAGCCGTTGCGCTTCACAATCGGGTACCGCTTCACGATGAAGTAGCCGTTGGCGTCGTTCGGGTGGTCGTGGCCGGATTTCTTATCAGGCTGGCCATCGGCGCCCCACACCTGCTGCTCCAGCGCCTCGGTGGTGGTCGGGCACAGGTCGGTGTTGATCTTCCACTGGCGCTCGCCGGCCGCGTTCAGGATCATCGCGTTGTAGGCGTTGACCCGGTCCTTCACGGCCGGGTTGGTGTGATTCACTTCCAGCTGGAAGCCGGCCGCGCGCAGGATCGACAGGTCCGACTCGCTGGCGTTCTTGCTACTGGTGTTCTGGCCGGAGGCATCCGGGTAAATCTTGACCTGGTGGCCCTTGTCCTTGAAGTCTTCCTTCAGGATCCTGGCCATCGCCGGCGTGTCGCGCACCTTCACGCGCTCGGCCAGCGTCAGCGGCATGCCCTCGCGAACCACATTGATGCAGGCGGTCATATTCTGCACGTTGAAGTCGAGGCCCACCTGCAGCGGCTCGCCCGGCAGGATGATCGCCGTGCTGCGGTTCTTGATGCGGTCGAAGTCGGGATAGACCGAACCGCTGGTCAAGTTGGTGAACTTGCCGCGCAGGTACGCGTCGATCAGCGCCGGCGGGTAGCTGGCCAGCAGCGACGGGATGTAATCGGCCGGGAGGTTGAGCTCGTTGTCGAACGTGCTCGCCTGGATCAGGCCGTACAGCGAGGCCAGCTCAGGCTTGTCCCGCACCGCCTTCACAAACTGCGCGTAGACGAACTTGAAGCCCTCCGGCGTGGTCGTCACGTCGATGCCGTTCAACAGGCCCGGCACGTTGTAGCGCATCCGTGCGATGATCTTGCGCCAGGCCGTCTCGGCCTTTTTCATCGGCATCACGTCGAGCTCGTCGATTAGCGCGTGGCCGATCTTGAAGCCCACGATGGTTTCCGGCTTCTCCATGGAACGGCAGATGACCGTGCCGCGATACAGCCGGCCCTCGTACACCTCGACCTCGTGGTCGCCCTGCTTGACCTTGATCTTGAGGCCCATCGCATAGGCCACCTCCTCCATCGTGGGATAGAAGATGTCGCGGATCTGCGGGTAGGTCGGCGCGAAGTAGCCCTGGCTGATGCCCGGCCACTGCCAGAAGTGCATACAGATGCCCACGCAGCCCACGAAGGTCTTGCCCGAGCCGAAGCCGGCCACGTAGGCCTTGTACTTATGCGGCAGGTTGAGGAAGTTCGCCTGGGGGATGTTCAGTTCGAGAGCTGGTGTCGTCATGCCGCGCGGCGTCCTTAACGCCGATCACGATCTGCACCGGTGTCGGCTTGTCGTCTTCGGGCTTGATGTCCTTGGTGGCCTTGATCAGGTCCAGGCCGATCTCGGCGGCGCCGTTGGCGAGCCGTGTCAGCGCGCCGATGTCGCTCAAGGCAACTCGGCTCGCATCGTCCATCGGCTTGGCGTCGTCAATCTCGTTGACCTTGGCGTGGGCAATGCCCGACAGCCGATGCGCGGTCGCAGCGCCGTAGCGTGCGGCGCCGGCCAGGTGCATCGAGATTTCCTTGAGCTCGTCGGCCAAGGTGCGCGCCTGAATTTGCGCACTAATCGGAAGTGCGCGGAAGGCCGTTTCTGCTGCAACCAATTGATTTGCAACATCTTTTACTTGTTTCGTCTGCGCACCACAGCGTTTGCGGATGGCGGCTTCGGAGATATCGAATTCGCGGGCAAGGGCTCTGCCTTTCTCCCCTGCGAGGAGGCGCCGCTCGATCTCCGACCACTGCTTTTCTGTCAGGGATGATTTGCGACCCATCGTAAACCTTCTGGTAATATTTCTCTAACTCAACGAAATCACCTCAAAGATGACCCGATACGTTCAAATGCAGCAAACCGATTTCTTCGGCTTCTCCCGTGCTTTCCCGGAATCAGACGCCCAAGCAATCCTCGGCGCGAGACTGAATGTTCGCTTTGATCTCTCGAATGGCTTCGGAATCCTACGGCCTGGAGACGACGTGAGTTTGATTTTCAAAAGCGGTTCAGGCATGCGCACGTATGAATTGAATTTCGCGAAGCTGTGCGACTTGCTCAGAGAGCCGCCTATTGATGACGAGTAAGCAGCGGCGCCTACTTCACGCTGCCTGGGAGCGCCATTACTGCGCGTCCACAGCCAGCATCACCGGCGGCATGGTGGAGCCAATAACCCACAGTGCGATCGACCCGCCGGCGGCCAAGATGGCCACCTCGTTCTCGGTCGGCTTCCAGTAGCTCACCACAGCAGGTATGCCGTCGCACTCGGTGCGGGTGATGGGCAGTGCGCTACATGGTAGCTGCGCCTGGTCCCAGTCCTTCGGCGCGCCCAGCACGTCGTTGTTGGTGTGGTGCTGATGCTTGTTCATTCCAACCCCCCCTCGTCGCCGCCCGCTCCAGGCCGGGGCCGTAGTTGCCTACGGCCGGACCCACCTGGTCATGTTTCGTCGGCGATCTGCACCCGCTTTTGCAAGCCCTGCCGCTGGAGTGCGATGGCAGGTACGCGCCTTGTTATATGTGTACGGCTGGAAACGCCGCACGGATTCATTTCGTGGCACGGTTGCTACATGTTCGTCGCGTACTCGGTGATCAGGCCGTCGCCGCGTGCAGCAGCGGCTTGATCCAGCCACACACATGCGGCCAGGCCAGCACCACGGCGCCGGTGATGACGCCACCGAACGCGATGCCGAGCAGCATGAATACAATCACGATGCTGCGAAAGTTGATGTCAGGCATAACCCCCTCAAATAAAAAAGCCGCCAGCGCATTGATGCGGCAGGCGGCGAAAGGAAGTCGGACACGCGTCCTGTTGACCGCGATCAAATTGCAAAGCGCCCAAGAGCGCAATATCATCATTTCAGGGACGACAGGGAGAGAACATGCTGAAAATAAATGATCAAATACGGAAGCTGTTGAAAGCAACAGGCGGCATCCAATTCGATGCTGACGGCGAAGAAGTGCTTGCAGGACTCACGCCGGCAGAGAGCGTATTCGTACTGGAATGTAGCCAAGAGGCCCCTAGCGCCCGTGATCCTGGCGATGCATTCCTTTTAAACCAGCTGAAGCACCGACACCTAAATGCGCGACTTAGTCAGCTGGGTTACACAAGTAGTTCAATAGGGCAGCTACCTTTGCCTATGGCACCTGGGCGGCGGTGATGCTGGGGCTCATCCCGGTGGCGCCGATGGCAGTCAGGGCATGGCGGAGCGGAAAGTTTTCAAATCCTCACACGGCCTATGGCATTTGGGTGGGGGGGCAGAATCGCACAGACCATTTCACAGAACACTTTGAAAGCATCACCGTCGACATTGATGGCGTGGAGCACTCGTTCAGGCTAACCTCCAGCTTCTGGCGCCGTTGCATAGTGGTCCGTGATGCAGGCCAAACAGTCATACGCGATTGGCTTGAGCGTCACTACACGACCGACTGGCCCCATGGTCAACCACCCCGATTTGTACTGCAACCGCTCGGCGCCGGCCGTTTCAGCCTCAGTAAGCAGTAGCGCGGCTACACAGAGCATCCATCGCGAACTGAAGCACGGTCAGGTACGTCTGCGACTGAAGCCGCCATCCTCGGCTGCAGTCTGCCTGTCTTGGGCTGCTTACACAGCGGCCGCCAAATCTTAGCGCTAACGCCGAGCAGCGTGCAGGCCGCAGCTATCCGCGCAGGCGCGCCGCTATCAATGGTTGCTTCAGCTTGTGCGGCGTGATGTAGTCGACCGCATCCCAGGTTAGCCTGCCAGCGCGAGAGTTCGCGGCCGCGCCGGAAGAGCAGGACGTTGCTGCCCTGCCCCCTCGAGCTTAAAGATATTGACCAGTTGCTCGAGCTGGCGGGCCTGGTCCTGCATCGACTCGGACGCGGCCGCCGCCTCTTCGACCAGAGCGGCATTTTGCTGGGTCACGCTGTCCATCTCGCTGATGGCCTGGTTGACCTGCATGATGCCCGACTCCTGCTCGGCGCTGGCGGCGCTGATCTCAGTCATGATATCGGTCACGCGCCGCACGCTGCCCACGATCTCGTCCATGGTATCGCCGGCGGCAGCCACCAGCTCCGTGCCGGCAGCCACTTTGTCCACCGAATCGTTGATGAGGGCCTTGATTTCCTTGGCGGCGCTGGCGGACCGGTGTGCCAGGGTGCGCACCTCGGTGGCCACCACTGCGAAGCCCCTGCCCTGCTCGCCGGCACGCGCCGCTTCCACGGCAGCATTGAGCGCGAGGATATTGGTCTGGAACGCAATGCCATCGATTACGCCGATAATGTCGGCGATTTTTTTCGCCGAATCGTTAATTGCCGTCATGGTGGTGACCACCTGTCCCACCACCGCGCTGCCGCGCGTTGCCACGTCCGCTGCACTGCCGGCCATGGCCGTGGCCTGGCGGGCGTTGTCGGCGTTCTGCTTGACCGTGGACGTCAACTCTTCCATCGACGATGCGGTTTCTTCCAGCGAGCTGGCTTGCTGCTCGGTGCGCGACGACAGGTCCAGGTTGCCTGTGGCAATCTCTTGGCTGGCGGACGCGATGGTTTCGGTGCCCTTGCGGACCTCGTTGATGATGTCGTGCAGCTTCTGGATAAAGCCGTTGAGCGAGGTCGCCACCTGGCCGAACTCGGCGGACAGCGCCGGCAAGCGATAGGTCAGATCGCCCTCGCCGCTGCGCAAGTCTTCGGTGGCCAGCAGGATCGCCCGCAACGGCTGCAATACCATGCGCGCCAGCAGCGCGGCCAGGAATATCGAGAGAACGACCGCCAGCGCACCGCCGCCGATCAGCGTCATTTTGGTGACACCCTGCATGGTTTCGGCATTGCGTGAACGTTCGGCCAGCAAGGCTTGCTCGGCGCTGGCCAGGTCGGCCAGCGTGGCGCGCATCTGGTCCATTAGCGACTTGCCCTTGTTGGCCTGTTCGAACGCGATCACGTCCTCCATACCGCTGGTGCCGGCAATGCTGGCGCGGCGCAGCGCGATGGCTGCCTCGGCGGCCGTGGTACGCCATTGCTGCTCGGCTTCTTCGAGCTTCTTGAGTCGCTGCTGCTGCGTCGCGTTGTCGGCCGTCAGGGACTGGACCTTCGTCCACGCCTTTTTGAACGCCGCCTGGCCAGCCACGAAAGGCTCGAGCGAAGCCTGCGCGCCCGTCAATGCGAAGCCGCGCTCGCCCGTCTCCATATTGATCAGGCTCTCCAGCATCGCCTGGCTGGCGCCCAGCACCTCGTGCGTGTGCTCGTTCCAGTCATTGGCGTCATTCAATTTTGAAAAATTGACGTAGGCGACCGTCAGCAAGGTCACCAGTATCACCACGATCAGCGAAAAGCCCCCGTACAAACGGGTGCCGATTCCAACGTTGTTCATATCGTTTCCTGTCCGCGACTGTTGCCGTATAGGCATCACCCGCCGTATGTGTCGGCGCCGCCGATCATCGTCACGGACCCGCTGGTGGACACTGAGTTGTTAAGTATAGGTAGAGTGCGACGGCAGGTAGGAGGCCGGGGAAAACTTGCAGAATGCTCGGGTTCGGGAGCATTGGGACGGGGAGATAGTTCAGATAGCCGTGCAATCATGATACATCAAAAAATTCCAAAAAGTAACATTGGAAAAATTGATTGCGCGTACCGTGGTATTTTTACTTCTTGTCGAGGGTCCCGTTTGGCGCTGGATAGGTCAGTTGCAGTCGTCGCGGTCTGGCTGGCGCAGCGTGAGGATCAGGTGCCAGCCAAGTTGCCGACGGATCTCGTCGGGCGTCGGCGGTGGGTCGAGCTGCGCGTGCGTGCGGCGCTCGAAGTACACGCGAACGAGCTCATTCGGCGGGCGTGTGGTGTCGGGCATGGCCGCCTCGATTTTCGGACGCGGAAATAAGAAAGCCACCGCATGGGTGGCTTGAGTATTTGCTCCCGCGCTATCTGCGCGGTGAGCGTTACATACACGCGAGCGGAAGCACATCGGCTGATCAACTCGCGAATCCCTGCTATCGGTGCCGCCAGAGCGATCATTACGAGTACGGGGAGTAACAGTCAAATAATACAACACGCTCACTAAAAATGGAATTAATTTTTACATAGCCCAATGATTCACGAGTGCAACGATGGTATAATTGTTACAATTATAATTAGGCGGAGTGCAATATGGCAATTAGTTCGGAAGACAAGGCGTTCTTTATAGAATTCACCATGAGCAAAATAAGCATTCTATCAGGGGCGTTGTCTCCTCTCGCTAAAAAAGTGCTGGATTTCGAGGGGGTGGGGGAAGTGCGAGGCGCTCGGCAGATATGGGTCGCCGCGATTCAAACTATGCAAACAGCTGCTCAAAATGGTTACAGACTAACAGAATTGGTTAAGATTTTCGAAGATGTTTTAACAGCATCAGAAATGTTCATAGATGTAGTTAAGAACCAGACTCCACTCGATGCTGCCGAGGCGGAGACCGAAGTCTCCAAGGTTAGGAAGGAATTCAGTGAATTGACAACTGAGGAGCTCGTACTTCGACCGGAAACGGGAGAACCTAAGTCTGTCAGGCTCGAATATTTAAGGCGCGATGCCCAGGAATTAAGAGCCCAAGCGAAGAGAGAAATAGGAATACTGGAATCTAAGGTTGATTCATTGTCTACAGCTGTCAGCGAATCTCAATCGGCCTTTGAAGCGAAAATTCTGCCATTGCAATCACAGTATGATCAGGCGCTAAAAGACTATCAGCGTGTGAGGCCTGAGCTTCAGCAAAAGGCCGTCGAACTGGATAAGTTGCTTGGGCTAGCGGGGAAAAAAGTTTTGGCAGGAAACTATGACCAACATTCGAAACAGGAGCAGGCGTCAGCGAACTGGTTGCGTCGCGGCGCCTTGATTGTAATGTCTTGTGCGATCGTGCCTTTAGCCGTTTCCCTTATCCAGTTCTCGCACAGTAGTATTTCGATTGAAGAAACCATACTCAGATTCTCATTTTCAATACTACTATCAATTCCAGCTGCGTATATGGCGAGAGAATCAACAAAGCACAGGCAACAGCAGTATGCACTGAGGCAAACTGCTCTGGACGTCGGTGCAATAGACGCCTATATCGCCCCCTTACCTGTAGAAACACAGAATAAAATTAAGGAGGAGATTGCTTCAAAATTGTTCGCGCCTAAATCATTCGACCATGTATCGAAAGAAAGTTATCCGATCAATATTCAAGAACTTGTTACAAAACTTGTGGGTATCGCGGCAGAGAGGCGTGACCGCGACACGTCCGCAAAGGAAACTAAAGACAAGAGCGAAGCATAGCAGCAGCGCGGCCATTATGTGCCTGGAGCAGACTCTCCAGTTCACTGACCATATCCAGCGCCTTCTCGCGCTCGAAGCCACCACCGCCGATCTCGCCCCGGCCGGTACCCCTGCACGGCTGGCAGATCATCCGGGTGGCAGTGCCGGTACCGTGGCAGGTGCCGCACTTCCCGTCGAGCCAATAGGCAAGCGAGCGCTCAGCAACGCGGCGGTAAAGGGTCAGGGCTGCGCGCACGTCCCACTCGGTACCCTCCTTCACCCACTTGCGTTCACGTCCTTTTTCGGTGACGCGGTTGGTCCAGATGCGCAGCAGCTGGGCCAGGTTCTGCGTGCCGGACTCGAAGGTTTTGCTGATCGAGCCGTCGGCGTACTTCACGCGGGTGAGCAGCGCGCCGAAGCCGGCGCCGGTCAGGTCGGCCAGCGCCGCAGCGGCCAGCGGTTCGGCCGCGTGATGCTGCGCGTCGTCCTGCAACGTGCTCGCGCCCAAACTCATTACGAACCGATCTGCATAACCCATGTTGTGTTCTCCCGTGGCAACGGCGGAACGTTAACACACGGAAAAATCGAAAACAATTGGCAGAGTGGCAAAGTGTTGCAATTCCTGACGACCCGTTTCCTGATGACCGTATTTCAGCCGTATAGCTCACGCATCGCCTTGGCATGCGCTGCCGCCAGCACGCCCACCTCGAGCACTGGCAAGGCGCGGACGTAGTGGCTAATGGCCAGGCGGATTGCCGCATACTCGCCCGTCGTAAAGTCGAGCAGCGCGGTCGGGCGGGCGCAGGCCTTGACCTGTGCACGCCAGGCCTTGACCGACACGTCGTACAGCTTGCGATTGCCCATCTGCGACCACACAGCCGCTGCGGTCAGCAGGTGCTCGGTCAGCACGTTGGTTAGGTGCACCGGTGCCAGACCGCGCTTGGCCGCGTCGAGCGCGATCAGCACCACCAGCGCGGTGGCGTCGGCATCCTCCTGGCCCACCAACTGCTTCGCGGCCAGCACGTCGAGCGGGTTTGCCAGGAATGCCTGCCGCGCGCCCATCAGGCCGCCCTCCGGGACCGATACGATTCCCAGTCGCACACCACCAGCTGCCCGCCGCCTTCGCGCAGCCGATCAAAGGCCCGCGCGCCCAGGTATTCCTCGAGCAGCTTGATCGCCAGGTTGCTGATCACGATCGTGGGCCGGCCCGCCTCGTAGCGGCCGTTGATGATCTCGAACAGCACCAGCTTCTCGGTATCGCTGCCGTGCTGCACACCTACCTCGTCGAGGATCAGCAGGTCCGGCTCCACCAGGTCGGCGATCGCCTGCGCTTCGGTCTTCGGGTTGCCCTTGGCGTAGGTCTCCTTCACGGACCTGACCGCGCGCATCACCGACGTGAAGACGGCTTGACCGCCCTGCTCCAGCACCACGTGCGCGACGCCGACGGCCAGGTGGGTCTTCCCGGTACCGACGTCACCGCAAAGAATCAGGCAGGCGCCGGCCTTGCGTACCGCGGCGAAATTGTCCGCGTACCGCGTGACCATGCGCAGCGCCCTCTCGGCTTCGTCGCAGGTCGGTACGTAGGTGCCGAGGCGGCGGTCGGAGAAGCGCTCAGGGATCGCGGCACGCCCCAGACGTGCCTCCCATGCCCGGGTGCGCAGTTCGGCCTGCCAGGAGGCCTGTGCGGCTGCCGTAGCCGCCGCCTCGGCCGCGTGCTCGCACTTCACGCAGGCAGACCAGCCGCCCGGCAGCAGCAGCGAGGTGTACTCGCCGTGCTGTGCGCAGGTTTCGAGGACCGCGCTCATGAAGCGCGGGCGGCGCTCAGAACTTGCCATCAGCGCCAACCCCTGCCCGGTAATCCTGCGCGGCGAAGTTTCCATGTTTCGTGCCTTTCTGCGGCATCGCCGCTCCAACAGCCCATTCGGCTTTGTAGTGATCGCCAGGCCCGAAGAAGGTGGCCGGCTGCTTTGTGAACTGCGGTTCGGTGCGGCTGTACAGCACGTAGTTCGCATAGCGCTGAACCCCGGCCAGCAACGCGCCAGAGGTGACGCCCTCCTTGAGCCGGGCAGCCCACGCCTTGTACGCATCCTTCTTGCTGGCGCCAGGACGGGGCGGATAGGCAAGCCACGCTTCCTCGAACTCAGGCGAGTAGTCCGACGGCGGCGAAGCCGAAGTAATGTTCTTTATTGGTTTATGGTTTATGGTTTCTGGTTTATGGTTAGTTGGAGTGCCGTTCAACGTTTGTTCAACGCTCGTTCCAACGCCCGTTGAACGGCTGTTCAGCATTTGCTGCCTTTTCGTTTCTCTTTTGGCAGCAGAGGCCCGGCCAGCGGCCGATTTCTGACTGGTGTTGCTGCGATAGTCCTCGATCACCTCTTCGCAGCGAAAATGTACCCAGCCGCGTTCGGTTTTCGTGAAGAACTCGTTCAACACCTGTTCAACGGCCGTTCGCTCCTCGTTGGTACGGGCGATGATACGGCGGCACAACGAATCGACATCGGGCGTCAACGGCTGCTCGGTGTCATAGTAGATGTCCATCATGTCGCGGTAGACACTGCGCTCGAGCCTGGTCAGGTGACGGGTAGCGCGGTCGAAGTCTCCGATATGGTGCGGGTAGTGGTTCACGGCCTGACCTCCGCCACGCCGATCGTGTAAGCGCTGCGCCCCGTCAGCGCATCGCGCACGGTGGATTCGGCCACGCCGAAGCGGCGCGCCAGTTCGCGATATCCGGCGCCGCGCACGCCCGGCTTGTGGGCCTCGCGGATCGCGCGGACCTGGTCATCGGTCAGTGCTCGACGGCGCGTCATAATCCATTCTCCCCGTCCATGGCTTCCATATCAAACAGCGTGGGTACGCTGACCTGCTTCTCCATCGAATAGCAGTAGTGCACTTGGTCCACAAAATAGGCGCCGTTGAGCTCGGACCCGGCGCCGACGCGGCCCAATTTGACCGAGCGCACCGGCGTAGTGCCCAGGCCGCTGAATGGGTCGTAGACTTTCTCGCCGGGGTTCGTGTAGCGCAAGATGATGCGGTCGACGATATCGATCTGGAACGGACAAACGTGCTTCTCCACGGCGCGCGCAGACTGCTCGCCGTTCAGAGTGCGCATGCGCACGATGTCGTGCCAGACCATCGGATCGTTGCTGCCTGGCGCCAGGCTCATGAATGTGGCGGGCAGCGTCTTGTTCGCCAGCATGGCCTCGCCCACGGCCACGTGGTATTCGTAGTTGTAGACGTTGTCGAGGGACATTTCCGTGAAGACCTTGGCCAGCTTGCCAGGGCCGAAGCTGGCCAGCTCCGCCGCGCTGAGCAGTCGGTCGCCACTCGAGCGCCAGAATGCATGCGCGTCCACCTGCCAGCGCGCGACGCTGTAGCCGGTACCAGGCACAGGGGGCAGCTTTCGGTCGAAGGGCACGGTGACACCCTTCTCGTCCAGGCACAGCGGCTTGGCCTTGGTCACCGGCACGTCCGCATAGCCGCGAGAGCGGTCAGTCTGCGGCTTATGGAACAGCAGGACGTATTCAGGCATGCCAACGCCCATCTTGCTGCCGTCCTTGCATACTTCGGAATAGCCCAGGCGGTAGGTCTGATTGTTCTCGCGCACCACGTCGGTGACGACCGTGATCATGCCCATGTAGTCGAAGCCATGCTTGGTGGCGTGGAAAATGGCCTCGGCGTGGAACGGGCTTACGGTGGGCACGCCGGCGCCGGTCACGTTCCCGAACAGGATCCGGTCCTTCACGTGGCAGGCGTACATGCGGCCCGGCTGCAGGATGCGCAACAGCTGCGGCGTGAGGAAGTCCATCTGGCGCCAGAACTGGTCATTGTCCTGGGTGTGGCCGAAGTCGTTGTAACTCGGGCTGTATTCGTACTGATTTCCGAACGGGATCGACGTCAGCACCAGGCCCACCGAGTTGTCGGGCTGTTCGAGCGCTTCGAGCACGCAGTCGTTGTGCGCCACCTCGAAACGATCGCCGGCGACGACCTGGCGCTGCACGCCGATGGTGCGCGCCAGCGAGTCCTGCATCGAGAGCTGGTCCAGGCCATAGGTGCGAATGATCTCGCCCATCTTGGCCTGCATCTCTTCGTGCTGGCGCCACTTCGTCTGCAGGTCGGCCAGCACCTTGCGCTCGACCTCGGTGTGCACGATGTCGATGATGACCGGGTGCGTCTGCTGGAAGCGCTGGACGCGGTGAATGGCCTGGATGAAATCATTAAACTTGAAGCCGATGCCCGCGAAAATCTCGCGGTGGCAATGCTGCTGGAAGTTGCAGCCGCTGCCGGCGATGATCGGCTTGGTGGACAGGATCTGCACCTTGCCGTCGCTGAAGTCGGCGATGCGCTGCTCGCGCTCGTCGATCTGCTGCGTGCCCCACACGCTTATGGCGGCCGGGATCGCCGCCTGGATGGCGTGGCGCTCGTCCTCCAGGTCGTGCCACACGAGGAAGTGATCAGCGGGATCCGCCGCGATGATTTCGGCCACCTTCGCCACGCGCGCGGCCATGCTGTCGCGCTTCTCGCCGGCAGCGGCCGACAGGCCCATGGCCACGTTGGGGATCAGCAGGCCCTGGCCGTTCTTCTCGGCGCCGGCCGTGTCGTAGTTGCTCGGCACTTCGTGGTAGCGGACTTCGATCGGCGGCAGGTCGTAGCCCTCGTCCGAATGACCCAGGTCGCTGGGCTTCTGGATGAACACGGCCCAGCTGGCCACCCATAACCAAAACTCATGCTCTTTATGGGGATAGAGCGTCAGGTTGCCGGCCTTCTCGCTGTCGCGCTGGAAGAAGCGCGTGAGGGCCTGGCCCGTGTCCATGACGCCCAGGTAGCCGGCGTAATGGATTAGTTCCTTGAACCGGTTCGGGCTCGGCGTCGCGGTGTAGACGAATTTGAATTCGACGGGGGCGAACATCGGCAGGAACTCCTGGTAGGTCTTGCTGCCATAGCTGCGCAGCACGCTGGCCTCATCCAGGCCCGAGGCCTGCCACTTCGTAACGTCCACCTTGACCTCGCGCACCGACTCGTAGTTCGTCATGTAGATCGTGGCTGGGTCGTCGATCTCGGCGTCCGAGCGGATGAATCGTAGGTCGATGGCCTGGTCGCCGGTGAAGTGCTTCGCCACCTCGCGCGAGAACTCCTGGCGCACGCCCAGCGGCGCGACGATGCCACGGATCCCGCCAGGCCGGTGAATGCCGATCTGGCGCATGACCTCGAGGTTGGTGCTGGTCTTGTGCAAGCCGAACGATGCGAACACGGCGCGCTGGCCGCCGGCGAGTGCCCAGCGGACGATCTGGCGGGTGTGCGGTTTGAGGCCTGGATGGATCTGGTCCAGCGGCACGTCGAAGCCCTTCGACGGGGCCAGGCGAATTTTATCGCGCAGGAACTGGCTATATTCGGCCTGAATCAGGTGCTTTTGTTCTTCGCTGTTGAATGCGCTCATGTCATTTCCGTTTTGGTTGGTCAAGCAACGGCCGTCAGGCTGCTGCCTTCAGTTCTTTTAAAAGTTTTTTGTAGTGCGCGGTCTTGGCGATCAGGTCGTCCACTGTGTAGTGTTTCGATTCCTGGTCGGCTTCCAGCGCCTCCACGGCGGCCAGGCCGATGCGCGCGACGACGCCGGCGCGAAACGATGCCGCCGTGGTGCCTCCCGGCCGGTTGCAGCCCTTGAGCTGCTTGAACACGTTCCGTTCGTCGAAGCGAAGATGCGGGTGGCTGCCGCGCGACAGGTAGTGGCCAGCGTCATAGGCGCCGCCGGTCAGGGCGTCGCCGCTGGCGTGCTTTCCGCAGTCGATGCACGGCTCGAAGCGGTCGCGGAACCGCACCCAGGCGTTGAACGCCTTCTGGCAGTCGGCCACGTAGTCAGCCTTGCGCTTGAACTTGGCCAACTTTTCCTGGTGGTCCTTGCGCTCGGCCTTGGCCGTGGCCAGGCGCTGCTTGTCGAGCTTCGCCAGCGCCACCACCGTGCCGCACTCGGGCGAGCACCAGGTGACGAACGGCTGCGGCCGGACGAACTCGGCGCGGCAGGTGCGGACCGCGCACTTGTGCTTCTTCTCGCGCGCGGCCTTGGTGATGGTCTTCGTCACCTCGCGGGTCTCGATGCGCTCGCCGCGCGCGAAGGCCTGGCGCTTCATTGGCGCGGTGTCGGGCTTCATGGGTGAACGCCTCATGACGTGCACTC
This sequence comes from Duganella phyllosphaerae, assembly GCF_001758785.1. Lineage (GTDB taxonomy): Bacteria > Pseudomonadota > Gammaproteobacteria > Burkholderiales > Burkholderiaceae_D > Rugamonas > Rugamonas phyllosphaerae. The sequence goes on from NZ_LROM01000152.1 coordinate 51,953, forward strand.
GCATGGCAGAAGGTCGGGCGTCGAAGCAATCTTGATGAACTTGCGCGCCTGGGCCCAGAACCGCTGATGCGGGATGTGCTCGGTTGCCGGCACGCCGGCGCACTTCATGATGGCGAACTTGGCTTCCATATCTTCAAGGTAGACGGGTCCGGTATCGTCGTGGTGGATTGCGTAGCCGATCTCTTCCTCGGCCCACTTTCCCTTGAGCCAGATGTCCGGCCGCGTGCAATAGACGATGTACCAGTGCTGCCAGCCCGCTTTCAGGCAGCCGATGCAGTTGGCGTGCTTGAACTGGGAGTAGCCTTGCGGCGGCGCGATGCCGATTTCGTTGGTCGAGAAGATGGTGCGAGCTCCGACCGCCAGCGGGTACGCGGTCATGTAGCCTTGCTCTCCCATGATCCCGGAGCGCCGTTGAATCCGGTCCGTCTCATTGAGGTCGAAGCCGTAATACACGACAACATCTTTCTGCGGGTAAGTCTTCCGCAGCCAGGCCATAAAAGGCTCGGTCTTCAGCCGCGAGGTGCAGATTTCCGATCCAGAGCCAACCTTGAAGGCCTGCTCCTTCACCGATACGTCGAACTGATCCATGCTCGCGTTTTTGTAATTCACGAACGTGATCGGAAGTGCCAAGTACTCAGCAACCTGACGCTTGAACCGTTTCACGTCCGCATCCTCGACGGAAAAATGGATGTCGTGGTTCACCAGCAAGACGTCCGCCGGATCAAATTTGCGCACGACCTCGATCGCCACCAGTGCCGAGCTATGGCCGCCGGAATAGCATACGATGTGTTTGGTCACGACGCAGCCCTCCCCGCGCACGCCTCATTCGCACCGAGCATCACTCTGTCCACGGCGTGGCCATGAGGCTTGTCCAGTCCGGCGGCGAGCGTAAAAGCAGATCGACGGAACGTGTTAAGATTTCTTTTTGGCAATTTGGAACGGCGATGCACTGGACACACAAATGGGGGCTGATGGTGGGCGGCCTGATGTTCTACATCCTGGTCAACCAGTTTGGCCCCATGCTGTTTGCTCTTCATGGTGCGGAGGACACCGCCTTGCTGTCCGCAATCGGAACGTGGGTCGGTTCGATCGGATCCGTCGGAGCCTTGATCGGCGCAATTTGGATAGCATCGTGGCAAACACGGATTCAGCAGCGCGAAAAATTTGCCCTGGCCGTTATACAAGCAGCTCATTGCCAACACCGCATACAAGCTATGCTGAAAGGGCTTGAGGAAATTGTGCGGCTGCTCGGACCAAGTGCTGGCACTTCGATACCGATAAATAACAGAATGCTCGCGCTTGAGACGATTGCCGCCTTTGATGGAATTGCGAACGAAGAACTGGCAGCACTCACCCCGCTTGGCAATAATTGCGCATTGAAGATCGCCGCGGTCCAGAGTGCAATCGGAAATCTCAAACGACATATTCTCTTGATTAGCACCGTGCAGCCTCCATCGAACCAGTATTTGCGCCTCGTTGCTCTCGACGTCGATGGAGCCTATTTCGCGGCTCAAATAGCCCAGACGCAAGTTGATCGCATCTGGGAGGTTATGGACGTGATCCGGCGTTCGACCACGGACAGTCAACTCTAACGCCCGATTCATGGACGAAGCTCCGGAAAGGCGGCGAAGAACGCTGGGTGATCATCACCATGCACGCGGTAGCCATCACCGAACACGAAGCGCGCTGGCCAGCGGCCGCCGGCGAACATGAAGTCCGCGAAGGCGCGGTACCCGCCACCCGGCTCGCCGGCTTCCAGGCGTGAGCCGTAGACATAGGCGTCTGTGACCACGGCGCCCGGCAGGCTGAGCTCCACTAATTCCTGCAGCGCCACCCGGGCGGTCGCCGTGGCGCGCTGGCGGGCAAAGTCGCGCGCCATGCAGGCCTCGCAGCAGTACGGCGCGCCGGCGGCGCTGAAACAGCGGTCTTCCTCATCGCTGTAGACCCAGGTCGAGCAAGCGTTGCGTGTGCATTCGTAGCGCCAACCGTGGTCGATCAGCACGGCGGCCGGCACGGGACCGGGCGCATAAGCATCGAAGTGCGGCGCGCGGCGGCACGAATCGACTTCGGTCCAATCGCGGTCGAGCTCGTTGGCCCCCTGGCGACGCGCGGTGGCGCTGTTCGTGGCGAAAATGACGGTGGTGCCATCGTCGCCATCGTGGACGGTGTAGGCCTTGAGCCGCGTCATGGTCGTGCTCCCTGCGTCCGAGTCATGGCCGCATAATTCAGGCCGGCCAACTTGCAACCGTCCTGGGTGGCGTGGAAGTAGCGCAGGTCCAGCAGCGCGGCGCCAGCGCGCACGAAGCCGGCGGCGACCAGGCGGTCGAGCGCAGCCAGGTCGCGGCGGTTGGCCAGGTACTGGTTGCGGAAGCCCCAGCGGGACTGCGGATGGTGCGACGTGGCGCCCAGCATGTGGTGCAGCACGTCGAGGTCGTCGTCTTGAAGCGTCGCGACGCGCGCGGCGAACAGGCAGGCGACGCATTTGCCGTGCTGCGCGAGTTGCTTGGCCGGTGCGGCCTTGCCGCAAGCGCAGAGCTGGGCCTTGAGTACCGGCGCCGGCTTTTCGTTGGCGATGGCGCGGTGGCGGCGCTCTTCGCGGGAGAGATCGTAGATCATGATATTATTTACCTTTGGCAACTTAATATTTCAGGAATTAGATGAGCACCAATGAATGGAAAATAAAGATGCAAGGTTTTGCATCGAAAGTTGATGGCGCTTGTCGAGCTTATGTCGGACTGCTTATCACTAGCCCCGACGGCGAAGTAACAAGGGAATGGGTCTCCCTCCATGATCTCGGTTCCTTCGATACGCTGGATAAAGCCCTTGAAGCCACTGAACAAATACAATGCGGCATTTCCAACACCGGTGAATGGACACTGCTGGACCTGACTTAACTTCATACGCGCTGCGCAATCTCGCGGCCGCGCACCTCTGCGGCCATCGCTGCATCGCCAGTGGCCAGCAACCCGCTATCAACGACGCGCTGCAGCCCTTCACTCAGGCCATACCTGCCCAGTTCACGCAGTCGCACGTTGATGGCCAGCTTCCGGTGGATCGGGTAGTTCTCAAGCCAACAGCCATACTCGGGCGATGCGTAAATGCGCACGCTGGCCAGGTCGCCGTCGATTGACTCAACTACGCCCGGCAGCATCTGCGTGTATTTCTGGCTGCTGTCCTGCACCTCGCACCACAGCGGCAGACTGGTGACCATGCCGACCGACCAGTAGGCGCGCGCTTCGGCATCATCTTCCGCATCCTTTGCTTGCCAATAGGCAGCCATGCGCAGGCGCTCGGCCTCCTGCTCGGCAAGTTCCAGCTTCGGCGCACGGCGCTTTCCCTTGGCACCCGGCTGCGGCGCGACAGCGACAGTTGCGTCGAAGTCGAAGCTGAGTTGGGCGGTGGTCACAGCGTCGATCCTTGCGACGCGGCGATAGCGATCGCTACAGGCTGAACCCAGATCGACATCGCGCTGAGCATGAAGGTCTCGCCGGCGCTGGCTAGCAGCAGCGTCGTGCCCATCACTTCGCCGATCGCTTCGGCCGCGTCCGGTGGCACAGCATTGCCAATGCGCTCGCGGTGCGCGCTATCGTTGCTGCCGTCCAAACACAGCACCATGCCCGTGGCCGCTTTGTAGGCGTCGATCTCGCGCTGGGTCTGCGGGTCCATCGACCAGTGCTCGTTTGGGTTGATCAGCGATTGCAAAGCGGCCAGCTCGAGCGTGGTGAATGGCCGGTGCCATGTCCCGTCGAGTGCGCGAATCATGGCCACGGTTTTCTGGTTCAGCGCGGGCAGCGCCGGCACCTGGTCGATGCGCGGATCGGCGACTGACCAACGGCCGTTGTCGTAGCCGGCGGACGCGCTGACGGCGCCGCTCTGTCCGTCCCAGTCCAGCACGCCGTAGTGACCGCCTGTCAGGTACGCATCGCCTTTCTGGCGGTGGATGGTGCGCGGATCGGCCACGCAGAACGCACCCTGCCCCGTCGTGCTGCCTGCGATGACCGTGCCGGCCGGTGATTCGAACGGCGTGACCAAGTATTTGCCCGCGCCTTCGAAGCCGGTGCTCGAACGTGGATCGGCCACCGCGTAGGCGCCCTGGTCGTCGCCGCCGATCACAGTGCCGGTGCGCTTATCCCATGGTGTGACGGCGTACTTGCTAAACAGCGGACCACCAGGTGGGCGGGGGTCGGCAACCGAGAAGCCGCCCTGGATGGGTGAACGCTGGCCAGTAATGGTGCCTGTCGGCTTATCCCATGCGCGCACACCCAACTGGCCATAATCGCCGTTGTTCGAATAGCGCGGGTCGGCAACGCATTGGCCGGTGCTGTGGGCGCTCGATACGACTTTGGCGGGTTCATCCCACGGGCCTATGCGGCACTCGTTGCTGTGCTTGTCCGGGCCGAAGTGACGCGGATCAGCGATCGAGAATGCGCCATTCGTTGGCGTCGAGCGCCCGGCCACGGTGCCGCTGGTGCCATCCCATTCCTGCACGCCCATGTAGCCGCTGCGGTATTCAGGGACGATCAGGTAGTCGCTCAGGTGGCCATTTTCGACGGCCAGCTTGTTCAGGCTGCGCCAGTCGCTGCCGGCTTCAACGAAAGCCAGGCGCACCCACGTTTTCCACTGGAGGCGCGGGATGCGGTGCATGGGGCCGCCAGCGGCGTCGCCAGGGAACGGCATGCGGCCCAAAACATCGCCCACGGCGCGCAGGCGCTTCTTCTCTGGCTCGTAGAGGAACGGCGGCACCTTCTCCATGTGGCGTGCGACCAGGAGGAAGCGCTTGCGGCTCTGGGCCAGGCCGCCCAGCTCGCCGCAGTCGTGCGTCGTCTCGGCCACGGCGTAGCCGAACTGCTGCAGCAGCTGGTTGATCTGGTCCAGCAGGTGCCGGCCGCGCGTGGCCAGGCGCGGCACGTTCTCGAAAACGATCAGGTCCACTGGATCGTCAGCCCAGGCCTCGGCCATCAGCCAGATACAGCGCAACGTCAACTCGTTCAACGCCTGGTACTTCGCGGTCTTGCTCAGCGATTCGCTGAGCAGCCCACTTGCGCCCTTGCAAGGCGAGCTGATGAACACGATGTTCGGCGACTCGTTCCCGGCAGCGCGGCGAATGTCGGCGGCCGTGGCCTCGCGCCAACCAGCTGGTGGCTCTTTCCCGTGGAAGGCGGTGTACTGCGCACGCGTGAAGAGATCCATGACCGTACCCGGGCGGCCAGGTCCAGCGCGATCAAAATCGCGGATCGCGGCGGGGTCGTTATCGATTCCGCCGATGCAGCGGAGCGTCGCGGCCATGTTCCCGACCTGCGGCCGAGCCTTGTTGAAGCCCTTCTTGCCGCCGCCCAGGCCGCAGCAGAAGTGGAAGTGGCGGAACTCTTTCGTGTGGGTGATCAAGTCGCGCTTCATTGACGTGCTCCAGCAGCGCGGCGCGCGACCGTGACGGTAGAAACGTGAGGCTCGCGGCGGTAGGCAGGGCCGGCCACCTGGCCCACGTACGGCGCCGCCGGCGCCAGGGCATTGCGCGCCGGCGTGGTGATGTCGTACACCAGTCCGACGAGGTAGGCGTGACCGCCTTCAACGAGGCGGTTGAACAGCTCGCGCTGGATGAACTCGGCGCGGTTCGACTCGATGTCAATGTTCAGGCGCTCGCAGATTTGGTAGAAGGTGCCGGGGCCATCGAGCAGGCCCACCAGCAGCTTGCGCGCGCCGCTGCTCGGTTCAGGGAGTTTTCTCATGGCTGACCGCCTTCCACCTTCATGAGCTGGTCGGCGCAGTCGCGCAGCTTCTGCTCGTTATGGCGATGCTTCTTGACCGCGATGCCCTTCTCGGCCGGCGCGGCGCCGATCTTGGCCTTGTCCGTGGTGCGCCAATCTTTGACGGCTGCCAAGGTCTTGCTCTCGGTGTAGTTGATCGAGGTCGTCATGGCTCGGACCTCCGGGTGTATCGTGGTATCATGGGACCCTCTGTAGTTGATTTACCAAGCCGGCCTGCACGCCGGCTTTTCTATTTCCGCGATCAGTCGTACTGCCCTGACCTTTCGCGGATTTCCTGCACGTTCATGCCGAAATACTCATGAATATGCAAAATCTGCTTTGCCGTGAGGCGCTGGCCAGACCGCAACAGGCGGCTGATCGTGGCGCTTGTCTCGCCCATTTCTCGGGCCAGCGCGGCGTAATTCTTTAAACGGTGTTCGGTGATCAGGTAATCCAGCAATTCGCGCACGCTGGGCGGCACGGGGCCAGGCGTCATGGCGGTGCTCCGGCGATCGGTGCGGCGGCGAGTTTCTTGCGCTCCCACGCGGCAATCTCGCGATCGGTCATGAACATGTAGCTGTCACAGCCGCATGTGGGGCAAACCTTCTCGGTAACTCCGGCGCCGAATTTCTTGCTTGGCTGCTCATGGAGGTCGGTTTCCTTACCGCGCCATTTGCATTTCGTGCGGCCGCAGCGGATCGGGGCCGCGCCCCAGGCTGGGCGGGCGTTCACAATTCTTTGCCTGGTGGGTGCGGGTCGGTCGGCTCCATGCGGTAGTCCGAATTCGCGTCGCAAAACTCTTGCGCCGATTTTCCGTTGGATACCGGGATCAATCCTGGCCCGATGAGGCCGTTTTGAATCCATTCCATCGCCTTCTCGGCGCCGTCGCCCTGCTGCCATTCGATCCAAGCAGACTGGTTGCCAACCATAATGTTGTGGATGGTCTGGCTCAGGATCCAGTTAGAGCGGCGGCGCTTGGCGATCTCCGCTTCGAGTTCTGCGATGCGCGCCGTGTCGGCCGGCACCGCCAGGTACACCGCCAGCGCATCCGGGCTTTGCTTCGTGGCCCATAGCGTGGTGCGGCACTGGCCGATGCACGGAACCTCGCGCGGCTCGATGTAGCCGGCCACCTGGGGCGCGGTAGCGCGCGATTCGATGCGCTCGATCATGGCCAGCACGAACATGCAGCCAACGTCCATGCTCATGTTGGCGCCGCCGGCGGCCAGCGCCAGGGCCTCGGCTTTCAGTTCCTGCAGTTCCGGGCCATCCATGTATGCCGCCCAGTCCACGAGTGCATCGCTTTGACGTGCAGCCGACTGCTGCGACGGCGTGGTCATCGCCAGGTGCAGCGCCCCGGCGGCGGCCGGCGACAGCGTGACCGAGCGATCCATGACCTTGGCAGTGGCCAGGTGGTCGCGCAGCTCGCACAAGCCGGTGTCGGTGACGGCCGGCGCGTGCAGCAGGCCGGCGTCCAGCCCCATGTTCCAGGCGCCGCGCGCATGCTCGTTCAGTGCCTCGCGGATCTCGCTCGGCACCAGGCCGCCCAGATCGTCGCGGAAGCACCAGTCCGGCAGCGCCGGCATTGGGCAAGCGGTAGGCGCGCTATTCTTTTCGTTACGCATTCGTATCTCCGTCAGTGATGGGAAAGCTGGTGCTCGACCTGGTGCTTCGCAAATTCGCCCGCCACCCAGTTCACGCCTTTCGGGGTGAAGCGCGCGCTGTTGAATGCATGGTTGTTCGCCTGGGCGTGGCCGGCCTTGACCACGAACCGGCCGGCGTCGAGGTGCGCGGCCATTGGCGCCAGCGCGCCGCCGAGGCGGTACATGATTTTTTTCTCGATGAGGAAGTCACGAAAGACGTGCTCCTTCACCTTCAGGACCTTGGCCACCTGGCGGAAGCCCAGCGCGCCGGTAGCGTCGCAGTAGCGATCGACGAACTCAACGGCCGGCTTCGCCGCCTCCAGCGCGACTGCCTGCTGCTCAATCACCTCGGCCTGCTCGGCGGCCAGGCGCAGCGCTTGCGCGAAGGTTTGCGGCACTCCGGGCAACTGCGGCTTAACGTTGGCCTGCTCCAGTTCGCACATGCGGTCGAACACTTTCGCCTGGAGCGTGTAGCTGTAACTCATGGCGACGAGACAAGCCTCGCGCTTCGGCAGCAAATAGATGTCGCGCTTATTGTTGTTACCGTAGACGTGCGTTCCTAAAAATTTAGGAGCGTCGGCGCCCAGCACTTTGGGAATTTTCGCCATCAGGTTGTCGTGCCGCAGTTCGATGAAAGGCTCGACGGGAGTGGCGTGCGCCCGGCGATCTTCGTTGATGAACTCGACCAGCTCAAGACTGGTCATGGTCACTACTTCGGCGATGATTGAATCCACGAAAACTCCTTGCGGTGGTTGGCTGCTGGTCGGCGGGCCGGTTGTTGATTCAGGAACGCATCGGGCGCAGCGCACCGCGCGAAACGCGGCGCACGCCCTGGGCCTGGCCTGGGAAGGAGAAGGCCCGGCGCAGACCTGCACCAGCCCCTTCTTGGCGGCTGGGGAAGCGGGTAACCTGCTGGTGTGCCGTCGCGATGCGCATGCCAGCCTGGCGGAGGAAGCCGCTGATGCTGATATCTGCTGCAGCGCAGTGGCTCTGCAAAGTGGCCTGCTCCTCGTCGCCGAGGTAGACCTTGACGACGTTCAAGCGGGGATCCGGCTTGCGTTGGGTGGTGCTCATGTGTTGCTCCTATAGTGATGCGGACTTCAGGATTTAAACCGGCAGGTCTAGGGCCGGCGACGTTACAAATTCGGGGTGGTGATCGCCGTCAGCCAGGCAGGCCGGACGCGGCAGCGCCGGTGGCGGGACGAACGACCGAGCAGAGATCGGCGCATGCGGTGCTGCGCGCGGCGACCGTGATGTCGCCCTGCTTCGCCAGCACTTCGAGCAGCGTGTTCTGCTTGCGCAGCTCGGCCAGCATCAGCGTGATCGACCCGTAGATATGGGCCTGCAACACCAATTCCGGCCAGATCGACGCCCATTTTTCCGGGAACAGTTCTTGGCGCGTTACAGCCCCGCCGGTCGCACGCTCGATCGCGGCGCCATGCTCGACAGGAATTGGATTTACCCCGGAGGCGTAGCGGCTGACGTTTGCCTGCGGTATATCCAACGCCTCAGAAAGGCGCAACTGGTTACCGCGTGCGAGTGCAAAGTATTCAGCGAGGTTCATGCGGCCTCTCCCGCTTGATTGAGCTGGGTCACGGCGGCGGGTGCGGGGTTGCCGTAAATGTCATCGAACGACAGGGTGTGGCCGCGCTTCGCTGCAAATGCAATCAGCCGCTGCGCAACCTTCGGCGGAACACTCTGCCCGCGCTCGTAGTGGGAGACATTCCCTTGGCTGACCTGCAGAGCGTCTGCGAGGGCCTTTTGAGTGAGTGCGAGCTTGGCTCGGATGTCTGAAATTCGGTTCATGAGGCAAATATTAGTCCGACTGCTAGATATTGTCAACAGTCGGACTAATTGAAATTTATTAGGCTTACTTATATTCTGTTCATATGCCCGCACAACCACTATCACAAGACCAACTTTCCGAAGCCGCCAAGCTCAAGGACCTATTCAAGTCCTGGCAGGCGAGTCGCAAAGAATCCGGTCTTCCTTCGTCCCAAGAGGCTGCGGCAGATATGCTCGGCTTCGGCCAAAGTGCCCTTGCCCAATATTTGAACGGAAAGATTCCCTTAAACATCGACGCTGGAGCCAAGTTCGCCGCCCTCCTTGGTGTGGGCCTATCAGACTTCAGCCCGTCACTGGCAGACCAGGCAACCAGGGTTGCTGGTTCCGTTACCGGGTTACGTGTGACGGATGATGACGATCACGCTCCGCCCACCATCGCAATTCCAATGGTCTCGGTCCACGTGCAAGCGGGGATAGACGGATTCGTCATTGAGCCTATCCTTGATGAGGATGGAAGGCACTATGTGCCTCGGCAATTCATTGAGGAAAATGACCTGCACCCCGACTCACTCGTCGCTGTAAAGGTGCGGGGCGACAGTATGCAGCCGATGATATTTGACGGAGATATTGCAGTCGTCAATACCATTGACCGAACTCGCAAAAACGGTGGAGTCTTCGCCATGAACTACAACGGCCAGGCTGTAGTTAAGCGCTTGACTTACGATCGCCGAGAATGGTTTTTGGCCTCGGACAATCCCGACTTCGAGCCAGTCCCATGCCGTGGCGCTGACTGCATTGTCATTGGACGAGTTGTTCACTTCACGCCAAAGAACTTCCGCGACCGATTATGAAAAAAATTATTGTCAGCGGAATTGCGCTCTTGCTTCCGTTTTGGGCTAATGCTGGCGAATGCGACAAGACGGCGGCGCTTGAGGCGCAATCGATGCTGCGCGAATTCGCAAAAAGCCATATCGAAGGCGATCACCTCGCCGTGTACTGGGTCTACAAGATCGAGCGCGAATCAGATGCAAAGCGCTTGAAAATGGTTCGCGCCTTCTCTGATATGGACGCCTGTCTGTCCGGCGGCGCGCGTGAGATCATGTTTTACCGCAAAGACAAGCTGATGGGCGTTGCCTCCCCAGGCTCCGGTGTGAGGCTGGTGAGATAGGTTACGCTCGGGCAGGCTCGGATGCCCAAGCGCGCTAGTGAAGGCTACAATCTAGCTAGCGATATTGTTTGAGGGCATAAGGCGACTTGTGCTTCGCTATCCGATGCTTGATCCATCTCCATAGTTCCCAGCAACCAAGGATACAAGAAGTGAGTACACCAGAAGAAGAGTTAGACAAAGGTTCAGCTGCCAATCTGTCATTTGCAGACATTTTGGAGTTCCTTAAGGCATCGAAGGTCGACCGACCGTGTCCAGCCTGCGGAAATGGCGGATGGAATATTATTCACACCTCGGAAGTCGATGGTGAGGATATGGGTCCCATGATCCCACTTGGCAATCGTCAACGAGGTTCGATAAGTAACTATGTTCTTCCCGTGATCGTGTGCATATGTAAAAGATGCGCATTTATGCGATTCCATTCTAGGGCCCCAATAAGCAAATGGGTGACTAACGGCAAAAAACCTCTTGAAAACAATGAGAGCCAGTAACACATATAGCGAGGGGCGGCCTACCGCAGAAGGGCTTAGAAGTCGCTTCCCCACATTCGATGACTATTCAGACGTTGACAATCTAACGGTGCACACTCGCCCGGGCGGTGTATCCTCCACACATGAAAATTTCAACGAACCTATGAGTAATCTCACAAGAGAAGAGTTTGATGCAAAACTCGAAACCATCGAGGTAAAGATGGATGGAAGGGTCGCATCCATACAGGCCAGTGTTGATAATTATCTCAAACTGCAAACGGAGAGCGCGAAGCGGCTCGAGGATAGGTTGATTCGCATGGAAAGCGATGTATCGGACGGCCGAAAGGAAACAAAAGCCGAAGGAGACAAAGCAAGCGCGGATATGAAAAGCTTAAAAACCGCGATCATTGTGACTGCTGTTAGCACGGTAGCGGCCATTTTGTTTGGCGTGCTTTCCTTTAATACAATGCTAACATCGAACATGCTAGCATCATTCGAGTCAGGCAAAAATACGGCCTCCGCCCAAGAGGAGGTAAAGAAGCAGGCGGAGGATACTGCCGCGCTACTCAAGCAGATGCGCGAAGAATTGGATCGACGGCGCCAACCAGATGCGCCCCCGTCCAAGTAGAAAAAAAAGCCCGCACAGCGGGTTTTTTTTCGTCAAGCCACTCTTGGGCTCTAATCCCTCCCCTGTGACATCCAGTCCGCACCACATCGAACTGCCGTACTAACAAAAAATATTCTTTTTTATTAGTCCGACTGTTGACATAAATAATCAGTCAGACTAATATACCTCCATCGATACACCAACAGCGATGGAGAAGAAATGTCACCAGCCGAACTGCAAGCCCTTGCCGAAGCCCTGCGCTTGGGCGATGCCGCACACGCCGCCTCCCACCCTGCGCCAGCTGCGCGCTAATCGGAGATCGACGCCATGCGCAAACCTACCCTTAAAAAGAACACGACCAACCTGCAATGCGCCGGCTTCGTCGCCAGCATCGGTTGCCCTCGCATCTGGGAAATCTGCAACGACTTCGACCGCAAGCTCTCGCGCCGCCGGTACATCTACCGTACGGAAGCTGCTGCTGCCGAGCTGCGCGATGAGCGCGCCGCTGGTTCTGCGTGGTCGTTCGCCGAGCACCAGAAGGCGGTGGCGCTGTGATCGCCCTGATCCTGGGTGCCCAGCTCGGCAGCACCTTCAACTTCACCGAACTGGCTGGCGACGCCATCCGCAACCTGGTCCCGGCGCGCAAGTTGGCCCTAGTGCCGAAGCTGGCGCCGGCCGCCACCGGCATGGTCACCGTGGCCCAGTTCTGCGCTGCACGCGGCGCCGACCTGCCGCTGCCCGTCATGAGCCGCATCGGTCGCAAGGCTGCGGCGCTGAGCCGCGCTGACGGCCTGCTGATCGGCCGCGCCATGGAGCAGTTCGGCGAGGTCAACACCTACGACGCCGACGTGCTGGCCCTAGCCTTCGACGCGATTCAGGCCGCCCAATGAATGCCCCTATCAACTTCGCCCTGCTCCAGGCGGCCGCCGCACCGGTCGCGGTTACGCCAACCACGGCAATCAGCCAGCCGCTCATCCCGGCCGATGCGCGGCCACTGCACTCCGGGTATGAGCACGACGGCCTACTGGTTGACCTGTACGGCGTGCTCGACGCGCACGGCTACGAAGTGAAGCACGTCGGCTTGCACCTCTCGGTAGACATGACCGACATCGGCGCCTGGCTGAAGCGCGAAGTTCTGCTGCAAATGAGCGACTGGTGTGACGACCACCTGCCGAGTGCCCACGACCTGCGCCTGGTGTCGATCGACGAGGCGCGTATCGAGCGCCACGAGTGGGAACGCAACTTCGAGCCACCTTGATCGGATCGAATCTCCGGCTTGGACGCGTCAGCAAACGAACAAAACAGAGGTGTGCGATGGATCGAATTGTTGTGAATGGAATCGAGTATGTACGGGCGCAGCCGGTAGCGAAAGCGGCCAAGCGGGTACCGCAGCCAAAGATGGTCGAGCGCCAGTGCAAGTGGTGCCGCAAGCAGTTCTTCGCACGGGCTGCCGACGTCAAACGGGGCTGGGGACTGTACTGCTCGAAGACGTGCAAGGCGATCCGCCAAGAAGTACGCACTGGCCAGTACCGGGCACACCTGGAGCACCGCGACGCCGATGGCTACGGCGGCGAGTTCTCCAACGCGCACCAGTTCAGTAACGAAGAGCACGACTGCAACAAGGATTAAGCAATGCGGTCGCCGGGCGCTGCTACCACCCGGCTCAGCCTTGGCAGGCGAAGAAATAGCCCCTGTGGGATCAGCATGCCCGCGTCGCACTCGCCCCGTGCCGCCGGCCGGCGTATCCGGCCACCACAAACCATAGAAAGGCATCACATGGCAGCAGAAACCAGCAACTTCCAACCGGGCCAGAAGGTCACCGTCCGCGCCCGGAGCAAGGTCTTCGAGGGCAAGTTCCTGAAAGAGCGTCCTGGCTCGAAGGGCATCTACTACGACATCGACCTGGGCGGCAACAAGGTCGGCAGCTACCGCCCCTCGCAGGTGCAGGCAGTTTGAATCAATGGCGGCGTGCAGGCCGCCAGCAGCACCCGTCCCGCGCCGGGCAAGCGCGGGAACCACATGGCTGCTGATTGCCGAGGAGCGAGAACACACACAGGTAACGCTGGTGCAGTGCGCGGGCGGATTGGCGGGGCAGTCAGCAGCCATGTGGTGAATAGAGCAGGCTGATGCTCGACCTAATTGAGTGCTCCAGTACATGGCCAGTGCGAAAGCGCTTCGGGTTTGGGAGCAAAGCCGGAAGAAGTCAGCACCGGCTACCACACGCAGGGACCGGCGAACGCGGTCCCCAACAATGAAACGAACAGGGAGAGTGGCATGAACTGCAACTGCGTCAAAAGCACCGAAACCAGACTGGCGACTGCGCTGTTCATCGTCGAGAAGGCAGGTTCGGACATCAAGGTTGAATGCATGGCGACCGGCTTCCAGCTGACGGAAGACATGGACTTGCGCAGCACGATCAACATTCCGTTCAAGATCACCGGCACCGGAAAGGGCTTTTCGAGCGCCAAGGGCAAGACGATGCCGTTCGTCGCGGGCTTCTGCCCCTTCTGCGGTCGCACAACCGGCCGCTACACGGTCGGCGAATACGAGGGTCTGCCCGTCGCTGTGCCTGCGGGTGTCGCATGATCATCCGTCACATCACCGCTGGCCGCGCCGCGCGCGCCGCCGTCTCGGACGCACTGCATCGCATCTACCAGGACGCCGGTTACGAGGACGTTTTCAACAGCGGCAACCTTGATGCAGTCGAAATGGTCCTTTCCGGCGGCTGCGTCAGCGAGGAACTGAACGACAGTCGCAACTGGATCCACCTGCAGATGGCCGAGCGCGAAGGAGTCGCATCGTGAGCCCTCTTCTTCGCGCCGCCCTGCACAGCTCCGTGGCCGGCTTCGTAATCGGTGGCCTGCTGGTCGCTGCGCGCTGGTTCGGCCTCGTCGAATGGTTGGTGAAGCCATGATCTACCACCTCACCATCAAGCACGAGGACGGCAGCACCGAGCACCGCACTGCCATCGGCGCCATCAAGGCAATCTGCGACGCTCTGTACGACGCCGGCGCGCTGGGCGTGACCGCCATGGTGCAGCCGTGAGCGCCCTGGAACCGGGCCTGGTCGCCCAGCTGCTTGCGCACGAGCCAGCGCCGGCCGAGAAGGCGCTGCGCAAGATCGTCTCGCTGTTCACCGACAACGCCTTCATGAGCGGCCACGAGCTGCGCGTGCTGGAAATCGCAATGGAAGGCTTGGGCGCGTCGGCCAGCGAGCGGCGCCAGGCGATCGAGGGCGCGATTCAGTTGCGGCGCAACCGGGTCATGGGTCGCTACGCCGAGCAAGGGAGGGCTGGCGATGAAGTTGCGTGAAATCCTCACCATCGGGGCCCTACTCACCCTGGTCGCGCTCACCTACGGCTACATGCAGGAAGCCGACGCCCGCGCAGCGCAGCACGAGCAAGAAATTTGGACCGGCAAGGTCGATAAGTAGCCGGCGCCGCACCACCACCAATTTACCCGCCACCGGCGGCAACAACGAAGTCCACCTGGAGAGAAGCATGAACGCAGTTACGAAAGAAAGCCAAGCCGCTATGCAGTTTGCGCCCGCCCCCGCTGACCTACCAATGGTCGCCACCAGTAGCGCCTCGCTGATACTGGACAGCGCGAGCATGGACAGCATCATGCGTCTGGCGGACATCATGGCGAAGGGTCGCTCTACGATCCCAGAGCACCTGCGGGGCAACGCAGCCGACTGCGCCGCAGTGGTTATGCAGGCCGTCCAGTGGCGCATGAATCCATTTGCCGTCGCTCAAAAGACCCATCTTGTCAACGGGGCGCTGGGCTACGAGGCGCAACTGGTCAATGCTGTGATCCAGTCGAGCGGCGTCGCAGAAGATCGCTTCAACTACGAATGGTACGGTCCATGGGAACGGATCATCGGCAAGACCAAAGTCATCACAGTGCCGGCCAAGGCCGACAAGAAAGAATACCAATTCCGCGTACCGGATTACGGCATGGAAGCCGAGGCAGGTCTCGGCGTGCGCGTGTCTTGCACGTTGAAGGGAGAATCGGAGCCTCGCGTTCTTGATCTGCTGCTGGTCCAAGCTAGTGTTCGCAACTCGCCACTTTGGGCGTCCGACCCGAAACAGCAACTGGCGTACCTTGCCGTGAAGCGCTGGACTCGACTGCACGCGCCGGACGTGATCCTGGGCGTCTACACCCCCGATGAGTTGGAGGAGGTCAACCGCGAGATCCGGGATATCACCCCAATGGCTGAGCATGTCACCGGCACCGTGCCTGCACCCGAGGCAGCGCCGGAACTGATTCACGAAGCACAGGCTGCCGCGTCCAAGGGCGTCGCCGCCTACCAGAAATTCTGGAGCGACACCGGTGCGCCAAACCGCAAGTCACTTGCCGCCCATCACGATGGCTGGAAAGCTGCGGCGACCGCCGCCGACCAAGGCCGCACCATCGACGCCGAGCCGACCGCTGGTACCACGAAGCCGCTGTCGGCGGACATGCAAGCACTGCTGGCCGACCTCACGGCCGACGCTGATGCCGGTGCCGACTTCTTCGACGAAGTATGGGGGCGCCTGTCGCCGGCTACGCAAGACTGCCTGGTCAATGAATATCCCAAGTTGAAGGCCCGCGCCGAGGCAGTTGGAGCGGGCAAATGATCGTCTTGAACTGCGCCCAAGGAAGCCCGGAATGGCACCAGGCCCGCGCGGGCGTGATCACGGCCAGCATGTTCGTGGTTGCCCGCTCGCGCACCGGCGGCCTTGACGAGAAGCAGCAGGCGTACGTCACCGCGATGCGCTCCGGCATGAGCGAGGGTGCTGCCCGCGATCTGGCCGGCTACCGTGCGGCGCCGAAAGCCGAATCCATCCAGCGCGCCATCGAAGGCTTGCCGGTTGGTGACTTCTCGGAAGCGGCCAAGGCCTACGCCTTTCGCCTGGCCATCGAGCGTATCAGCGGCATGCCCCTGGATGAAAGCTTCGAAACATACGCCATGCGGCGCGGCCACGAACTGGAGCCGGCAGCGCGGCGAGAGCACGAGATTGCCAGCGGCCACATGGTGCAGCGTGCGGGTTTCGTTCTCTCTGGTGACCACCTGTTCGGCGCCAGCGCCGACGGCCTGATCGGCAAGGACGGCGGCAGTGAATACAAATGCCTGATATCGCCGGAGCGCCTGCAACGCATCTACATCGACGGCGACGCGAGCGAGTTCATGGACCAGGTGCAGGGCTGCATGTGGCTCACGGCGCGGAAGTGGTGGGACTTCTGTGTGTACTGCCCCGCGATGGAAATCATCGACAAGCACCTCTGGATGCGCACCTACCAGCGCGACGACGAGTACATCGACCAGATGGTCGAGGAGCTTGCCGAGTTTGAAAAATTGGTCACCCACTACGAAACTACTTTACGGATGAAGGAAGCAGTATGAACAACCACCCAGCAGAAAACGAAGCCGTCGGCGCCGTCGCAATCCAGGCTGGCACCGGTGCGCCCGCCACCAGCCAACTGATCACCCTGGATCCAGCCAAGTATGTCGCGGAGGTGTTTAAACCATTCAACGACAAACTGGAAACTTTGAAGGTTGAAGCTGACGCCATTACCCCTGACGCCAGCACCACCGCCGGCATGGACGTCTGCATCAAGTACCGTGCCGCTTTCCGCGACGACGTGCGCATCGCCGGCGAGAAGGCCCGTGCCGACCGCAAGGCGCCAATCCTCCAGATCGGCAAGCTGCTTGACACAAAGTACCGCGACCTGCTCGAGGCGGTGGCGCCGTATGAGGCGAAGTTTCACAACGCCATCGAGGCCGAGAAAAAGCGCAAGGAAGATTTGAAGGCAGCCGAGGCAGCGCGCGCCGAGCAGACCCGCCTTCGCGTCGTCGCTATCCGCGAACTGCCGCTCCAGGCCGTCGGCCAGTCGGCCGAGGTCATTGCCAAGATGGTGGCGGCGCTGGAAGCCGACGAGCCTGATGACACCTTCGGCACGCTGCTGGATGCGGCCAAAACGGCGCGCACCGAGGTGCTGGCCAAGCTCGCCGCGTTGCAAGTCACCGCGAGCGAGTCGGAAGCAGAAGCCGCCCGCATCACCGCCGAGCGCGCCGAACTGGCGCAACTGCGCGAAGCCGCCGCCGAACGTCAGCGCCTGGCGCAAGCCGAGGCCGAGCGCGTGGCCGCAGCACAGAAGGCGGAGGCCGACCGCCTGGCCGCGCTGGCCGCCGAACAGGAAGCCGCTGCACTGCGCGAGCGTGAAGCTGCCGCTGCGCGCCTGAAAGCCGAAGCCGACGCCCAGGCCGAAAAGAATCGCCTTGCCCAAGCTGAAATCGACCGCCAGCTCGCAGAGATTGCCGCAACCAAGGCCGCCGCCGAGGCTGCCCAGCGCCGCGCAGATGCCGAACGCCAGGCGAGCGAGACGAAAGCTGCTGCTGAGCGCCAGGCTGCCGCCGACCAGGCCGAGCGCAACCGCGTGGCTGCCGAAACGAAGGCGCAGATGGAGCAGCAGGCCGCCCAAGTGTCCGCCCAGCGCGCGGCGCAGGCCACGGCCGACCGCGCCACTCAGGTAGCACAGCCATCCATTCGGAGCGCCATCGCCGCCGCGCACCAGGGCATCGCCCAGGATCAGGCCGCTGCGCTGGCCGATCAGGGCCAACTGGCCGACCTCGCAAATGCGCAGAACGGCGCGGCCGTCGCCGACGACCTGTTCTCGATCGGCAGCGCCGCCAGTGCGACCACGCCGCCAGCCTTGCGCCTCGGCCAGATCGGCGAGCGCCTGGGCATTTCGCTGACGGCCGAATTTCTGACTTCGCTTGGCTTCGCCCCGGCGGCCACCGACCGCGCCGCCAAGCTGTATCACGACGCCGATTTCCCGCGCATGTGCGCTGCGCTGACCCGGCACATCGCCGCCGTCCAGGCCAAGTTTTCCGTCTAACCAGTTCACCACCAGGAGCCATCCATGAACGCAAACAGCATTGCCCTCACCCCGGTCAAGTCCAGCAAGCTGCACGCCATCGGCCACGACGCCGCCAGCCAGACTCTAGCCGTCCAGTTCTTTGCCAAGGGCGCGCCCGGCAACGTGTACCACTACGCCAATTTCACGGCGCAAGAATTCACCGCATTCGCAGGCGCCGAGTCGGTGGGCAAGCACTTCATCGCGCACATCCAGCCGCACAAGCAAAAGCACCCTTACCAGAACATGGGCGTGCCGGTGGCGGCGCCGGTTGCGGCACCGAAGTTGAGCAAGGAACTGCTGGCCGTGGCGCTGCACGGCCGCGAATACCCCTTCGACCTGACGAAGGAAGAGCAGGCCCAGGCTAAGGCGGCCGGCCTGCTGGTGATCTTCGGCGCCAGTGACGACCTGATGGAACTGCGCGGCATCGAATGCGACGAGATCGGTGCGCCTGGTGTGGCCCTGATCGACGCGAAGGGCTTGCTGCCGAATCGCGACAGCATCGATGACGACGCGGTGCTCAAGGACTTCTTCGCCCGCGAGCCGCTGGCGCGCAAGGTCGAGGCTCTGTGGGCTGCCGAGGATGACACCAGCTGGACCTACCGCACCGACGTTCCGCATGCCACCTTCGACATCATGGAAGACGGCATCGTGTACTGCCGTGGCATCGTCATTGACGTGGCCGACCTGGGCGGTGCAGCGTGAGCCGCCGGCCACCATCGGCCGCGCAGTTACAGGCGACCTGCAACAAGTTCAATGCGGCGCACCATGTCGGTGCCGCCGTCACGGTGCAGCTGGATGGTGGCGAGATCCGCGAGACCATCACCACCAGCGAGGCCCAGGTACTCAGCGGCCACAGCGCCGTCATCTGGCTCAAGGGAATCAGCGGCTGCTATCTGCTGGACCGCGTGACGCCGGCGACGGCCGTATGAGCGCCGCCTGCACCGAAGAGCGATTCCTGCTCGACGTGGCCAAGCACGAAATGACCGTGATCCGCGACGACGGCGTGAGCCGCCACATCCGCTTCAAGAAGCCGGAAAGCAGCGACATGTTTTTCGACCTGATCACCTGGCCCGGCCACCTCTGCTACACCGGCGACATGGGCACGTACGTGTTTCAACGCTTGACGGACATGTTCGAGTTCTTTCGCACTGACCGGGAATACAACCAGTCTCGCGGGCGGAAGTTGGGCATCAACCTGGGCTACTGGACCGAAAAGTTGATCGCGGTAGATGGTAACCGCCATGGCGGCAAGCCTAAGGCGTTCGATGAAGAAAAGTTCAAGCTGGTCATCAACGAATACCGCGTGCAGTGGATGCGTGACGCGAAGGAAAGCAACTCACTGAACAAGGAGGGGCGACGGGAACTGTGGGAGGCCGTCGAGGACGAGGTGCTTGGCGCGCTGGAAGATGGCGGCGACCGTGCGCAATATGCGGCCTACGACTTTCACCATGCTGATCCTCGCGACTCGCAGCATCGTGGCTGGCAGTTCGATGACCTGTTCGAGCGCGACTTCACCGAATACACGCACAGCATCATCTGGTGCTGCTACGCGCTGGCATGGGGTATCGAGAAATACGACGCGGCCAAGCAGTCGGCGGCCGAGGCGGTGCCGGCATGATCATCGCCGGCACGTTGGTCGAAGTCGGCCAGATCGACGACCAGGGCACGCTCGGCGCGGTAGTGCAGCGCCTAAACGGCGAGACCATCACCATCACCGGCCTGACGCTGGACGAGACGCGCGCGGTGGCGCAGCGCCTGTTTCTGTCGGTGATGATCACGGTGGCTGCGGGAGCACCGCCATGACGCGCCAAACGTTTTTCCTCGTACACGCCGAGGCCCGGCGCCGCGCAGCAGCGTTCGCCGGCACAGCGCCGGAGGGCTGGATGGTCGTCTTCTCCGAGCCGCGCAAGAAGCGGGCCCAGGAGGAAAAGTACCACGCGATGATCGGCGAGATCGCGAAACAGATCGAACACATCGGCCGCAAGTGGGACGCGGACGACATGAAGCGCCTGCTGGTGGACGAGTTTGCCGAAGAGATGCGCTTGGCCTGCACGCCGCTGCATCACGACGGCCGCGTCACCGTGAGCTTCGACGGGCGCCGCACCGTGCAACTCGGCATCCAGACCGCCGAGTTCTACGTGAAGGAAGCGGCGCAGTTCATTGAATTTTTGTACGCCTTCGGCACCGCGCGCGGCGTCGTATTTTCAGAATAGGATCACCATGTTTAAGAACCTCCAAATTTACCGCCTGCCGAGCAACTGGCCAATGACCGCCGAGGCCCTGGTGGCCGCGCTCGAGCCGCACGCCTTCACCCCAGCCAGCAGCTACGAACTGCTGCGCCAGGGCTGGTCCGCGCCGCGCCCGAATGGCGACCTGGTCCACGTGGTCAACAAGCAGTACCTGCTCAAGCTCGAAACCGAGAAGAAGCTGCTGCCGTCCACCGTGGTCAACCAGGTGGCCGCCGCGCGCGCCGCCGAGATGGAAGAGGCCCAAGGCTTCGCGCCGGGCAAGAAAGCCATGAAAGAATTGAAGGAGCGCGTGGCCGACGAGCTGCTGCCGCGTGCGTTCAGCATCAAGGCGCAGACGTTGGTGTGGATCGATCCGGTCAACGGCTGGTTGGTGGTCGATGCCGCCAGCCCATCGAAGGCCGACGAGGTGATCAAGCTGCTGCTCAAGGCCGTGGACAAACTGCCACTGGAAAGCCTGCGCGTGCAGCGCTCGCCCGTGGGCGTGATGACCGAATGGCTGCAAACCGACGAGGCGCCGGTCGGCTTCACCGTCGACATGGACGCCACGCTGCGCGCCACCGGCGAGAGCAAGGCCCAGGTCGCGTACAAACGCCACACCCTGGAGCCCGGCGAGGTGCGCCGCCACATCGAGGCCGGCAAGCAGTGCACGCGGCTGGCCATGACGTGGGAAAGCAAAATCTCGTTTGTGCTCGACGAGACCCTGGCCATTAAGTCGGTCAAGGCGCTCGACGTGCTGAGCGAGAAAGAGTCGAGCACCCGCAACGAGGCCGAACGCTTCGATGGCGACTTCATTCTGATGACCGGAGAACTGGCGAAGATGCTGGCTGCCGTGGTGGAAGCGCTGGGCGGCGAGGCAACGATGGATGCGCCTGGCGTGGAGAAGCGTGCGGCTCCACCCGGCCAGCAGAATGTCGAGCGCGCAGTGCGCCTGGGCGCAGAGCTGTACAAGCAGCGCGCCCTCCACCGCGACGTGCTGGGCACGCTGTACGAGCAGACGATCGAGCCTTACATGGCGCGCGTCCGGGCGCGAATGGATGAAGCCGGCGGCGCCGTCGAGGCCGCCATCGCACTGGCGAAGGAGCAGGCCACCGGCTCGACTTCGGCCCAACTGTTCCTGGTTGCGGCGGTGGAGATTGTGGAACCGAGTCCGCGCCCGGCAGCCGGCGACGAACCAGTGCGGGAGCAGCGCGTGGTGACGAGCCTAGCCGACGACGTGCCGGTCGGCGACGGCAGCGCCACCGATCCGCTGTACGACCAGGCCGTAGCCGTGGTGCGCACCAACCAGCGCGCGTCGATCTCGCTGATCCAGCGCCACCTGCGTGTTGGATATAACCGCGCGTCACGCCTGCTGGAGAACATGGAGGGATCCGTCGTCGGGCCGCTAATGTCGAACGGCAATCGCGAGCTACTCAAATAAAAAGGTATTAACACGGCATGAATCTCAATACTCAACATGCGTAGTCCCAACGAAAAATCGATGGCACTCGGTGGCCGCAACGTCAAGACTTCCGGCAACCTGATTAAGGTATCGGATTGCTTCCTCCTCAATTTCCTGGGAGCGCTCAGGGCTAAGGATTCGCCTTGGGTTTCCCGATCGGAGCAAGCCAACACAGTGTCGGAGAACATCTCTGGCGGCAACGAGTTCGGAGGTGACATTGCGGGGCAAAATCATCAAGGGCAATACCTCGTCATCGGTCCACAGATCTGCTTTGGCGATCTCTTCCGCCATTTGCTCATATCGGAAACCTTGAACCTCGGCACTCGTCAGACCGTATTTCACATCTTGAACAAGTTTCAACGCAGATGTAATCCGAAGTTGCAAGGCAGAGGCAGCTACTGCAGCTCGCGCGGACTGCTCCCGAACACGAGTTCGCTCGGCAGCGGTCGCGAGCCAGATGGTTCCGATCAACGTACCAACCGTTCCAATTGCGCCCGCCCAGGCAGCACAGTCGGCGGAAGTTACAGGAGGGGCGCAATACAGCGACGCTCCGAAGTAGCCAAGGAAGAAGCTAGCGCATGCGGTAGCGAGGCAGCCGCCAGCAATTTTAAATATTCTCATTAGGAAATAATAACATGAGCAATGAACGCCCCATCCTCATGAACGGCGCCATGGTGCGCGCCACGCTGGACGGCAGCAAGACGCAGACGCGGCGGATCATGAAGCCGCAGCCAGAAGTGCGCCCAAGCAGCGATGGCCAGCACTGGTGGCCGTCGAATCTCGCACAGTCGATGATGTCCGTGGAGCAATTCCAGCAGCACCCCGGCATATTTGATGACCTGTGCCCGCACGGCCGCCCAGGAGATCGACTTTGGGTGCGCGAAGCTTTCGCCCGTACAGCCGTTTGTCAGGCGCCCGGTCAAGAATGGGTGGTCTATCGCGAAGGCGACAACCGCACCGACTACGGCGGCCCCTGGAAGCCGAGCATCCACATGCCGCGCTCAGCCAGTCGCATCATGCTGGAAATCACCGGCGTTCGCATCGAGCGCCTGCAGGACATCAGCGATTCCGACATCGAGGCCGAGGGCATCGACATGGTGGCGCTGGCCGAGGCGCAGGAGCGCTATGACGTGGTGGCGAAGGATGGCAACGCCTCGGGCCGGCCAACCCTGCGTAGCGCCTGGCGCGATCTATGGGAATCCACTGGTGGAGACTGGGATGCCAACCCGTGGCTGTGGGCTATTTCGTTCCTGCGGGTGAAGCCTTGAACCGCCACCTAAGCTGGCAGCGTTTCGACTATCTGTCGGAGTCCGCGGTGAGTGCAGGGCCGACCTGGAGCGACCAGTCTCACCAGTGCGTTTCGCTCAGCCGCAGTCCGGTTGGCGTCGGCATACCCACGGTCGAAAAGCTCTCCAAGGTGGTCAGCGTGGAGACTCTTTTTGCTAGTCGCGTTGAAGCAGATCGACGCGCGACCGTTGCGATTCCAGGTTACGCCCAGCTCCCGTGCGGCAGCGCTTTCGATAACTGCGGCGATAAATTCGTTCCGGTCCATAAATCCTCCAAGGTGAAGGGAAATCGTAGCATGCACTCCAATGACGCGGCCAGCGCAACGAAGTACCTCACAGCCCGCCGCGTCGCCTGCATCGGCGCCCTCAAGCTTTACGGCCTGGTCCTGGCCGCCCTGCTCTGCGACTGGATGTCGAAGTGAGCGCGCGCGACGAGGCGCCAGCCGAGCGCGTCAAGACCGCGCAGGATCTGGCCGACGATCACGACCTGCGGATCACCCGCGCGCGGCAGCGGTGCCAGGCGGTGGGCTTCAACGGCGCGAAGTACTTCGTCAGCACTTACTGCCACCACGAAGGCGATGCGGAAATGGTGGTCTACCTCAAGGGGCGCGCCGATCCGGTGCGGCCATGTGACATAACGATATTGGAGCAACCTGTATGAACGACGACATCAAACAAACGCCGGTGCCAGCGGTTCCCGCGCAAACGGGAATGCAGTCTCTCGGCTGGGATGCCGTGAATTCTGCTGCGAATACGGCAAATAACAATTTCGGGCAGTGGATGCCCGAACGCTGGCTGCAAGAATTCGTCAAGGCATATAACGCATCTATCCCTGCCCAGCCAGTGCAGCAGCCTGCGGCAGTGGCTGCGGACCTCGCGGCGTTCAACGCTTATTTCTGCAACACGCTTTCATGCGATGGAGTGGAAACCGAGCAGCAAGTCGAGGACTGCCGCGTTGCCGCTTACGACGCTTGGTGCGAAGCTACGCGCCGAGCCGACGCCCGCGCAGCTCTCGCCGCCCCGGGCGCTGCGCCAGTTGCGGGGCAAGAGCCGTTTGGTTACATGACGAAAAGCTCAATTGCAAGCATTTCTTCAATGCCTTCTGACTTCGCAACTTTCCGCAACGTCATGGTACGCAATACCCCTGTGAAGAGCTGCTCGACTGGAATTTATCTCGCCCATGTTCCTGCCGCCAGCGTGCAGCCTGCCACGATAACGCTCGACGGTCACCAGTTGCGTATGGCGCTGGACTTCATCAACCCGGACGGTCTGGCCGACCGCGACCAACTAGACAATGATCTCACGTTCGGCGTGCGCCAACACCGGGACGATGACGGCAAGGTGAGCACCGGCATGTGCTGCTGGAACGACGATACGGACGGCGTGCTGCCGCTGGATGGCGAGTATGAGGGCCACGCCGCCGTGCAGCCGGATAGCGTGAGCGATGCGGCGCTGCTCTCGGCCATTCGCAACGGCGTGCCGCTGGAAGAGCCTGTATCCATAGCCAAGGCCATGATGGCGCAAGTGAAGGCGAGTACGTGTCTAGACAAGGGTCTCGGCCCGCTTGCAATGGTCCAGTTGGTGAATATCCAGGTGCAGCCATTGACGCATACGAAAGAGACCGCGACCACCTACGCGGACGGCTTCAATCGCGGCGTGGAGTGGCTGCGGTCTTCGATCATCGAATACGCCGACAAACTTGCCCCCGTCAACGTCGCGCAGGTGGGGGAATTGATCGGCCTGATTGAGCGCACCGTCGAGCGACTGAATCGCGCCCAAATCTTCCCGTTGGCGTCCGAATGGAACGCCATTCTCGCCGCTGCAAAGAAAGGCCCGACGACGTGAAGGCTAAAGACCTCCCCACACAACGTCACCTGCCCCAAGGCGAAGTCTTGCTGGAAAGCGGAGTCCCGATCCCAGCCCGTCGCCAGCGCACTGCCATGACCAAGCTTAAGGAAGTTGCAGCGGACATGGCGGTCGGAGATTCCATCCTGGTGTCATCGGAGGAAGTCGTCGGCGGTGTCACCACGATCCTGGAGCAGAAATTCGGCGGGAAGTATTCCAGGAAAACCTACAAGACCGGGCCGGAGCGTGGCTTCACCCGTATCTGGCGACTTGGGTAGCAACCAACAAGGAGTACAACATGCGCATCACCCCCGAGCAGATCATGGCCTACGACCAGCACTGCACCCGCGAACAGGCCGAGCGCCTGGCGCGGCAGATCAATCAGGAGACGCCACCGTGAAATTCGACGAAAACGAACTGGCCCGCATCGCCGAGCTGGTGGCGAGCAAAAACAAAAGCCCGATGGGCGAGTTGAACCGGCAACAAATTTGCACCGCCCTGGGCGTTAGTGAATCGACGATCCGGCGGCTCGAGCAGCAGGGAATGCCGTACACGCCGGTCGGCGTGCGCTCGAAGCGCTACGACCTGGCAGAATGCAAGCAGTGGTTAAAGGACAATCAAGTATGTCAATCTGGAAAGATAAAAAGGGCAAGCTCCACGTCGGAATCATGGTCGATGGCAAAAGAGTTCACCGAGAGTTGTCGGAAGGTGCAACTGCGGGTGATGCCAAGCTAGTCGAGGCCGAGCTGAGGGCGGCGGTGGCCCGGGCGCCGAAGGATAAGCAGGTCCGCGTGCCTGGTGATCCACCGATGGCCGCGATACTCGCGATCTTCGTGGAGCATTCGGCAGCGCTGCGCAGTGCAGACACGGCCAAGCACCATGCCAAGCGACTCGGCGCGTGGGCAGAGAAATACAAGGCCAGCCAGGCGCAAGAGTTCGCAGACCACGTCATCCGCGACATGAGCAAGCTCATACCCGATCGGAAAACCGGCAAGATGAAGCCGGCGTACGCGCCCGCCACCATCAACCGATCCCTGGCCTGCGCCAAGAAGGGTTTGCACCTGGCATGGCGCCAGCGGCTCGTTCCTGAAAATTACGGGCTGCGCATCGAGTCGGTCGCGGTGAACAACAAGCGCGAGGTGTTCCTAACCGTCGAGCAGGTGAAAAAGATAGCTTCGTTCTGCACTCCCATCGCCCAGGCGGCAATTTGGGCCGCGCTGCTGACTGGCGCAAGGCGGGGCGAATTGTTCAAGATCGAGAGCCAGCATATCGGCAGGGACGCGATCACCTTCCCTGCCAGCAATACGAAGACGCTGCGCATGAGAGTAATACCGATCATCCCGGCGCTGCGGCCATGGTTGAAATATTTTCCGTTGGAAATGACGCTGTACGGTGTGCAGTCGTCGTGGCGCCGGGCGCGCGTGAAAGCGGGCATGCCGCATGTGAACTTCCACGATCTGCGCCACTCTTGCGCTAGCATCATGCTGGGCCTGGGCGTGGACCTGTACACAATCAGCAAGATCCTCGGCCACGCCAACGTGCAGACCACCCAGCGCTATGCCCACCTGCAGGTCGATGCGCAGCGCCTGGCGCTGGATAAGCTGTCGCAATTGGTGGCGGTTTCACGCAAGTAAATTACACTGAAAAATTACACTGAATAAAAAAAGCCGACCTCTTTAAAGGCCGGCTTTCTTGTAAGTGATTGAAATCACTAGAAATTTTTTGGTGGGAAGTGCAAGTTTCGAACTTGCGACCCCTGCAGTGTGAATGCAGTGCTCTACCCCTGAGCTAACCTCCCGAAGCGAGGCGAATTATACGATACGTCTCGCGTAAAATGGAAGGGCAAACATGAAAATTCTTCCGATTTGCCTTACGCCGGCAGTTGTGGCGCCATGGCGGCAGTCCAGATGCACTGTCCTTTGACCGCCTTGTCCAGCCCCGCCAGCGCTTCCACGTGCGCGGCCAGCTCGTCGTCCGAGGCCGGCAGGAAAATGATGTCGGCCATGGCCACCGGCGCCAGCAATTCGCTGCCGGCGGGCTTCACTTCTTCCACGTCCATGCCCAGGCTGTTCTGGCCGCGTGTCATCGCCAGGTAGACGTCGGCCAGCAACTCCGAGTCGAGCAGCGCGCCGTGCAACTTGCGGTGGGCGTTGGAGATGCCATAGCGGTCGCACAGAGCGTCCAGCGAGTTGCGCTTGCCCGGGTGTAGTTCTTTCGCATGCACCAGGGTGTCGATCACGCTGCCGATATGGCTGGAAAAATCCGGCAGGTTCAGCAGCTTGAATTCGTGGTTCAGGAAACCCAGGTCGAACGGCGCGTTGTGGATGATGACTTCGGCGCCCTGTATGTAGGCGCGCAAGTCTTCGACGATTTCGTGAAAGCGCGGCTTGTCGCTCAGGAACTCGGTGGTCAGGCCGTGGACGTTGAGCGCGCCCTCTTCCGAATCGCGGTCGGGATTGATGTAGACGTGGAAGTTATTCCCAGTCAGCATGCGGTTTTCGAGTTCGACACAGCCGATCTCGATGATGCGGTTGCCCAGCTTGGGGTTGATGCCGGTGGTTTCGGTATCGAGTACGATTTGGCGCATAGTATTTCGGTGATTGCTACAGACAAGCGGCCTAGTATAACAGGCCGGCCGGTTTTACTTTTTGCTGGCAGCGCGCGCCACTTCCACGCCGCGATTGGCCAGCATGTCGGCGCGCTCGTTGCCGGGATGGCCGTTGTGGCCGCGCACCCAGCGCCATTCCACCGTGTGCAGCGCTTGGGCAATGTCGAGCGCCTTCCACAGGTCCTCGTTCTTGACCGGTTCCTTGGACGCGGTTTTCCAGCCGCGCGCTTTCCAGCCGTGGATCCATTCGCTGATGCCCTTTTGCACGTACTGGCTGTCGGTGTGCAGCACCACGTCGCACGGGCGCTTGAGGATGCTCAGCGCCTCGATCACCGCCTGCAATTCCATGCGGTTGTTGGTGGTGTCGCGCGTGCCGCCGCAGATTTCCTTTTCGGAGTTGCCGGCCACCAGGAAGGCGCCCCAGCCGCCCAGGCCAGGGTTGCCCTTGCATGCGCCGTCCGTAAAAATTTCTACCTTATCCATCCTGCTGTTCCCGTCTTTTGTTAGTTGCCGGCACCACCGCCGGGGCGGTGGCCGATTTCTTGGCCCAGGCTGGGCCGATCAGATGCATGCCCTTCACGCGCTTGATGGCCTGGATGACGTACACGCCGCCGAAGAAAGGCCACCAGCGCGGACCGGCATTATCCATGAATGCGTAACGTTGCAGCCATTTTTCTGTGCGGCAGGCGGGCGCGTAACAGCCGAGATGGCTGTGGCTTGCGCCCATGTTGAGCAGCTTGAGCCAGTCGCGCATGCGCGGCATGGTAATCAGCGATTCGGTGGGTGGCAGGAACGAGGCGCCGCCCACGCGCCGCAGTACATGGCGCGCCCCCCACAGGCTGGTGGGATTGAAGCCGCAAATGATCACCTGCCCCTCCGGTATCAGCACGCGCTCCACTTCGCGCAGCACCTGGTGCGGATCGGTGGAGAACTCGAGCACATGCGGCAGCACCACCAGGTCCAGGCTGTGCGAGGCAAACGGCAATTCGGTAAAATCGCAGGTGAGCGAAACCGGTCGCAGCGCAGGCGCCGCCGGCAACTCGATGACCGTTTCCGGCTGGCCGGTTGGTGCCGGCAGCACGGACGGCACAATATTTTCGGGCCGCACCTTGCGGTCCACCAGCCATTTGTTCGGCATGCGATTGGCGGCCAGCGCATCGATCTGCGGCAGGCCGATCTGCACCGCGTTGTAGCCGAAAATATCGACCGTTAAATTATCGAGACAGGTTTGTTCCCACGCACGCATGTACACACCGGCGGGCGTTTGCAGCCAGCCTTCCAGCGCTATAATGGACTGCTCCGAACCTGCTTTATCCATGTCCAGCCTTTAGCGATCCAATGACCATATCTTCTCAACAAGCTCTCAGTGTTCTTACGATTCCAGCGTTCAAAGACAACTACCTGTGGCTGATCCATGACGGCGTGCATGCCGCAGTCGTCGATCCCGGTGAAGCCAAACCAGTCCTGGCCGCGCTCAAAGCACACGGCCTCAGGTTGACCGCCATTCTACTGACGCATCATCACGCTGACCATATCGGCGGCGTCCCCGAATTATTACAGCATTACCAGGTTCCCGTTTACGGACCGCGCAACGAAAGCATCGCCACCGTCACCTTGCCGGTCGGCGAAGGCAAGCAGATCGACGTGCCCGGACTGGCGCTGCGCGTGAGCGTGCTCGATGTGCCCGGCCACACCATGGGCCACATTGCCTACGTGCGCGCGCCGCATGATGGCGAGCCGACCTGGCTGTTCTGCGGCGACACGCTGTTCGCGGGCGGCTGCGGCCGTTTGTTCGAAGGCACGCCGGCTCAAATGATCAGCTCACTCGGCAAGCTGGCCGCGCTGCCCGATGATACCAAGGTGTATTGCGCCCATGAATATACCCTATCCAACCTGCGTTTCGCGCGCGTGGTCGAGCCCGACAATGTCGCGCTGCAGGAAAGGGTAAAAGTGGAGACCGACAAGCGCGAGCACAACCTGCCCACGGTGCCCAGCACCATCGCCATCGAAAAAGCCACCAACCCGTTCCTGCGCTACCGCGAACCGGCGATCGCGCAGCAACTGGTCAAGGCTGGCAAGCTCGATGGAATGGATACGCCGCTGGCCACGTTTACGGCGCTGCGCTTGTGGAAGAACGATTTTTGATCTGATTGTGGCGAGGCGCGGTATAGGCCGCCGCACTGGCGGAGATCCAGGCGCCGCGTGCTTGGCACTCAGCTTGGATCCCCGCCTTCGCGGGGATGACGGATTGAAGGCGCGGGGCTGACGGATTGAATTCTCGGGGACGACGGACTGAAGCTAGATTTCTTCGTACAGCGGCAGGGTCAGAAACTCCGCAAACTCGGTCGAGGTAGACATTTCCTCGAAGATTTGCGCGGCGCGCGGATAGGTTGGGCCGTCGCCGCCAGGCGCGTCGCGCTGCACCTTGGCCAGCTCTTCCGGAATCATGGCGCGCACCATGTCTGCCGTGACCTTGCGGCCGTCTTCCAGCACGCCCTTGTCGGAACGGATCCATTGCCACACCTGCGAGCGGCTGATCTCGGCCGTGGCCGCATCCTCCATCAGGTTGTGGATCGGCACGCAGCCATTGCCGGCCAGCCAGCTGCCCAGGTAGTGGATGCCGACGTTGATGTTGTAGCGCAGGCCCGCCTCGGTGATCGGCGCTTCCGGCTTGAAGTCCAGCAGTTGTTCGCGCGTGACATCGATGTCGGGGCGCTGCTTGCCGATCTGGTTCGGCTGGTCGCCGAGCACCTTGGTGAACTCGCCCATCGCCAGCTCGACCAGGCCCGGGTGCGCCACCCAGCCGCCGTCGTAGCCATCGGTGGCGTCGCGCGCCTTGTCGTTGCGCACGCCGCCCATGGCCACGTCATTTTTCTCGGGATCGTTCTTGATGGGAATCAGCGCTGCCATGCCGCCGATCGCCGGCGCATTGCGCTTGTGGCAGGTCTTGAGCAGCAGCAGCGCATAGGCGCGCATGAACGGCGCAGTCATCGTCACCTTGGCGCGGTCGGCCAGGCAGAAGTCCTTGTCCAGCTTGAACTTCTTGATGCACGAGAAAATGTAATCCCAGCGGCCCGCATTCAGGCCCGAGCTGTGTTCGCGCAGTTCGTACAGGATCTCGTCCATCTCGAAGGCGGCCAGGATGGTCTCGATCAGCACGGTGGCCTTGATCGTGCCCTGCGGCAGGCCAAGCTCGTTTTGCGTCATCACGAAAATGTCGTTCCACAACCGTGCTTCGAGGTGCGATTCCATTTTCGGCAAATAGAAATAGGGGCCGGCGCCGCGCGCCAGTTGCTCCCTGGCGTTGTGCACCATGAACAAGGCAAAATCAAAAATGCCGCCGGAAATACGCTTGCCGTCGACCAGCACGTGCTTTTCATCGAGATGCCAGCCGCGTGGGCGCACCACCAGCGTGGCGACTTTATCGTTGAGCTTGTAGGACTTGCCGTTTTGCTCGAGCGAGATGGTGCGGCGTACCGCATCCTTCATATTGATCTGGCCGGTGATCTGGTTGTCCCAGTTCGGCGTGTTGGAATCCTCGAAGTCGGTCATATAACTATCCGCGCCCGAGTTGAGGGCGTTGATCACCATCTTGCGCTCGACCGGGCCGGTGATTTCCACGCGGCGGCACTCCAGAGCGGCAGGAATCGGCGCGATGGTCCAGTCGCCGTTGCGGATCTGTTCGGTCTCAGGCAGGAAATCGGGGCGTTCGCCGGCATCAAGCCGCTTGGCGCGCTCCACCCGCACGGCCAGCAACTGCTGACGACGCGCTTCGAACTCGCGCGTGAGCTTGACCACCAACTCCAGCGCCTCGCTGGTGAGGATGGCTTCGTATCCGGGCTTGATGTCACCGGTAATTTCCATGCCCTGCGGCAGATTAGTGGACAGCGTCATGTGCGAAATCTCCAAGAGAAAAGTTAACTTCGATACCAGATTATAAGCATCGCCACAGTGCGCACGCCGGTTTCTTTTTTAGTGTGAAGGCTCGGTGACGCTATGGCATTTTTTCCAGTATATTCACTCTTTAGTGATGCAAACGAGACTAAATATCACTTCATCCATGCGTTTTTGTCACAGATAGAAAGTTGACGATGGGGCAGTTCAGACAGATTTCCACCTTTGTCGAGGTGGTGGCCCGTGGCAGCCTGTCCGCCGCAGCACGCGCCGAAGGCATCGCACCGGCCATGATCGGCCGCCGGCTAGACGCGCTCGAAGCGCGGCTGGGCGTCAAATTATTGCAGCGAACCACGCGCAAGCTGGCGCTTACCGACGAAGGCGCGGCGTTTCTCGAGGATTGCCAGCGCATCCTGGCCGAGCTCGAAGAAGCCGAGTCGGCCGTGGCCGAGCGCAGTGCGCGCGCCACCGGCCACCTGATGATTTCGGCGCCGGCCGGCTTCGGCCGCCAGCACGTGGCGCCGTTGCTGCCGTCATTCCTGGCCGAGCACCAGGACCTGACCGCCACGCTTAACATGACCGACCGCGTGACCGACATCGTGGGCGAAGGCATCGACGTGGCGATCCGCATCGCCAGCCTGGCCGATTCCAGCCTGGTCAGCGTCAAGCTGGCCGACAACGAACGGGTGGTGGTGGCAGCCCCCTCCTACCTCAAGCGCCACGGCACGCCGGAAACCCTGGCCGACCTGGCGCGGCACAACTGCCTGGCGATCAGCAGCGAAGGCAGCCAGCGCGGTTGGACCTTCCGCGAAAACGGCAAGAACGTGGTGCTGAAAGTGGGCGGCAACATGGGCTGCAACGACGGCCAGGTGCTGCACGAATGGGCATTGGCTGGCAAGGGGCTGGCGTGGCGGTCGATGTGGGAGGTGGGCAGCGAAATCGAGGCGGGAAAATTGCGCACCGTACTGGGCGACTTTGCCGCGCCAGGCAACGATATCCACGCGGTATTCGCGCAGCGACGGCACTTGCCGTTGCGCGTGCGGGCGTTCGTGGATTTTTTACGGCGGGCGTACGCGCAGCCGAACTATTGGCGGCTCAAACCCGTGGAGCAGTAAGGGCAATGCAGGCCTTGCCGGATAGCGTGAGCCAACGCGCCAGGCCCGTTCCTGGCCGGACGTGCCGATTGACCAAACGTACAGACGAAAAAAAATCCCCGGTGACCGAGGATTTCTTATTTCGTTAGATCCAGCGTATTACAGAGGCTGAATGTTCGAAGCTTGCTTGCCCTTAGGACCAGCGGTCACTTCAAAAGAAACGCGTTGGTTCTCTTGCAGCGACTTGAAGCCTGCCGACTGAATCGCCGAGAAGTGAGCGAACAGATCTTCGCCGCCTTCGTCAGGGGTGATAAAGCCGAAGCCCTTCGAATCATTGAACCATTTTACGATACCAGTTGCCATTACAATTCCTATTTCAGTTAAGTTGGGCTTGCGCCCGTGATATCGTTTGAGGCAAGAAAAACATACAAACTGCAGTACTCTTGAATCTAAACGATTCCGTATTATACCCATTTACCAGAGAAAAGCACGGATTCACAAAAATAAATGCAAAACAGCGTTTTCTCTCTCGGTCAATGCGTACATGTCATTATAGACAACTAGATCATAACCTATTTGAGCTAGATCAAGTGCACAACATCTCTCAATCGAATTCGACGGCGCCAGGATCTCGTGCGGCCCACGCCAGGAACTGCTCGATCTGGGCCGGCACGCCATCCCAGCCGGCGCCCTCTTTCATTGCTGCCCGCACCTGCTGTTCAAGCCGACGCGCCTCCTGGCCCAGCGTGGGGTAACCGAAGGTGCCGGCCGAACCGGCCACGCCGTGCAACAGTTCGTGCAAAGCATGCAGCGACACCGCCGATGGCATGCCGCCTTGCGTACTGCCGTTGCAGGCGGCCAGCGCCTGCGCGATCTTGTCCATCGTGCCAGGTACGGTGGCGGCGAACTTGGCGTTGAGCGCCGCCAGGCGGGCGCGGAAATCGGGATCGGTCGAAGCGGTCATATATGCAGACGGTTACTTGGTGCCGAAGATGCGGTCGCCGGCGTCGCCCAGGCCAGGCACGATGTAAGCATGGTCGTCCAGGTGCGAGTCGAGCGCGGCGCAATAGAGTTTTACGCCCGGGTGCGCCTTCTGGAATACCTCGATGCCTTCCGGCGCGGCCACCAGGGCCAGGAAAATGATTTGTTCATCCGTCACGCCGCGCTTCTTGAGCACATCAACCGCGTGTACCGCCGAATTGCCGGTGGCCACCATCGGGTCGCACAGGATGAAGGTACGCTCCGCAGTATCGGGCAGGCGCACCAGGTATTCCACCGGCTGGTGGGTGGCCGGGTCGCGAAACACGCCGATATGGCCCACGCGCGCCGACGGCACCAGGTCCAGCAGGCCGTCGCTCATGCCGATGCCGGCGCGCAGGATCGGCACGATGGCCAGCTTGCGGCCGGCGATCACCGGCGCGTCGATGGTCATCAGCGGTGTTTCCACGGTGCGGGTGGTCAGCGGCAGGTCGCGCGTGATCTCGTACCCCATCAGCAGCGTAATTTCCTTGAGCAGGTCGCGGAACGTGCGGGTGGACGTGTCCTTGGCGCGCATGTGGCTGAGCTTGTGCTGGATCAGCGGATGATCGGTGATGAACAGGTTCGGGAAGCGCGGATCTTGTTTCATTATTATTTGCTCTATGAAGACGTTTATGCACGCCATTATACAAGCGGGGCATGTGGCGCGGCAGTGCTGCAAGTGCGGCATCGGCAAACAACTATCTGCGCGGCTTTAGAGATTTCTCAAAAGAAATTAATGAAACCGGACAGAATGTTGCCCATACCCATGTAAAAGCGCGCGCAGAAGTGATAAAGTGCTTTATGGATTTGCAAGATTCACATAATCCGCATGTCACATATACAAATTAGAAAGCTTAGATTTTTGCAATGCAACAGAGCCCACCACCTCAGCCGCCGCGCGATTTGCTCCATGAGCTGGACCGTCTCATGGAGGAAGCTGGCGATGTGGTGTTCCGACTCGACGCTGCCGGCGCGGTCGCTTTTGCCAGCCGCCGCGCCACCACGCTGATCGGCCGCCTGGCGCCGCTGCATGGTTTGTCGCTGGCGCGGCTGGTCGGCGACGACGACCATGCCGCGCTGACGGCGGCGCTCGCGGTAGCGCACACCTCCGGCGCGCCGCAGGTAGTGCAAGTGCGCATCAAGGCGCCCGAGGCCGAGGTGTGGCACGAATTGCGCATCTCCTGCCTGGCGCAGCCGGACGGCGCCCCGGCGCTGCTGGTGGTGGGCCGCGACATGTCGCAGCAACAGGCCACCGAACAGCGCCTGCGCCACCTGGCCACCCACGATGCCCTCACCGAGCTGCCCAATCGCCTGCTGCTGTCGGACCGTATCCGCATGGTGATCGCCAATGCGCGCCGCTCGGGCCAAGGCTTTGCGGTGGCCACCATCGGCCTTGACAGTTTCAAGAAAGTCAACGATGGCCTGGGCCACCCGGTCGGCGACGCACTGCTGCAAATGGCCGCCGCGCGCTTGCGCAAGACCCTGCGCGACAGTGACACGCTAGCGCGCGTCGGCGGCGACGAGTTTGTCGCGATTCTGCCCGGCACCCACACCGAGGCCCAGATCAAGCTGGTCACGGGACGGCTGATCGCCACCCTGCAGTCGCAGTTTGACATCGGCAAACACACCATTTACGTGGGCGCCTCGGTCGGCGTGTCGATCTATCCGCTGCACGCGGAAGACGAAGTGCGCCTGATGGCACTGGCCGATGCCGCCATGTCGCGCGCCAAGGAAACCGGCAAGGCGCGCTGCGTGGTGTATAGCCCCGCGCAGGCTGGACCACCGCAACACGACATCTCGCTCGAGGCGGCGATGTTCCAGGCCGTGCGCGAAGGCGAATTCCTGCTGTACTATCAGCCCATCGTCGATGCGCCCACGCGCGAGATCCAGGGTTTCGAAACGCTGATGCGCTGGAAGCATCCTACGCTGGGCATGGTGCCGCCGGTGCGCTTCATTCCGATCGCCGAGGCCAATGGCCTGATCAACCTGCTGGGCGCCTGGGCGCTCAAGGCCGCGTGCGTGCAACTGCGCCAGTTCGAGGAAGTGGCGCGGCGCAGCCTCTATATCTCCGTCAATATCAGCCCGCGCCAGTTCCGCAACGATAAATTCCTCGACGTGCTCGACGACGCCCTCGCCTTCTCCGGCCTGCCCGGCGAACAGCTGGTGCTCGAAATTACCGAGGGCACACTGATGGTCGATCCGGTGCACGCCGAGGCTATCCTGACCAAGATGGCCGAGCGCCGCGCGCGCATCGCCATCGACGATTTCGGCACCGGCTATTCGTCGCTGGCCTATCTCAAGCGCTTTCCGATTTCCGTGCTCAAGATCGACCGCGCTTTCATCCGCGACCTGCCTGGCTCGCAGAAGGACGGCGCCATCTGCAGCACGGTGCTCGACCTGTCGCGGCACCTGGACCTGTCGGTGGTGGCCGAAGGCGTGGAGACCGAGGAGCAGATGGGCTGGCTCAACGAGCGCGGCTGCCAGTACATCCAGGGCTACCTGACCGGCAAACCGATGCCCGCCAACGTCGCCATGGCGGCGCTGAGCGAAAGCATGCACGCCAAGCTGGTGCCGCAGGACCTGCCCGCCCCCGCTGCCGCCATCGCGCAGGTGACGCCATGAGTAAACTCGGCAACCTCGATGCCATCGGCCCCATCGACGAACAAGGCGAAAAAACCCTGGCGCAGCTGTGGGATTGCACGCGCCGGCGCGGCGACATGCCAGGCTTCGCCAAGGCCATCACGGCGATCCTGGGCGCCATGCGCGGCGAAGACGAGCTGGAATTCAATATGACCAGCACCGTGCTGTCCGACCCGGTGCTCACGCAAAAGGTCCTGCGGCTGGCCAACAGCAGCATGTACTCGGCCTTCGGCCAGCATGTCAACACGGTTTCGAAAGCCGTGGTCGTGCTGGGCACGGACGCCATTGGCCACCTGGCGCTGGGGCTCAAGCTGATCGAGGAAATGGCAGCCGAAACCGCTGTCGGCGGCGCAGCCACCGTGGCGCACATCGAGATGGAAAAAGCGGTCCTGGCGGGCATGGTGGCGCAGCAGATCGCCACCGCAGCGCACAACCCGCGCGGCGAGGAAGCCGTGGTATGTTCGATGCTGCACACGCTGGGGCGCATGATGCTCACCTTTTACATGCCCGAGCGCTGGCTCGAACTGCAACGCCGCGCCGACGATGAAGGCTCGAGTATCGAAGCCGTCGCCCCCGCAATGCTGGGCTTGAGCATGGCGCAGCTGGGCCACGCCGCCGCGCTGCACTGGCGCCTGCCGGCCAAGCTGGTGGACGGCATGCGCCGGCTCGACCCGCCGGCAGAAGGCGCCGACATCGAAGCCGCCGACTGGGTGGCGGGTCTGTCCACCATGTCGGCACTGTGCGCTGAATCGCTGTGGCACGACGACGCCGTGGGCGCGGCCCAGGTGCAGGCGCTGACCGAAAGCTATGCGGCGATGCTGGGCATGGCGGCAGACAATTTGATGCTCGCCATCGAGCAGGCCAAGGTAGTGGCGGCCAACGATCTGACCATCGCGCCGCTCTCGCGCCCGGCCGAGCGGCGCGCGCGGGCGCAGGCGCAACACCGCCAGCGCGCGGCCGGCAACAAGATCCTGCTCAGCGGCCTGGCCGACATGCGCGATGTGCTGGACACGGCCAGCCCCGGCCAGATGGTGCAGATTGCGCTGGAAACGATTTACAAGGGACTGGAATTTTCGCGCGCCATCGCCTTCGTGCGCAACCGCCGCGCCAACCAGTACACGGCGCGCATCTGCTTCGGCAACGACAGCCGCGAACTGCTGGCGGCGATGAGTTTCGACGACGCCTACGAGCCGAACGTGTTCCATGCGGCGCTCAATAGCGACCGCGTGATCTTCATCGAAAATGCGCCTGACGCCAAGTTCGCGGCCAAGCTGCCGCAATGGTGGAAAGCCGCGCTGTCGGAGGCGCACAGCTTCGTCATCATTCCGCTGTCGTACAACGGCCAGGCTGCTGGTTTCCTGTACGGCGACTGGGACGACACCTTCCCGCCGATCCAGCTGAGCCCCACGGAATTCTCGCTGCTCAACGACATCCGCACGATGGTGGTGCGCGCCGCCGAACGGCGCCACCAGCAGGAAATTGTGAGCACCGGCGTGGCAGCCGGCGCAGGCACCAGCACCACATCCACCCGCGCCTGAAACCCGTCACCGGGAGATATCCGGGGTGGACACCTTGACGTCGCCGCACTGGGCGCGGTGCATCAAGGCGTGGTCGATCAGCACCAGCGCCAGCATCGCCTCGGCAATCGGCGTAGCGCGAATGCCCACGCACGGATCGTGGCGGCCGAAGGTTTCCACCAGCACCGGGCTGCCGTCCTTGTCGATCGAGTGGCGCGGCGTGCGGATCGACGACGTGGGCTTGATGGCGATCGATACCGTGATGTCCTGGCCGGTGGAGATGCCGCCCAACACGCCGCCGGCGTTGTTGCCGACAAAGCCCTGCGGCGTGAGCTCGTCGCCATGCTCGGTGCCTTTTTGCGCTACCGACTTGAAGCCGGCGCCGATTTCCACACCCTTGACCGCGTTAATGCCCATCATGGCGTAGGCGATGTCGGCATCGAGCTTGTCGTAGATCGGCTGGCCCAGGCCCACCGGTACATTTTGCGCGATGACGTCGATGCGCGCGCCGATCGAATCGCCGGCCTTGCGCAGTTCGTCCATGGTCGCCTCCATGTGGGCGATCAGATCGGCGTCGCCGCTGGCGGCAAAAAACGGGTTGTCGTGCACGTGGGTCCAGTCCTGGAACGGCACCGGGATGTCGCCCAGCTGGCTCATGCAGCCCGCGAAGGTGGTGCCGTATTGCTGCAGCAGCCACTTCTTGGCGACGGCGGCGGCGCCGACGATGGGGGCGGTCAGGCGCGCCGACGACCGGCCACCGCCGCGCGGATCGCGCACGCCGTACTTGTGCCAGTAGGTATAGTCGGCATGGCCCGGCCGGAAGCTCTCGGCAATATTGCCGTAGTCCTTGCTGCGCTGGTCTTCGTTGCGGATCAGCAGTGCGATCGGAGTACCGGTGGTAACGCCCTGGTATACGCCCGACAAAATCTCCACCGTGTCCGATTCCTGGCGCTGCGTAACGTGGCGCGACGTGCCCGGTTTGCGGCGGTCGAGTTCCGGCTGGATATCGGCTTCCGACAAGGGCATGCCCGGCGGGCAGCCATCGATCACGCAGCCGATTGCAGGGCCATGCGATTCGCCGAAAGTAGTTACAGAAAACAATTTGCCAAATGTATTACCGGACATAGGAAGAGAATCTTTGGAAATAATAGGGATTTCTACATTCTAACAGCCCACGCCCGCCTTGCGTGACCGGGCGGCTTTGTTGCAATCACGACGCATGCACGTGCGCACGACGTCGGTCGAGCGGCGATCAAACGGGAAAGTCGAGTTCATTTAAACAATTTGCCTATATACTTCCTCAAGAGAAAACCGAGCAATCCTGGAGACGCGACACATGCCCCAACCGATCACCCCTCCTGGCCATCGACAGCAAACGTCAACGGCCAAGGATGATCAAGACGACCTGGTATTCCTCGAAGAACATCCGGCGGCAAGCACAGACACCAGCGCGACCGGCGTCTGGCGGGTGATGATCATCGACGATGACGAAGATGTTCATTCGACGACCACCTTTGCGCTCGGCAATCTCGACATGCAAGGCCGGCCGCTGGAATTCGTCCACGCCTACTCTGCCGGCCAGGCCCGCGACCTGCTTGCCAGCGAAACCGACATCGCCGTGATCCTGCTCGACGTGGTGATGGAACAGGACGACGCCGGCCTGCACCTGGTGCGCCACATCCGCGAAACGCTCAAGCTGGCCGACGTGCGCATCATCCTGCGCACCGGCCAGCCCGGCTATGCGCCCGAAATCGACGCCATCCGCGATTTCGACATCAACGACTACAAGACCAAGTCCGAACTTACCCGCATCAAGCTCTATACCACCGTTACCTCGGCGATCCGGTCGTATCAGCAGATCCGCAAGATCGACGACAGCCGCCGCGGCCTGAACCAGATCGTCCATGCCAGCACCGAGCTGATGGCGCTGCACGGCGTGCATGACTACGCCGCCGGCGTGCTGGCGCAGATCGGCGACCTGCTGGGCACTGCTGCCAGCGGCGTGCTGTGCGTGAAGGACTGCCCCGGCGGCGACCCCGGTTGCCACGAACTGATGGTGATGGCCGCGTGCGGCCGGCACGCCCAGCTCGAGCCTCCCCACCATCTTCAGCATGCACCGCTGGCCGACGCCCGCATCCGCGCACTGATGGAGCAGACCCTGGCGCAACGCGCCAACGTGTACGGCGCCGACTCCGTCACGCTCTACTTCGCCGGCAAGGCCAGTCGCGACTTCGTGGCGTACCTCGACGTGGACAGCGCGCCCACCGACATCAACGAACGCCTGCTCGACGTCTTTTGCGGCAACGTCGCGGTGGGGCTCGACAACGTGGAACTGGTCAGCCACCTGCACAACGCGGCGTTCTACGACCAGTTGTGCAAGCTGCCCAACCGCACCCGCCTGCTGGAGATACTGGAAGAAAGCCTGGCCGCTGCCACCGGTCCGCAGCACGCCCCGGCCACCCTGGCGCTGGTCGATCTCGATCACTTCGCCGAAACCAACGACGCGCTGGGCCACCAGTTCGGTGACCTGCTGCTGGTCGCGGTGGCCAATCGCCTGCAGGCGGACCTGGGCCGGCAAGTGGCGGTGGCGCGCATCGGCGGCGACATTTTTGCGCTGCTGGGGGATTCCACCCTGGTCACGCCGGCCGCGCTGCTGGTGCTGTTCCAGCAGCCGTTCCGCATCGACGGCCAGGATGTGCAGTTGTCGGCCACGCTGGGACTGGTGCGGCTCGACGAACACGAAGGCAGCGGCGGCGACGCCCTCAAGGACGCCGACATCGCCTTGAAACGCGCCAAGACCCAGCAGCGCGCCGGCTACTGCTACTTCTCGCGCTCGATGGGGGTGGAAATCCGCGAGCGGGTGCGCATGATGCACGCGCTGCGCACCGCCTTCGGCCAGCGCCAGCTGTTCGTCATGTACCAGCCGCAGATCGATCTCGAAACCCGCCGTCCGGTCGGCGCCGAAGCGCTGCTGCGCTGGCAGACCGCAGACGGCGCCTTTGTCTCGCCCGACCGTTTCATTCCGATCGCCGAGTACTCGGGCCTGATCATCGACCTCGGCGAATGGGTGCTGCGTACTGCGTGCCGCGAACTGATGGCCGTGCGCGCGGCCGGCCACCTCGACTTCGTCATGTCGGTCAATGTCTCGCAGGTGCAGTTCCGCCACCCGCACTTCCTCGACATGCTGCGCCGGGCGCTGGAAGAAACCGGCGCGCCGCCGCAGAATATCGAACTGGAAATCACCGAATCGATGGCGATGGAAGAGCCGGATTTGCTGATCAAGATGCTCGACCAGATCAAGCAGACGGGCGTATCGATCGCGATCGACGACTTCGGCACCGGCTTTTCGTCGCTGTCGTATTTGCAGCGGCTGCAAGTGGATCGCCTGAAAATCGACCGTGCCTTCGTGACCGAAATTACCGGCTCGGCGCGCGGCAGCAGCATCGCCGAAATGGTGATCCAGCTCGGTCGCAACCTGGGGCTGACGGTGATCGCGGAGGGGGTGGAAGACGAGCGCCAGGCGCAGATCCTGCACGCGCTGGGCTGTCCGCTGGCGCAGGGCTTCCTGTTCGCGCGGCCGATGAAGGCCGATGCGCTCGAGGACTGGCTCGACAACGGCAAATAGCAGAGGTTCCCCGCATCATCAGATGCAGGGAACGGCTGACCATCAGTCCGGATGCGGCTCGGCCTGGTCGCCCGGCCAGTCGCGGATATACGCCTTGAGCATGCGGTTCTCGAAGCTTTGCGCCTCCAGCACCGCGCGCGCCACGTCGTAGAACGAAATCACGCCGAGGATGGTCTTGGCGTTCATCACCGGCAAATAACGCGCATGTTTTTCCAGCATGATGCGGCGCACTTCGTTCACTTCGGTATCGGGCGTGACCGTGATCGGGTAATCATCCATGTGCTTGCGCACGGTGCCGCCGCCAACATTACCCTCGTTGGCGTGGATCGCGCGCAGCACTTCGCGGAACGTGAGCATGCCGACCAGGTCGCCGAATTCCATGACCACCAGCGAGCCGATGTCTTTTTCGGCCATGATGTCGGCCGCTTCGGCCAACGGCTGGTCAGGCGAGATGGTGTAGAGGATGCTGCCTTTGACCTGCAGGATTTCGGAGACTTTCATATTAGACCGTCCTGTCCGCTGAGAGGCTTCGTGGGTTGAAGATGTCATTGTTTATTGTAATGTTTAAGCCCAAAGCCGAATGTAGCCTATGCATGGCAAAAAATCCAGCACCGCGCCCCACGATCTTGCAAGAATTTACTTTGGGTGTTACAGCGGGCTCATGCTGCGCTGCAACCAAAGCGCCGCGATCAGCGGCAATCGATCGGACCGAAATGGTCGGACAGGCTTTTGCCCAGGCCGGTTTCCACCGCATTCTCCACCACCCGCGCCAGCTGCGCCGCCTCGCGCGCCGACAGCTGGTCGCGCTCGTCCGTGCCGTCATCGACCACGCCAGCATTGACCGCCATGCCGCCGAACACGAACAGGCGGTACACCTCGGCCAGGGTCAGCTTCTCGACATTGGCCAGCAATACCCAGTGGTCGCTGCCATCGGACACCCGCTTGCCCCACTGCACCCTTCGCGGCGCCGGCACGTTGACGCGCCCCACCCAGCCTTCGGCCAGCATTTTTTCAAGCAGGCCATCCATCTCGTCGAAACCGAGGCGGGTACGGGTGCGGATGGTGCCGGCGCTGACCAATGCCGTATCGCTGCATTTGCAGGCGAGGAACAGCACCTTCAGGATCGCCATCGCATCGACGAATTCGCCGCCCGGCTTGGCCTCGTGCCACCAGCGCTCGTATTTGACCACCGGCAGCGCGGCCACCAGCAAGGCGCCGATCAAGGTGATCACCCACGAAACGTAAATCCAGACCAGGAACAGCGGCAAGGCCGCCAGCGCGCCGTAAATCTTGGAATACGTGGGGAACTGCGTGATGAAAATGGCGAAGCCGCGCTTGGCCAGCTCGAACGCCACGCCGGCCACCAGCCCGCCCCAGGCGGCGTCGTACCAGTCGACGTCGCGGTTCGGCACCGCCACGTACAACAGCGTAAAGCTGGCGGTGGTCACCGCCAGCGAGGCAAACGTGTAGATAATCGCGCCCACCACCGGAAACTGCTCGAACAGGCCCGACGTGGCCAGGAACACCGTGGACGACAGCGTGAGCGAGACGCCGATCAGGAGCGGCCCCAAGGTGATGATGGCCCAGTACACCAGGATGCGGCGGGTCCAGCTGCGTTCGCCGCGCACGCGCCAGATGCGGTTGAACACGCGCTCGATCAGGTTCATCATGGCGATCGAGGTAAAAATCAGCGCCACCGCGCCCACCGCCGACAGCCGCGTGGCCTTGGACGCGAACATGGTCAGGTAATTGAGGATGGTGGCCGATATCGTCTTGGGCATCACGCTCTGGACGAAATACGCTTCCAGCGACGCGCGGAAGGTATTGAACATCGGGAAGGTGGTGAAGATCGCCAGCGCGATGGTCAGCAGCGGCACCAGCGCGAACACGGTGGTAAAAGTGAGGCTGCCGGCCACTTGCGGCAGGCTTTCCTCGCGCAGGCGGCGGTGGGCGAACAGCACCAGGTCGCGCACCTCGGACCACGACAACGCGCGCACGGTATTGACGCCGTTGCGGCAGCTGCGCAGCAGGTAGCGGAAAATCGGTAGTATATATTTTTGGAACATGAGCGATAATCGACATTCAGAAGCTGCGGCGCCGCGATTTTCACTCCGCCCGCGCCCGCTTTAACCCCCTATAATACCTGCGATGAGCCAACCCAATCTGATTATTCTTGTCCTGTTCTACTCGCGTCACGGCGCTACCCGCAAATTGGCCGAGCTGATCGCCCAGGGCATCGAGAGCGTGCCGGGCTGCGACGCCCGCCTGCGCACCGTGCCTGCCGTCTCCACCGTCGTTGAGGCCACCGCGCCCGACGTGCCGCTCGACGGCGCGCCGTACGTCGAGCTGGACGACCTGGCCGAATGCGCCGGCATCGCGGTGGGCTCGCCCACCCGCTTCGGCAACATGGCCGCGCCGATGAAGTATTTTTGGGATGGTACTTCGGGCCAGTGGCTCGCCGGCGCGCTGGCGGGCAAGCCGGCATGCGTGTTTACATCCACCGGCAGCCTGCACGGTGGCCAGGAATCGACCCTGCTCACCATGATGGTGCCGCTGTTCCACCACGGCCTGATGGTCATGGGACTGCCCTACACCAACCCGGAACTGATGACCACCGCCAGCGGTGGCACGCCGTACGGCGCCAGTCACTGGGCCGGCCTCGATGGCGCCCGCCCGATCACCGACGACGAAAAACGCCTGGCCATCGCGCAAGGCCGGCGCCTGGCCGAAACCGCCGTCAAGCTCGCCGCCCGCTAGAGGAAAAACCGATGCACACCACCTTGCACAAGTATGTTCACTGGGGCGCCGTCGGCAGCCTGGGCCTGTTGATCGTGTGGTGCGTATTGTGGGAGATGGTGATCGCACCGCTGAAGCCGGGCGGCTCGTGGCTGGTGCTGAAGGCCGCGCCGCTGCTGCTGCCGCTGTACGGCGTATGGAAGCGCGACATCTACACCTTGCAGTGGACCTCGATGATGATACTGCTGTACTTCACCGAAGGCGTAGTGCGCGGCTGGAGCGACGCCGACCGCGACTCGGCCTGGCTGGGCTGGGGCGAGGCGATCATCGTCTGCGTGTATTTTGCCTGCGC
The DNA here is from genome assembly GCF_001758785.1 of Duganella phyllosphaerae. Taxonomy (GTDB): domain Bacteria; phylum Pseudomonadota; class Gammaproteobacteria; order Burkholderiales; family Burkholderiaceae_D; genus Rugamonas; species Rugamonas phyllosphaerae. The sequence goes on from NZ_LROM01000152.1 coordinate 96,570, forward strand.
GCTGCTGTACCTGCGGCCATATAAACGCGAGGCGAAAAAGCTGGCCAAGGAACTGCTCGACAAGGTAAAGGTTACCACGGTCAAATGACGGCTACCGGCAGCGCCTTCCTGGACCAGTGCCGCGCCATCGTCGGCGCCGACCACGTGCTCGAACTCGATGCCGACAAGGCCTCGTTCCTGACCGACCAGCGCGCGCGCTACACTGGCCGCGCGCTGGCCGTGCTGCGTCCGGCCACCACTGAACAAGTGGCCGCCCTGGTGCGCGCCTGTGCGCAGTACCGCGTGCCGATCGTGCCGCAGGGCGGCAATACCGGGCTGGTACTGGGCAGCGTGCCTGACACCGGCGGCGCGGCCGTGGTGCTGTCACTGGCGCGCATGAACGCCGTGCGCCAGGTCGACGCCGTCAACCGCACCATGACCGTTGATGCCGGCTGCATCCTGCAACAGGCGCAAGAGGCGGCAGCCGCACAAGGCTGCCTGTTCCCGCTGTCGCTGGCGGCCGAAGGCAGCTGCACCATCGGCGGCAACCTGGCCACCAATGCCGGTGGCACGGCCGTCCTGCGTTACGGTAATACCCGCGACCTGTGCCTGGGGCTGGAAGTGGTCACGCCGCAGGGAGAAATATGGAACGGCCTGCGCGGCCTACGCAAGGACAATACCGGCTACGACCTGCGCGACCTGTTCATCGGCGCCGAAGGCACGCTGGGCGTGATCACCGGAGCCGTGCTCAAACTATATCCGCAGCCGAAAGCGGCCATTACCGCGCTGGCGGCGCTGCCCTCACCGGTCCACGCGCTGCGACTGCTGGGGCTGATGCAGGACTTTTGCGGCGCCAGCCTGACCGGTTTCGAGTTGATGTCGCAGTACTGCCTGGAACTGGTGGCGCGCGAATTCCCGCAGCTGCAGCAGCCGTTCACGACGCCCCATGCGCAATACGTGCTGCTGGAGCTCTCGAGCAGCGAATCCGAAGAACACGCAGTAGGCTTGCTGGAACGGGCCATCGGCGCAGCTTTGATTAGCGGCGTGATCGACGACGCCGTGGTGGCCACGTCCATCGCGCAGTCGACCGGCCTGTGGCAACTGCGCGAGCATATTCCGCTGGCGCAGGCCAGGGCCGGCAAGAACATCAAGCACGACATCTCGCTGCCGGTCTCGCGCAGCGCCGACTTCATCGCTGCCACAGGCCCCAAGCTCGAGGCCGCCTTCCCTGGCTGCCAGCTGGTGTGCTTTGGGCACCTGGGCGACGGCAACCTGCACTACAACGTGGCCCCGCCCATGGGCGTGTCCAACGAGGAATTCCTGCTCAGGCAAGACGCCGTCAACCGCGTGGTGTACGACAGCGTGGAGAGCTTCGGCGGCTCGATTTCGGCCGAACACGGTATCGGCGCCCTGAAAAGAGACGAGCTGGTGCACCATAAATCGGCGGTGGAGCTGAACATGATGCGGGCCATCAAAGCTGCGCTGGACCCGCTCGGTATCATGAATCCCGGGAAAATTTTGTGAACGGGACCGCCATGCAACCTCATCTACCTCGTCTGTTAGTGCCTTGCGCCTTGTTGTGCGCGTTGAACGTGGCGCACGCGCAAGACATCCATAAATGCGTTGTCGGCGGCCAGGTCAGCTACAGCGATATGCCTTGCCCGGCCAACGCCAGCTCGGCCAGCACGCTGACCAGGCCATCGGCGCCCGCCTCCGATCCGCAAGCAGCAGCCAAACTGGCCCGCGCCCGCAAGGAGTCGGCCGCGCTGGAAAAAACCCGCCTGGCGCGCGACGAGCGCGAAGCCAAACTCGACGCCAGGGCGGCGCAGGTCGCAGCCACGCAGGAACGCAAGTGCGGCAAGCTGCGCCTCAATCGCCAGTGGGCCGAGGACGACGCGCGCCGCGCCACCGCTGCCACCATCGATAGCGCTCGACTGAAAGCCCGCCGTGCGGCCGAACTGCTGGCCATGGAGTGCAATCGCTGATGACCTCAATGGCGCCGGGACGGTTGAAAAGCTGGCTGCTGCTGGGCGAATGGCGCGCGCACCCGGTGCGCACGCTGGTGGCGGTGGCGGCGATCGCCATCGGCATCGCGCTCGGCTTTGCCATCCACCTGATCAACGCCGCCGCCTTCAACGAATTTTCCTCGGCCATCAAGGGCCTGTCCGGCGTGGCCGACGTGCAGGTGCGCGGCACCGAACCGGTCTTCGACGAGAACATCTACCCGGTGTTGGCAGCCCTGCCCGAGGTGGTGGTGGCCTCGCCGATCCTGGAAGTGGAAGCCTCGATTCCGGGCCAGCGCAGCGCGCTCAAAATTCTGGGCATCGACGTCTTCCGCGCCGGCTTCATCTCACCCGACCTGGTGGGCGCGCCGTCGGAAGAGCACCTGCAGGACACCATTTCGGACGACGCGATCTTCCTCTCCCCCGCCGCCCAGCAGTGGCTGTCAGCGCGGGAAGACAAGCCGCTGCAATTCCAGCTGGGCGTGGGCACGGTGGCGCTGCGCTACGCCGGCGCCCTGCAAAGCGCGCGCGCCGGCCAGCGCCTGGGCGTGATGGACATCGGCGCGGCGCAGTGGCGTTTCGACCGGCTGGGCAAGCTGTCGCGGGTGGACCTCAAGCTACGCGACGGCGTCAACCGCGACGTCTTCAAGAACACCTTGCAACAGCGGCTGCAACGCGACCACCCGGGCCGCTTCCTGGTCAACCAGCCCAACGACGAAGACCAGAGCAGCCGCAACGAAGGCATGAGCCGCGCCTACCGCGTCAACCTGACGGTATTGGCGCTGGTTGCCTTGTTCACCGGCGCGTTCCTGGTGTTTTCCACCCAGGCCCTGTCGGTGATCCGCCGCCGCAGCCAGTTCGCGCTGCTGCGCGTGCTGGGCATGGAACGGCGCCAGTTGCTGCGCCAGATCCTGCTGGAGGGTCTGTGCCTGGGCGTGCTGGGTTCGGCCATCGGCATCGCCGCCGGCTATGGCCTGGCCGCCACCGCCCTGCATTTCATGGGCGCCGACCTGGGCGCCGGCTTTTTCTCCGGCGTGCGGCCCACCGTGCATTTCACGCCGGTAGCGGCTGGCGTGTATTTCGCCTTGGGAGTGACCGTAGCGCTGCTCGGTTGCGCCGCGCCGGCGTGGGATGCGGCGCGCGCCAAGCCGGCCGTCGCGCTCAAGTCCGGCACCGAGGAAGCGGCAATCTCTCGCCTGGCCACGGTGTGGCCGCCGCTGGCCGGCATGGTCCTGGCGGCGCTGCTGTCACAGGCGCCGCCCATCTTCGAGCTGCCCATCTTCGGCTACCTGTCGATTGCGCTGCTCTTGATCAGCGTGATCGCGCTGATGCCGCGCCTCGCCGCCGCCGTCTTCCGCGCCGCGCACCGGCGCTGGAGCGTGGTCGTGGCCAGCCGCCCGGGCGCGTCACCGGTGCTCACGCTCACGCTGGCGCGCCTGGCCAACGCGTCGAGCCAGGCCGGCATCGCCTTGGGTGGCGTGCTGTCGAGCTTTAGCCTGATGGTGGCGATGGCGATCATGGTGTCGAGCTTCCGCGTATCGCTCGACGACTGGATGCGCCACATCCTGCCGGCCGATGTGTATGTGAGCACCGTCAGCGGCGGGGCCACGGCCGGGCTGCGGCCGGCGCAGCAACAGGCAATCGCCGCGCTGCCCGGCGTCGAGGGCACCGATTTCCTGCGCGTGCAGTCCATCGCGCTCGCTGCCGACCGCCCGGCCGTGGCGCTGATCGCGCGCGATGTCGACGCCAATGATCCCGCCAGGGTGCTGGCGATGGTGGGGGGAGTTCGCACGCCGGTTGCAGGCGAACCGCCGCCGGTGTGGGTTTCCGAGGCGATGATCGATCTGTACGGCATGGCGGTCGGCAAGCGCATCGAGCTGCCGCTGGCGGGCCGTCAGCATGCATTCACGGTCGCCGGCGTGTGGCGCGACTATGCGCGACCCACCGGTTCGATCCAGATGCGCCTCTCCGACTACCGCGCCATCACCGGTGACCCGGACGCCAGCAGCGTGGCGCTGTGGCTCAAGGATGGCGCCAACCAGCCCGGCATCGAGCGCGCCTTGAAGGCGCTGCCGTTCGCCGCCACCCTCGACATCAGCACCCCTTCGGACATCCGCGACATGTCGATGAAGATTTTCGACCGCAGCTTCGCCATCACCTATTTGCTCGAAGCGATCGCCATCGTGATCGGCCTGTTCGGCGTGGCCGCCACCTTTTCGGCCCAGACCCTGGCCAGGGCCAGGGAATTCGGCATGTTGCGCCACGTGGGCGTCACCCGCCGCCAGATCCTGGCCATCCTGGCCATCGAAGGCGGCTCGCTCACCGCGCTGGGCATCGCCACCGGCTTCGTGCTGGGCTGGGTGATCAGCCTGATTTTGGTCTTCGTGGTCAATCCGCAGTCGTTCCACTGGACCATGCAGCTGCACCTGCCGTGGGGCTTGCTGGCGGGGGTCGCCGCGCTGCTGCTGTCGGCGGCCGCGCTGACCGCGCTGCTGGCAGGGCGGCAGTCGCTGTCGGGCGGGCCGATCCGCGCCGTAAGGGAGGACTGGTAATGCAGCTTGTACGAATATTTTTGGCGGCGCTGCTGTGGTGTGTGGCAGGACCGGCACTGGCAGAGGCGCCCAGGTTCGCGTCCGTCACGCCGCTGGCGCGCGGCGCCGCGTTGACCTTCCCGCTCGATTACGGCGCCCATCCCGATTACAGGACCGAGTGGTGGTACGTCACCGGCTGGATCGAAACGCCAGACGGCAAGTCGCTCGGCTACCAGGTCACGTTCTTCCGCAGCGCCAGCGACCATGACCGCGCCAACCCCAGCCAGTTCGCACCCAGGCAGCTGATCATCGGCCACGCCGCGCTGTCCGATACCGCCAACGGCAAGCTGCTGCACGACCAGCGCAGCGCGCGCGAAGGCTTGGGGCTGGCCTACGCCAAAGTGGGCGACACCGACATCAAGCTCGACGACTGGCGCATAGCGCGCCAGCCCGATGGCAGTTACGCAGTCCACGTCGAGGCGTCCGGCTTCACCCTGGAACTGAAGCTGGCGCCGTCGCAGCCGGTGCTGGTGCAAGGCGTGGGCGGCTATTCGCGCAAGGGGCCGCGCCCCAGCCAGGCCAGCTATTACTACAGCGAGCCGCAGCTCACCACCACCGGCACCCTCACCCGCGCCGGCCAGGCGGTGGCGGTCAAGGGGGCCTCGTGGCTGGACCACGAATGGTCGTCGCAGGTGCTCGATACCGAGGCTGCCGGCTGGGAGTGGATTGGCGCCAACCTCGACGACGGCGGCGCCCTGATGGCATTCCAGATTCGCAGCAAGACAGGTGCTAAACTGTGGGCCCACGCGACATGGCGCGACGCTTCCGGTAAGATCACGCAGTTCGCGCCGGAACAGGTGGATTTCGCGCCGCAGCGGCGCTGGCGTTCGCCGCGCACCAAGGCCGAGTACCCGGTGGCCTTGCGGTTGACCACCGGCGCCACCATCTGGCAGGTGGACCCGTTGCAGGACGACCAGGAGCTCGATTCACGCCGCTCGACCGGCGCCGTGTATTGGGAAGGCGCGGTCCTGCTGCGTCGCGACGGCAAACGCGTCGGCCGCGCCTACCTCGAATTGACGGGCTATGTCCGCCCCATGAAATTATAGTAAACAGATAAGCCACACGATGACCAATAGCACCACCGCCAGCCCTGTCAACAGCAAGCCCGCCCAAACCCCGGCGCCGTCCACCGCGCGCGTCGCCGAAAAAGGCAGCATTGCCACCCTGCGCGGCCTGCTGCCGTTCCTGGCGCCGTACAAGCGCCAGTTCTTCATGGCCGGCCTGGCGCTGCTGGTCGCCGCCGCCGCCACGCTGGCGATTCCCGCCGCCTTCAAGCAGATGATCGACCTCGGTTTCGGCAGCGCTGCCAGCGTGCCTGGCGCCGTCGGTGACAAGAGCATCAAGCACGTGGACCTGGTGTTCCTGGCGCTGTTCGGCCTGGCCACCGTGCTGGCGCTGGCCACGGCCGCGCGCTTTTATACCGTCTCGTGGCTCGGCGAACGGGTGACCACCGACATCCGCGACGCCGTCTACAGCCACGTGGTCAAGCAAAGCCCGGAGTTTTTCGAAACCACCCAAACCGGCGAAGTGCTCTCTCGTATCACCACCGACACCACGCTGATCCAGGCCGTGGTGGGCACCAGCATCTCGATGGCGCTGCGTAATTCGCTGCTGTTCATCGGCGGCCTGGTGATGCTGTTCGTGACCAGCCCCAAGCTCTCTGCCATCATCATCGGCCTGCTGGTGCTGACCGTCCTGCCGATCATCATTTTTGGCCGCCGCGTGCGCAAGCTCTCGCGCGATTCGCAAGACCGCGTGGCCGACGCTTCCGCCATGGCTGGCGAAATCCTCAACGCCATGCCCACCGTGCAGGCCTTCACCCACGAAAAGATCGAAGCTAACCGCTTCAGCGCATCGGTGGAAGGCGCGTTCCAGACCGCCATGCGCCGCATACGAGCGCGCGCCATGCTGACCATGATCGCCATCGTGCTGGTGTTCGGCGCCATCGTGTTCGTGCTGTGGCTGGGCGCCCACGCCGTGATCAACGGCGAAATGACGGGCGGCGACCTGGGCCAGTTCATCCTGTACGCGTCCATCGTGGCCGGCGCCATCGGCGCGCTGTCGGAAGTGATGGGCGAAGCCCAGCGCGCCGCCGGCGCCACCGAGCGCCTGCTGGAACTGATGGCAGTCAAGTCGGCCATCGAGGCGCCGGCAAAACCGCTGGCGCTGCCGCCGCGCGCGGCCAATGGCGCGTCGCTCAGCCTCGACAACGTGACCTTCCTGTATCCGTCGCGCCCCGAATCTGCAGCACTGAGCAATCTGACGCTCGATATCAAGCCCGGTGAAACCGTGGCCGTGGTCGGCCCCTCGGGCGCCGGCAAAACCACGCTGTTCCAGCTGTTCCTGCGCTTTTACGATCCGCAGCACGGCGCCATCCTGCTCGACGGCGTCGATATCCGCCAGCTGGACCTGCACACGCTGCGCGGGGCGATCGGCATCGTGCCGCAAGACACGGTGATCTTCTCGGCCAACGCCATGGAAAACATCCGGTACGGCCGGGCCGACGCCACCGACGCCGAAGTGATCGCCGCCGCCAGGATGGCTGCCGCCCACGAATTCATCGAACGCCTGCCCACCGGCTACCAGTCGTTCCTCGGCGAGCGCGGCGTGCGCCTGTCTGGCGGCCAGCGCCAGCGCATTGCGATTGCCCGCGCGCTGCTGAAAAACCCGCCGCTGCTGCTGCTCGACGAAGCGACCAGCGCGCTGGACGCGGAATCTGAACGCCTGGTGCAAAGCGCGCTGGAAGCGGCCATGGTGGGCCGCACCACCGTGATCATCGCCCACCGCCTGGCCACGGTGCAGCGCGCCGACCGCATCATCGTCATGGAAGACGGCAAAATCGTCGAAACCGGCACTCACGCGTCGCTCGTCGCCCTGGGCGGCATCTACGCCAACCTGGCGGCGCTGCAGTTCCATACCGGGATCGCCTCACATTGACAGCCCCTCCTCGAAAGGGAGCACCTTGAACGACACGGAACTGCGCCAGACCTGCCACACCCTGCTGCCCGGCCATCGCCAGCTGACGCCGGCGCAGCTGTTTGCCGCCATGTCCGAGTGGTGCCAGGTCAACGAGGTCACCCACGACACCTACGGCTGCGGATCGCTGATCCAGGAATTCGAAGCCAAGGTGGCGCGCCTGCTGGGATTCGAATCGGCGCTGTTCTGCATCACCGGCACCATGGCCCAGGCGACTGCGCTGCGCCTGGCCGGCATGGAGCGCGGCAGCCGCCTGGTGGCGCTGCACCCCACCGCCCACATCCTCAAGCACGAACGCGGCAACCACCAGCTGTTCGACCATTTCCAGGCGCTGCAGATCGGCGACGCCAACCGTCCCTGGACGCTGGCCGACCTCGAAGGCATTCCCGACCAGTTGGGCGCCGCATTGCTGGAGCTGCCGATGCGCGAAATCGGCGGCCAGTGCCCGTCGTGGGACGAACTGGCCGCCATCAAGGACTACTGCCGCGCGCGCGGCATCCACCTGCACATGGACGGCGCGCGCCTGTGGGAAACCGCTGCCGCATATGACCGCGACGTGGCGCAGATCGCCGCCGGCTTCGATACCGTGTACGTCTCGCTGTACAAGGGCATCGGCGGCATGGGCGGCGCCATGCTGGCCGGCGATACGGCCTTTATCGACCGCGCCCGCGAGTGGTTCCGTCGCCAGGGTGGCAATGTGTATCAACGCACGCCATACGTGGCGGCCGCCGCCATGCAGTTCGACGCCCGCCTGGCCGCCATGCCCGACTATTTCAAGCGCACGCAATGGCTGTACCAAGAGCTGCGCAAGTATCCGTTGCTGGTGCCGAATCCGGCGCGTCCGCACGCCAACATGCTGCACCTGCATTTGCCGGTGTCACGCGACCATGCGCTCGACATCCGCAACCGCATCGCCAGCCAGCATGGCGTGTGGCTGTTCAACGGCGCCCAGCACGCGGCGCTGCCGCTGCGCTGCTACGTGGAGCTGTACGTGGGCGACAACCTGCTGTACCTGCCAGACGCGCGGGTGCACGAGATCCTGGGCCTGTGGACGGACGCACTGGCAGACCAGTAACACTTCCCATCTTTTTTCGCGCAATGTTTCGCTCAAAACAGCCTAACCGGCTACACTGCGCGCTGTTGAACGATATCACCGCACATACCATGACTTTCCAAGCACTGGGCCTGATCGCCCCCCTCCTGCAAACGCTGGACACCCTGGGCTACAAGCAGCCAACCCCGGTACAGAAGCAGGCGATTCCCGCCGTTCTCGCCGGCCGCGACCTGATGGCCGCTGCCCAAACCGGCACCGGCAAAACCGCCGGCTTCGCCCTGCCCATCCTGCAACGCCTGACACTGGAGGGCGAAAACGCCCCCACCGCCGTGCGCTGCCTGGTACTGGCGCCCACCCGCGAGCTGGCAGAACAGGTATTCGAGAGCTTCCGCAGCTACGGCAGCAACCTGCCGCTGCGCGCGGCCGTCGCCTATGGCGGCGTGCCGATCGAGCCGCAGATCGCCAAGCTGCGCAAGGGCCTCGATGTGCTGGTGGCCACGCCCGGCCGCCTGATCGACTTGCTCGACCAGGGCGCGGTGAGCTTCAAGCAGCTGCAAACGCTGGTGCTCGACGAAGCGGATCGCATGCTCGACCTGGGTTTCGAGCGCGATCTCGACATCCTGCTGGCAGCAATCCCGAAACAGCGTCAGACCTTGCTGTTCTCGGCGACGTTCTCGGACGACATCCGCAAGCTGACCAAGGGCCTGCTCAAGGCCCCGGTCACCGTGCAGATCGAAGCGAGCAATTCGATCTCCAAGTCGGTGCGCCAGTGGCTGATCCCGACCGACAAGCGCAGGAAACCCGAGCTGCTGCTGCACCTGCTGAACAAATTCGGCTGGCGCCAGGTGCTGGTGTTCGTCAAGACCCGCAAGGGCGCCGAGCTGCTGGTCAAAACCCTGCACGACCACGGCATCACGGCCGACACCATCCACGGCGACAAGACCCAGCCGGCCCGTCTGAAAGCGCTGGCCCGTTTCAAGAAAGCGGAAGTGCAGCTGCTGGTGGCAACCGACGTCGCTGCGCGCGGCCTCGATATCGAGGCGCTGCCGCAGGTGGTCAATTTCGACCTGCCGTCGGTGGCCGAAGATTATATCCACCGCATCGGCCGCACCGGCCGCGCCGGGCTGGAAGGCGAAGCGATCTCGCTGGTATGCGCCGATGAAGCCGACATGCTCAAGGCTATCGAAACCATGACGCGCCAGGTGATCGCGCGTTTCGAGGAACCGGGCTTCGAGGCCGACCACCGGGTACCAGAGACCGCGCCGGCCGCTGCTGCGGCTGCGGCCGCCAAAAAGGCGGCGGCAGCGGTGCCGGGCAAGAAGAAGCGGCCGTTTACCGGGCCGGCTGGCGGCAAGGCTGGCACGCGTGCGCCCTCTACCTTGGCAACTGGCAGCGGCAAGGCGGCGGCATCGGCTGGCGGTGGCAGGGCGACCACGGGCGGTGGCAAGCCGGTCACTGGCAACGGCAAGCCGGCGCCGCGTTCCCCGTCCGGTCCGGCTTCCGGTGGCGGCAAGCCTGCGTCGCGGGCCCCGGCCAAGGCGGCGGCGCCAAAAGGCGCCATCGTGGTCACTGGTGGACGCGGCGCCAAATCGCTGGCGCGCGCTGCCGGCAAGGTGACGGCGCAGGCGGGTGGCCGCAAGCCCAAGTCGGGCCCGCGCTCCTGATAAAATAGCGGTCTTCGGCGACCGGCGATAGCGCTGCAAAGCCGACACCGAGTGATCCGTCATTCCCGCGCAGGCGGGAATCCATAAACCTGTTGATCCGCGCCAGCTCAAGCCTGCCAACATCTTGTGCGCTCAGCATGCAGTCCCGCGTGCGCGGCGGTCCGCCGATGCGGAATGACGGGTGACGCGGTGACGGGGAGCCACCAATCAAGCATGGGCCGCAGCCCCGCATCACAAGCACCACGTTGGAGATTCAAATGAAGCAATACCTGGACCTGATCCAAACCATCCTCGACACCGGCAGCTGGCAGTACAACCGCACCGGCATCCGCACCCTCAGCGTTCCCGGCGCCATGATGCGCTTCGACCTGCGCGAAGGCTTCCCGGCCGTGACCACCAAGCGCCTGGCGTTCAAGTCAGTGATCGGCGAACTGTGCGCCTTCATGCGCGCCTCGCGCAACGCGGCCGAGTTCCGCGCGCTGGGCTGCAAGGTATGGGACCAGAACGCCAACGAAAACCGGCAATGGCTCGATAATCCGTACCGCCTGGGCGAAGACGACCTCGGTCCCGTCTATGGCGTGCAGTGGCGCCAGTGGCCCGGTTTCAAGCTGCTCGACGTCGACCAGCACGCGCAGATCGCCGACGCCCAGAACAGCGGTTACCGCCTGATCTCGCAGTTCGACGACAACGGCGCCACCAAGGTGCTGCTGCACAAATCGATCGACCAGTTGCGCGAGTGCCTCGACACCATCGTCAACAATCCGGGCAGCCGGCGCATCCTGTTCCACGGCTGGAACCCGGCAGTGCTCGACTCGGTCGCCCTGCCCGCCTGCCACTTGCTCTACCAGTTCATCCCGAATCCGACCACGCGCGAGCTGTCGATGTGCCTGTACGTGCGCTCGAACGACCTCGGTCTCGGCACGCCGTTCAACCTGGCCGAAGGCGCGGCCTTGATGCACCTCGTCGGCCGCCTGACCGGCTACGCCCCGCGCTGGTTCAGCTACTTCATCGGCGACGCGCACATTTACGAGAACCACCTGGACATGGTGCAGGAGCAGCTCACCCGCACGCCGTTCGCGGCGCCGCAGCTGCGCATCTCGGACCGCGTGCCGGACTTTGCCAAGACTGGCAAGTACGAGCCGGAATGGCTGGAAAAGGTCGAGCCATCGGACTTTTCGCTGGAAGGCTATGAGCACCACGCGCCGATCACCGCGCCGATGGCGGTATGACCGTCCATGGCACACGCCTCGACCTGATCCCCGGCACCCTGTGCGACGAACGCATGTGGTCGCGGCTGGCGCCACTGCTCGATGGTTACGACCTGCACCACGTGCCGCTGCATCAAGCACGCACGCGCGAGCAGATGCGCGAGCTGATTGCCCGGCACAGCGCGCCGAAAACCAACCTGGTGGGATTTTCGCTGGGCGCCTATCTCGCGATAGAGTACGCGGTGGCGCACCCGGAGCGCGTGAACACGCTGGTATTGATCGCCAACTCCTGCAAGGGCTTGCTGCCGACGGAAATCGAAGCGCGCAAGCGCATCGTCTCCATGCTGGAAAAAAATGCCTACTCGGGTATGACGCGCCACCGCCTGCGCGAACTGCTGCATCCCGATCACATGACCGACGCATCGATCACCGGCATGATCCAGCAGATGGCGGTAGACCTGGGCAAGGACGTGCTGCTGGCGCAATTTACCACCACCATCGACCGTGTCGATTACATGGACCAGCTGCACACGCTGCCGTTCCCGGTGCTGGTCGTCGGCGCCGAGGGCGACCAGCTGGTGCCTGCCGCCGACCTGCGCGACATGGCGGCGCGACTGCCCGATGCGCGGCTCGAGATGGTCGCCGAGCCGACCGGGCATATGATTCCGCTGGAGGCCCCAGGGGCGCTGGCTGCGCTGCTGCACGCGTTCTACCGCTCAACGACTTCTCCATAAAAAAAGCCTGCGATCAACGCAGGCTTTTTCAGCTTTACACCTTCTGGTTACGCCTTCTTGGCCAGGCCCAGCAAATCCACCACCCTCAACCCCGCCACATCCTTGGTCACGTCACCCACGAACGCCGCGCGACTAGGTTCGCCGTTCTTGAGCCAGGTGCGCACTGCCGTGCGGATTTGCTCCAGGCTGCACGTAAGCACCTCGGTGCGGAAGCGCTGGCGCAGGGCCTGGTCGATGCCGCGGCGTTTCAGGCCCCAGGCGTGCAGCACCTGGTCGTACGGCGAGTTGGGCTTGTCCATGCCCTTGATCACGCAGATGATCGCCTCTTCCAGCATCTCCTGCGAGAACTCGCCGGTGAGCAAGTCGTCGATCGCCGTGTCGAAGTCGGCATAGGTTTCGGCCAGGCGCGGATCGCGGTACGACGCCATCAGGAAGGTGCCGGTGCCGCCGTTGTAGCCGGCATTGCCGCCGTAGGCGCCGCCCTTCTCGCGCAGCGCCACGTGCAGCAGCTGGTTGGTCATCAGTTCGGCGGCGACGGCCAGTGCGGCGGCGCCATCTTCCTGCATCATCGGCGCGCGGTACGACACCACGCAGTGATTGATCTGGCTGACCGCGTGCAGACCGGCGTTTTCCAGCGCGATGGTGCCCAGCTTGGGCGCCACCGCCGGCATCGCAGCTTGCGACGCCGGCAGCTTGAGCAGGCGGCCCAAGTCTGCACCGTCGGTGCCGGCGCCGGCAGCGAGCACGGTCGGCGTGATGGCGATCACGCGGCGGTGCAGCGCGTTCAGGCGGCCGGCAATGTGCGCCAGGCCTTCCGGGGTTTTGCTCAGTTCCAGCAGCTCGCCCTGGAACGCCAGGCTGGCCGCGCCACTGACGATATCCTCGAAGCGGCGCAGCACCGACAATGGCGCGGCGGACGTCAACATGGCATAGCGATTGCCCGACTGCGCCAGGCCGTTCAGGCGGTCCTGCACCTGGCTGTCGATCAGGAACGCCAGGCGTTCATGTTCGTCGAAGCGTGCTTCGGCCAGGCTACGCGACACCAGTTGCGCGATGTTCTCGTGTTCTTCGCGCAAGCCGCTGGCGGCGAACCACAGCTCCATGCTCAAGTGGCCGCCCGGGTGCTGGGTCGCGTCGAAATTGAGGTCGTACGAGGGCGCCATGCGCTGGCGCCAGGCATCGGCGTCCTCGTAGTCCATGTCGCCCACGCCCAATTGGGTCACCAGGTCCACCCACAGGCGCAGCCACGGCCAGTCCTCGACCGCGAAGCCGGAAACGTCGTAGCTCACGCGCACATACGACAGGCCATTGGAGGCGATCTCGAACGGCAGCACGATGGCGTCGCCGGCATCGCCCAGCGGCGACGGCAGCGGCAACGCCGCGCGCGGCTCGGCACTGACGTCGGCCGGGCGTATGCGCGGCAGCACGTCGGAGTTCGACGGCAGCTGCTGGTGCGCTTCCAGGTCGGCCGATTCCTTTTCGATGCGGGCGCGCTCAAGATCGGTCAGGGCGCGGGTGCGCTCTTCCAGGCGGGCTTCCTCGATGGCGTCGCGCTTCTTGAAGTAGTCGGCGTCGGGCACCACGCGGGTGGTGAGGCGAGTCGGGTTGTCGAGCAGCTTGCGCACCAGGCCCTTGAAATACGCGGGATCGGCAATCGCCTGTTCCAGCTTGACCAGGTGTGCTTCGTTATCGAATGCCAGGAACACGTCGCCATCGCGCATCGACACCGGCAGCGCGTTCAAGAGGCGCGACAGGGCGTTGGGCATGCGCCCGGACGCGGTATCGCGCTGGCTGTAGCGCACGTCGCGCAGGGCCGCTTGCAGCGATTCGGTCGGCACGCCCTCTTCCGCAGCGCGTTCCAGCGCGGTCCAGATGCGGTCGCGCGCTAAATCGATCTGCGGTTCGGTCAGGCCTTCCATGCCGAGGTGGAAAATCATCTGGCGCGGGCCGTTGTCCTGGCCGTTGAGCGCGGACGGACGGCCGAAACCGGCCGATTCCATCGCCTTCATCACCGGCGACGACGAGTCGCCCAACAGGCCCGACGACAGCAAATAGGTATTGAAGTAGACGTCGATATCGGACGACTCGCCCATCAGCCAGGTGATCTGCACGCCGTGTTCGTCGGGCTTGGCGGTTTGCGACGGGATCCGCACTTCGTTCGATTTCGGCTCAGGCCAGGCAGCAGCCAGTTCCGGCAGCATGCGCGGCGCGTTCAATGCCGGCAACTTGGACAGCACCTTGTCTTCGATCTGCAGCTGCACATCCACCGCGCTGATGTCGCCGGCGGTCATGAACACGGCTTGCGACGGGTGGTAATGGCTGGCGTGGAAGTCCTTGAGCATCTGGTGCGTCAGCTCCGGGATTACCAAAGGATCGCCGCCCGATTCGACTTCGTACGTGGTGCCGGCCAGCAGGGTGTTTTCGATACCGCTGTACAGCGCGCGGATCGGATCGTTGAAGGCGCCCTTCATTTCGTTGAACACCACGCCCTGGTAACCGAGCTTGCCGTCCTTGAGGACGTAGCGCCAGCCTTCCTGCAGGAAGTTCAGGTAGTCGAGGTTGGGGAAGAAAGTGGCGTCCAGGTAGACGTCGAGCAGGTTATAGAAATCCTTGCTGTCGGTGCTGGAAAACGGGTAGACGGTGCGGTCGGCGTAGGTGAACGCGTTCATGAAGGTGGCCGTGGAACGGCGCATCATGGCGAAGAACGGGTCGCGCACCGGGTAGCGTTGCGAGCCGCACAGCGACAGGTGCTCCAGGATGTGGGCACGGCCGTCGCTGACGTCGGGCACGGTGGGGAACGCCACCAGAAACACCTTTTCCGCCTGGTCGCTGGCGAGGTGGATGTGGCGCGCACCGGTGCGCGGCGAGATGTATTCTTCCACGGTGGCTTGCAGCGCGGGGATCACGCGGCTGCCGATTTTTTCAAAAGTCGTCGTCATAGGCACTCGGTTGGGCTTTTCGTTGGGCTAAAAAAGCCGGATTTCAGAGGGGTTACATAGGACACAGTGTAACGCAGATCGGCAATCTCGTCGGAGGAGGCGTACGCCACGGGCCTGGCTTGGTGAAGCAAGCGGATTTCCGCGATAATGACGGCCATTGCAGCCCAATCAGTTAACTTTAGACTAACGCCATGAGCAATCTCATCATTATCGTCGCCACCGACCAGCAACGCGGCATCGGTATCAATAACAGCCTGCCGTGGAAGCTGCCCGAGGACCTCGCGCATTTCAAGCGCGTCACCACCGGCCACCCGATCATCATGGGCCGCAAGACGTTCGAGTCGATCGGCCGCCCGCTGCCCAACCGTCGCAACATCGTCGTCACCCGCAATGCGGACTGGCGCCACGAGGGCGCAGAGACGGTCGGCTCGCTCGAGGCAGCCGTGGCGCTGCTCGATGGCGCCGACGGCTACGTCATCGGCGGCGCCGAGATTTACCAGCAGTCGATGGGGCTGGCCGCCACCCTGATCGTTACCGAAATCGGCCAAACCTTCGCTTGCGACGCGTTTTTCCCGGAAATCGACCCGGCCGCCTGGCAGGAAACCGCGCGGGAAAGCCATGTTTCGGCTGCGTCCAGCCTGCCTTACGCGTTCGTCACCTACAGCCGGCGCGGATAAAATCGGCTTGTGGCCTATACAGGTGACGAAAATTAGCGATGCGTGTAACAATGCGGTCACACCGGTGCGGCATTCTGCCCGGGTTTGGCCGTATTTCGATATGATATTTTTTCCCCGCAGCGGCTGCATTTCTGCGAGAATCCCGTTCTTATTTTTTTCGGCGACCCTGTCAAATAGTGGTCGCGCCCAGGGCCGCCCCGATACACAAGTGATGGGCGGCTTGCTTTTTTGGAGACATGCATGAAATTTCGTTTCCCCATCGTCATTATCGACGAGGATTTCCGTTCCGAGAACACGTCCGGCCTGGGCATTCGCGCCCTGGCCGATGCGATGGAAAAAGAAGGCATGGAAGTGGTGGGCGTGACCAGCTACGGCGACCTGTCCCAGTTCGCCCAGCAGCAGTCGCGCGCGTCGGCTTTCGTGCTGTCGATCGATGACGAGGAATTCGGCGCCGGCTCCACCGAGGAAACCGACGTGGCCCTGAAGTCGCTGCGCGCTTTCGTCGAAGAGATCCGCCACAAGAACGCCGACATCCCGATCTACCTGTACGGCGAAACCCGCACCTCGCGCCACATCCCCAACGATATCCTGCGCGAGCTGCACGGCTTCATCCACATGTTCGAGGACACGCCGGAATTCGTCGCGCGCCACATCATCCGCGAAGCCAAGTCCTACCTCGACGGCCTGGCGCCGCCGTTCTTCCGCGCGCTGGTGGAATACGCCAACGACGGCTCGTACTCGTGGCACTGCCCCGGCCACTCGGGCGGCGTGGCGTTCCTGAAATCGCCAATTGGCCAGATGTTCCACCAGTTCTTCGGCGAGAACATGCTGCGCGCCGACGTCTGCAACGCCGTCGAAGAACTGGGCCAGCTGCTCGACCACACCGGCCCGGTCGCCAAGTCCGAGCGCAACGCCGCGCGCATCTTCAACGCCGACCACTGCTATTTCGTCACCAACGGCACGTCCACCTCGAACAAGATGGTGTGGCACTCCACCGTGGCGCCCGGCGACATCGTGGTCGTCGATCGTAACTGCCACAAGTCGATCCTGCACTCGATCATCATGTGCGGCGCGATTCCCGTGTTCCTGATGCCGACCCGGAACCACCTGGGCATCATCGGCCCGATCCCGCTGGCCGAGTTCTCGATGGAGAGCATCCGCCGCAAGATCGAAGCCAACCCGTTCGCGCGCGAAGCCGTCAACAAGAAGCCGCGCATCCTGACGATTACCCAATCGACCTACGACGGCGTGGTGTACAACGTCGAAACCCTGCGCGAACTGCTCGACGGCCAGATCGACACGCTGCACTTCGACGAAGCATGGCTGCCGCACGCCACTTTCCACGACTTCTACAAGGACATGCACGCGATCGGCAAGGACCGCCCGCGCGCCAAGGAGTCGATGATCTTCTCCACCCAGTCCACCCACAAGCTGCTCGCGGGCCTGTCGCAGGCCTCGCAAGTGCTGGTGCGCGAATCGGAGTCGGTCAAGCTCGATCGCGACGCCTTCAACGAGGCGTACCTGATGCACACGTCCACCTCGCCGCAATACTCGATCATCGCCTCGTGCGACGTCGCTGCGGCCATGATGGAAGCGCCGGGCGGCACCGCGCTGGTGGAAGAATCGATCCTGGAAGCGCTGGACTTCCGCCGCGCCATGAAAAAGATCGACGCCGAGTGGGGCAAAGACTGGTGGTTCAAGGTATGGGGTCCGCAGGACTTCGCCGAAGAAGGCATCGGCTCGCGCGAAGACTGGGTGATCAAGGCGGAAGACGACTGGCACGGCTTCGGCAACCTGGCGCCCAACTTCAACATGCTCGACCCGATCAAGGCCACCATCGTCAACCCGGGCCTGTCGCTAGACGGCCAGTTCTCGGACTCCGGCATTCCGGCCTCGATCGTCACCAAGTACCTGGCCGAACACGGCGTGATCATCGAGAAGTGCGGCCTGTATTCGTTCTTCATCATGTTCACCATCGGCATTACCAAGGGCCGCTGGAACACCTTGTTGACGGCGCTGCAGCAGTTCAAGGACGACTACGACAAGAACCAGCCGATGTGGCGCATCCTGCCCGAGTTCGCAGCCGCCAATCCGACCTACGAGTCGATGGGCCTGCGCGACCTGTGCCAGCAGATCCACGACTTCTACAAGGCCTACGATGTGGCGCGCCTGACCACCGAGATGTACTTGTCGGACATGATCCCGGCCATGAAGCCGTCGGACGCATTCGCCAAGATGGCGCACCGCGAAATCGAGCGCGTGGCGATCGAGGACCTGGAAGGCCGCATCACGTCGATCCTGCTGACGCCTTATCCGCCGGGCATTCCCCTTTTGATTCCCGGTGAGCGCTTCAACAAGACCATCGTCGATTACCTGCGCTTCGCGCGCGACTTCAACGAGCGCTTCCCCGGCTTCGAGACCGATGTGCACGGCCTGGTCAAGCGTGAAGTCGATGGCAAGCGCGGTTACTTCGTCGATTGCGTTAAGCAGTAAGCACCACAGTAAAAGAGCGGCCGAAGCCGCTCTTTTTTTATGCTAAATTGCGTCCGAGGGCATCTCGCCCGCACGTTCCTGTCGTTTGCAGGCCAAGAAAGATAAAACACATGCGTCTGATCATTGCACTGCTGCTGCCGTGGCTCACCTTCTTCACCATCGGCCGCCCTATCGCCGGCATCATCTGCCTGATCCTGCAGGTCACCCTGATCGGCTGGCTGCCAGCGGCGATCTGGGCCGTGTATGCGCTGAGCCAGTACAAGACCGACCAGAAAATCCGCGACGCCCTGGGCCGCTGATTCGGTCCATCCAGCTTACCCTGCCACGCCAACCGTCAACGTCGCCACATAGCCATCGGTGACGTTGCCGGTTATGCTCACCACTTGCAGCGCAGCGCCGTCGCCAAACACATTGTCCGTCGCCAGGCTGATGGCTGCCATATTGCGCACGCTGGCGCTGTAGCCGGTGGTCGCATACACCGCGTTGCTGGCCGCGTCCGGAAACGCCAACTGCGAGGTCTTGATGCGGTTCGAGGCACTGGTCGCAGCAGTGAGCGACCGGTACACCTCGAAATGCACATGCGGCACCCGGCCCGCGTAACAGCCCGGATAAATCGTCGTAAATCCCAGATTGCCACTGCTGTCGCTCACCTGCACCCCGCGCAGGTAGTTTTGCGTCGTCACGCCACTTGAATACAGCGAATAGTTGCCGTCCCGGTCGCAGTGCCACAGGTACACCGCGTAGCCATCGAGCGCCGCGCAGCTGCCGTTCACGTTGACGATTTGCAGCTTGATGGTCAACGGCACGCCGGCTGCGCTGCCGGTGGCGCCGTTGAAACTGCTGCGGATATCGCTGCGCACCACGCCCGACTGCGTGAGCACGTTGACCACGCCGGCGGCGTTGCTGTTGGTGCCGTCGGCCGGATAAGGGCCACCGGTCTCTTCGGGAATCACCGAGCACGAACCGGTCGGCGTGGTGGTGGTGGGAGTGGTGGTGGTGGTGGTGGTGGCGCCGCTTGCTGGCGCAGTGGTGGCCGTGGTGGCCGCGCTGTCGGTGTCGGAGCCGCCGCCGCAGCCGAGGAGCGGCAGCGCCGACGCACCAGCGAGCAGCCAGCGCAAGCTCTGGCGGCGGTCGCTGCTCAGGTCGAGCATGGCGGCCAGGTCGGCGGCCAGGCTGTGGTCGTGGTGACTGTGGTAGTCATGGTGGTCGTGGTTATGCATGAGACTGCTCCCTGTTGATGTGTTCTGATTATTGTCCCGCTGCACCAGGTTAAGTCTCGTAAAGCCACGGTAAAACCAGGTAAAGATGCCGTTTTGACAGTCTATTTCCACAAAGCAGCTTCATGTAAAACCGGGTAAAACGCTGCTTTGGCCTTGGCGCCGCTGTTATGATGGGCGATCCCCATCCAGAGAATCGCTGCACATGAAGAGCAAAGTACTGCTGATAGACGACGACATCGAGCTGGTCGGCATGTTCAAGGAATACCTGGAACAGGAAGGTTTCGAGGTCAAGGCCGTGCACGATGGCGAGGCTGGCACCATCGAGGCCAGCACCGGCGCTTATGCGATCGCCATCCTCGACGTCATGATGCCGCGCATGAACGGCCTGGAAACCCTGCGCCGCATCCGCACCAACAGCCAGTTGCCGATCCTGATGCTCACCGGCCGCGGCGACGATACCGACCGCATCGTCGGCCTGGAACTGGGCGCTGACGATTACGTCGCCAAACCGTGCACCCCGCGCGAGCTGACGGCGCGCATCCGCGCCATCCTGCGCCGCGCCCACAGCGTGCCGGCCGAGAGCGGCAACGCCTCGGCCATCGTGGTGGGCCAGCTGACCATGTGGCCGGAACAGCGGCGCGCCACCTGGGCCGGCGGCAAGCTGGAGCTGACCAGCACCGAATTCAACCTGCTCGAAGTGCTGGCCCGCAACGCCGGCCGCCCGGTCAGCAAGAACACCCTGTCGGAACAGGGCCTGGGCCGACCGCTGGCCCGCTTCGACCGCAATATCGACGTTCACCTCTCGAGTCTGCGCCACAAGCTCGGCACCATCGCCGACGGCCGTTCGTGCCTGCAAACCGTGTACCGCCTGGGCTATCAGCTGATCAAGGAGTAAGCCTGTGGGCCGTTTGTTCTGGAAGTTCTTCGTGTGCATCCTGCTGGCGCAACTGGCGGCCACCGTGGGCATCGGCGGCGCGGTGTGGCTCAAGAACCGCAACCAGCAGGCCGAGCAAACCGACATCGATACCAGCCCGCCGGCGGAGATGGCGATCAATTCCGCTGCCGCCACGCTCGAGTTTGGCGGCGCCAATGCGCTCAAGCGCATGCTGGAAAACATGGACCGCCGCCGCGTGTACGCCGTCAACGATGCCGGCCGCGAGCTGCTGGGCCGCATCGTCAGCGATGCCATGCTGCGCGAATCGCGCGCCCTGCTGCGCGACGAAGAGCGGCGCCGCGTGGTGCGCCATGTCTATGATCCGCAAGGCAACCGCTACCTGCTGTTCCTGCCGTCGTCGGAACGGATGCGCGGCTACGACAAGGAGCGCTCGCTGCTTGGCATTAACGACCGCGATTTGCGCATGTTCATGAACCGCGAGGGCATGCCCGGTGGGCAACCGAACCGGGCAGGTCAAGGCGGACCAGCAGGCCAGGCGAATCCGGGCGGAGCCCCTGGCGGCGATATGCGCGGACCGATGGGCCCGCGCTTCCAGCCACTGACGCCGTGGGTACCGCTGGCGGCGGCCGTGCTGGCCAGCCTGCTGTTCTCGTTCCTGCTGGCCTGGTATTTCTCGCGCCCCATCCGCGCGCTGCGGCAGGCGTTCGACGCTGCCGCCGGCGGCGACCTGTCGCCGCGCTTTGTCAATGCCGCCGGCAAGCGCGGTACAGAACTCAACGACCTGGGCCGCGACTTCGACCGCATGACCGCGCGCCTGCGCAGCCTGATCGACGGCCAGACCCGCCTGCTGCACGACGTCTCCCACGAGCTGCGCTCGCCGCTGGCGCGCCTGCAGGCCGCGATTGGCCTGGCGCACCAGCAACCGGACAAGATGGCCGCCTCGATGGCGCGGGTGGAACGTGAAAGCGTGCGCATGGACAAGCTGGTCGGTGAACTGCTGACCCTGGCCAGGCTGGAAGCCGGCGCCATCAAGGCCGCGCAGGAAGACATCAGCATGGCCGACCTGATCGACCAGGTAGCCGACGACGCCCGCTTCGAGGCCGCCAGTGTGCAACGCAGCGTATCGCAAGATGGCGAGGCCGACGTGGTGGTGGTCGGCCAGACCGACCTGCTGGGCCGCGCCATCG
The DNA here is from genome assembly GCF_001758785.1 of Duganella phyllosphaerae. Lineage (GTDB taxonomy): Bacteria > Pseudomonadota > Gammaproteobacteria > Burkholderiales > Burkholderiaceae_D > Rugamonas > Rugamonas phyllosphaerae. The sequence goes on from NZ_LROM01000152.1 coordinate 118,190, forward strand.
AAAACGTCGTGCGCAACGCCATCAAACACAGCCCCGACGGTGGCGAGGTGCAGCTGCACGTGCAGTCGCTGCATGACCAGCGTCGCCTGTCGATCCGCGTGCTCGACCGGGGTCCCGGTGTGGCGCCAGCCGAACTGGACACCATTTTCCACCCCTTCTTCCGCTCCAGCAACGCCAGCACCGAGGGCCACGGCCTGGGGCTGGCGATTGCCCAGCACGTGATCGAGGCGCATGGTGGTACGATACGGGCCTCCAATCGCGAAGGCGGCGGGCTGTGCGTGGAAATTATCCTGCCGGTCAAGCCGCAGTAAATCATGACTGAATTGTTCGCTCCACGGCTGCGCCATGGCGTGCTGGAATTTCCGGTCCACCACATGCGTGGCGGCACCTCCACCGGGCTGGTACTGTGGGACCGCTGGGCGCCAGCCGATGTGGCGCTGCGCGAAGAACTGCTGCGCCACCTGATGGGCGTGCCGCTGGCCGGGCAGAACGACCGCAACAAGCAAATCACGGGACTGGGACGCGGCGGCCCCACCAGCAACAAGGTGTTTTTTGCCGATATCGAACGCAGCAGCGATGGCGATGGCGACGTACTGGTCAGCACACTGGCGCAGCTGGCGCACAACCACGGCGCCATCGACTGGAGCGTCAATTGCGGCAATATGTCGGCGGCCCTGCAACTGTGGGCGCTCGATAGCGGCATGGTCAGCTCGGCAGCCGACCTGCAGATCCGCAATACCAACACTGGCGTCACCACCGTCTCGCGCATGCAAACCAGGCCGGACGGCAGCTTTGTCGCCGCCGAGATTCCCGGCGTCGATGGCGCCTGGCCTGCGGTGGACCTGTTCATGCAGTCGCCGGTCGGCGCCAAGACCGGGCGCCTGCTGCCCACCGGCAGCGCAGTCGATGTGATCGACGGTTATTCGGTGTCGTGCGTGGATGTGGCGGTACCGATGGTGATCTGCGATGCGGCCGAGCTGGGCAAGACTGCGCGCGAATCGATCGCCGAACTCGACGCCGATCCCATCTTCAAGCAAACCCTGAAACGCCTGTGGGTCACGGCCGGCCTGCGCATGGGCTTGCAGCGCCGCGACGGCAGCCCGATGACCGAAGACGACCTGGCGCGCAGCGAGACCATCCCGAAAATCTGCATCGTCGGCCAGCCGCAGGCGAGCGGCAATATTGCCGTGCGCTACTTCACGCCGCAAATGGGCCACGCGTCGATGGCGGTGTCAGGTGGCTGCTGCCTGGCGGCGGCCTGCCTGGTACCTGGTTCGGTGGCGCAGCGGGTAGCGCGCGGCCTGCCCGTGCTCGGAGGCGAGTTTGGCGACGTGGAAGTGGGCATCGAGAACCCGGCCGGCATCCTCGACGCCACCGTGGTGGCGCGCATGACCGGCGGACTGCCCGAGATTCGCAGCGCCGCCTATCGCCGCAGCGCGCAGGTGCTGCTGCGCGGCCATGCGCCGTTGTACCGTGCGTCCCGCGCGCTGATGGCCGGCATCATGGAGCGGGTGGCCCGGTAAGACGGACCCGCCCTCCCGGGCCAGCCTTCACGCCGTCGTATCGATGATGGAACCGACGGTGTCGTAGCGCGACCTGGCGGCGCTGGTGCTGGTGCCGGTTGCCGTATCGGTCGTGGCGGTATCGGCAGCCGTGGCCGCTGCGGCCTGCTGTTGCTGGGCCTTCTGCGCCGCCTGCGCCTGTAATTGGGCGATCTGCTGCGCGATGGCTTCCACCTGCGTCTGCAACAGCTTGGCTTTGGCCTGGCCTGCCTCCGACGTATCCTTGCTCGCTTGCGTCAAATCCTTTTGCAGGGACTGCATCTGCTTTTGCAGGTTGGCGATGGTGCTGCTTTCCGACGAAACGCTGCTGGCGCTTGCCGCTGCCGAACTCGATCCCACTGCTGATACCATGTTTGCTCCCTCAACTGTATTGTTAAGGAAGGTATCGGCAAATAAAAAGCGGGCCGAAGCCCGCGTCATGTAAAGTGATGTAAAGCGACGTTAAGAAGCTTATGCGCGCGGCAATGTCACGCCGTGCTGGCCCTGGTACTTGCCGTTGCGGTCCTTGTACGATACGTCGCACAGCTCGTCGCTTTCGAAGAACAGCACTTGCGCGCAGCCTTCGCCGGCGTAGATCTTCGCTGGCAGCGGCGTGGTGTTGGAGAACTCCAGCGTTACATAGCCTTCCCATTCCGGTTCGAACGGAGTGACGTTGACGATGATGCCGCAGCGGGCATAGGTCGATTTGCCGAGGCACACGGTCAGTACGCTGCGCGGAATGCGGAAGTATTCGACGGTGCGGGCCAGCGCGAACGAGTTCGGCGGGATGATGCAGACGTCGCTCTTGATATCGACGAACGAGTTCGAATCGAAATTCTTCGGATCGACGATGGTGCTGTTGATGTTGGTGAAGACCTTGAATTCATCGGCGCAGCGGATGTCGTAGCCGTACGACGACGTGCCATAGGAAATGACCTTGCGGCCTTCTTCCATGCGCACCTGGTCCGGGAAGAACGGCTCGATCATGCCGTGTTCTTGCGCCATGCGGCGTATCCATTTATCGCTTTTAATCGTCATCGCAAAGTCATCCTGAGTGCTGGGAGGGCGCGGCTGCGCCGAATGGACGAGATTTTACGCGAAAGCATCCGCCTTCAACACATTTTTAGACTGTCCACCGATTAATTCGCCGATCATGGCGATGGTCGCATCGGCCGCCACCAGCGGCGCCTCCATCGGAAACAAATGGCCACCGGGCACGATGCGGAAATGCGGCCCCACCAGCGCTTTCGTATGCTGGTGGCCCGACTGGCTGGTTTCCCACGAATCGGCGCCGCCGATGAAGCCGATCGGTACCTTCAGGCCCTGGCGCAGGATGCCGCCCAGGTGGTGCGGCAAGGTGGCATACACCCTGGTTTCGATGTCGCGCGTAAATCGCAGTTGCACGCCTTCCGGGTGCGGCTTGAGGCCGCAGGCGATGTAGTCGGCCAGCACGCCTGGCGCCCAGGCGGCAAAGATATCCTTGCCGGCAAAATGCTGATGGGCGCTCTCGGCATCGGGCCACACGAACCGGCGGCGCCTGGAGAACTTGGCCGGCGGCATGTCGTACTCCTTGCCCACCAGCTTGATCAGGCGCCACACCAGCGCCCGCCAGCCGGCCACGACCGGCGCATCGAGCATGACCACGCAGCGCACCAGGTCGGGCCGCTGCTGCGCCACCAGCAAACTGAGCATGCCCCCGAGCGAATGGCCGACCAGGATCACCGGCTCGGTGTAGCGCGCCACCAGCTCGGCAATGTATTCATCTACCAGGTGCGGCCAGCAGTCGGTGACCGGGTAATGCGGGTTGTGGGCGTGCATGTCCAGCGCCTGCACGTCGAAATGTTCGCCCAGCCGGTCGAACAGCTGGCGATACACGCCGGCCGGGTAGCTGTTGGCGTGGGCGAAATGAAGCTTGGGCTGGGTCACCGGTGATCTCCGTTGCTTGTTTTTATGTTGACTGCCAATTGTAATGGCGGACGCCCTGCCCTGCGTGGGGGAAACGCTCTAACGCGATGCCAGCGCCATGCCGCGTTCGCCGATGCTGTCCGACAGGTTTTCAATTCGATCACAATATTTGCTTGATTTTGAGCGAAAACATCGCGCATACTCGAGTCCAGCCCGCAAACCTGTCCAACCGGATCCCTCGAATTCGGTGGCAGCAAACCGACGGGACGAGGAGACAACAATGCAAACCATACAAGTACCCCGCCATGGGGCGCTACCGCTGCGCCGGCAAGAAAGCACCGTGTCATGATCGGCCACGACATGCAGCTGGTCATCGCGGCGCTGACCGGCATCCTGCTGGCCGTGCTGATGATCGTCCGCGGCCGCCTGCACCCTTTCATCGGACTGTTATGCGGCGCCTTTACGGTCGGCCTGCTGGCCGGACTGCCGCTGTCCGCAGTTGCCAAGGCCGTGCAAAAAGGCGTGGGCGACATCATCGGCGGCACCGGCCTGGTGGTGGCGCTCGGCCTGTCGCTCGGCGCCATGCTGCATTTATCGGGCGCGGCCGCTGCGCTGGCCAAAAGCGCGCTGCAGCTGACCGGCGTGCGTGCCGCGCCCTGGGCCACGCTTGGCATCGCCATCATCGTCGGCCTGCCATTGTTCTTCGAGACCGGCCTGGTGCTGCTGTTGCCAATCGTGGTGGCGGCAGCCGAAGAGATGGCCAGCCGGGGCGGCACCGACCGCGACGCTGCCAAACTACGGCTGATCATGCCGGCGCTGGCCGGGCTGGGCGTGGTCCACGCGCTGGTGCCCCCGCATCCGGGACCGCTGCTGGCGGTCGAGGCGCTGGGCGCCAACCTGGGCCTGACCATGTTCTACGGCATACTGATCGCGATTCCCACCGCCGTCATCGCCGGGCCGGTGCTGGCCAGGTTTACCACGCGCGGCGTGCGGCTGGCCACGCCGATCGCCACCGAAACCAATCTCGTCATCGCGCCGCCGGCGCGGCTGCCATCGCTGCTGATCGTGCTGCTGCCGGTGCTGATGATCGCCACCGGCGAACTGGGCCAGATGATCCCCGGCATGCGCGGCGAGCCCTGGCTGGCCGCCGCCAGCAATCCGGTCGTCGCCCTGCTCTTGACCAACCTGCTGGCGCTGCCGCTGCTGTTCGGCAAACGGCTGCGCGAGGCGGCGATCCAGGAGGCGGTGTGGCACGAAACCATGGGCGCAGCCGGCGCCATCCTGCTGGCCATCGGCGCCGGTGGCGCGTTGAAGCAGGTGCTGGTGACGGCCGGCCTGTCCGACCTGCTGGCGCGCACGGTGCTGATGTATTCGATCTCGCCGCTGGTGCTGGGCTGGCTGGTGGCGGTGGCGATACGGCTGGCGGCCGGTTCGGCCACGGTGGCCACCATCACTGCCGTCGGCATCATGCCGGGCGTGGTGGCCGGGTCCGGCGTTTCGCCGGAGCTGGTGGTGCTGGCGATCGGCGCCGGATCGGTGTTCTTCAGCCACGTCAACGACCCCGGCTTCTGGCTGGTGAAAAGCTACGTGGGCACCAGTACGGCGGACACCTTCCGCACCTGGTCGCTGCTGGAAACCACGATTTCCGTGGTCGGCCTGGCGCTGGTCATGGTACTGAGCCATGTCATCTGACATCATGGACAACGGTGCAGACCACCCCGCGCCGGGTGAGGGCAGGCTGGCCGACCGCGCCTATGCGGGCATCGTCCAGCTGATCCTGGACGACCAGATGGCGATCGGCGACCGCCTGCCTTCGGAACTGGCGCTGGCCGCGAAGTTCGGCATCTCGCGCACCATCGTGCGCGAGGCGCTGGCGCGGCTGGCATCGGACGGCATCACGCAGACCAGGCTGGGCGCCGGCTCCTTCGTCAAGCGCCGCCCGTCCGAGCGGCTGGGGTCGCATATGCCGATGGACGGCCTGGCCACCACGCTCGGCACGTACGAAGTGCGCTTCGTGCTCGAAGCGGAAGCCGCGCGACTGGCGGCACAGCGCCGTTCGAGCCAGCAGCTGGCGGCCATCGAGAAGGCGCTCGAAGCCTTGCGCACGGCGTTGCTGTCGAATGCGCCGGCGCACGACGAGGACTGGCGGCTGCACCGCCTGATCGCCGCAGCGACCGCCAATGCCGCCTTCATCGAGGTGCTCGACCAGCTGCAGGCGCAGGTGATGCAGGTGATGCACGCCGGCGTCGATATCTCGCGCTCGCGCCCGCCCGAGGCGATCAAGGCCATGATGGACGAACATGACGACATCGTCGAGGCGATTCGCGCGCAAGATGCGGACGGCGCGGCGTTGGCAATGCGCTGGCACCTGTCGCAAGGCCGCAAGCGCCTGATGCCGTAACCAGGGAGACAAGATGATCGATGCACGTACACCTACAAACATCACGCGCGCAGTAATGAAGGCAGCAGCAACACTGTGGCTAAGCGCCGCCACGCTGACAGGTGGCGCGCTGGCCGCGCCAGCGCAACCGCCGGCATCGGTGTCGCTGTACCAGAGCGCACCTGCCGAACCTGATGCCGTCACCGTGCACGCGCGCGGCGACGGCGTGGCCGACGCCACGGCGGCGATCCAGGCCGCGCTCGACAAGGCGGCCGCGCAACCTGGCGGCGGCATGGTGTTTCTGCCGGCGGGCCGCTACCGGCTTACGCGCACGCTGTTCATGTGGCCGGGCGTGCGGTTGTTCGGGGTGGGTAAAACCCGTCCCGTGCTGGTGCTGGCCGATAACACCCCCGGTTTCCAGCAAGGCGTGGGCAATATGGTTTTCTTCACCGGTAACCGGCCCGGCGCGGTCGTGCCGGTCAACCTGGGCGGCGCGGCGCCGGTGGCGGGTGTCGATGCGGCCCGCGTGCCGGTGCCGCCGCCGACCAGCGTGCCGTTCGATGCGCGCATTGCCGACGCCAATTCCGGCACCTTCTATTCGGCGCTCGCCAATGTCGATTTCGAGATCGGCGCCGGCAATCCGGCGGCCACCGCCGTGCGCTTCCACACCGCGCAGATGGTCTACCTGGCGCACATCGATTTCCACCTGGGCTCGGCGCTGGCAGGGATTTACCAGGTCGGCAATGTGGGCATCAACCTGCGATTTTATGGCGGCCGCTATGGCATCCTGTCCGAAAAAACCTCGGCGGCCTGGCAATATACCTTGCTCGACTCGGTGTTCGACGGCCAGCGCGACGCCGCCATCCGCGAGCACGAGGCCGGGCTCACCCTGGTCAACACCGTGATGCGCAACACCCCGGTCGGCATCGAGATCGACCGTGGCTACGGCGACTGGTTATGGGGCAAGGATGTGCGCTTCGAAAACGTCACCAGGGCCGGCATCATCATCAGCAACGAAGGCAGTGTCTATACCCAGATCGGCTTCGACAACGCCGTGGCCAGCGCCACGCCGGTGTTCGCCCGGTTCCGCGACAGCGGCAAGACCGTGGCCGGCCCGGCGCCGCACTATCGCATGAAGTCGTTCACCTACGGCCTCACCCTGCCCGGCGCCGGTCAGCCGGGCGAGTACGCAACGCGGGTCGATGCCGTGGCGCTGCCGTCGCTGCCCGCCCGCCGCGCGCCCGCCCTGCGCCTGCTACCCGCCATGGCGGAGTGGACCGACGTGCGCACGCTCGGCGCGAAAGGCGACAACACCAGCGACGATACCGCCGTGCTGCAAAAGGCGATCGACAGCCACCGCGTGCTGTATTTCCCGATGGGGTATTACCGCGTGACAGGCACGCTCAAACTGCGGCCCGGCACGGTGCTGATCGGCCTGCACCCGGGCCGCACCCAGATCATGCTGGCCGAGGACACGCCCGCCTATCGCGGCGTGGGACCGGCCAGGGCGCTGATCGAGAGCGCGCGCGGCGGCGACGCCATCGTCTCCGGGCTGGGCCTGGCCACCGGCGGCAGCAATCCACGCGCGACCGCCCTGCTGTGGCGTGCGGGCGAGCGCTCGCTGGTTGACGACGTCAAGTTCATGGGCGGCCACGGCACCACGCTGGCCGACGGCAGCCGCTTCGATCCGTACAATGCCAACCACACGGCCGACAGCGATCCGAAAAAGCGCTGGGACACGCAATACGCCAGCCTGTGGGTCACCGACGGTGGCGGCGGCACCTTCAACGGCCTGTGGACCCCGAACACGTACGCCCAGGCCGGGCTGTATGTCTCGAACACCTCGACGCCCGGCTATGTTTACCAGATGTCGGCCGAACACCATGTACGCGCCGAAATCGTGCTCGACCGCGTGCGCAACTGGGAGTTCCTGGCGCCGCAGACCGAGGAAGAAGCGGGCGAGAGCCGCACCGCCGTCGCGCTCGAAGTGCGCAATTCCAGCGATATCCTGTTTGCCAATTTTCACGCCTACCGCGTCACCCGTTCGGTGCACCCGGCGCCGGCGGCAGTCAAGCTGTATGGCTCGACCGGGATCCGGTTCCGCAATGTCCACGTGAACGCCGAAAGCGGCTTCGCGACGTGCGACACCGCGGGCTGCGGCACTTTTGTCCGCGCCAGCAAGTACCCGTTTGCCAACGCCATCGTCGACGTCACGCGCGGCAACGAGGTGCGCGAGCGCGAGTTCGCGGTACTCGACATCACCGATGCACCGATTGCGGCCGGCACCCCTGCCCTGGCGCCGGTCACGCGCCTGGCGGGCGACTTCCAGGCGCTGGGCGGCGGCGCGGTCGATGCGGCCGGCAAACTCTATTTCATCGACCGGCCGGCCCACCGCATCCATGGCTGGTCTGCGCAGGAAGGGCTCTTGATCGTTGCCGATGCACCGCTCGACCCGGTCAACCTGGCGGTGGACCGCTCGGGCCACCTGCTGGTGCTGTCCTCGGACGGCCCCGAGGCCACCGTGTACAGCCTCAAGCCCGACGCACCGCAGGCCGTTGTGCAGATCGCCGCCACGCCGGTGCGTGACCGCTCAAGCGCTCGCGTCGCGCTGCCGGGCAACTTCTGGGTCAACGGCGAGTTCCGTGACCGCTACGACGCTGCCAGCGACAGCTTCCCCACCCTGGCCGAACTGTTCGCGCAGGACGTGGCCGCACCGCAGGCGCGCGAGTATGTCTCGCCCGATGGCAGCCTGGCGCTGCCTGCCTATCGCGTGTGGCAGCAAGGCCCGGGCAACCACCTGGGCTGGCGCTTCTCGCACGCGCTCGACACCTATGGCTGGACCATGGGCACCCAGGGCGCGCGCGTGTACCTTGCCAACGGCTCGGAAAACGTCACGTACTCCGCGCTGCTTGGCGCCGGCGGCGCATTGACCGATCTGCAGCGCTTTGCACCGCGCGGCGGCGAGAGCGTGGCGGCCGGGCCGGACGGCCGAGTGTACGTCGCCAACGGCCAGGTATTCGTGTACGACGCCAGCGGCCGCGCCGTGGGACGCATCGACGTGCCGGAACGGCCGCTGCAACTGCTGTTCGGCGGCGTGGACGGGCGCACGCTGTTCATCCTGACCCACCACGCGCTGTACTCGGCCCGGCCATAGCAGTGTTCATGGCTGGTCGTGCCAGTAGCGTGCATCGGTGTGCCGAAAGCGCCGGATCTCGATGCTGGGGCCCACCTCGATGGTCAGCGCGCCGGTGCGGTCGGTGCGCAGGCGTTCGATGCCGAGGTCGCCGTAGCGCTGGTAGACCTCTTTTTTCGGATGGCCGTAGCGATTGCGGTGGCCGACCTGGAAGATCGCGGCCTGCGGCAGCACCGCCTGCAAAAACGCCGGGGTGCTGCTGGTGCCGCTGCCGTGGTGCGGCGCCAGCAGCACGTCGGCGCGCAGCCGGCCGCCTTCCTGTTGCACCAGCCGCGCCTCTTGCGCCGCTTCGATATCGCCGGCCAGCAGCACCGACTTGCCGCTTGCGGTGATGCGCAGCACGCAACTGCGCGCATTCGATTTGATGGCTGCGTCGCTGCGACTGGTGGTCAGCGGGTGCAGCACCTCGAACAGCACGCCGTCCCAGGTCCACTGCTGGCCGGCCGCGCACGACACATGCTGGCGCGCTGCCCTGGCGATCGGATGGCCGGGCGCCAGCGAGGACAGCACCCAGTCGGCTCGCACGTTGTCGAGCACCGTCAGCGCGCCGCCCGCATGATCGACATCGCTGTGACTGACCACCACGCCATCGAGCCTGGCTATGCCACGCGCCCGCAAGTACGGCACCAGCACGCGCCCGCCGGCGTTGCTGTCCGGCCCGTAAGTGGGCCCGGTGTCGTACAGCAGGCGGTGGCTGCTGGTCTCGACCAGCAGCGCCATGCCCTGCCCCACGTCGAATGCGGTCACGGTCATGCGACCGGGCGCCGGGTGCGTGGACTGCGCCGCCAGCAGCGGTATCCACGTGGCGAGCCCCAGCCAGCGCACCGGCCAGCCGCGCGGCGCCAGCAGCCACAGCGTGCCAAACATGGCAAAGCAGAACAGCCACCACGGCGGCGCCGGCGCGGTCCACACCGCGTAACGCAGTCCGCTGAACCACGCCAGGCATGCGGCCAGCCACTCCACCAGCCAGTGCGACAGCACCAGCAACGGTGTGCCCAGCACGGTCGGCAACATGCTGCCGGCCAGCGCCAGCGGTGTGATCACCAGGCTGATCAACGGTATCGCCACCGCATTGGCCACCGGGCTGATGACCGACACTTGCGAGAACAGCAGCATGGTCAGCGGCAGCAAGCCGAGCGTGACGGCATACTGGGTATGGGCGCCCAGTTTTAACGCCGGCCACCATTGCCTCAGCCACACCAGCATGCGCGTCGCAGGCGTGCCGGGCGGCTGGTCCAGGCTGGAGTGATCCATATCGGTCCGTTCCCAGCCGGATTGTTCAGTATCGGTTCGAGTCCGCACCGGCCGCGCCGTGGTGCGCCCGGCCGTGGCATACACGATCACCGCCACCGCGCCGAACGACAGCCAGAACCCCGGCCACAACACGGCCCACGGATCGATCACCACCACTACGCCCAGCGCCGTGCACAGCACGTGTGAAAAGTCGGACAGCCGGTTGCACCACAGTGCCACCGCCACCACGATCAACATATATAGCGTGCGCTGCGCCGGCACGCCAAAGCCGGCCAGCAGCACGTACAGCAGCGCGCTGACTGCCCCCACCAGTGCCGCCACCTTTTGCGCCGGCAGCAGCAGCGGCAACTGGGCGCCGGTGAAAAATGAGTGCCGCCACGAGGTATGCGCCACCCAAGCGAACAAGCCGGCCACCATCGTGATATGCAGGCCGCTGATACTGACCAGGTGGCCGATGCCGGTGCGGTTGAACACCTGCCAGTCGGACTGACCGATGCCGCGCTGGTCGCCCACCACCAGCGCCACGATCACGCCGGCGTACTGCCTGCCGTCGAGGGCCTGTTCGATCCGCGCCCGCAACCCCGCGCGGCTGCGTTCGATGAGGTTGTTGGCGCTGGCCACGAATGCGTCGCGCCTGCCATTGGCGCGGTCGGCGCGCACGTAGCCGGTGGCGCGCACGCCCTGCTCGAGCAGCCACGCTTCGTAGTCGAACCCGTGCGGGTTGGCATTGGCGTGCGGGCGTTGCAGCCGCACGGTGAGGCGCCAGCGTTCTCCGGGCTGGACGTTGCCAATTTCACCAACCGCGCCAACCTTGCCAACCTCGCCGCCCTCGCCTGCCTGGGCCTTCTTTCCCGGCTTGGGCACTTTGCCCGGCGCACTCTTTGGTGGGCGGGAACCGCTGTACCAGGAGATCGCGATGCGCGGTGGGACCGGCACCGGCAGCAGTGCCTTGCCGGTTCGGTCTTCCACGCGCTCCACGGCAAAATTGAAGCGTGCGCCTGCGGCAAAGCGATACGGCAGATTGTCGATGGTCCCGACGATGATGAAGTCACGGCCCTCGTCTTCCGGCGCCAGCGACGGCGCCAATGCACCATGGGCGAGCCAGGCGGCCCAGAGAAAGCCGCCGATGATTGCCACGAACCAGATCAGCAACACGCGGACAGCTACCGCCACGATGCCTGTGCGCGCCATCACCGGAAAATAGCGCCAGCCAGCGCGCGCCGGCCACAGCAACAGTAACAGCAACAGCGCGGCTGCCGCGCTGCATGAAACAGCGACTGCCGCTGGCTCGGGCAGCTGCGCCCGCGTCTGCAACAGCGCCGCGCCGCACGCCAGTCCGATTGCCGCAGCGCGCATCGCAGGCCAGCCTCGCGGCTACTTCGCCGCCACTTCTCCCGCCTTGACCACCACGTGCTCGGTGATATTCTTGGCGGCGATGGTCTCGGTCAGGAATGCCGTCGATTTGACCAGCAGATCGCGCGCCACTTCTTCCAGCGGCGAGCCGCTGATGCTGGCATGGTTGCCTCCTAAACCGGTACCGCCGCCCCAGCCCATGGCGGCGAAGCCGAAGCCATTCTTCTGGTTATTCGCTTGAAAAGTCTTGGAGGCAATAATGCGCGCGCGGCGCACATCGACCACGCGGATGTCGATATTCATGTGCACTTTCGACTGCTTGTAGTCGACCGCACCAGCGATGAAACCAAGGGGTCCCTTGAGAAAACTCAGACCGCCCAGGCCGGTGGAACTCTGCTCGAAGCCCAGCGACGTGATAGAGCCGGTGATCATGTAATCGGCCGCCTCGGCCTCCACGCGCTTGCCCATGAGCGCCATTTCGCGGTGGATTTCTTCGAGCTCGGCACGTTCCTGGACGTCGAAGCAGCCGGTTTGCGTAAGCGCGGTCGCCAGCATTTCGGTCATGCCGGTACCCACGCCCGTGTAATGCGGCTGCGAGACGGTGCCGCCCGACTGCCACCAGCGATACTGGCGCGGGTCTTGCTGCCCGGCGCCCGAACTGCAATCGGCGGACTTGCATTTAAATTCGGTAAATACCACCCTGGCGGCCGGCGCGGCGCACCGGGGCACGTCGATCTGGCGTTCGGAGACCTCGCTCGGGTCGGCCCGGCATAGAACGGGAATGAGAAGCAGGCCAAACAGCAGAGCTGGCAGCGACCGGCACAGTGGTGAGAAACGGGATTTCATGGGAGTATTCCCTGAGAAATGATTCAGTTATGACAACATTCAAAGAACCATTATGCTCCGGCCCACCCGCCTGAATTGTGGCGGTTATACCAACTGCTGGGGTACCTTGATACCGCTCAATCGGCTGCCAGCTTCATCCTCGGCAAGATTGCCTTGGCCGCAGCCGTGCTGGCAACAGCCACCTCCTGCACAGGTATCGCGCGCAATTCGGCCAACACAGCGCCAATGCGCGGTACCTGGTCCGGGCTATTGCGCCCCGGATGCACCCATGCCGGCGAAATATCGGGCGCATCGGTTTCCAGCACGATGGCGTCGAGCGGCAGTTCCGCCGCCAGCCGGCGAATCTGCAACGCACGCGTAAACGTCATGGCGCCGCCGAAGCCCAGCTTGAAGCCGACATCGATATAACCCTGGGCCTGCTGGAAGCTGCCGTTGAAGGCGTGGGCGATGCCGCCGTTGGGGGTGATCTGGCGCACGTGCTTGAGCACCACGTCCTGCGACTTGCGCACGTGGGTCAGGATCGGCAGGCCGAAGTCGCGCGCGATGTGCAGCTGCTCGCGAAAGAAAAAGACCTGCTTTTCGCGCATGGCCGGCTCGCACAGCATGGGGATGAAGAAATCGAGACCGACCTCGCCGATGGCCACAAAACGAGGGTCGTCCATGGCGGCGGCCACCTGCTCGCGCATCACGCGCAGGTCGTCCTCTTTGGCGCGCGGTACGAAGATCGGGTGGATGCCCAGCGCGTAGCAGCCGTTGGGGATGCTGGCGGCCAGCTGCGCCACGGTGGCAAAGGTTGCCACCTCCACCGCCGGGATCACGATCATGTCCACGCCCTGCTGCTGCGCCAGCGCGGCCTGGGCGATCGATTCGTCGCCGAATTCGCCGGCGTCGAGATGACAGTGGGTATCGATCCACATGGCGCTGCTCCTTAGTCCTGCCAGGGTTTGAGGCCTTCTTCGGTCAGGCGCAGCACGCGGTCGCAACGGCGCGCCAGTTCGACGTCGTGGGTGACGATGATGAAGGCGGTGCCGAGGGTTTGCGACAGTTCCAGCATCAGGTCGAAAATCTGCTGGGCAGTGGCCTGGTCGAGGTTACCGGTCGGTTCGTCGGCCAGCACGCAGGCCGGCTGCGTGACCAGCGCGCGCGCCAGCGCCGTGCGTTGCCGCTCGCCGCCGGACAGTTCGCCGGGCACATGGCTCACACGCTTGGCCAGGTTCACCCGCGTGAGCATCTGCTGGGCCACGCTGCTCGCTTCGCCGCGTTTGACGCGGCGGATCAAGAGGGGCATGGCGACGTTGTCGAGCGCCGAAAATTCCGGCAGCAGGTGGTGGAACTGGTACACGAAACCCAGCGACTTGTTGCGCAAGTCGCCGCGCGCGGTTTCGCTCAGGGTGGCGAAGTCCTGATCGAGCAAAGTGACGGTGCCGCTGGTGGGCGTATCGAGGCCACCGAGCAAATGCAGCAGCGTCGATTTACCGGAGCCCGAAGCGCCCACGATGGCGACACGTTCGCCACGGCGCACGTCGATGTCGATCCCGGCCAGCACCTGCACCGAGTAGCTGCCCTGGGTGAAGGTTTTACCGAGGTTGCGGCAGGAAAGAACCACCGGTTGATTGGTATTAACAGCATTACTCATAGCGCAGCGCCTCCGCAGGTTTGACACGTGACGCCCAGCGGCTCGGGTAGAGCGTTGCCAGGAAGGCCAGCACCACGGCCAGGCCGCCGATCTTGAATACGTCCGGCCAGCGCAGGTCCGATGGCACGGTGCTGTTACTGTAGATATCCTTGGACAAGAACTGCACTCCCAATAAATGTTCAATGAATGGCACGATGACGTCGATATTGAGCGCCACCAGCACGCCGCCCGCCACGCCCAGCAAGGCGCCCAGGATGCCTACCAGCGCGCCCTGGATCACGAAAATCTTCATGATCGAGCCCGGTGACGCGCCCAGCGTGCGCAAGATGGCGATGTCGGCCTGCTTGTCGGTCACCGTCATCACCAGGGTCGAGACCAAGTTGAAGGCGGCCACCGCGATGATCAGGGCCAGAATGATCGACATCATGCGTTTTTCGATCTGCACGGCGGCAAACCAGGTGGCGTTCAGCTGCGACCAGTCGCGCACCGTGAGGTCGCCCGTCATGCTGCGCTTGAGCTCCTGCGCCACCTGCGGCGCGCGATGCATGTCCACCAGGCGCAGGCGCAAGCCGGCCGGGGCATCGAGGCGCAGCATCTTTTCGGCGTCGATCAGGTGCACGAACGCCAGCGACGAATCGAACTCGCTGTGGCCGGCCTCGAAGATGCCGGTCACCGTGAACGAGCGCATGCGCGGCAGCACGCCGGCCGGCGTGGCCTGGCCCTGCGCCAGTGCCAGGGTCACCTTGTCGCCAAGCTGGGCGTGCAGCGAGCGCGCCAGCTCCACGCCCAGCACGATATTGTAGGCGCCCGGCTGCAATTGCGCGAAGCTGCCGCGCCGGGTTTGCGAAGCGACGTCGGAGACGGTCGGTTCGAGATCGGGCAGCACGCCGCGCACGATGGCCGGACGCAGGATGTCTTCGCGCACCAGCATGCCCTGCATCTCGGCGAATGGCGCCGCGCCGATCACTGCCGGGTTCTTGCGGGCGGCAACGATCTGGTCGCGCCAGTTGGGCATCGAGCCGCTGGCGTCGAAGATCTCCACGTGCGCCAGCACCGACAGCATGCGGCCGGTCACTTCCTTCTGGAAGCCGTTCATCACCGACAGCACGATGATCAGCGCGGCCACACCGAGGCCGATGCCGGCCATCGAGATCAGCGAGATGAACGAGATAAAACTGTTACGGCCGCTGCGCTTGCCGGCGCGCGTGTAGCGCAGGCCGACCAGCCATTCGTACGGCAAATTTTTCATGATGCTCATGGGGTCATTCCAGAATTATTCATAACGCAGCGCCTGCGCCGGTTTTACACGCGCGGCGCGCCAGCTCGGGTACAGCGTGGCCACGAACGCCAGCAGCACCGAGACGGCGCCGATACTGAGCACGTCGCCCCAGCGCAGGTCCGACGGCAAGGCGCTAATGAAATAGATGTCCTTGGACAGGAACTTCATGCCCAGCAGCTGCTCGATGGCCGGCACGATCACGTCGACGTTCAGCGCCAGCAGCGATCCCAGCGCCACGCCGATGGCGGTGCCGGCGATGCCCACCAGCGCGCCCTGGATCATGAAGATCTGCATGATGGAAAACGGCGAGGCGCCCAGCGTGCGCAAGATCGCGATGTCGGCCTGCTTGTCGGTCACCGTCATCACCAGCGTGGAGACCAGGTTGAACGCGGCCACCGCCACGATCATGGTCAGGATAATGAACATCATGTGCTTCTGGCTTTGCACGGCGGCGAACCAGGTGGCGTTGAGCATGGTCCAGTCGCGCACGTACAGCTGCCCGGGCATGGCCATCTTGAGTGCGCGCGCCACCTGCGGGGCTTGCTGCATGTCGGCCACGCGCAGGCGCAGGCCGGCCGGGGCGTCGATCTTGAGGATGCTCTCGGCGTCTGCCAGGTGCACAAAGGCCAGCGTGGAATCGAACTGGTTGTGGCCGGCCTCGAAGATGCCGACCACGTGGAAGGTGTGCATGCGCGGCATCACGCCCGCAGTGGTGGGCTGGCCGTCGGCCAGCGCCAGCGTCACCTTTTCGCCCGGCTTCACATCGAGCAGGCGCGCCAGCTCGATGCCGAGCACGATGTTGTCGCTGCCCGGGGTCAGTGCGCTGAAGCTGCCCTGGCGCATCTGCTTGATGACGTCCGACACTTGCGACTCCATCTCGGGCAGCACGCCACGGATGATGGCCGGTTTGAGCACGTCGCCGCGCACCAGCATGCCCTGTGCTTCGGCAAACGGCGCCACACCGGTCACTGCGGGATTCTTGCGGGCCTCGAGCGCCTGCTGGCGCCAGTCCGGCATCTGGCCGCGCAGGTCGAACAGTTCGACGTGGGCCAACACCGACAGCATGCGGTTGGTGACCTCTTTCTCGAAGCCGTTCATGACCGACAGCACCACGATCAGCGCTGCCACGCCCAGCGCGATGCCGGCCATGGAAATTGCGGCAATAAAGGAGATAAAACGGTTACGGCCGCCGCGCTTGCCGGCCCGCGTATAACGCAGGCCGACCAGCCATTCGTACGGCAAATTGCTGACGACACTCATAAAACTCATAAAAAACGGTCACGCGTGGTGGGTTGAGGGCGCAGTGTGCCACAACTTCACGAAATTGCCATCACGCACTGCTTTCCCGGTACTGAATTACCCCCAGATTACCCCGAGTTATCAAACGAATTTTTCGTCGCCCAGCACTTCGCCCTTGCGGCGACGGCGGCCCATCACGCCCAGCAGGCCCAGTCCCAGGCCCATCATGGCCCAGGTCTGCACTTCCGGCACCGGCGATACGGCCGGCGACGCGCCCAGCATTTCCTGGGACACCTGGTTACCCAGCGCACCGGTAAAGCTGGTGTAGGTGTACAGGTTTTTCAGCTTGTAGCCGCGGATATTGTCCAGCAGGGCCTTGGCGGCTTCCACGTTGACGTCATTACCGGGGGTGTAGTACTGCATGCCGCCGGTATTGAACAGGTCGCCGTCGTCGCTATGCAGCTCCCACAGCGCCAACTGGAAGGCGATCTGGGCGTCAGTGCTGGCGCCGGTCCCCACGCTGGTGATGCTGTTGGCATACGCGGTTTCGAACAGCGCCTTGACCGTATCCTTGACGACCACGTTAAAGGTCGCGGTATAGATGGCGTTGGGGATGGTGTCAACCGCCGGCGCGAAGCAATAGGCGTAGAACTGGTTGGCGTAGCTGTCGTTGCTGGTCATCTGGTACAGCGATACGCCCTGGGCGTGGAAACCGGGAATGATCGGTTCCTTGAAGAATTTGGCGCCGTCATCGACGACGAAGCCGCCATCGACCGGGCTCTGGTTATAGGTAACAGCCGACACCGGCGCAGCGTGGCTGACGCTGGAAGCAGCGATGGCGATGGCGAAAGCGGAGGATTTAAGGACGTTTTGCAAGGTGATGTTCATTTTTATTTTCTTTAAATGGTTATTTGTCAGAGTTGAAAAGTCAGGTTCAGCCCATGTACACCGGGCACTGGCCCACCAGTTGCACCTGGGCGGCGTCGGCGATCAGCTGGTCGATGGTCGGCGCAGTGATGCCGGCATCGGCCGCGTCGCTGGCGGCCACGTTGAAATACACGTCGGTCATGGCCGCGTTGTGACCAGTGGCCAGCGTTACGGTGCTGCTTTCCATGTGCAGGTTGTTGTTGGCATCGAGGAATGCCAGGTCGGTGTAGGCCAGTTTCAGGCTCACCACGCCGGCCTGTGCGAGCGACACCAGTTCGCCGGCGCCGGTTTTGCCGTCGCTGTTGGCGTCCTGCCAGATCAACAGGCTGGCGAAGTCGCGGTCCAGCCCATCGACCACACCGTCGCCGTTGCTGTCGAAGCTGGCCAGCTTGGCAAAACCGTCGCCCTTGCCCATGCCACCGAACAGCTCGCTGATGTCGTCGATCCGGCCGTTGTGGTTGCCGTCGATGGCCAGGAAGCCGTCGTCCCCGGACAACCAGCCGGTCTGGATCGCTTTGCCGGTGCCCAGCAGGTCGAAGCTGCCAGCCATGTCCTCGCGCGCAATGGTGTGGATACCGTCGCCGTTCAGATCGATGGCGATCGGGGTGATCGCGGCATCCCAGCTCATGTCGTTCTTGCCCGAGGTGAGGGTGATGATGTCGGTCTTGGTGATGTTGTTGAGCATCTGGCCGTCGCCGGCCACGTCGGAGTCGACGGTGTCGTTGGTGCCGGTGTTCTTGACGCCCCATTTCCAGGTGCTCATGTTGACACCCTTGAAAATCACCTCGGCCTTGTTGAATTCGACGTAGTATTTACCAGGGGTCAGGTCGGCAAACTTGTAGTTGCCGTTGGCGTCAGTCTTGACCGAGGCGCCCAGTTGCTTCCTGGTTGCTGCATCGTACAGCGACACCGTGATGCCGCTGATACCCTCTTCACCGGCTTCCTGCAAGCCGTTGTGGTTGCTGTCCCGCCAGACCTTGTCGCCGATGCTGGCCTTGCGATAAATGCCGGCGTCTTCGGTGGTGATGTTCTGGCCTTTGCCCAGCGCGATGGTGCCGGTGCGGCCCGTGCTGCCGTTGACACTGGTGATATCGGAATCGGTGGCGTCGGTGCCCATGCCCGACTTGGTGAAGAACCAGCCGGCGCTGTTGGTCACTTCCACCTTGTAGTTGCCGGCAGCGAGGCCGCCGAACAGGTACTGGCCGCCGTCATGGGTGACGGTGGTGGCCTTGAGCACGTTGTTGGCGTCGTAGAGCTTGACGGTCACGCCATCGACACCTTTTTCGCCCGCGTCCTGCACGCCGTTGTAGTTGGTGTCTTCCCACACCCGGTCGCCGATGCTCGAGGCCTTGACCAGGCCGGCGTCACGCGACAGATCGACGGCGCCCGAGGCCAGCGTGAACTGCGAGATCAGGCCGTTGGCGTCGGCATCGGAGTCGCTGCTGTCGTAGTAGCCCTGGTTTTGCTTGGTGAACAGATAGCCGTCCGGCGCATCGAACTTGACCGAGTACTTGCCCGGACCGACATCGGCGAACAGGTACTGGCCGTAAGCGTCAGTGACGTCGGTGGCAATCGCCTTGCCCGTTTCGTTGAGCAGCGTGACTTTCACGCCGCGCACGCCGGCCTCGTTGCTTTGCTGGATGCCGTCGCCGTTGGCGTCGTGCCATACGCGGTCGCCGATGGCGCCGGTCTGGTAGATGCCGGCGTCCATGCTGGTGACGTTCTGGCCGGCGGCAACGGTGACCGAACCGAGGTTGCCACTGGCGTTGGCGTCGCTGTCGAGCGCGTCGCTGCTGCCGGCGTTTTGCCTGGTGATCGCAAAGCCGTTGGGCAGTTTCATCGCCACGCTGTAGGTGCCTGCTTCCACTGCAAACTTGTAGTTGCCGTTGCTGTCGGTAGTGGTGGTCTTGACCAGTTTCCCGGTGCTGTCGCGCAGTTCCATGGTCACGCCCGACTTGCCGCTCTCGCCGGTGTCCTGGATACCGTTGCCGTTCTTGTCGAGCCACACGCGATCGCCGATGGTGGCAGCGCCGACCACGCCCGCATCCACCGACTTGTTGACCTCGCCGGACGCCAGCGTGAAGCTGTGCGACAGGCCGCTGGCATTGACGTCGGAGTCGATGTTGTCGTTGCTGCCGACATTGGCAGTGGTGAAGCCCATGCCTTCGGGCAGTGTCGATTTGTCGAACTGCACGCTGTACGCGCCGGGTTTCAGGTTAGTGAACTGGTAGTTGCCGTTGGCGTCGGTATACACTGCGGCGCCCACAGGTTTGCCGGCAGCGTCCAGCAAGGTGACCTTGACGTTGCAGATGCCGGCTTCGCCGCTGTCTTGCACGCCGTTGCCGTTCTTGTCGAACCAGACGCGGTCGCCCACGCTGGCGGTCTTGTACAGGCCGGCGTCGATGGTGTTGTTCACTTCGCCGTTCGCCAGGGTGATCTGGCCGCTCTGACCGGTGCTGCCGACGTTGCTGTCGAGACTGGCATCGCCGCCGGCGTTGGCGCCGCTAAACACGTAGCCCTTGGGCGCGGTCACGGCCACCGTGTAGGTGCCGGCGTCGGCCGAGAAACTGTACTTGCCGTCCGCACCGGTGGTGGTGGTCTGCACCACGTTGCCGGTGCTGTCCTTCAGCTGGACGGTGGCGCCGGTGATGCCGGCTTCGCCCACGTCCTGCACGCCGTTGGCGTTGCTGTCTTCCCACACGCGGTCGCCGATGGTGGCTTTCTGGGCCACCAGGCCGGCGCGCACGGTCACGTCGTCGCCCGAGGCGAGCGTAACCTTGCCGGTCGTGCCGGTATCGACGCTGGCGTCGGAGCCGCCGCTGCCCGGCGCGCCGGTGCTGGCGGTGGTCAGCGAATAGCCGGCCGGCAGCGTCGCCTTGTCGAATTGCACGCTGTATGCACCCGGCTGCAGGCCGGTAAACTGGTAGTGGCCGTTGGCGTCGGTGGTGGCGACGGCGCCTGGCACGGCGTTGCCGTTGGCGTCGAGCAGGGTCACGCGCACGCCGGCAGCGCCGGTTTCGCCGTCACTCACCAAGCCGTCGCGATTCTTGTCGAACCAGACGAATTCGCTCAATGACGCCGGGCGGTACAGACCGGCGTCGATGTCGAGGTTGTTCTGGCCCGGGGCCAGTACCACGCTGGCCTGGCCGTTGGCGCCGACGTCGCTGTCGAGTGCGCCATTGGCGCCCTGGCTGGCGGCGGCGAAAACGTAGCCGGCCGGTGGCGCCACCGCCACCGAGTAGGTGCCAGGATCGACGGTGAAGTCGTACTGGCCGCCGTCGTGGGTGGTCACGCTGGCCACTATGTTGCCATCGGCGTCCTTGAGGTTGACGATGACGCCGTCGATGCCCGCTTCGCCAGTGTCCTGAAGGCCGTTGCCGTTGACATCTTCCCAGACCAGGTCGCCCAGGTGCGCTGGCGGCACCTTGAAGGTGAGGTAGTTCGAGGTGGCGCTGGTATCGGCTGCGCCGCAACCAACCAGCCCCCCGGCATCGCGGACCTTGAAGCCGATTTCGAAGGCGCCGGCGGTGCTCTGGCTCGGCTCGAAGCTCAGCTTTCCAGCCTGGATGTCGGCGGCGGAGATTTCGGTATTGAGGGTAACGGCCACGCCGTCGAGCTTGAGGACACCGGCGGTGGGCAGCGCAGTGATGATCACCGACTGAAACATGTCATGCTCGACCGTATCGACGAAGCCGAAGTCGGCCTGGGTGAGCGCAACCGGGCTGCCGTTGTCGAGATTGAATATCTTGTCGGCGCCGGTTGGGGCGTCGTTGACCGGATCGACCACCACGCGCAGACTCAGCGTGATGGTATTGCCCTTGGTGCCTTGGTCGAGCACGAACTCGTAGGTGACGAACTCCCCATTGTAATTGGCAGCCCACTGGCCGGGCCGGACGTAGAGGGTGTCCGCGTCCACCTTGCCGAACAGCGGGCTGTCCTTGCTGGTGACAGTCCCATCGGGCAGCACCACCGAGACAGCGTTGATTTTCAGCGTATTGCCGGCGTTGGGCGTATAGCCGACGTTGGCCAGGATATCGCGAATGTCGAAGGTACCGTCAGTATCTTCGCATATGTGAATAGTGGTAGCAAGATTGATCGAGCTCATGCTTTCTCTTTCGTCAGTTCGTTTTTTTTCGACAATGAGCCGGCGCGGCGGAACGATGGGGGTGGAGCAGCGGCGGTAGGGATGTTATATCGTCATTACGGGGGCTGAGTAATGACTTTCTTTCATTTTTGTTGTCGAGATTATAGCTAAGATTTTATTTGGATAACTAAAATTTTTTATTTGTAATGATTTTGTGCGCGAAATAATACAGTTTTCTCATATGCAACTATTTTGAAACATTCCTCGTCGCGGACCGCAATCGCCTACAATCTCGGGATGACCGATATCATCCTCGCCCTGCCCTTCGCCCTGCCCCCGGCCGACATGGCGCCGCACCTGCTGCGCGCCCTGCAAGTCCCCGCCCTGGCAGCCCTGCTGGGCCGCCACAGCCGCCAGCAACGCCACAGTTTTGCCCAGCACAGCCGCGTATTGCCGCATGAAGCCTGGCTGACGCGCACCCTCGACCTGGCGCCGTCGCCGATCACCTTCCAGACCGGCGCACCGCTGGCCACCGCCTGCATGCGCGGCTGCGGCTTGCAAACCCAAGCTGCCGAAGGACACTGGCTAATTCTGCAACCAGCGCATATTCAAGTGTCGAGCACCCACCCGTCGCTGGCCGACCCGCGCGCGCTGCAACTCGATGAAGCCGACGCCCGCGCCTTATATGATGCCGCGCGCCCCTATTTCGAAGAACTGGGCAAGCCGATGCTGTTCGGCGCGCCGGGCCTGTGGTTCGTGCGCGCCGACGACTGGGCGCAGTTGTCCACCGCCTCGCCCGACTCGGTGGTCAACCAGAACCTGGGCGACTGGCTGCCCGAGGGCGAGCGCGCGCGCGACTTCCGGCGCCTGCAAAACGAAATCCAGATGCTGTGGCACCAGCACCCGGTCAACGCCGCGCGCGAGGCGCGTGGGCTGCCGGCGGTCAATTCTTACTGGTGCTGGGGCGGCGCGTCTGCGTCTGCGTCTGCCGATACTGCCGCAGTTGGGGCGGCCACGCTGGCCGTGAGCGGCGGGCCGTCGTGGCTGCAGGCACTGGCCGCACCCGAACTGCGCCAGGCCACGGCCAACGGGTTGATCGGCCGCCAGGACAACACCGTAACCAATACCGTGGCGGTGGTGGCCGACCTGATCGCGCCGGGCCAGGCCAGCGAATGGGCCGAATGGATCGCCGCCCTGCAGCACATCGACCAGCACTGGTGCGCGCCGCTGCTCGCGGCCTTGCAGGATGGGCGCGTAGGCCGCGTCAACCTGATGCTCAGCCACCGCGAGAGCTGGCTGGAAGTGTCCAGCACCAAAATGGCACAGCGCAAATTCTGGCGCCAGCCGAACCTGAATCTTTTGAAGTAACCGACGAAATAACCGACATGACCCGTATTGCCATCCGCCCCATTCCGTTCCGTGAATCCGAAGTGCTGCGCCAGGACGGTATCCACCCGGTGCTGGCGCGCCTGTACGCGGCGCGCGGCCTGACCGACGCCAAGGACCTGTCGAGCGAACTGTCGGCCATGATCCCGCCTTCGGGCCTGATGAACATCGGCGCCGCCGCCGTGTTCCTGGCCGATTCCATCGCTGCAAAAAAACGCATGGTGATCGTGGCCGACTACGACTGCGACGGCGCCACCGCCTGCGCCGTGGCGCTGCGCGGCCTGCGCCAGATGGGCGCCCACATCGACTACATCGTGCCCAACCGCTTTGAATACGGCTATGGCCTCACGCCCGAAATCGTGGAACTGACCGCGCGTGAAAAGCAGCCCGACATCATCATCACGGTCGATAACGGCATTGCCAGCATCGACGGCGTGGCCGAAGCCAACCGCCGCGGCATCGAAGTAGTGGTGACCGACCACCACCTGCCGGCCGACACCCTGCCCGCCGCACGCGTGATCGTCAACCCGAACCAGCCCGAGTGCGGCTTCCCGAGCAAGCACATTGCCGGCGTAGGCGTGGTGTTCTACGTGCTGCTGGCCTTGCGCGCGGAGTTGCGCCAGCGCGGCGTGTTCGACGCCCAGACCCAGCCCAAGCTGCAAACCCTGCTCGACCTGGTGGCGCTGGGCACGGTGGCCGACGTGGTGCGGCTCGATCCCAACAACCGCATCCTGGTGGCGCAAGGGTTGAAGCGCATGCGCGCCGGCCAGATGCACGCGGGCGTGGCCGCGCTGTTCCGCGTGGCCGGGCGCAACCCGCGCACGGCGTCGCCGTTCGACCTGGGGTTTGCGCTGGGCCCGCGCCTGAACGCGGCCGGCCGGCTGCAAGACATGTCGCTCGGGATCGAATGCCTGGTCACCGACGACGAGGACCGCGCCTGGGCGCTGGCCCAGCAGCTCAATGACATCAACCTGAAACGCCGCGAAATCGAAGCGGACATGCAGGACACCGCACTGCTCCACCTCGACACGTTCGAGCCAGCCAACAGCAGCACCATCTGCGTGTTCGACGACAGCTGGCACCAGGGCGTGATCGGCATCGTGGCCTCGCGCCTGAAAGAGAAATTCTTCCGGCCGACGATTACTTTTGCGCCCGCTGGCGACGGCTGGATCAAGGGCTCCGGGCGATCGATCCCCGGCTTCCACCTGCGCGACGCGCTCGACCTCGTGTATAAAAAGGCACCGAGCCTGATCGACAAGTTCGGCGGCCACGCCATGGCCGCCGGCCTGACCCTGCGCGCCGACGCCTTCGAAGCATTCTCGATCGCCTTCGAGGAAGTGGGCAAAGCCTGGCTCACCACGCAGCAACTGGAACGCGTGATCGAGACCGACGGCCCGCTCGAAGACGCCTATTACACCACGTCGTTCATCGACCTGATGGCGGGCCAGGTATGGGGACAAGGATTTGCGCCACCGGTGTTCTGCGATGAGTTCCGCGTGGTGAGCCAGCGCATCCTCAAGGAGCGCCACCTCAAACTGCTGCTGGAAAAGAACGGCGCCCGCTACGACGCGATCTGGTTCGGCCATATCGATGCGCTCGGCGATCGCGCCAGGGTGGCGTTCCGCCTGGACGCCAACGAGTTCAACGGCGTGACCAAGGTGCAGCTGCTGGTGGAGCATGCCGAGGCGGCCTGAGCCCGGATTCGACAGGAAATCGGATTGCCTTTCATCCGAAAAAAGAGTATAAAGACTCCACTACCGGAGGATTTATGCTCAACTTTGCCTACCCCCGCAGCCGCTTCGAGCCCACCGTGCTGGTCGATCTCAACGCCAGGGCCGAGCGCGAACGGTTGTCAACCTCGGCCCTCAAGGGCTTTTTCAAGCTCGCCGCCACCTGGAAGGTCCGCGACGAGGACGCGCGCCAGCTGCTCGGCGGCCTGTCCAACAGCGCCTGGTACGACTGGAAGAAAAAACCGGAGCGCACGCTGGAAGTGGACTGCATCACGCGCATTTCCTACTTGCTGGGGATCTACAAGGCGCTGCACATCCTGTACGGCGACCAGCTCGCCGACGAATGGATCAACCTGCCCAACTCCAACCAGATTTTCGAAGGCCGCACGCCGCTCGCGTACATGCTCGGCGGCGGCCTGCTGGCCATGCAAACCGTGCGTCAGCTGCTCGACGCCCGGCGCGGGGGCTTGTAAATGGCGGTCAGCCTGGTGCCACCACTGACGGTCCTGCGCCAGTTCGACACCTGCCGCCTGCTGCCCTCGCGCTTCGCCGACGTCGAGGATTCGGTGCTGGCGCCGCTGGCCGACAACGACGCCCACTTGCGCGACCTGTTCGACCTCGATAACGCCACCAATGCCAGGCTGAAGACCCAAAACGGCGGCGGCGCGGCCGGCATCAATCTCGATGAACTGGTATTCGGCGTGCCGAACTTCCGCATCATCAACGCCGCCTACACCTACGCCCATCCGCAGGGCAGCCGCTTCAACGACAGCCGGCGCGGCGCCTGGTACTGCGCGTTCGACGCCGAGACCGCGCTGGCCGAAGTGACCTTCCACAAGACGGTGGAATACGCCGAGATCAACCGCTTCGACGACAGCGTGCAGTACCAGTGCATGCTGGCCGACTTTACCGCCACCTTCCACGACCTGCGCGGCCAGCCGCGCTACGAGGCCTGCCTGGCGGCGGACAGTTACGTGGAGTCACAAACGCTGGCCGAGCGGCTGGTCGATGGCGGTTCGCTGGGCGTGCTGTACCCGAGCGTGCGGCGCCCCGGTGGCACCAACCTGGCGTGCTTCCGCCCTGCACTGGTGGGCAATGTCCGCAAGGGCGCGGTCTATCGGTTAACATGGCAAGGCAGCCCGCAACCGAACATCGAACTTATTTAATCCCTTATTTGATATGCAAACCAAACCAGAAAAAGATACCGAACTGCGCGACAAGGTCAACCGCGAAACCGCGCGCATGCCATGGACCGAACTGCTCAAGCATTTCGCCCAGGGCAACGTGGTGTGGGTGGCCGACTCGCTCGACCTGGTCGATGTAGCCGTGCGCATCTCGCACGACGACAAGGCCAGCATCGGCAAGTGGATGGAAGCGGGCCTGCTGGCCAAGGTCAACGACGAGCAGGCGCAAGGCTGGCTCGAATCGAACGCCCAGCTGTGGGCGTCCGTGGTCAGTCCGTTCATCCTGGTACAGCAGCAAAAAGCCGTACCAGCCAACCTGCACTAATTTTTAAAACTGCCGCCGTCGAGCGTGAGTGTACCGCCGCAGACCGGCGTGGTCGCTTCGCGGTTGCCGCTGGCGGTCGTTTGGTTACTTTCCCATACGGCCGAGCCGCCCGCCTTGACGAACTTGTACTGGATAGTGGTGGCCGGCGGCAGTTGCACGGTGCTCGACCACGGCACGTTGGCGCCGCTGCCTTCGATGGTCATCTGGGTATTTGCGCCCGGGGTCCAGTTGCCCAGGGCCGGCTGGTTGCCCACCACGTTCAGGTTCTGGCCGAAGGCCGTATTGGCGTTCGCCACGCGGAACGTCACCGGCACCGTGGTGCAGGTGCCGCCGCCCCCGCCACCGCCGCTGCCGGCGATTTTCTGATTGATGTGCAAAGCCATTGCCGGCACGCCCGATCCGCCATTGCCAGGAATACTCACGCTGATGACGCCATTGCTGGCCACCGTCACGCTGCCGCCCGTGCACGCCGAGGCGGTGCTGTTCAACTGACCCTGCACCACGTTGCAATAGGTACCGGCCGGCAGCTGGGTTTGCAGCGAAACGTTCCACGGTGCGCTGTCGTTGTTGATGGCCACATAGCCCTTGGCGCCGCGCGCAAACGCGACCTGGTTGCCGGTGCCGCTGGTGAAATTGTCCACGCCCTGGCCACGTGAGACCGCGCGGAACGCCACCATGTTCGAGATATCGCTCCAGCGGTGGATGAAATCCCACTGCTGGTTGATGACGGGATTGCCGCTGGCATCGAACGGGCTGGCCGATGGCGGCGCCTGGTCATAGCTGGTGAAGCGGAAACCCGAGTGCAGTTGCGCCGCGCCGTATGGCCACGCCAGCATGAAAATGTTGGCCAGGTCGTAGCGCTTGGTGCCCTGGGTGTCGTTGACGCTGCCCGAAATGTAATTGCTGGCGACCAGCGAGCTGCCATTGCGCTCGGTATCCCAGTTGTTGACGAACACAGTCGCCTTCTCGCTCGGGATGAAGCCCCAGCTGCCACCCCAGTTGCCAGGCGTGCCCATGATGGTGCGCACTTGCGCCAGGTTGGCGCCGTTCTCGTTGCGGAACATGGCTTTTAACGCATACGCATACTGGAACTCGTTCAAGGTGCCGGCGGCAAAATAGGTCGAGCGCACCACGTTACTGTCCGGGATCACCTCCTGCGTCACCCACAGCGCCTCGCCCGAGGTGGTCGTCTGCGTGACGCCGCCCATGATGGCCTGGATATCGGACGGCTGCATGTGCTTGGCCGCGTCGAAGCGCAAGCCATCCACGCCCAGCGCCACCAGCTTGTTCAGGTAGGTTTTCACCTGGCCCTGCACGTAGCTGCCCTCGGTTTTCAGGTCGGGCAAGCCGCTCAGGCGGCACACCATCACGTTGTTGCGATTACCTGGCGCGCCGTAGTCGCCGCCGGCGATGTCGCACGCCGGGTGGAAATCGCTGGCGCTGAAAAACGGGTACGTCAGCGAAGTCGAGTTCCAGGTCGAGCCGTCGGTGGCCGTACCGGCGCCGGCCGCCACGTGGTTGACCACCACGTCCACGTAGATGCGCACCCCGGCCGCGTGGCAGGTGTTGACCATGGCCTTGAACTCGGCCTCGGTACCCATATTGCTCTTGAGCGAATTGAAATTGACCGGCTGGTACACATCCCACCAGGTGCCAAGACTGGCTGCAGCCGTTGGCGGCGACACCTGCACGGCGCCGAAGCCCTGCGGGCCCAGGAAGCTGGTGCATTCTCTGGCGATATCGTTCCACTTCCAGCGGAACATCTGCACCGACGTGTCGCCGGGGTTGAGCGCGGCGTGCGCGGGGGCCATGGCGGCGGCGCCGAGCAGACCGGCGGCGAACAAGGTGGCTGGGATGTTGCGCAGTCTCGTGTGGGTCATCATCGTGTCCTTATCGTTATGTTTTTGGGAAGCATGTCTCCCACATAAAATGTAGCAGAACTACAGCTGATTTAAAGCGCGATCTTCAAATATTTCTCCTTTTCCCCAAACGTCTCAGTAATTCGACTACAGAAATTTTTGTAGTCGCGATATGGATCCCGGTATCGCTGCGCGCAAAAAAATGATTAGACGACCCGCGCTGGTCGGCACAGCATGGCGTACTGCCGCGTTGACGGCATCGATAAAAAACGGAGACCAAATTGAACATCATGAAAAAATGGGTGGCCGCAGGCTGCCTGGTGCTGGCCTCGGCCGGCGCCGCTGCCGCCACCTGGACCCTGACCGGCGACATCGTCAGCCATGACCCGCATCTGTACAAGGCGGCCAATACCTGGTGGATCGTGGAGACCAGCGATACCGGCGTGGGCGTCAAGTACTCGGCCAATGGCCGCGCGTGGACCCAGGGCGTGCCGATCTTCGGCAACGGTTTGCCATGGTGGGGCCAGTACAACGGCAACAAGAAACAGGCATGGGCGCCAGACCTGCACGAGTGGAACGGCAAGGCCATCCTGTATTACGCGGTATCGACCTTCGGCAGCCAGAAGTCGGCGATCGGCCTGGCCACCGCATCGAGCCTCGCCCAGGGTAACTGGGTGGACCAGGGCGCCATCCTCACGTCCGCACCCGGCGATAACTTCAATGCCATCGATCCCAACTTTTTTGTGGACAAGGCCGGCCAGCCGTGGCTCAGTTACGGCTCGTTCCAGACCGGGATCTACATCACGCGGGTGGACGCCAACACCCTGAAACCGTTCGGCGCCAAGACCCGGCTGGCGACCGATTCGATCGGCATCGAGAACCCGTTCATCGTGGCCAACGGTTCGTACTACTACCTGTTCGTCTCCAAGGGAAAATGCTGCGACGGCGCCAACAGCACGTACCGCATCGCCTACGGCCGCTCGACCAGCGTGACAGGGCCGTACCTGGACAAGAACGGCGTGGACATGCGCAACGGCGGCGGCACCGTGCTCGATGCGGGTGGTGGCCGCTTCATCGCACCGGGCGCGGAATCGATCAGCAACGGCGTGCTGGCGCGCCACGCCCTCGACACCCAGAACAACTACACGCCGGTGCTGTTCATGAGCGACCTGTTCTTCACCAACGGCTGGCCGACGTACTGATGAAAGCGGTGCCGGTCGCAGTGATCGCGGTGGCGGCGATGCTGGTGATGGCGGCCGTGGTGCTGGTGGCGGCGATGGCGCCGGGCACATGGTCGCCGGGATCGGCACCGGCTGCGCTGCCCTCTGGCCAGACCACAGCGCGGGATGCGGCTGGGACGCCGGGCGACCTTGTGCACCGGGCGGACGGCGGCGCTGACGCAGCGGCGTTGGCTGCCCTGCCCGCGCCCACCGCGCCGCTGCACACCGGGCCTGCTTTGGCACCTGCGGACAAGCCCGCACTGGCGCTGACCGAAGACCACCACCTGATCGCCGACCAGGCGCTGCGCGCAGTGATGGAGGCGTATCTGTCGGACCGGCGCAACCCGCGCCGCTTGGAGCAACTCGATGAACACTTGCGCGAACGGCTGCCGGCCGGCGCCGCATCCGAAGCGCACACATTGGCGGCGCGCTACGATGCCTACCTGGCCGCGCACGCTACGCTGCTGAAGGCGCAGAATTTCGCCGACGAACCGGACCTGCAGCGGCTCACCAGTTGGCAGGCGCAGCGCCGGCAACTGCGCGAGCGCATGCTGGGACCGGAGGTTACCGAACAGTGGTTCGGCACCGAGGACGCCTACCTGGAGCAGGCGCTGGAAGAACGCCGCCAGCCGGTACGGGCGGTCACCGGGGCAGAGCAACTTCGCGCCCGGCACCTGCGCGAAGTCGTCGACGTTGCGACTGGGCGACTGCAGCGCTGACCTGCGGACGCGCAGCAAAACTGACGACAGCGTACATGAAAAAAAGGCCGCATCGCTGCGGCCCTCAATTTTCACTGTACAGCGCTGCCGATCAATTCGACAGGATCAGCGTGGCGATCACGCCGGTGGCAATGCCCACCAGCACGTAGTCGGCGCCGGTCTGCACCCAGTGGTAGCCGCGCGGTGGCGCGCTCAGGCGGTGCGTGCGCCAGTTATCCACCACGTACTGCTTGCTGCGGTACTGCGGCGGCAGGCGGTGGCCCTTGTACAGGTCGTGGCGCGGACCGGCGCCGCGATGGCCATTGTTGGCGCCGCGATTGTCGTGGCGATAGTCGTAGCGGTCGTTGCGGCGATCGCCGTCGAAGTCGCGCCGGTCGTCGTGTTTGTCCTTGTACTTGTTGTTACCATTGCCATTGCCATTGCCGTTGCCATTGCCGCGATGGTCGTCGTTGCCGCGGCCTTGCGCCATGGCGCTGCCCATGGTGCCAACGAATGCCGCCAGTACTGCGCCGAGGATAATTTTCTTGTTCATGTCAGCTCCTTCAGTTAAGCCCGAAGATTGCTCCGGGATGACTGAAATATACCGTTGGAAAACTTTTGGTTCCGTTCGGTAGCATACATAAGGGTTTTACGTAGGCGCATCA
The DNA here is from genome assembly GCF_001758785.1 of Duganella phyllosphaerae. GTDB lineage: Bacteria > Pseudomonadota > Gammaproteobacteria > Burkholderiales > Burkholderiaceae_D > Rugamonas > Rugamonas phyllosphaerae. The sequence continues at coordinate 148,894 of NZ_LROM01000152.1, forward strand.
GGTCGGCGTATCGACCTCGTCCCAGTCACGGTCCTCGAAGCGCACCAGCCAGTTCAGCGCATGGTGGCGCTCCTGCAGCACGCTGTCGTTCAGGCCTGCCGGCACCGCAGTTTTCTTGAGCAGCGCCTGGCGCGAGGCCCAGTGCAGGCGGTAGTGCAGGTCGAGGGCGTCGAGCACTTCGCTGGCGGTGCGCACGACCGGCTGCTTGCGCAGGCCCTCGGTGCCGCGCTCGATGACGGTGCTGGAAATGGCCGCGACATCGCAAATCTCATCGGGGAACGGCAGCGCCTCCTGCAACCCCAGCGCCCATTGCAGCACCAGGATCGCCTCGTAGCGCCACAGGAACTGGGTGATTTCGTGGGCGGTAGGCGCATCCTTGGCCAGGAAGTCGCGCTCCAGTTCGGTGAGGCCCGCAAACGCTGGCGGAAAGCGCTGCTGCAAATCGGCCACCGCGATCGGGCGCTCGCCCGTCAACGACTCGGCGCGGATCGCCACCACGAACAGCGCCAGCATGCGGCGCAGCACATCTTCCGGCGTGCGCAGGCGCAGTTCCGGTTCCGACACCACCGGCGGCAAATCGGCAGGCACCGTGACCCCGCGCTGGGCGATGACCGCATCGGTGCGCGCCTTGCGGTCCCAGGCCGCAGGAGGGTATGGCAGCGCCGCCTGCGGGTCGCCGTCGGCAGCCGCTGGCTTGAGCAGTGCGCGTCCCTGCGGATCGAGCACGCTGCCATCGGCCATGAACAGGATGGCGTTGGCGGCTTCGGCCCAGGCCAGCATGGCGGGCATGTCGGCCGGCGCGACGGCCAGGCTGGCATGTTGCTGCACGCGCTGGATGTGGCGGATCACGTGGTAGCGGGTGCGCGTCATGTTGCCTTTGCCCGCGTCTGCCACGTGGTGCATGAAGCCGTTGAGATGCTTGGCCAGTTCCGGATCGGCCAGGTTGCGCAGGCCGCCCGTCACGTGCGGAAAATCGCGCGGCGGCAATGGCGCCACGGTAGCGTAGGCGTTGACCAGGATTTCGTCGCCTTGCGGGGCGGAAGGCGTGGCGGAGAGCAGTTGCTTGAGTCGTTTGAACATAATCGTTGGTGGCAGTGGTTATCTCATGTCCAGCGCACGCGCGCGGCGCGGCGGCGGAAAGGCGCGGTCCAGCGCGGCCAGGTCGTCGCTGGTCAGCACGATGTCGGCGGCAGCGCGGTTGGCGCGCAAGTGTACAGGATCGACCGCCTTGGGGATAGCGATCACGCCGTCCTGGTGCAGCACCCAGGCCAGGGCAATTTGCGCGGGCGTCGCGTGGTGGGTATCGGCCACTGCCCGCAGGGCAGCATTACCCAACAGGGTTGCCTGTTCGCGCCCGCTGCTCTCGAGCGGCGAATAGGCCATCACCGGCATGCCGCGCGCGCGGCACCACGGCAGCAGGTCGAACTCGATGCCGCGCTTGAGCAGGTTGTAGAGCACCTGGTCGGTGGCGGGCGCACCGTAGCCGATGGCCTCCTCCATGCTGGGCAGATCGAGGTTGCTCACGCCGTAGTCGCCGATCTTGCCGGCCTGCTTGAGGGCCTCGAAGCCGTCGAAGGTTTCGGCCAACGGGTGGTGGCCCTGCCAGTGCAGCAGGTACAGGTCGATAGAGTCGACCTTCATTCTCCGCAAGCTGCGCTCGCACGCCTCGCGCACGCCGTCGAAGCTGGCATTGTGCGGATAGACCTTGCTGACCAGGTAGACCTCCGGGCGCCGCCCGGCAATCGCCGCGCCGACCACTTCCTCGGCACCGCCTTCGCCGTACATCTCGGCGGTGTCGATCAGGGTCATGCCCAGGTCGAGCCCCAGCTGCAAGGCGCGCACCTCGTCAGCGTAGCGCGTGGCGTCCTCACCCATATTCCAGGTCCCCTGCCCCAACACCGGCACGGTCACGCCGGACGCAAATGTGACTGTTTTCATGACAGTACTCCTGTGACGTCAAAGACCGGACAGTGTAACGCTTCGGGGGCAGCGCTTCGGGGTCAGTGCCGACATTCGGACATTTTTGAACTTTATTGATCTTGCATAGTCATCCTTCGTCACGGAAGGGTTAGCTTTGCATAATGACCAGACCATTAAGAGTGCAGTACGCGGGCGCCCTCTACCACGTCACCTCGCGCGGGGATCGCCGGGCAGCGATCTATCGCGACGACGTGGACCGTAGGGTGTGGCTTTCCATACTAGAACAGGTATGCCAACGCTACAACTTCGTCGTGTTGGGCTTCTGCCAGATGACCAACCATTACCACCTTGTTGTGGAAACCGTCGACGGCAACCTGGCGCAGGGCATGCGGGTATTGAACGGCACCTATTCGCAGTATTTCAATCGCCGCCACGAGGTCGTGGGGCACGTCTTTCAGGGCCGTTACAAGGCGATACTCGTGCAGCGCGAATCATACCTGCTCGAGCTCACCCGGTATGTGATCCTTAACCCGCTGCGCGCCGGGGCTGTGGCATCGATCGAAGCATGGCCGTGGAGCAGCCATGGTTATCTCACCGGGAGCATGACAGCACCGCCATGGTTCGAGGCCGACGCCATTCTGGGGCACTTTGCCGCCGACCGCACCGAAGCTATAGCACTATATTGCCGCTTCGTGCTTGCAGGGATAGGGGCCGCCAGCCCACTGAAACAGACCAGGCATCAGCTGTTGCTGGGAGATGAACATTTCATCGCCCAAGCCTACGGCAATCCGGCGTTCAACAACATGGTGGCAATAACGAAAGCCCAGCGACGCGCCACCCTGCTGTCTCTGGACGAATATTGCGCGGCCTATCCGCGTCGCGACGAAGCAATGGCGCGGGCATATTTTTCCACTGCTTACAGCATGCAGCAGATTGCGGCATTCTTTGGCGTGTCGTCAAAGACCGTCAGCCGTGCGGTCAGAAGCATCGAGAAGGCCGAGCTTGTGTCCAAATGTCGGCACTGACCCCGAAGTGAAAAAAGTGGCCATGGCGGTGATGTCGCGGCCTACGCCGCGGTAGCCGATGAAGCGGCTCGCTTCGTCGAATACCGGTTCGCCGCTCACTTGCAGGTACTGGACGGCGCCGCTGTCGGCGGTGCGGCTGTAGATGAAATCGAGGAACGGCTTGCGGTCGGCGATGTTCGATTCGAGCTGCGCGCGTTCGGCCACGTCCCAGCCGCCGGTGTCGGCGCCCGAGAGGCCCACCATGTCGGCCACCGGGCCGTGACAGTTCACCAGCTTGCCCTCGGCGTCCTGTTCCCAGTACCAGTCGGTGGACAGCTCGGCAAAGCGCTGGAAGCGCGCTTCGCTTTCGCGCAGCTGCGCGGTGCGTTCCAGAACCGTGAATTCGAGCTGCTGGTTGTAGCGGCGCAGCTTGCGGTGCAGCAGGCGTACTTCAAGCATGTTCTGGATGCGGGTTTCCACTTCCAGCAAGTCGAAGGGTTTGCCGATGAAGTCCTTGGCGCCCGCCTGCAGTGCGCGCAGCTTGTGGTTCGGCTGGGCCGTGACCACCAGCACCGGCACATAGCCATCCGGCTCGATGTCGTGCAGCGCCTTCAGGACCGCGAAACCGTCCATGCCCGGCATTTGCAAGTCGAGCAAAATCAGGTCGTAGTGATGCTCCAGGTGCAGGCCGGCGACCTGGAAAGGGTCCATGGTGCTGTGCACATTGGTATAGCCGGCGTTGGCCAGCATCTGCTCGAGCAGCATGACGTTGGCTTCCTGGTCGTCCACGATCAGGATCTGCGCGGCGCGGATGTCGGATGGATCTATCATGATGCGGTTTCCTCGGTGGGTGTGTGCGGGCTGCCATGAACGGCGGCAAAGGCCAGCGCTTCGTCGAGTGCGCGCATGAACTGCGTGACATTGATCGGTTTGGTCAGGTACTGGAAGAAGCCCGCTTCCACACCTTTTTCGACGTCGCGCGCCATGGCGTTGGCCGACAGCGCCAGCACCGGGATATGCGCGGTCGCGGCATCTTCCTGCAAGATCTTCAGGCACCCGAAGCCGCTGATGCCGGGCAGGTTGATGTCCATCAGGATCACGTCGGGCTGGTAGGTGCGCGCCAGTTCGATGCCGGCATAGCCGTCGATGGCCGTCAGCAGTTTCAGGTCGCTGCGGCGCAGCACCAGCTGCTCCACCAGGTTCAGGTTGGCCGGATTGTCTTCGATGTACAGCAGGGTTTTGAGCGGCGCATCGGCGCCTTCGGCCACTGCAGGCGGCAGGTCGGTGGCTGCGATTTCCAGCACCGGCTCGACGCTGGCTGCGAGCTCGATCCAGAACGTGGTGCCCACGCCCACTTCGCTGAAGACGCCGATCACGCCGCCCATCAATTCGGTCAGCTGCTTGGTCACCACCAGGCCGATGCCGGTACCCTCTTCCGCGCCCTCTTCCTGGCCCAGCCGGTTGAACGGCTGGAACAGCTGCTCGACCTGCTCGGCGTTCAGGCCGGCCCCGGTGTCGGTCACGCTCACGCGCACCCGGTCGCCTTCGGCATGGGTGCATTCGACGATCACCATGCCGCCACGGCGGTTGTACTTGATGGCGTTCGACAGCAAATTGATCATCACCTGTTTTACGCGGGTGCGGTCGGCATGCACGAAGAACGGCTCGCTCATGGCGGCAAAGAACAGCCGGATGCCGCGCTTTTCCGCTTGCGGCGCAATCAGCGACTGGCAATCCTTGAGTACTTCCGCCAGCCCCATCGACTCCTGCGACATGGTCACCTTGCCCGATTCGATCATGGCCAGGTCGAGAATCTCGTTGATCAGCTGGAGCAAATACCAGCCGCCCTTGAGGATCTGGTCGAGCGAGCGCTGTTGCGCGACGGTCGGCGGCGGCTTGTCCGACGCCAGCAATTGGGCAAAGCCCAACACCGCGTTCAGCGGCGTGCGCAGCTCGTGGCTCATGGCCGACAAAAACTCGGACTTGGCCAGGTTGGCCTTTTCGGCCAGCGCGCGCGCAGCTTCCAGCTCGACGTTGGTGTCCTGCAGCGCCAACTGCTGTTCGCGCAGGCGCTGGTCGAGCAACGCCTGCTCGCGCTCGGCCTGTTTGCGGGCCGTATTGTCGGTACCCATCAGCAGGTAACCGATGACATTCTGGCCGGCGTCGCGCAGCGCGCTGACCGACATGCTGGCCGGCAGCCGGCTGCCATCCTTGCGGATGAAGGTCATGTCATAGGTATCCTCGATCCCGCGCGAGGCCCGGAAAGTGAGCGCCTCGAAGCCTGGCTGGATCGTCACACCGGCCTCCAGGCTCAGGGCGGCAGCGCGTTCGACGTCTTCCAGCGGGTCGGCCAGTCCGGCCGGCGTGACGTGGTTGAGTACCTCGGCCGCGCTGTAGCCCAGCATGCGCTCGGCGCCGACGTTGAAGATCTGGATCACGCCATTGACGTCGGTGGCGATGCTGCAAAAATTGGCGCTGTTGTGGATCGCCGTTTGCAGCGCATCGGCCTCGAGCAACAGCTTCGCGACGGGCAGGCCGGCGTTCATTTGACCTCCTGGCGCTGGCGCACGTCCGACATCAGGCGGGCAAATTCTTTTTTGACCACTTCGTAGCACTCGCACACATCGCCCTCCAGGCCATGGCGGTCCAGCACCGAAATATGGCCGCGGCGGTTGCTGATATAACCCTTGGCCTGCAGGCGGCCGGCCGCCACGGTCACGCCTTCGCGGCGCACACCCAGCATGTTGGCGATCAGTTCCTGGGTCATGGTGAGCTCACTGGTGGGTAATCGGTCGAGGGTCAGCAGCAGCCAGCGGCACAATTGCTGGTCCACCGTGTGGTGGCGGTTGCAGATCGCGGTTTGCGACATTTGCGTGAGCAGCGCCTGGGTGTAGCGCAGCAGCAGGCGCATCACCGGGCCGGCGCGGTTGAATTCTTCGAGCAGCAGGTGCGACTTGAGGCGATAGCCATGGCCGGCGGTCTGCACCACGGCGCGGCTGGGCGTGGTGTTGCCGCCCATGAACAGGGAAATGCCCAACATGCCCTCGTTACCCACGCCGGCGATTTCCGACGAGCTGCCGTTTTCCAGCACGTAATGCAGCGAGACGATCGACGACGTTGGAAAATAGACGTGGTTGATGGCGGCGCCGGACTCGTAGAGCACATCGCCCAGGCGCATCATGATCGGATCCAGGTGCGGCGACAGCCGGTCGAACTCGGCGTCGAGCAGCGCCGCCAACAGGTGATTTTGATTGGGATTATTGAGACGCATGTGACGGTCCTGGGTTCCAGTCGTTAACTAGATGGCTACTTGGACGGCTAACGATGACCGTCGCGCACAGTAACACACAATGCCTCACATCATGCGTGCCCCAAGGATTATCGACCTGTCAATGCGAGCTGTCACTGCGCCAGGTCGACCGCGTACAGCGCAAAGCCCTTGCCGCCGCCGTCATCCGGCTGCAATTCGGTCACGCCGCTCAACCCCGCCTCCGCTGCCAGGGCTATCATGCCCGGCGCCGCGTGGAACACTACCGGCCCGGCCACCTGCACCGGCGCAAAGCGCCAACTGCGGGTGCTGCCGTTGGCCGCGCGCGTGAGGTTTTTGGTTTTCTGGATGTAGGCGATCAGCACATCGCGGCTGCTGTCGGGCGCGGCGATCACGGTCTGGCTGCCGTTCAACCCCGGGAAATTGCCGCCCCCGCTGGCGCGGTAGTTATTGGTCGCGACCAGGAACTGCTGGCCCGGCGTGACCGGCGCGCCCTGCCAGTTCAGCGCCACGATGCGCTGGCCGACCGGCCGCGTGACGTCGATCTGGTAGCTGATGTCGGCGTTGGTAAGCATGTCGAAGTTATAGCCGGCCGCACCGGTGTTGATCAGCTCCTGCGGCGCGGTGGCGGCCGGATCGATGCGGTTGAAACGCTCGGCCGATTTTTCCAGCCAGGCCTTCAGGCCCGCGCCATCGACCTTGACCGCATGCAGCTCGTTCGGATACAGGTACAGGTCGGCGGCGTTGTTGAGCGCCAGCTCGCCCGGCTTGACATCGGTGTAGTCGCCCACGCCAGCAGCGCCGGTCTTGAACGGCGACGCCATCGACAGCACCGGCAGCGAGGCATACTGCGGCAAATTGGCCTGCACGTAATGGCGCACGTAGTCGGTCTGGGCCTGGTTCACCAGCTGTACCGCGCTCACATCGCCGACGTCGGCAAAATACGACGACATGCGGAAGTCGCTGCTGCCCACCGGCGTTTTCACGTAGCCGATGGTGGCCTCGTGCTCGGCCGCCACCAGCCTGGCCACGGCCGGATCGGCCTCGACGTAGCTACCGTCGGCGTTGCGGATGCTGCGCGCTTCCACCGTGGTGCGGGTTTTGTCGATGTTCCAGCGCTGGCCGTCGTAGGTCATATGCAGCGCGATCACGCCCAGGTGCTTGCCCCACAGGCTGGCCATCACGGTCGGCACGCCATGCACGGTGCCCTTCGCCTTGTCCACGCCGGGCAGATTGAATTGCGCGACCGTGCTGGTGGCGAGCGGGAACGGCAGGTGCGAGTGGCCGATCAGCATGGCGTCCACGCCCGGCACTTGCGCCAGGTAGTAGTTGGCGTTTTCCATCGCCGGCGTGTACGGCGCGCCGTCGATGCCGCCGTGCGACAGCGCCACGATCAGGTCCGCACCCTGGGCGCGCATGAGCGGAATGAATTTTTGCGCGGTCTCGCGCACGCCTTCGGCATAGACCTTGCCATCGAGCCAGCGCTTGTCCCACGCCAGGATCTCGGGCGGGGCGAAGCCGATGATGCCCACCTTGATGGTGGCGGTAACCGATTTGCCATCGGGGCCGGTGGCGCCAATTTGCCGGGTGAGGATGCTGTACGGCGCGAACAGCGGCTTGCCCGAGCGTTCGCTGACCACGTTGGCCAGCACGATCGGGAACTTCGGCCCGGCGCAGCGCGGTGCATCGGCCGGCACGCCGGCGACGTCGAAAGCGCTGCCGGTGACCTGGTTCAGGTACGGCAGGCCGTAGTTGAATTCGTGGTTGCCGATGCCGGCGCCGTCAAAGCCCAGCAAATCCATCGCCTTGTAAATGGCCGGCAGCTGGCCGCACTGCACCGGCGCGACCTTGGCCTGGTAGTCCGACAAGGCCGTGCCTTGCAGGGCGTCGCCGTTGTCGAGCAGCAGATTGTTCGGGTACTGGGCGCGCGCCTGGCGGATCAGCGTGGCGGTGCGTTCCAGTCCGATCGACGGCTCGGCTTTGAGCTTGTAATAGTCGTAGCTCAGCACATTGGCGTGCAGGTCGGTCGTTTCCAGCAGGGCCACGGTGGCCTGGGCGCCGGCCGGGGTGGCGCCCGGATTGGCCGCTATGGCGGCAGTTGCAGCCAGGCTGCCAGCGCCGGCCAGCAGCACGGTGGATAACAGGCGAAAACGGGGGGAAGGCGGCAGCAGCGGCATAAGTCGTCGGATCAGGGAAGATCGCAGCATAGGATCGGGAACAGGATCGAGCATGATACGCAGCGATCCGGCGTGAATCAAGGCATTACAACGGGACGCAACGTTAATTCTTGTGCCATCCCGCGAATAATTGGCGCAATCCGGCCCCATTGGTCCCTGTCGGTGAAGGCGCGGTTCCGGTATCATGCGGGGTATGAACAATATCCCATTCCAACCGTTTATTATTGGTGTCGCAGGCGGTAGCGGCAGTGGCAAGTCCACCGTGTCCCAGCAAGTGCTGGCAGCCTTCGGCGCCGACATGGTCTCGGTGGTGATGCAGGACGATTACTACTGCGACCAGTCGCACCTGGCGCCCGAAGTGCGCCCCGAGCAAAATTACGACCATCCCAACGCGTTCGAGTGGCCGCTGCTGGTGCAGCACGTGCAGGCGCTGCGCCGCGGTGAATCGATCGAGATGCCAGAATACGACTTCACCCTGCACAACCGCTCGCAGCGCACGATTGCCGTCAAACCGGCGCCGGTGATCGTGATCGAAGGCCTGTTCGCCCTGTACGACGCCGACCTGCGCGACATGATGTCGCTGAAAATCTACGTCGATACCGCCTCCGACGTGCGCTTCATCCGCCGCATGCAGCGCGATATCACCGAGCGTGGCCGCTCGGTCGAAAGCGTGGTCGTCCAGTACATGGACACGGTGCGCCCGATGCACAAGCAGTTCATCGAACCGACCAAGCGCAACGCCGACGTGATTTTCCCGCACGGCGCCAACGGCCCGGCGATCGATGTCATCACGGCCAAGGTGGCCAGCGTGATCAAACAGCTCAAGATGTCCTGATCAGCAAGAACGAAGTTCGGACTTCCATAGCGTATAATCTGGGGTTTGATTTCGCCCTTAGAGAAGAAGAAAACATGGAAGCCGAACGCATCAACTCCCTCTCCGCCCTGCTCGCCGATCTGACTTCGCGCGAAGCCGAACTTCGGAGGTATCTTTGACTTCGATAAAAAGTCAGAGAAGCTCGAACAAGTAAACGAAGAAATGGAAGACCCGACGATCTGGAACGACCCTAAAAAGGCGCAGGATCTCGGCAAGGAAAAAAAATCGCTGGAAGCCATCGTCTCGGCGCTGACCAAGGCCGACACCGACCTCAAGGACATGGCCGACCTGTTCGCCATGGCCAAGGAAGAAGGCGACGACGACACGCTCGAAGCGCTGATCGTCGACGCCGAAGCCGTGCGCGTGGTCATCGAGAGCATGGAATTCCGCCGGATGTTCAACAATCCGATGGACCCGAACAACTGCTTCATCGACATCCAGGCCGGCGCCGGCGGTACCGAAGCGCAGGACTGGGCCTCGATGCTGCTGCGCCAGTACGTGCGCTATTGCGACCGCAAAGGCTTCAAGGTCGAGGTGATGGAACAGTCCGACGGCGAGGTAGCCGGCATCAAGACCGCCACCATCAAGGTTGAAGGCGAATACGCCTACGGCTTCCTGCGCACCGAAACCGGCGTGCACCGCCTGGTGCGCAAGTCGCCGTTCGACTCGGCCAACGGCCGCCACACGTCGTTTACGTCGCTGTTCGTATACCCGGAAGTCGATGACTCGATCGATATCGAGATCAACCCGGCCGACCTGCGCATTGATACCTATCGTGCGTCCGGCGCCGGTGGTCAGCACATCAACAAGACCGATTCCGCCGTGCGTCTTACCCACGCACCATCGGGCATCGTGGTGCAGTGCCAGAACGACCGTTCGCAGCACCGCAACAAGGCCGAAGCGATGGAAATGCTGAAGGCCAAGCTGTACGAAATGGAACTGCGCAAGCGCATGAGCGAGCAGCAGAAACTGGAAGACTCCAAGACCGACGTCGGCTGGGGCCACCAGATCCGTTCGTACGTGCTGGACCAGTCGCGCATCAAGGACTTGCGCACCAACTTCGAGACCGGCAACACCAAGGCGGTGCTCGACGGTGAACTGGACGACTTCATCTCGGCTTCGCTCAAACAAGGCGTATAACTCATGACTTCCACCTCATCACCGCGCGCGTTCATCTTCGACATGGACGGCACCATCGTCGACAACATGGCCTACCACACCCAGTCGTGGCTGGCCTTCTTCGACAAGCGTGGCCACAAGCTCGATCCGGACGCGTTTTTCCGCGACACGGCCGGCCGCCAGGGCCATGAAATCATGCGCACCTACCTGGGCAGCCAGCTGACCAACGAAGAAACCGCTGCGCTCGATGTGGAAAAAGAGTCGCTGTACCGCGAATTGTATGCGCCGCACCTGGCCGTCACCAAGGGCTTCGAACAGTTCATCGCCCGCGCCAAGGCGGCCGGCGTCAAGCTGGCCGTGGCCACCGCCGCGCCGCCGGCCAATATCGACTTCACGCTCGATGGCCTCGACTTGCGCAGCCAGTTCGATGCCATCGCCGGCGCCGCCGATGTGGCGCGCGGCAAGCCGAACCCGGACGTGTTCCTGCTGGCCGCCGAACGCGCCGGCAGCGTGCCAGCCAACAGCATCGTGTTCGAAGATGCGCCGCTGGGCGTGGAAGCGGCCCGCCGCGCCGGCATGCGCGCGGTGGTGCTCACCACCACCCTGCCCGCTGAGGCGTTTGCCGAATTCGACAACGTGATTGCGATTGCCAGCGACTTCAGCGAGCTCGATGTCGCGGCGCTGTTCGCGTCCGAGCCTTACATTGCCGCCTAATTAAATATTTACCCCACCAAAGAAACAGACCATGACTACGGATCTCCAAGACCAAGCAAGCGCTTCTGCAAACCCGCCCGACGAAAACAAGATCATCGCCGAGCGCCGCGCCAAGCTGGCAGCCCTGCGCCAGCAAGGCGTGGCCTTCCCCAACGACTTCAAACCGCAACACAAGGCTGCCGACCTGCACGCCGCATTCGGCTTGAAGACGCGCGAGGAACTCGAAGAGCATCCAGTGACCGTGGTGCTGGCCGGCCGCATGATGCTCAAGCGCGAGGCCGGCAAGAAGGCCGCTTTCGCCACGCTGCAGGATTCGTCCGGTAAAAACGCCGATGGCCGCATCCAGATCTACGCCACGCTCGACCTGACCGGCGAAGCCGCCATGGCCGCGCTGCACCATTACGACCTGGGCGACATCCTGGGCGTGACCGGCACCCTGTTCAAGACCAAGACCGACGAGCTGACCATCAAGGTCACCGAACTGCGCCTGATCACCAAGTCGCTGCGCCCGCTGCCTGACAAGTTCCACGGCCTGGCCGACCAGGAAACCAAGTACCGCCAGCGGTACGTGGACCTGATCATGAACGAAGAGACGCGCCGTACCTTCAAGGCCCGTACCGCCGCCATCTCGTCGATGCGCCGCTTCATGGAAAAGAACGAGTTCATGGAAGTGGAAACGCCGATGCTGCACACCATCCCGGGTGGCGCGTCCGCAAAACCGTTCACCACGCACCACAATGCGCTCGACATGCAGATGTTCCTGCGCATCGCGCCCGAGCTGTACCTGAAGCGCCTGGTGGTAGGCGGTTTCGACCGCGTGTTCGAGATCAACCGCAACTTCCGCAACGAAGGCGTGTCGATCCGTCACAATCCTGAATTCACCATGATGGAGTTCTACGCGGCCTACACCGACTACCAGTGGCTGATGGACTTCACCGAAGCGATCATCCGCCAGGCCGCGATCGACGCCCACGGCACCGCCACCCTCACCTATGGCGGCCGCGAACTCGATCTGGCCAAGCCGTTCCACCGCCTGACCATCGTCGAGGCGATCAACAAGTACGCGCCGGGCTACACGCCCGAGCAACTGGAAGACGCAGAATTCATCAAGAAGGAACTGCTCAAATTCGGCGTGAAACCCTTCGCTACCGCCGGCCTGGGGGCGCTGCAACTGGCGCTGTTCGAAGAGACTGCCGAAGCGCTGCTGTGGGAACCGACGTACATCATCGATTACCCGGTCGAGGTCTCGCCGCTGGCGCGCGCGTCGGACACCCGCGAAGGCATCACCGAGCGCTTCGAGCTGTTCATGGTCGGCCGTGAAATCGCCAACGGCTTCTCGGAGCTGAACGACGCCGAAGACCAGTCGGCTCGCTTCCTGGCGCAGGTCGCCGCCAAGGATGCCGGCGATGAAGAGGCGATGTACTACGACGCCGACTACATCCGCGCGCTGGAATACGGCATGCCGCCAGCCGGCGGTTGCGGCATCGGCATCGACCGCCTGATGATGATCATCACCGACTCGCCGAACATCCGCGACGTGCTGCTGTTCCCGCACCTGCGCCGCGAAGAGTAATCTTCAGTAGCCAGGTCAGAAAAACCGCTCGTCATGGGCGGTTTTTTTTCGCCCGCATTTTTGCGGCATTGCGTGCGGTGGGGCCGCTTCGCCCTTGCAAGCACCCTTCCCTTGCGCGGCATGCTGCCTAGAATGAGACGATTACCGTTCATGAAATGGGAGCACGCACATGCACATCACGCTTGAAGATCAAACCGCCATCGTCACCGGCGCCAACTCCGGCCTCGGGCGCGGCATCGCGCTGGCCTTTGCCAGGGCCGGCGCCAATGTCGTGGTCAACTACCACTCGCACCAGGACCAGGCCGACGAAGTCGTCGCTGCGATTACAGCCGCCGGCGGCAAGGCCATCGCCTTCCAGGCCGACGTCGGTGAGGAAGCCGATGTGCAGGCGCTGTTTGCCGCCGCCATCGAACGCTTCGGCGCGATCGACATCGTGGTGGCCAATTCCGGTCGCCAGGACGATGCGCCCAGCGCCGACATGACGCTGGCGCAGTGGGAAGGCGTATTGAAAACCAACCTGACCGGCCAGTTCCTGTGCATGCGCGAGGCGGTGCGCACTTTCCGCAAGCAGGGCCAGCGCCAGGCGTCGCGCGCGCTGGGCAAGATCATCTGCATGAGCTCCGTCCACCAGCGCATCCCGTGGGCCGGCCACGTCAACTATGCAGCCTCCAAGGGCGGCGTGCACCTGCTGATGGAAACCATGGCGCAGGAAATGGCGCCCGAGCGCATCCGCATCAACGCGATTGCGCCGGGCGCCATCAAGACGCCGATCAACGCCGAAGTGACCGCCGACGGCGGCACCGACGATTTGCTCAAGCTGATTCCATATGGCCGCGTGGGCCAGCCGGACGATGTGGCCAACGCCGCGCTGTTCCTGGCCTCCGACCTGGCCGACTACGTGGTGGGCAGCACGCTGTTCGTCGATGGCGGCATGGCGCTGTACCCGGGCTTCGAGGACAACGGCTGATGGCTGCCGCCAATCCACGGACCAAACCCCTCAAGCCGGGAGAAGCGCAGCAGCCGCCCCATGATCGTCAGCGCAAGGAACGCGACATTGCCGACCACGGCGTGATCGGCAACCTGGCCACGATTGCGCTGGTGGCGTGCGACGGCGCCATCGACTACATGTGCTGGCCCAACCTCGACAGCCCCAGCATCTTCGCCGGCATTCTCGATGCGGACCAGGGCGGCGTGTTCGAACTGGCGCCCGACATCGCAGAACCACGCGTGGTGCAGATGTACATCCCCGACACCAACGTGCTGCTCACGCGCTGGATGGGCAGCGACGCTTCAGCCGAATTGACCGACCTGATGATCGACACGTCGGAAACCGGCGAAGCGCCCACCCGGCTGGTACGGCGCATGGTCGTCACGCGCGGCACGGTAACCATCCACGTGCGCTGCGCGCCGCGCTACGACTATGCGCGCCTGAAACCGTCGGTGACGATCAAGGACGGCGCTGCGCTCTTCAAGGCCAAGGATTGCCCGTCGCTGCGATTGAGCGGCGCCGATTTCAGCAAGGGCGACGGTGAAGTCCACGCCAGCATCACGCTCAAGGCGGGCCAGTGCATCACGCTGATGCTCGATGAACCCGGCGAACCGCTGATCGGCGCCGACCAGATCGGCCAACTGATCGAAGCGACCATCAACCGCTGGCGCGCCTGGTCGGCGCAATCGACCTACAAGGGCCGCTGGCGCGACGCCGTCGGCCGTTCGGCCCTGGTGCTCAAGCTGCTGACGTCACGCCGCCATGGTTCGATCGCGGCGGCCGGCACTTTCTCGCTGCCGGAAGCGGCGGGCGGCGTGCGCAACTGGGACTATCGCGCCGCCTGGATCCGCGATTCGTCGTTCTCGATCTACGCGCTGATGCGCCTCGGCTACCACACCGAGGCCAAGGATTTTTATCGCTGGCTGGGCGACCGCGCCATGCATTCATCCAAGGGCGGCGAGCTGAAAGTGATGTATGCGCTCGATGGCGGCACGGTGCCGGCCGAAACCTCGCTCGAGCACCTCGGTGGGTACGGCGGCGCCGTGCCGGTCCGTATCGGCAACGATGCGGTGACCCAGCTGCAGCTCGACATCTACGGCGAGCTGATGGACTCGATCTACCTCAGCAACAAATACGGCGAGGCGATCTCGCACGACCGCTGGCTGGGCGTGTGCCGCGTGATCGATTACGTCGCGCGCCACTGGAAAGAGCCCGATGCCGGCATCTGGGAAATCCGTGGGCCGGCGCGCCACCACCTGCATTCGCGCCTGATGTGCTGGGTGGCGATGGACCGCGCGATCCGGCTGGCCAGCAAGCGCTCGCTGGCCGCGCCGTTTACGCGCTGGATCAAGGTGCGCAACGCCATCCACGACGACATCTGGAAGAACTTCTGGGACGAGAAGCTGGGCCACTTCGTGGAAGAACGCGGCCGCAAGGACCTCGATGCTTCAATGCTCTTGATGCCGCTGGTACGATTCGTGGGCGCCACCGATCCGCGCTGGCTGGCCACGCTGGACGCGATCGGCAACAAGCTCACCGACGACGGCATGGTCTATCGCTACAAGCGCGACGACGGCCTGCCCGGCAAGGAAGGCGCGTTTTCGGCCTGTTCGTTCTGGTACGTGGAGTGCCTGGCACGCGCAGGCCGCATGGACGAAGCACGCCACATCTTCGAAAAGCTGCTGCGCTACGCCAATCACGTGCAGCTGTATGCCGAAGAATTCGACGAACGCGCGCACCTGGTGGGAAACTTCCCGCAGGGGTTCACCCACCTGGCGCTGGTCAGTGCCGCGTTTTATATCGATCGCGAGATGGAGGGACGCGGACCGCGTGACTGGCCCGCCTGAGCGCCCATCACTACTGGATCACCCGGTAGCAGGGCTCATAGGCCTTGCCCGGCAACTTCATCCTGCTCTGCTCCACGAACGACGTCAGCAGCGCATCCATCGGCCCCATGATGGCCTTGTCGCCATGGATTTCGAAGTGTCCATGCTGTTCGATGGCGCGGATGCCTTCGTTCTTGACGTTACCGGCCACCACGCCCGAAAACGCCCGGCGCAAATTCGCTGCCAGCAGGTGCACTTCCTGGTCCTTGTGCAGGCTGAGGTTGCGCATGTTTTCGTGGGTGGGCGCGAACGGCATCTGGAACTCGCGGTCGATCTTGAGCCCCCAGTTGAAGTAATAGGCGTCGCTGCGGGTCTTGCGGTACTCGCGCACCTGCTTGACACCGGCCTGCATCTCGCGCGCCACCGCTTCCGGGTCGTCGATGATGATCTTGTAGCGCTCTTGCGCTTCCGGTCCCAGCGTGGCGTGGATGAAGTTATTGATCTGCACAAAATACTCGCGCGAGGTTTCCGGCCCGGTGAAAATCAAGGGGAACGGCAGCTCGGCATTGTCCGGGTGCAGCAGGATACCTAGGATGTACAGGATCTCTTCGGCCGTGCCGGCGCCGCCCGGGAACACCACGATGCCATGGCCGGCGCGCACGAACGCTTCGAGGCGCTTTTCGATGTCGGGCATGATCACCAGCTGGTTGACGATCGGATTCGGCGATTCGGCAGCGATGATGCCCGGCTCGGTAATGCCCAGGTAGCGGCCATTGGTCAGTCGCTGCTTGGCGTGGCCGATGGTGGCGCCCTTCATCGGGCCCTTCATGGCGCCCGGGCCGCAGCCGGTGCAGATATCGAGTTCGCGCAGGCCCATCTGATAACCGACTTCCTTCGAGTAGTTGTACTCGGCGCGGTTGATCGAGTGGCCGCCCCAGCACACCACCAGGTTCGGGTTGAGCATCGGCTTCAGTACGCCGGCATTGCGCAGGATATGGAACACGGCGTCCGTGACATCCTCGGTGCGGCTCATGTCGAACTTGTCGGAGTTGGTGACTTCGTTGCTGACGAAGACGATATCGCGCAGCACGGCGAACAGCTGCTCGTGGATGCCCTTGATCATTTTGCCGTCGACGAAAGCGGATGCAGGCGCGCCCTTGATATCGAGCTTGATGCCGCGCTCGCGCTGGATGATGCTGATCGAGAACGACTCGAAGCGCTCGAGCAGTTCCTTGCCGTCGTCGATGGTGCTGCCGCAATTGAGCACGGCCAGCGCGCAATTGCGAAATACGTTATACAGGCCGCCCTGGCTGGTATCGAGCAGTTTGTTTACTTCGGCCTTGGACAGCACTTCGAGCTGTCCTTCCGGCGAAATCAGGGTATCGATAACGTCATGTTCCATGTTGCGTAAATCCTTATATTCAGGTGCGCAGATTCGGTGTCTCGCAGGGTGCCCTGCCCTGCCAATATACGACAAGTCGGCGCGCTGCGTGCGGAGTTTGGTGCAGCGCAGCGCGCAAAAAGTACTTTCTAAACCATTTGTAGATTAAAATGGCGCCCGATTTGGCCCCTCACGAGGGGGCCCGAGACATTTTTAAACAGATCATCGAAGAGGAGACCCCGCATGAGCGGTGCCACCATCAATAAATCGGAAGCAGTCGTGCCCGAGTTCAAACAGATCATGGGACACCCGGCCCCGCTGTGGATGTTGTTCATGACCGAGTTCTGGGAGCGCTTCGCGTTCTACGGCATCCGTTGGGCACTCGTGCTTTACGTCGTCGCCCAGTTCTACAACGGCGATGCGTCCGGTGAATCCGCCGCCAACCTCGTGTACGGCTCCTACCTCGCGCTGGTCTATGCGGCCGCCCTGTTCGGCGGCTACGTGGCCGACCGCGTGCTCGGCTACCAGCGCTCGATCCTCATCGGCGCCGCCTTCATGGCAGCGGGCCTGTTCATGATCGCCGTGCCGCACGAAGAGGTGTTCAAGTTGGGCCTGGCCACCATCATCGTCGGTAACGGCATGTTCAAGCCGAACATCTCGACCATGGTCGGCAAGCTCTATACCACCGGCGATCCACGCCGCGATTCGGGCTTCACCATTTTCTACATGGGCATCAATGCCGGCGCCATGGTCGCGCCGGTGCTGACCGAGTGGCTCGCCGCCAAGGTGTTCGGCACCGATGGCATGCCCGCCTACAAAGTGGTGTTCATGTCGGCCGGCGTGGGCATGCTGATCAGCCTGGTATGGTTCTTCATCGGCCGCGCGCGCCTGCTGGGCATTGGCGCCCCGGACGCGCAGCATGCCGATCCAAAACGCCTGCTGTACGTGATCATCGGCTCGCTGTGCGTGATCCCGGTCGTGTACTTCCTGCTGGCCGCCGGCGCCGCCAACCTGCAGATCGTGCTGACCATTTTGTTCATCATCCTGTCGGTGATGGTGCTGGTGGAAGGCTTCAAAAACGGCAAGGTCGCGCGCGACAAGGCGCTGGCGATGCTGATCATCTTCTTCTTCAACATCATGTTCTGGATGTTCTTCGAACAGGCTGGCAGCTCGTTCACCTTCCTGGCCGAAAAAATCGTCGACCGCGACATGTTCAATTGGACCTTCCCGGTGGCCTGGTTCCAGACCGTGAATTCGCTGGCCATCATCACGTTCGCGCCGCTGATCGCGTTCATCTGGGTCAAGCTCGGTCGCGCCAATCCGTCGATTCCGCGTAAATTCGGCCTGGGCCTGCTGTTCAACGCCCTGGCGTTCGGCCTGCTGATGTATTCGCTGTCGATGCTGGTCAATATCGACAACAAGATCCCGTTCTGGACCCTGTTCATGGTCTACGTGCTGCAGTCGATCGGTGAGCTGTGCCTGTCGCCGATCGGCCTGTCGATGGTGACCAAGCTGGCGCCTACCCGCCTGGTGGGCCTGGGTATGGGTGGCTGGTTCCTGTCCACCGGTATCGGCAACAACCTGTCGGGCATGTTCGCCTCCCACGTCAGTGGCACCGGCGGCATGTCGATCACGTCGGCTCTGTCGGGTTACACCGTGGGCTTTTATTCGCTGCTTGCCGGCGGCGTGCTGCTGTTCCTGGTCGCTCCGCTGATCCAGAAGCTGATGCACGGCGTGAAGTAAGCGCAATGACGTCGCTCCCGCGCAGGCGGGAGCGTAGTTGCAAGATAAACGGCGCTCTCGGGCGCCGTTTATCGTTTAAGCTGCGCTATTTGAACTGCATCGGGTGGGCGGTGAGCCACGCCTGCAGTGTGGTCGCCGCCTCGGGCGCCAAATGCAACCCCAGCTTGGAGCGGCGCCACAGGATGTCCCGCGCCGTGCGCGCCCACTCGTACTTGCGCAGGTACGCCACTTCCACTTCATACAGGCCGGGGACGATTTCGGCGCCCATGTCGGCCACCGTGGCGCGGTCGCGCAGCAGCGTGTGGATGCGGGTGCCGTAGGCGCGGGTGTAGCGCACCACCAGTAGCGGCGGCAGCCAGGCGTAATGGTTCTGCACGTTGCGCACCCATTCGTCGAAACCCAGCACCGACTTGTTTTGCGGCTCGGCGCCGTACAAGTCGCCGCCCGGCAGGCAGGCGTGGGCGGTCCAGTTGCCGTGGCGGTTGTCCAGGGCCTTGGCGATCAGTTCCACCGCTTCTTCGGCCAGCTTGCGGTAGGTGGTGATCTTGCCGCCGAAAATACTCAGGATCGGCGCGCCATCGCTGTCGACTTCGAGCTTGTAGTCGCGGGTGACGGCCTTGGCGTCGGCGCCGTCGTCGAGCAGCGGGCGCACGCCGGAATAGGTCCACACCACGTCGGAAGGCGCCACCGGCTTGACGAAATACTCGCTGGCCAGCTGGCACAGGTAGGCGATTTCGGTGTCGTCGATCGCCACGCCGTTGGCGTCCCCCTTGTAATCGATATCGGTGGTGCCGATCAGCGTGAAATCGCGCTCGTACGGAATCGCGAACACGATGCGGCCGTCGCGGTTCTGAAAAATATAGGCGTTATCGTGATCGAACATGCGCCTGACCACGATATGGCTGCCCTTGACCAGGCGCAGGTGGCCGGCGCCGTCTTTCGGCGTTGCCGTGTGCAGCATCTGCGCGGTCCACGGCCCGGCCGCGTTGACCACGTAGCGGGCGTTGACGCGGATGCCGCCGCAGGTGGGCTTGTCGATGATCGCTTCCCAGCCGGCGCCCTTGCGGGTGAGCGTGTCCACCCGGGCCTGGGTGAGGATGGTGGCGCCCTTCTCGCAGGCGTCCATGGCGTTGAGCACGACCAGGCGGGCATCGTCCACCCAGCCGTCGGAGTAGGCGAAGCCGCAGCGAAATTCCGGCTTGAGCGGCTTGCCGGCCGAGTGGCAGCGCAGGTTGATGGCGGCCGAGCGCGGCAGCAGTTCGCGCTTGGCCAGCGTGTCGTAGAGCCACAGGCCGGCGCGGATCAGCAGCGCGGAACGCTGACCTTTTGAATGCGGCATGACAAAGCGCAGCGGCCACATGATGTGGGGCGCGGCGCGCAGCAGCACTTCGCGCTCGATCAGCGCCTTGCGCACCAGGTTGAATTCGTAGTACTCGAGATAGCGCAGGCCGCCGTGTATCAGCTTGGTCGATGCCGACGACGTGTGCGCCGCCAGGTCGTCCTTTTCGCACAGGACGACCGACAGCCCGCGTCCGGCCGCATCGCGCGCGATACCCGCGCCATTGATGCCGCCGCCCACGATCAGGACATCGCAATCGAGCGTGTGCTGCGGTTCCGCCATGAGTTCCCCGAGGTGACTTGTAATATAGCATGATTTGCCACATCCCCTACGGTACGACAAATTTCACTTTGATGATAGAGGGCAACCGTATCGTCCCTCTAAAATTCACCGTGAAAGCCACGTTCGTTATAAGTTTGCTATTTAAGCTGGCTCAAATTTCGTTGGTCTATAATCTTCGCACCGTATTGATAGCGAGACCCACGCTTTGACTGCTACTACCAACAAACTGCCCCAGTGGCTCAACCGCCGCAACACCATCCGTGGCGTGATCGTGATCGGCCTGGTGGCCCTGATCGGCGCGGTCGCGCTGGCGGCGTACATGTTCCTGGCGATTGCGCCCAATTTGCCGTCGCTCGATAAAATCTCCGACTACAAGCCAAAGATTCCGCTGCGCGTATACACCGCCGACAATGCCCTGATCGGCGAATTCGGCGAGGAACACCGCGACTTCATCCCCATCAAGGAGATGCCGGACCTGATGAAAAA
Organism: Duganella phyllosphaerae; assembly: GCF_001758785.1. Lineage (GTDB taxonomy): Bacteria > Pseudomonadota > Gammaproteobacteria > Burkholderiales > Burkholderiaceae_D > Rugamonas > Rugamonas phyllosphaerae. The sequence continues at coordinate 169,588 of NZ_LROM01000152.1, forward strand.
AGCGGTGCTGTCGATCGAGGACAAGCGCTTCTACGAGCACAATGGCATCGACTGGGTGCGCGCCATGGGCGCCGTCAAGGCCAACCTGGGCGGCTCGTTCCGCCAGGGCGGGTCCACCATCACCATGCAAGTCGCGCGCAATTTCTTCCTCACGCGCGAAAAAGTCCTGGGCCGCAAGCTCAACGAAGTGATGCTGGCCCTGAAAATCGAGAACGCCCTCTCCAAGGACGAAATCCTCGAGCTGTACATGAACCAGATCTACCTGGGCCAGCGCTCGTTCGGCTTCGGCAGCGCGGCGCAAACCTATTTCGGCAAGTCGCTCAAGGAATTGAACATCGCCGAGATGGCGATGCTGGCCGGCCTGCCGCAAAACCCGGCGCGCCATAACCCGATCACCAACCTCAAGCGCGCCAAGCAGCGCCAGCAACTGGTACTGAAGTCGATGCGCGACCTCGATTACATCACCGCCGAGCAGTACGACGCGGCGCTCAAGCAGCCGATCCACATCAGCGCCAAGGGCCAGCAGTTCGAAGTGCACGCCGAATACGTGGCCGAACTGGCGCGCCAGGTCGTGTATGCGCAGTTCAAGGACGAGGCTTACACGCGTGGCATCAGCGTGTACACCACCATCCTCAAGGACGACCAGAACGCGGCCTACGAGTCGATGCGCCGCAACGTCATCAACTATGACCAGCGCCACGGCTATCGCGGCCCGGAAACGTATATCACTCTGCCCGCCGACGCCGACGAACGCGACGACGCCATCGAGGACGCGCTGCAGCGCCGCCCAACCAGCGACCGCCTGATCGCGGCCGTGGTGCTGGCCGCCAGCACCAAGTCCGTCACGGTGCAGAACGAAGCCGGCGACGAGATCACCATCACCGGCGACGGCCTGCGGCTGGCCGCCAGCGCGCTCACCGACAAGGCCAGGGAATCGCTGCGCGTGCGTCCTGGCGCCGTCATCCGCATCATGGACAACGGCAAAAAGGGCTGGGCCATTTCGCAGGTGCCGCAGGTAGCGGCGGCGTTCGTGTCGATGGACGCGGTCAACGGCGGCTATCACGCCATGGTCGGCGGTTTCGACTACAACCTGCAAAAATTCAATCACGTCACGCAGGCATGGCGCCAGCCCGGCTCCTCGATCAAGCCGTTCGTGTATTCGGCGGCGCTGGAAAAAGGCTTTTCGCCGGCCACGCTGCTCAATGACGAGCCGCTGGAGCTGACCGCTGCCGAAACCGGCAGCCAGCCCTGGAGCCCGCGCAACGACGACGGCAAGTACGAAGGCCCGATCACCATGCGCTACGCGCTGGCCGAATCGAAAAACGTGGTCACGGTGCGCATCCTGCGCGCCATCACGGTGCCGTACGCGCACGATTACCTGGGAAAGTTCGGCTTCGATCTGGCCAAGCATCCGAAGAACTTCACCATGGCGCTGGGCACCGGCTCGGTCACGCCGGCGCAGATGGCCGGCGCCTACTCGGTGTTCGCCAACGGCGGCTACTCGGTGGAGCCGTACCTGATCGCCAAAATCGTCGATGGCGACGGCAAGATCATCTCCGAAGCCAAGCCGCGCACCACCCTGCCCGACGAGGCGCGCGTGCTCGATCCGCGCAATGCGTATGTCACCGACAGCATGCTGCGGGAAGTGACACGCACCGGCACCGGCGGCGCCGTCGCGCGCCTGGGCCGCCACGACATGGCCGGCAAAACCGGTACCTCGTCGGAGGCGGTCGATGGCTGGTTTGCCGGCTACGGCGGCGGCATCGTGGCAGTGTCGTGGATGGGTTACGACGATTCCAAATCGCTGGGCAACAAGGAGTTCGGCGCCACCGTGGCGCTGCCGATCTGGCTCGACTACATGAAGGTGGCGATGAAAGACCGGCCGGCACGCGACCGGCCGGTACCGGTGGGCCTGACGCAGGTGGGCAGCGAATGGCTGTACGATGAGTTCACCGGCGACGCCGCGCGGGTGTCACTGGATCTCGATGCAGCGCCACCTGGGGCGGAGAACATCGTGCCGATGCCGACTGGCGCCGGTGCGCCGCCGCCACCACCACCGCCACCGACACCGGCGCCGCCACCGGCGCCACTGCCAGCACGCTAAAAAGCTATCCGGGCCGCTGGTGGCGTCCCAGCGCCGCCGCCAGCCCGATCTTGTTCGACACCCCCAGTGCGCGGTAGGCGTCGCGCAGGTAGGTGCGCACGGTGGACGGCGACAGGCCAAGCAGGCGCGCGACCTGCTTGCTGCTATGGCCCTGCGTATAGAGCAGCGCCGCACCCAGTTCGCGCGGCGACAGCGGCAACTGCGCCGCCGTGCTGCTCCTGACCGTCACTGCCATCAACTGTCCCACCGGTTCGAGCCACAAGCTGGCGCCGGCCAGGCGCAACGCACAGGGCGCGCGGAGGAACGCTGCGCTCACCGCTGGCGGCAATACGGTACCGGTCCAATCCGGCGCATAACGCGCCAGTACCTGCGCCATGCCCTGCCCCAGGTAATGCAGCCGCCCGGCATGGTCGGCCAGCGCCAGCGCCGTGCCGGCGCAGCCGCCGGCAACCGTCCCAGCCCCTAACCCTGCAACAGTACCAGTAACAGTAACAGCGCCGGCGCCGGCACCGGCCATGGTCAAGCTCAGCAGATCGGCTACCCGGTGCTGCCAGGCCTGGGCCAGGTGGCGGGTAACATCGGCAAAGAACGCGCTTTCGGCATCGCTGAACCCTGCCTGCGGATCGTGGCGGTACAGGCAAATGAAAAACAGCAGCCCGCTGTGTTCCAGCGCGATGGTCATGGTCAGGATGCAATACAGACGATGCCGCACGACGAACTCCGCGACCGCACCGGGCGGCCCCCGGTAGTGGCCGCTGGCGCGAAACACCGTGCCCAGGTCGGCCATGGTGCTGAGCGCAAACGTGTCCACGGCGGCCACGTCGCGGTTCCACTCCTGGGCAAAGGTCGGACTGAGGCCAATGCTCGCATGGAGCAGGTTGCGCGGACTGGCGCCGACACCAGCAGCGGGCGCTGCGTCGATCACCTCGCCCCACCATGCGGCATCGAAACCGACGTGCTCGCGCAGCGCCAGCATGGAGGCGTGCAGAAACTCGGCGGGCGCAGTCTGCCGCGCCAGTTGACCAATGCGCAGCAGGCACGGCCCCAGCGCGCGGTGCAGCGGCGCCGGTGCGCCGTCGCCCTCTCCGGTGCCGGTGGTCCAGTCGCTATCAATACTATCAAGACTCTCGAGATCCATGGCGTTGCTCCTGCCCCCACCTCCGCATTCGAGGAGGGGTGTTTATCGCGTGACGGACAGTATGATGGATTGTATCAGTCCACCTGATATAAACCACGACAACAATTATGGAGACAATCATGAAAACAACGACAGGAACCCTGGCAGCGCTGCTATGCGCCGCCACTGCCGCACTGGCGCTGGCCGGTTGCGGCAACAGCGGCAGCGTCGGCGTCGGCGATGCCCACGCCGCTACGCTGGCGCCGTTCAAGGAAGTGGCAATCGGCACCGACTTCTGGGCCGTCCAGGAAGCGCCCCCGGCCGGCGCCAAACCGGGCGACATCCTGCGCGCGCAAAAGCGCGGTGACGCGCCTGCCGGCGCGCAGGGCTGGAGCGTGGTGTACGTGTCGGAAATCGCGCCAGGCAAACTGGCATACGTGTCGGGCGAAGTCTACTATCCGGCGGCAGCCGCCACGGCGCCGCGCGACATCGTCCTGTGGAACCACGAAACTGCCGGCCTGGGCGACGCCTGCGCACCGTCGCGGCGCAACCTGCTGGAGAACAGCGTGGACCGGGTGCCGGCCATCAGCAGCCAGCTTGCCGCCGGCCGCGTGGTAGTGATGAGCGACTACCCCGGCCTGGGCCTGCCCGGCCCCGCCTTGTACATGGCGGGCCAGCCGAATGCGCGCGCCTCGCTGGACATGCTGCGCGTGGCGCAAAAATTCCCGGACGCCCGGGCCTCGGCGCGCTACGTGATGTACGGCTGGTCGCAGGGCGGCCAGACCACCATGTGGGCCGAAAACATCGCGGCCAGCTACGCGCCCGAATTCACCGGCCTGGGCGCCGCGCTGATCGCGCCGGCCGTGCGCATCCGCGAGCTCACGCTCAACTCGATGAAGTCGCCGACCAACGCCGGCTACGTGATCTCCACCCTGCCCGGCATCCAGGCCTATATGCCGGAGCTCAAATACCGCGACTTCCTTTCGGCCGAGGGCATGGAGCAGCTGCCGGCGCTGACCAATGGCTGCTACGACATCTGGGAACTGGCGACCAGCGTGCGTGACGCCTACCAGCCCGGCGCACTGACGCCAGGCTCGAGCTGGTGGAACGCGCTCACGGCGGTGGACAACTTCACGCCGCGCGGTTCGATGCCGTTCGTGATGTTCCAGGGCACCCTGGACACCGACACGCCGGTCGCGCTCAACCAGCGTGAACGCAGCGCCCTGTGCAAGGCGGGATCGGCGGTGGAATACAACGAGTTCGCCACGCTCAACCACCTGACCATGGTGCCGGAAGCGGCAAAACGGCTGCCGGCGTGGATGGACGCGCGCTTCAAGGGCCAGGCCCCCGCCAACAACTGCCCCGCGCCTTAGACTACAGCAAGCGTTAAAGAGCGGGTATCGCCAGGTACCCGCGCATCATCCGCACCGCGCTGCCGGCAAATTGATCGGGCGTCACGTCCGCCGCCCGGTATTTCCACCGTTTGACATACCAGTCCTGGAACGTTGCCATCAGGTGCGACGCCAGCAGGTCGGCGCTGCCCGGCGGGCGCGACGGCAGGCGCACGATCACCTCGGCAAACAGCGACTGCACGTACAACTCCGAACGCTTGGCCGCGTGGCGCAATTCCGGCTGTAGCACGCGCGAATCCATGTACACGAAATAAAACCACGGCTGCAAGATCTCGGAGATGTAGATCGACGAGCGTATCAACGCTTCCAGGCGGTCGAGCGGATCGGCGATGGTGTCGAACAGCAGCGGCACCTGGTGAGTGGCGTGGCGCACCACGTCGCCGATCATTTCCGCCAGTTGGTCCTTGTTGCTGATGTAGCCGTACAAGCCCCCCATCGACAAGCCGGTTTCCTGGCACAAATCGCGCAGGTTCATGGCGCGAAAGCCGACATCGTTGGCCAGTTTGAAGGTGGCGTTGAAGATCCGTTCGAGGTTTTCCAGCGCCGGCTTACGGCGCTTGACGGTGATGCGGTCGGCGTAATGGTCGAGCAGGTAGGCCCAGATATTGCCGGCGCCGAGCGGCGTCATGGTCTGAAACTGGGCAAAGGTAAAGTCTGGCTGCACGACGGTCTCTTTAGTTGGTTTTATGGTAAATATTATAGCGTATGCGGTAACATGGTGATCCTTGTCCAGGAATGTTTCCATTGTATACACGTCGCCCCCCACCCAACTTACTCCTGCCGCTGCTAGCCGTCCTGTCGCTGTTGCTTTTGCTGGCATTGTCAGCAAAAGCCCATGCCGCTGGGGCACCGGTCGAGGTGCGCGCCCTCCACCAGGGCGTGGTGTCGCTCACCGATGCTGTTGCCGTACTCGAAGATCCTGGCCACGCGCTCGATCTGGCGCAGGCGCGCGCGCAAAGCTATCGCTACAGCGGACAGGCCGACCAGGCGATCAGCTTTGGCTATTCCCGGTCGGCCTACTGGCTCAAGGTGGAGCTGCGCAATTCGGGTGCTGCGCCAGTGCGTCGCCTGCTCGAAATCAGCAACGCGCGCCTGAGCGATATCACGTTCTATGAACCGGATGAAGACGGCAGCTATCGTGCGCACCACACCGGCAGCGCAATGCCGTATGCCTCGCGCGATTACCCCAACCGTTACTATGTCTACCAGATCGAGCTGCCGGCCCGATCGCAGCACACTTATTATCTGCGCGTAGCCTCCGAGGGCGCCAAGCTGATACCGCTGCGCCTGTGGGAGCCGCAGGCGTTTGCAGTCCACGCCCAGGGCGACTACCTGGCACAGGGCATTTTCTTCGGCATGGTGATCGCCATGATGCTGTTCAACCTGGTGCTGTTCGCCATGCTGCGCGACCGGCTGTACCTGATGTACGTGGTCTTCGTGGTGGTTACCGCCATGGGGCTGGCCGCCCAGAACGGCCTGGGTCACGAATGGCTGTGGCCAGCGGTGGGCGGACGCTGGCCCAACCTGTCGGCCGCGATCCTGTTCTCGCTGTCGCACGCCACGCTCACCATGTTCATGCGGCGGATGATCGGCACCCGCACCCTGGTGCCCTGGCTCGACAAGCTGCTGCTGGCGATGGTGGCATGGTTCCTGGTCTCGCCGGTGCTGCTGGTGCTGTTCTACCAGCAGGTGGCCGGCGCCATCACCACGATCTGGAGCATTACCTCGCCGCTGACGCTGGTGATCGCGCTGGTGTGCGTATGGCGCCGCCAGCGCAGCGCCTACTACTTCAGCGCCGCGTTTTGCGTGCTGCTGGTGGGTAACATGGGCAGCGCCCTGGCCGCGCTGGCGATATTGCCGCACAACCTGGGCACCAATTTCGGCGCGCAGATAGGATCCGCCTGCGAAATGCTGCTGCTGGCGTTTGCGCTGGCCGACCGCATGCACGTGATGAGGCGCGAGAAGGAGCAGGCGCAGGCAATGGCGCTGGCCGCCCAGAACGACCTGATCACCGGTCTGAAACTGTCGGAGCAGCGCCTGGAAGCGCACGTGGCCCAGCGTACGGCCGAACTGCAGCAAGCCAACAACAGCCTCGCGCTGATGTCGATGACCGACGTCCTCACCGGCATCCCGAACCGCCGCCGCTTCGACCAGATCCTGGCGGCGGAATGGACACGGGCGGCGCGCCAGCACAGCCTGCTGGCCATCGGCATGCTCGATATCGACCACTTCAAGAAGTACAACGACCACTACGGCCATCAACAGGGCGATGACTGCCTGCGCCGCGTGGCGGCGGCGATCGATGACCAGTTCCGGCGCGGTGGCGACCAGGTGGCGCGTTACGGCGGCGAGGAATTCATCTTCATCGTGCCCGACGCCCAGCCCGACACCGCCATGGCCCTGGCGCAGGCGGTCTGCGCAGCGGTGGCCGCGCTGGGCATCGTGCATGCGGCAGCGCCAGGCGGCATCGTCACGGTGAGCGTGGGTGTGGCATGCGGCCAGCCAGTCGGCGGCGAAGAACCCGAACAGCTGGTGCACGCGGCCGATGTGGCGCTGTACCAGGCCAAGAAGTCGGGACGGAACCGGGCCATGCTGGCCTGAGAACGGCCAGCGCCTGCCACTGTCCAGCTTGACAATGCGGGTGTGTTCACCGTTTGCCTGTGTCTGGGGCTGCGGCTGCAGGTGCAGGTGCAATTGCGGAGACTGTATTGACCGCATCGACAATGGCTTGCACGGCGTGGGCAGGGGGGATTCCGGACTCGTCCTCCAACCCGTGCCCAACGGCATCGATGGTACGGATGCTGCAACGAGGAGATGCCGCACATGCGCCCGGGTCCGGCAGCTGCAGATAGTCTAGCTGGCCAAACAGATAAATCGTTTTTCCAGTGTAGCCTTGCAACTGCACGACGGTACTGGCGCGGGTCTGGAATACCTGCGAATAGTAAGATCCGTTCCACACTGCTGGCACGCGTACGCCGCCGAACGTTCCCGGCATGACCTCGTCACTGACATCGCCGGCATAGTGGGCCAGCGCCTGCCGGTACAGTGCTTGCGCGTATTGTCGGCGCGCTGCCAGCGTTGCAGGCGAAACGGCGGTAGCCCCAAGAAATTCCTGCAGGCCGGCGCGGGTCGCCGCCAATGGCCGGGCCTCGGCGCAGGCGAATACGCGATCGAGGTCCAGTGTCGGTGCGCGGCACCGATCGAACGCTTTTTGCACCATCCGAACATAAAAACCGCGCTGCATCTGGTAAGCCCAGAGCGCTGACAGCGGTGCTGTCGGCCCGCCGGCGCCAACGATGCCCGCCGGTGCGATGCGGCCTTGCCCGGCCAGCAGCGTGACATGGTGCATGCCTTCAGAAAAAGCCAGCGCTACTTGCGGCAATTTACCAGTCAGCGTCAAGGCCGACAGCGCGTGGAAGACGGCCTCGGTGTCGGCAGTGGTGGTGACGAGATTGGCCGTCCCGCGCACCTCGCTGTTGACGCAGTGGGTGGCAAAGTCGGTCGCGCGCGCTGCGAAATGGTCGCCGTGAGCACATTCGCGCAGCGGTGCAAAACCGCGCAGGCTGAAGAAGGCGACGGCATACCCCTGGCCTGTCAGCGCCTCGACCAGGCCCCCGCGATGATCGGGCCGGTAAGTAGCCTGTTGAAGTTCCGGGTCGAAATACGGATCAGCCAGTCCGCCGGAATTTGGTGCAACGATCACCAGCGCGCGGGGGGCGTTAGCGGGCCAATACAGGTCAACCGGAATATCGATGCCGGCTTCGACAGGTGCAAGCACTTGCCGATAGGTCGGCGGGGCAGCGACAGCAGCAGGCAAGATCGTCGCGCAGACCGCTAGCAGCAAGGAGATCCAGCAGCGTCTCACTGCACAGCACCGGAAAGCAGCACCAGGCAGATCATGCTTTTGTGGAAAAGCTTCAAAATGACTCCGTTTGGTTTGAATGTGGGCCAAAAAAAAGCAGCCACACGGGCTGCTTGACATTACTGCGGTACCAGAAGTGGCTTACCTTTTTGTTTTGCCCAGCCAATATCCGTTGTCACGCAATCCACGTCAATTGAAATGTGCATCACGGCGCGCAGGTGTGGCGCGGCTGGCACGGAAAATCGGTTAAAGTGGCGTGATTGACAACCCAAACACCCATCCATGGCCTATCCGATAGAACACAAGCTGGTGGTCGGCATCGCGTCGAGCGCGCTGTTCGACCTTACCGAGTCGCACCAGGTCTACGTCGAGAGCGGCGCCGAAGCTTATCGCCAGTACCAGGAACGCCACCTCGACGTCGTACTCGGCAAGGGCGTGGCGTTTCCGTTCATCCGGCGTTTTTTATCGATCAACGCCCACCACCCGCAAGCCTCTCCGGTGGAAGTGGTGCTGTTGTCGCGCAATTCTCCGGAGACCGGACTGCGCGTGATGAACTCGATCGCCCACTACGGGCTCGACATCTCGCGCGCCTGTTTTATCACCGGCAAGTCGCCGTACACCTACCTGCCCGCCTTTAATACCTCGCTGTTCCTCACCGCCAACGAGCAGGACGTGCGCATGGCGCTCGACGCCCACTACCCGGCCGGCCTGGTGCTGCCGGGCCTGACCGAGGACGACGACGCCGACGGCGAACTGCGCGTGGCCTTCGACTTCGACGGCGTGATCGCCGACGACGAGTCCGAGACGGTTTTCAAGCGCAACAACGACGTCGCCGAGTTCCACGCCCACGAGCGCGAGCGGGTGGCGGTGCCGCATCAACCGGGGCCGCTGGCCGACCTGTTCCAGAAGCTCTCGGCCATGCAGCGGCTGGAAGACCAGGCGGTAGCGGCCGATCCCGGCTACCTGCGCATCTTGCGCATCGCCATCGTCACCGCCCGCAGCGCGCCCGCGCACGAGCGCGTGGTCACCACGCTCAAGAGCTGGGGCGTGTCGGCCGACGAAACCTTCTTCCTGGGCGGGATGGAAAAAGCGCGCATCCTGTCGATCTTCAAGCCGCACCTGTTCTTCGACGACCAGTTGAGCCACCTGAAGTCCCCTGCCGGCAATATCCCGATGGTGCACATCCCGTTCGGCATCGCCAACCTGGTGGCCGGCTCCGCACCCAAGCCGGGGTAGGCGCAGACCGGGCTGCGGTGCATCGTCTATAATGTTGTTCACCTTTTTACCATGCACCACAGCTCACCAGCGTCCACCTCATTGTGTCCCTAGTCCTCGCCAACTCCATTCCCAAACCGGGCAATCGCTTTGCCCTGCCCACCCTGCATGGCTCCTCGGATGCGTACGCGCTCGCGCAAGCGGCGCTCGCCCTCAAGGCGCAAGGCCGCATGCTGGCCGTGATCACGTCCAGCGCAGCGGACGCCCAGCGCCTGCGCGACGAGATCCCGTGGTTCGCCGGCGAGGAAGTGCGCTGCCACCTGCTGCCGGACTGGGAAACCCTGCCTTACGACGCCTTCTCCCCGCACCAGGACCTGGTGTCCGAGCGCCTGGCCACGCTGCACGAAATCTCCAGCGGCCAGTGCGACGTGATGCTGGTGCCGGCCACCACGGCGCTGGTGCGCATGGCGCCGCCGTCGTTCCTGGCGGCGTACACTTTCTTCTTCAAGAAGGGCGAGTCGCTCGACGAAGCGCGTTTGAAGGCGCAACTGACGCTGGCAGGCTACACGCACGTCACACAAGTGATGTCGCCCGGCGAATACTCGGTACGCGGCGGCCTGATCGACCTGTTCCCGATGGGCTCCGCCCTGCCCTACCGGCTCGACCTGTTCGGCGATACGGTGGAAACCATCCGCACTTTTGACGCCGACACCCAGCGCTCGCTGTACCCGGTGGGTGAAGTGCGGCTGCTGCCGGGACGCGAGTTCCCGATGGACGAAGCGGCGCGCACCACGTTCCGCAGCCGCTGGCGCGAGTATTTCGAAGGCGACCCATCGCGCTCGGTGGTCTACAAGGACATCAGCAGCGGCATCGCCTCGGCCGGTATCGAGTACTACCTGCCGCTGTTCTTCGAGCAGACCGCCACCCTGTTCGACTACCTGCCAGAGGGCGCGGCGCTGGCACTGGTCGGCGACATTGACGCCGCCATCAAGCGCTTCTGGGCCGACACCACCTCGCGCCACCGCTTCCTGAAAGCCGACCGCGAACGCCCGATCCTGCCGCCCGACATGCTGTTCCTGTCGGACGAACAGTTCTTCACGCTGGCCAAGCCGTATGGCCGCATGGTCATTTCCAGGGACGCCGACCAGGGCGCGTCCGAATTGTCGGCGCCGATTCCCAATATCGCCGTCAACCGCCACCTGGAGGACCCGCTGACCAACCTGCGCAGCTACCTGCTGCCGGCCGGCACGCGGGTGATGATCTGCGCCGAGACCAACGGTCGCCGCGAAACCTTGCAGCAGTACTTCAGCGAATACGACCTGGCGCTGACGCCGGTCGAAGGCTTTGAAGGCTTTGCCACGTCCGCCGCCAAGCTGGCGCTGGGCGTAGCACCCCTGCACACCGGTTTCGAGCTGGCCACGCCTACCGAGCGGCTGGTCTTCATTACCGAGACCGAGCTGTATGCGGGCTCCGGCCGCCGCGTGGGCAAGAAGAAGCAGGAAGCCGTCACGCAGGTCGAATCGATGGTGCGCGACCTCTCCGAGCTGAAAATCGGCGACCCGGTGGTGCACATCAACCATGGCATCGGCCGCTACATGGGCCTGACCAGCATGGACCTGGGCGAAGGCGAAACCGAGTTCCTGCACCTGGAATACGCCAAGGACACCAAGCTGTACGTGCCGGTCTCGCAGCTGCACGTGATCTCGCGCTACTCGGGCGCCGCGCCAGAAGACGCGCCGCTGCACACCCTGGGATCCGGCCAGTGGGAAAAGGCCAAGCGCCGCGCCGCAGAACAGATTCGCGACACCGCCGCCGAGCTGCTCAACCTGTACGCCCGCCGCGCGCTGCGCCAGGGCCATGCCTTCGAATACTCGGCGCACGACTACGAGCGCTTCGCCGAGAGCTTCGGCTTCGACGAGACGCCCGACCAGCAGGAAGCGATCAACAACGTCATCCGCGACATGACATCCGGTAAACCGATGGACCGCCTGGTGTGCGGCGACGTCGGCTTCGGCAAAACCGAAGTGGCGCTGCGCGCCGCCTTCATCGCGGTCATGGGCGGCAAGCAGGTGGCGATCCTCGCCCCCACCACGCTGCTGGCCGAACAGCACGCGCAAACCTTCGCCGACCGCTTTGCCGACTGGCCAGTGCGCATCGCCGAAATGTCGCGCTTCCGCACCGGCAAGGAAATCAACCAGGCCATCAAGGGCATGGCCGACGGCACGCTCGACATCGTCATCGGCACGCACAAGCTGCTGTCCGACGACGTGAAATTCACCCGCCTGGGCCTGGTCATCATCGACGAGGAACACCGCTTCGGCGTGCGCCAGAAGGAGGCATTGAAGTCGCTGCGGGCGGAGGTCGACGTGCTCACGCTCACCGCCACGCCGATCCCGCGCACGCTGGGCATGGCGCTCGAAGGCCTGCGCGAGTTTTCCATCATCGCCACCGCGCCGCAAAAGCGCCTGGCCATCAAGACGTTCGTGCGCAGCGAGGGCGAGTCGATCATCCGCGAGGCCTGCCTGCGCGAACTCAAACGCGGCGGCCAGGTGTACTTCCTGCACAACGAGGTGGAAACCATCCAGAACCGGATGGCGATGCTGACCGAGCTGCTGCCCGAGGCGCGCATTGCGGTGGCCCACGGCCAGATGCACGAGCGCGACCTGGAAAAAGTGATGCGCGACTTCGTGGCGCAGCGCTACAACATCCTGCTGTGCACGACGATTATCGAAACCGGCATCGACGTGCCGACCGCGAACACCATCATCATGCACCGCGCCGACAAGTTCGGCCTGGCGCAGCTGCACCAGCTGCGCGGGCGCGTGGGCCGCTCGCACCACCAGGCGTATGCGTACCTGCTGGTCACCGATGTGCAGGGCCTGACCAAGCAGGCGCAGCGCCGACTCGACGCCATCCAGCAGATGGAAGAACTGGGCAGCGGCTTTTACCTCGCCATGCACGACCTGGAAATCCGGGGCGCCGGCGAAGTCCTCGGCGACAACCAGTCCGGCGAGATGACCGAAATCGGCTTCCAGCTCTATACCGACATGCTCAACGAGGCGGTACGCTCGCTCAAGGCCGGCAAGGAACCCGACCTGGCGGCGCCACTGGCCACCACCACCGAGATCAACCTGCACACGCCGGCGCTGCTGCCGGCCGACTTCTGCGGCGATGTCCACGAGCGGCTGTCGATCTACAAGCGCATGGCCAACTGCTCGGTCCAGGACAAGATCGACGACTTGCAGGAAGAACTGATCGACCGTTTCGGCAAGCTGCCCGACCCGGTCAAGGCGCTGATCGAAACCCACCGCCTGCGCATCGCCGCCAAGACCGTGGGCATCATCAAGATCGACGCCCATGGCGAAGCAGCGAGCCTGCAGTTCATGGCCAAGCCGCCGATCGACCCGATGCGCATCATCGAACTGATACAGAAGAACCGCCAGATCAAGCTCGCCGGCCAGGACAAACTGAAGATCACGGCGTCCATGCCGGACCTGGCCGCGCGCGTCGCGCAGATCAAAGGTGCAATTAAACAACTCACCAACAATTAATCAGGTATTGACCGCGAGCGCCTAAGGTCGTACCTTAAACGAGCGACACCCGAACACCAAAGCCTACAACCAGCAAGAACAATGACATCAGCCACCAAATCCATGAACTTGGTTTTACAAGGGCGCGACGAAAGCCGTGCGCGACTCGAACGTATCGCGGCGCTGACAGCGCCGCAGTCGCTCACGTGGCTGAGCGACCGCGCCGTGCGCTGCGAAGGCATCGCCTTTTCGCCGGCGCTGCGCCAGACCATCGAAGTGGCGGCCCATGCCGCGCAGCTGGACGCCACCTATGCCATCGGCGTGCAAAAGATGAGCGACTTCAAACTGGTGGCCATGGACATGGATTCCACCCTGATCACCATCGAGTGCATCGATGAAATCGCCGACATGCAGGGCCTGAAGGCGCAGGTGTCCGAAATTACCGAGGCGGCCATGCGCGGCGAACTCGATTTTGCCGCCAGCCTCACGCGCCGCGTGGCGCTGCTCGAAGGCCTGGACGCGTCCGCGCTCGAGCGCGTGTATGAAGAACGCCTGAAGCTCTCGCCGGGCGCGGAAGCCATGCTGCAAGCGGTGCAGCAGGCCGGCCTGAAGACCCTGCTGGTCTCCGGCGGCTTCACCTATTTCACCAGCCGCCTGAAAGAACGCCTGAAGCTCGACTACACCCACGCCAACGAACTTGAAATCGTCGACGGCAAACTGACCGGCAAGGTACTCGGCGCCATCGTCGACGCCGACGCCAAGCAGCAGACCGTGGAGCGCGTGTGTGCGGAGCTGGGCATCTCGCCGTCGCAGGCAATCGTGATGGGCGACGGCGCCAACGACCTGAAAATGATGAGCATCGCAGGCATGTCGGTGGCGTTCCGCGCCAAGCCGGTGGTACGCGAGCAGGCCAGCGTGGCGCTCAATTTCGCGGGCCTCGACGGCATACTGCCGCTGTTGGCATAAACCATGGACAAGTCTGCCGCCAAGGGCTGTCAGCAATGCCGCGAGGCCGAGCCGCTCGGTTTCGACTTCTCTTATGCCTACCAGCCCATCGTCCAACTGAGCACGCAGCAGATCTACGCGCACGAGGCCCTGGTGCGCGGTCCCAATGGTGAGTCGGCCTGGTCTGTGCTATCGCAGGTGAATGAAGACAACCGCTACGCCTTCGACCAGGCTTGCCGCGTGGCCGCCATCGAAGGCGCAGCCAAGCTCAATCTGCAAGGCTATTTGTCGATCAACTTCCTGCCCAACGCCGTGTACCAGCCTGCGGCCTGCATTCAGCGCACGCTGCAGGCGGCCGAGGAATTCGGCTTTCCCACCGAGCGCATCATCTTCGAGGTGACCGAGGGTGAAGAAGTGCAGGACCGCCCGCACCTGGTCAATATCTTCCGCGAGTACCGCCGCTTTGGCTTCCAGACCGCGATCGACGATTTCGGCGCCGGCTACGCAGGGCTTAACCTGCTGGCCGAATACCAGCCGCACATCATCAAGATCGACATGGACCTGGTGCGCAGCATCGACACCAGCGTCGCCAAGCAGGCCATCGTGCGGGGCATCGTGTCGATCTGCCGCGACCTCGACGTCAAGGTGCTGGCCGAAGGCATCGAGACCCCGGCCGAACGCGACACCCTGCGCGGCGCCGGCATCGACCTGATGCAAGGCTATTTGTTTTGCAAGCCGGCGTTGCGCGCGGCTGGCGAGATCGATCCGGCGGCCTGGGGTTGAGCATGGCCGCTTGCGGCTGCCGCCTGCTGGAGGTGGTAGACACGGTGCAAAAGGCGATGATCCCGCTGGCGCTGCTGTATCCGGCCCACGGCGTGGAAACCACCGAGCAGTTCGGCCCTTATTCCCTCGCTGTCGCAATCGATGCAGCACCGGTCGGCGGTACCTTCCCGCTGGTGGTAGTCTCGCACGGCAACGCCGGCACGCCGTGGGCCTACCGCGAACTGGCCAGACACCTGGTGCAGCACGGTTACATCGTCGCCCTGCCCGCCCACACCGGCAACACCCGCCACAACAACAACCGCGCCAACACCGCCGCCAACCTGGCCAACCGGCCGCGCCACATCACGCTCGTCATTGATGCCGCTTACCAGCAGCTGAAAGACCACCTGAAACCCGACTGCGTGGCCGTGATCGGCCATTCGATCGGCGGCTACACCGCGCTGGCGGTGGCCGGGGGAAAGCCGTGGACCGGGCCTTACGAGCGCAAGGCCAATCCGCCGCAGCCTGTCCTGGTGACGCCCGATTACCGGGTGCGCGCGCTGGTGCTGCTGGCGCCGGCCACCGCCTGGTTCCGTCCCGGGGCGCTGCGCGCGGTGCGGGTACCGGTCCTGATGATCACCGGCGACCAGGATGTGAACACGCCGGTCGCGCACGCGCTCAATGTGCTCGATGGCGTGGCCGACCGCGCCCAGGTGGTGCACAAGGTGTTTGCCGGCGCCGCCCACTTTTCGTTCATGAGCAAATTTCCGGCCGAGATGACCAAGCCGGAATTTCATCCGTCGCAAGACCCACCCGGTTTCGACCGCGCCGATATCCAGGCCGGGTTGTTCGACGATATCAGCGCGTTCCTGCTGCGTACGGTCGGTACGGTGGCTGCATTACCGGATAATGAAACTGTGTAAACGCCCGGCGATTCCGCTATACTTTTGACACTCTTGTCACTTTAAAGGAATCGCCATGTCGCAGGATCTGATACTCGATGGTCGTGACAGCTCGGCCAAGACCACCGCCTGGTGGTTGTACATCGTGCACGCCGTCAGCTTCGTGTTTTCGCTGGGGCTGTTCTCGGTGATTCCGCTGGTGATCAACTATGTGCAGCGCCCCGGCACTACCGGCACGTTCGTGCACAGCCACCATACCTGGATGATCCGCTCGTTCTGGTGGTACGTGGTGTGGATCGCGGTGGGCGCGCTGGCGTTCATCACCATCATCGGCATTCCGCTGGCCTACCTGATCTGGCTCGGCGCCTGGCTGTGGAAGGCCTACCGCCTGATCGCCGGCTTCATGCGCCTCAATAACAACGAAGCGGCTGCCGTCTAGCGCTGGATCAGCTGCAACGCCTGGCGCAGGCCTTCGACGATCACACCGTAGGCCTGGCGCCGGCTGGCCTCGTCCGGCGCACGCAAGACGTACGACGGGTGATACACGGTGACCACCCAGCGGCCGTCGTGCTGCACCGGCGCCGGGTGGCCATCGTTCATCATCGCCGTCATGGTGGCCGAGCCATCCTGCAGCAGCGACTTCAAAGCTGTGCTGCCCAGCGCCACCACCACTTGCGGTTGCACCCGTTTCAATTCCTCTTCCAGCCACAGGTGGCATGCGGCCACCTCGCGCTGCGCCGGCGTCTTGTGCAGGCGCCGCTTGCCGCGCGGCTCCCACTTGAAATGCTTGACGGCGTTGGTCAGATAAATGCTGTCACGGTCCACGCCGGCCTCCTGCATGGCCTGTTGCAGCACGGCCCCGGCCGGGCCCACGAACGGCAAGCCCTGCAGATCCTCCTGGTCGCCCGGCTGTTCGCCGACGAGCATGATGCGCGCCTGCGCCGGTCCCACGCCAGCGACGGCCTGGGTGGCGTTTTCCCACAGCGCGCAGCGGCGGCACTGGTCAAGCGACGTCGGCAGCTCGCGCTGCGGTTGCGCGCGTTCTGGCGCAATCGGAATGCTGGTGGCGCCGCCGCGCTGACCCACGGTACCGGTCTGGCCGGTGCGGCGCTCGCCGTTGTTGGCGGCAGTGACCATGGCGGGCACGATCGCGCCTTCGGGCAAATTTTTCCAGAACCGCGAAGGGATATGGCTGCGCAGCAGGTCGGCGTTCACGCGCGCCGGATTGAAGATGCTGCGGTAATAGGTGAGCCACAGCGCTTCGCCGGCATCCTCGATATCGGCCGCGCTGCGCAGCAGCGATGGCGCCTCGATCAGCTTCTCGCCGTCCCACAGGATCGCTTGCCCCGGCGTGGCGATCAGCCAGGTGATCGGCCCCATGCGCCTCGCAAAGTGGCGCGCCACCTGCGGCAGCACATCGTGGGTGGGCTCGAACCAGGCCACGAAGCGCGGCGCGCCGTCTTCTTCCTTGCGCTCGCGGAAGCGCACGTAGGCGTGCATGTCGTGCTGCTCGCGGTGCACGGCTTTGACCATGGCATACAGCCGGGCGCCGTCGGGATCGGCCGGCGACACCACGTCGCGCTCGCCCAGGTGCCAGCGCCAGATCACCTTGTATAAAAACGACCACCGGTCGAGTGCATTGAAGCAGGCCGCGTCCTCGATCATGTCCATCACCTGGCGCGGCAGGCGCAGCTCGGCGCCCGGCGGCGGCGCGGCCTTGAGCGCGGTCGCGCCGGCCTGCGAGCCGAAGCCGGAAAACAGGTCGCCGTCTTCGGGCTCGCTGGCCCACTCGACGTACTCGGGCGCGATGCTGCGCGCCACCAGGTCGCGCGCGGCAGTGCGCCATTCGGCAAACGTCTGGACCACCCGGCGCGTCATGCCGCTTGCAGCTCCGGCCACAAATTCAATTGCTGTGCTGGCACCGCCATAGCCCGCCGCAACTGCTCGGAAGGACCGGCGTCGTTGACCGGAAAATAGTCGGCCGTGATGATGAAGGGCGAGATCTTCTTCATGCTGCATTTCAGGCGCGTGAGGTCGGCGTAGCGCACCTGGCGCAGGCGGCGCAGGTCGACGATGCGCTGGGCGTTGCGCAGACCGATGCCGGGAATGCGGGCGATCATGTGCGGTTCGGCGCGATTCAAGTCCATCGGGAAGTGCTCGCGGTTGTCCAGCGCCCAGGCCAGCTTGGGGTCGATGTCGAGCGCCAGGTTGCCGGTCTTGGGCAGCAGCTCATCGACCTGGAAGCCGTAGCTGCGCAGTAAAAAATCGGCCTGGTACAGGCGGTGTTCGCGCATCATGGGCGGCGGCGCCAGCGGCACGCTTTTCGGGCTTTGCGGAATCGGGCTGAATGCCGAGTAGTACACGCGTTTGAGCTTGTAGCTGCCGTACAGCGTTTCGGCGGTTTTCAGGATTTGCTGGTCGTCGCTGGCGTCCGCCCCCACGATCATTTGCGTGCTCTGGCCGGCCGGTGCGAAGCGCGGCGACTTCGGCTCCTCGGCCTTTTCGTCGAGCTTCCTGCGGATGGAGCCCATCGCCAGCTTGATGGTGTGCACGCTCTTTTCGGGCGCCAGTTTTTGCACGCTGTCCTGGGTGGGCAGTTCGATGTTGACGCTCAAGCGGTCCGCATAGCGGCCGGCGGCGGCAATCAGCGCCGGGTCGGCATCGGGGATGGTTTTTAAATGGATGTAGCCGCGGAACTGGTGCACCTCGCGCAGTTCGCGGGCGATCTGCACCAGCTGCTCCATGGTGTAGTCGGCCGACTGGATGATGCCGGAACTGAGGAACAGGCCGTCGATGTAGTTACGCAGGTAGAAATCCTTGGTAAGCTTGACCACCTCGGCCACCGTAAAGCGCGCGCGCGGCACGTTGGACGTGCGGCGGTTGACGCAGTACTGGCAGTCGTACAGGCAGTAATTGGTCAGCAGGATCTTGAGCAGCGAGACGCAGCGGCCGTCCGGCGTGTAGCTGTGGCAAATGCCCATGCCGGTGGTGGCGCCGAAGCCGTCCTTGCCGACCGAATGGCGCTTGGGCGCCCCGCTGCTGGCGCAGGAGGCGTCGTACTTGGCCGCGTCGGCCAGGATTTCCAGTTTGTCTGTCAGTTCCATGACCCGTCTCGATATACTGTGTATGCATACAGTATATCAGACGAATCAGGCCAGCAGCTTCTTCAGTGCATCCACGAGTGCCGCGCATTCGGCATCCGTACCAATCGAGATACGCAGGAACTGGTCAATGCGCGGCTGTTTGAAGTGGCGCACCAGGATGGCCCGCTCGCGCAGGCCGGTGGCGATGGTGACGGCGTCGTGGCCGGGATGGCGGACAAAAATGAAATTGGCGCTCGACGGCAGCACCTCGAAGCCCAGCGCCAGCATCTCGGCGGTCAGTCGTTCACGCGTGGCGATCACTGCGCGCGAGGTTTGCGCGGCATACTCCACGTCGTCGAGCGAGGCTACCGCGCCCGCCTGCGCCACCTGCCCCAGCGGATAACAGTTAAAACTGTTTTTCACGCGTTCCAGGCCGGCGATCAGATCAGGGTGGCCGACCGCGAAGCCCACCCGCAGGCCGGCCAGCGAATGCGACTTCGACAGGGTCTGGATCACCAGCAGGTTGTCGTAACGGTCCACCAGCGCGCTGGCGCTCGCGCCGCCGAAATCGACATAGGCTTCATCGACCACCACCACCTGGTCCCGGTGATTCGCCAGCAGCGCTTCGATCCGCTCCAGTGGCAGCGCGATGCCGGTGGGGGCATTCGGATTGGCGATGATGACGGCGCCGCACGGCGCGGTGTAGTGCTCGACGTCGATCTCGAAGCGGTCGTTGAGCGGCACCGGCACCGCAGTGATGCCATACAGGCTGCAATAGGTAGCGTAGAAGCTGTAGCTGATATCGGGCAGCAGCAACGGCAGCTCGTGCTTGAGCAGCGCCTGGAAGGTGTGGGCCAGCACTTCGTCCGAGCTGTTGCCGACAAAGACCTGCTCGCGCTGCACACCGAGTCGGTGCGCCACCGCATCCTTCACTGCCAAGTTGGCGGGGTCGGAATAGCGGCGCAGATCGTCGTCGGCGGCGGCCTGCATGGCGGCGATCGCCTTGGGCGATGGGCCGTACGGGTTTTCGTTGGTGTTCAACTTGATCAGGCCCGGCATGCGCACCTGCTCGCCCGGCGTGTACGGCGTCAGGCCGTGGACGACTTTGCTCCAGAAACGACTCATTTCATCAACTCCAATGCTTGTTCGATATCGGCGATCAGGTCATCGGCCTCTTCCAGGCCGATATTAAAGCGCACGAGGATGCCCTGGTCGGGCCAGTTCTTGCGCATGTGCGCGATCCGGTACGGCATGGCCAGGCTGTTGGCGCCGCCCCAGCTATAGCCGATGCCGAACAGCTGCAAGGCATCGACGAAGCGGTCGGTCTGCTCTTCCGTGTAGCGCGCGTCGAACAGCACCGAGAACAGGCCGCCGGCGCCGGTAAAGTCGCGCTGCCAGGTTTCGTGGCCGGGACAATCGGGCAGCGCCGGGTGCAGCACGCGGGTGATCTCGGGGCGGGTCTTGAGCCACGCCGCCACCTTGCGCGCGGCTTTGTCGTGGGCCTCGAAACGCAGCCGCATGGTGGGCAGGCCGCGCAGCACCAGGAACGCATCGTCGGCGCCCACGCCCATGCCAAGGCGCATGTGGGCCAGGCTCAGCCGGTCGTGGATGACGCGGTCGCGCGTGATCACGGCGCCCATCAGCACGTCGGAGCCGCCCGACTGGTACTTGGTCAGCGCCTGCATGACGATGTCCGCACCGTGGTCGAAACCGTTGAGCGCGAGGCCGGCAGCCCAGGTATTGTCCAGCGCGACCAGCACGCCGCGCGCACGGGCGGCGGCGCAGATGGCCGGCAGGTCCGGCACTTCCATCGACACCGAACCCGGCGCCTCGGTCCAGATCAGCTTTGTATTCGGCAGTATCAGTTCGGCGATGCCGGCGCCCACCAGCGGATCGTAGTAGCGCGCGGTGATGCCGAAGTCGGCCTCCAGCCAGCGACCCAGTTCGCGGTTGGGGTTGTAGACGTTATCGGGCAGCAGCACGTCGTCGCCGGTCTTGAGCAGCGCAAAATCGACCATGGCAATCGCCGCCAGTCCGCTGGGCGCCAGCAGGCACTGCGTGCCGCCCTCGATCTCGGCCAGCCGCGCTTCCAGCGTAAACGTGGTGGGCGTGCCGTGCAGGCCGTAGGTATAGGCGTTCTTGTCTTTCCAGTCGCCCGAGCGCATGGCGGCCACGTTTTCGAACAACACCGTGGAGGCATGGTGGATCGCGGTGGGAAACGCCGCGAAGCCTGCGGGGGCACGGTAGTCGGAGTGGATCAGGGCGGTGTGCGGGGATTTTTTGGTGTTCATCTGGAGTGCTGGGCGAAGAAAAAAAGGCGGGGCACTTGCGTGCTCCGCCTTCATTATAGCCGCGTTGACAAGGCTTACTAAGCCTCGCCCCACAGGTCGTGGGCGTCGGACGTGGTGATCTTGACGTCGACGAACTGGCCGACGACCAGCTTCTTGTGCGGTTCGTACGGCGGCTTGACGTACACCACGCCGTCGATTTCCGGCGCATCCGCGCTTGATCTGCCGATGCCGCCGGTGCGGTTGACTTCATCGATCAGCACGCGCACGGTCTTGCCAACCTTGGCCTTCAGGCGGTTCTTAGAAATTTCTTCCTGCAGCAGCATCACGCGGCCACGGCGTTCTTCGCGCACTTCTTCCGGCACCGGATTGGCCAGTTCGTTGGCAGTCGCCCCTTCCACCGGCGAATACGCGAAGCAGCCGAGGCGGTCGATCTGCGCTTCCTTGAGGAAGTCAAGCAGGTACTCGAACTCTTCCTCGGTCTCGCCAGGGAAGCCGGCGATGAAGGTCGAGCGGATGGTCAGGTCAGGATTCATCTTGCGCCAGGCCAGGATGCGGTCGAGGTTTTTCTCGCCGCTGGCCGGACGCTTCATGCGCTTGAGTACATCGGGATGCGCGTGCTGCATCGGGATGTCGAGGTAAGGCAGCACGTGCTCGCCCATCATCGGGATTACCTGGTCCACGTGCGGGTACGGATACACGTAGTGCATGCGCACCCAGGCGCCGTACGACTTGGCCAGCTCGCCCAGCGCTTCCATCAGCTGCGTCATGTGGGTCTTGATCGGGCGGCCGTTCCAGAAGCCGGTGCGGAACTTGACATCGACGCCGTAGGCCGAGGTGTCCTGAGAAATGACCAGCAGTTCCTTGACGCCCGACTTGAACAGGTTTTCCGCTTCCAGCAGCAGCTCGCCGATCGGGCGCGACACCAGGTCGCCGCGCATCGACGGGATGATGCAGAACGAGCAGCGGTGATTGCAGCCCTCTGAAATTTTCAGGTAAGCGTAGTGCTTGGGCGTGAGCTTGATGCCCTGCGGCGGCAGCAGGTCGATGAACGGCTCGTGCGGCTTGGGCAGGTGGAAGTGGACCGAGTCCATCACTTCGGCCAGCGCGTGCGGACCGGTCACGGCCAGTACCTTCGGGTGCACCTTCATGATGATGTCGTCGCCGGCAGCATCCTTCTTCGCGCCCAGGCAACCGGTTACGATCACGCGGCCGTTTTCAGCGAGTGCTTCGCCGATGGCGTCGAGCGACTCCTGCACGGCAGCGTCGATGAAGCCGCAGGTGTTGACGATCACCAGGTCGGCGCCGTCGTACGACTTGGCGGTCTCGTAGCCTTCAGCGCGCAGCTGGGTCAGGATTTGTTCGGAATCGACCAGCGCCTTGGGGCAGCCGAGCGAGACAAAGCCGACTTTGGGCGCCGCACCGCTCACGGTGGTCGCTGCTGCTGGCTTGGTGGTACGGGAAAGTGGTTGCGATTGCATGTTGGGTGTCATGAAGATGCCGGGCAATCGGGCATTATACCCGATTGCCCTTGCTGCGGAGAACCCCCAGACACCGCGCTGTCGCCGCGATCCTGAATACATGCTCATCCGTATACCTTTCCATACTGCAAGATGGTATCGTGAGGTCTTATCGGAATTCACGATTGGACAGTGTATGGCAGTTATTGTTGGCATCGTTATCGCCTTGGGCGCGATATTTGGCGGCTTCGCGCTCGAGGGCGGCCACCTGGCGCCCCTGTTCCAGCCGTACGAGTTGATGATGATTGCCGGCGGCGCGCTGGGCGCATTCGTCATCGCCAACGACGCCAAGTCGCGCCAGGCCGTGTACGATGCCATGCCCACCCTGTTCCACACCGCGCGCCAGACCCGCGCCCTGTACGTTGAAATGATGAGCCTGATGTTCGAGCTGCTGACCAAGGCGCGCCGCGAAGGCCTGATGGCGATCGAAGACGAAATCGACAATCCGCCAGGCAGCCCGATCTTCGTCAAGTTCCCGCTGGTGATGGCCGATGCCCACCTGGTGGAATTCATCACCGACTACCTGCGCCTGATCATCAATGGCAACATCGACGTGTACCAGATCGAAAACCTGATGGACAACGAAATCGACGTCCACCACCAGGACGGCGAACTGGCGATCAATGCCATCCACAAGGTCGCCGAAGCCCTGCCCGCCTTCGGCATCGTCGCTGCCGTGATGGGCGTGGTCCACACCATGGCCTCGGTCGGCTTGCCGCCGGCCGAACTGGGCAACCTGATCGCCGCTGCGCTGGTAGGCACCTTCCTCGGCATCCTGCTGGCCTACGGCGTGTTCGGCCCGATCGCCAGCCTGCTCGAGCGCAAACTGGCGGAATCGACCGGCGTGTTCCAGTGCATAAAAGTGACCATCATCGCCAGCCTGAACGGCTATGCACCGGCACTGGCGGTGGAGTTCGGTCGCAAGGTGATTTCGGCCAAACAGCGGCCGTCGTTTGCGGAGTTGGAGTCGATTTTAAGGCCGGGGAAGCGTTGAGTCGGCATCTGCCTATTTGACGGCTGGTGTCATTATCACCGGACCGAGAGGGGTATAATCGAGACTTATTTCAGAAGGAGAGCGTCATGGCAAAAATAGCCTTCTCTCGCAGTGACGTCATTGCCATCAATCGCAGGTTGATTACCAAACCCGCACTGCTGCAAGAGACTCCAAACGGCTCCGCCTTTCCCACACGTCCGCAGTCGCCTTCCTCGCAGATTGCGGCGAAGTTAATGCGGGAAGTTGGCGTCTCAAGCAAAAAAATGTCAGAGGCGTATCGCTTTGCACGGTCAGCAGTGATCAAGGCCGAGTGATATGGGCAGCAAATGGCCTACAACACCATTTATGAAAGGCTTACTGCGGATCCAAACGACCTGGTGGGCGCCTTAGCCTACATTAGCTACAAGCAGCAAAAGGTCGAGTTCTGCAAGACCACCGGCGGCGGCAGCCCCAGCCGCGAGGAAATTGAGGGGTTTCACGCAATTGCGTCGCTTGATACCTCGATTGCGGCATATCGTTCGCAGGCAGAAGCGATGGCGCAAGCGTTTCTCAACGAAAGTCTTGACGACTTGGCTCAACGCGCAGAGTCGGAGACGCGGCAGGACGTTCTGTACCGCTACATTGCGACGGTCAATGCGGATCTGCAGCTCCAACTCACCACGATCAATCAAGCGCTCGCTGCCAAGCGTACCTGGCTGGGATGGCTGCGCGATGTGGGCGGAAATCTTATCGTGAATATCGTCACGATTCTGGTGATCGGAGCTTTTGTACTCGGCTATAAATTTATCGGCGAGGTTCAGCAACAAGCAGAAATCAAGGCCGGTGTCGGCTCTCCAAAGGCCCCCGGCGATTCCGCAGCGCGCCCCGATATCCGCTAACACAACAAAAACTACGGACGCAATTCATCGCCGACGACAGTCATCTCATTAACGTTTTAGTTGAGGGTCGTTTCACTTTATTACTCTATAGGTGCATTCATAGCGAGGCTCAACGCAAAAACGGCACAGAAGCCAAAGCTGCTGTGCCGTTCAGATTTCGCTCAGTTCAGCTGCTCAGTTCAGCTGATGCGAAAGATTACTTCTTGTCCGTGGGCGGCACCACTGGCACGAACGGGAATGCGCCGAACAGGTTCTTGCTCTGGTTCTGCATCTGCTCCTGCATCTGCACGAACAGGCTCTTGCTCTGGTCGATGTAGTTGTTCATCATGCCTTGCATCATCGGGCCCTGGACGTTCATGAACTGGGTCCACATTTCTGGACTAAAAGCTTTGCCGTCGATGGCGCCCGGGGTGGTGCCGGTGAATTTGCGCTGGATGTCGGTAAAGGCCTGGACGTTCTTTTCCAGGTACGAGCCCATCATGCCCTGCATGGCGTGGCCGTAGAAGCGGATGATCTGCGACA
Organism: Duganella phyllosphaerae; assembly: GCF_001758785.1. Taxonomy (GTDB): domain Bacteria; phylum Pseudomonadota; class Gammaproteobacteria; order Burkholderiales; family Burkholderiaceae_D; genus Rugamonas; species Rugamonas phyllosphaerae. The sequence continues at coordinate 194,722 of NZ_LROM01000152.1, forward strand.
GCACGTCGCTCGAGAACATCGGCGCGCCGCTGGCTTCTTCTTCCAGAATGATTTGCAGGAGAATGCTGCGGCTCAGATCTTCGTTGGTCTTGGCGTCGACCACGGTGAATACTTCGTTGTCCAGCACCAGCTGCTTGACGTCCGACAGCGTGATGTAGGAACTGGTCTGCGTATCGTACAGGCGACGATTCGGGTATTTCTTGATCAGGCGGTCAGCATTTTTTTTCGCACTACTCATCACAAGTCCGTTTTTATTGCGCCGCAGCGCGTCTCCAACAATTCGAAAGAAAAAGCGAACTTCGGTCCGCTTTTCACGTGCCTACTTCATCGTATTATAGAGGGGAAAGTCAAAAGATTGCAGAAAGTCGCAATAGTGCTGGCATTTATTGCAACGCAACCAATCGTCGCGCACTCAAGCACTTCCCCTCAGCAACTCACTCAGCCAGCCTTCGCCTTCACATACCGCCCGGGTGCCGGCTCGATCGGCGTGTAACGGGCATTGCCCGGCTTGGCCTTGGGCTTGACCTTCTTGCCGCCGTGCTGGGCCAGGAACTCGGCCCATTGCGGCCACCAGCTGCCCGGCACCTCTTTGGCGCCATCGAACCAGGCCTGGGCGTCTGCGGCGTCGCCTTCGTTGATCCAGTAGCTGCGCTTGTTCTTGGTCACCGAGTTGATCACGCCGGCGATGTGGCCAGACGCGCCCAGCACGAAACGGTTGGCGCCTGGTTTGCCCTGGTTGAGAATGTTGCGCGAACCGTAAGCCGACATCCACGGCACGATATGGTCCTCGCGTGATCCGTAAATAAAGGCCGGGGCGTCGATCAGGCCCAGGTCGATCTTTTCGCCGGCGACGGTGAGCTTGCCCGGAATTTTCAGGCTGTTTTCCAGGTAAGTATTGCGCAGGTACCAGCAGAACATCGGGCCCGGCAAGTTGGTGCTGTCCGAGTTCCAGAACAGCAGGTCGAATGCCGAGGGCTCATTGCCTTTGAGGTAGTTCGACTGCACATAGTTCCATACCAGGTCGTTCGGACGCAGGCTCGAGAACGTCGAGGCCAGGTCGCGGCCCGGCATCAGGCCGCCGTCGCGCAACTGCTGTTCGCGCAGCGAGACTTGCGTTTCGTCGATGAACACGTCCAGCACGCCGGTATCGCTGAAGTCGAGGAAGGTGGTAAGCAGCGTCAGGCTGGCTGCCGGCTGCTGGCCGCGCGCCGCCAGCACCGCCAGCGCGGTGGCAACGATGGTGCCGCCCACGCAGAAACCGAACATATTCAGTTTTTCCTGGCCACTGACGTCCTGGACGATGCGGATCGCCTCGATCACGCCCTTCTCCACGTAGTCGTCCCAGGTGGTGCCGGCCAGCGATTTATCCGGGTTGCTCCACGACACCAGGAACACGGTGTTGCCCTGCTCCACCGCGTAGCGCACCAGCGAATTTTCCGGCTGCAGGTCGAGGATGTAGAACTTGTTGATGCACGGCGGCACCATCAGCAGCGGCACCTGGCTCACGGCAGGCGTGGTAGGCGTGTACTGGATCAGCTGGAACAGCGGATTCTCGTAAATCACCGTGCCCGGCGTAATCGCCAGGTTGCGCCCCACTTCGAACGCCGATTCATCCGACTGCGAGATATGGCCCTTGTTGATGTCGCCAAGCATATTGGCCAGGCCGCGCGTGAGGCTCTCGCCCTTGGTTTCAATCAGTTTTTGCTGCGCTTCCGGGTTGGTGGCCAGGAAGTTGGCCGGCGACATGGCATCGACCACCTGCTGCACGGCAAAGCGGATTTTCTGCTTTTGCTGGGGCGCGGTTTCCACGGCGTCCACCATCGCGGTCAGGAACCTGGCGTTGAGCAGGTAAGATGCGGCATTGAAGGCCGACATCGGGTTGCCCTGCCAGGCCTCAGAACTGAAGCGGCGATCGGCAATGGCGGGCGCCTTGCCGGCCAAAAATTCCTGCCACAACGCGGTAAAGTCGCGCAAATAATCGTTTTTCAGCTGCTCCATCGCTTCCGGTTTGAGCGCGACGCCGATATCCTGCAACATGGTGGCCATGGGATTGGCCTCGGTGGTGGGCGCCTTGCTGAACCAGGACTGCCATTGGCTCGGGTCGCCGACCTGGGACATCCAGGCGTTGGCAATGGCTTGCGGATCGGGCAAATTCATGTGTGATTCCCTAAAAAATAATGAAGTATCTTTAACTGGGTTGCTACATGCTGATTGTTGCTATTGCTTGGATTTACGTCGTGGGACTAATGGCGCTCACCGAGCCGACCATCGTCGCGGGAATTGTAACGTTTTTGTTCTATTGCGTGCTGCCGCTGGGGACCTTGATTTACATCTCGGGTACCGGCAAGCGCAAGGCACGCCGCAAAGCGGCAGAGCAGGCGGCGCAAGAAGCAAAAAAGTCCGGCACGCCCGGGACTCAACGGAGCCCTGAGAAACCGTAGCGAGCGGCTCGCTATCGTCTTGAGTAGCGGAAGCGTACGCAGGTACGCTGAGCAACGCAAAGGCGATAGCGTGACGCGCAGTAGGTTTATCAGGGCTCTCTCATTTGAGCCAGATCAAGCTCGCTTGCCGTCCAGTCACGCCATCGCGGCGGAACGAGAAGAAGCGGCCCGAGTTGGACACCGTGCAGTATTCGCCGCCATGCACTTGCGTGACACCGGCGCGCAGCATGCGGTGCCGGGCCAGCGCGTAGATGTCGGCCAGGAATTTCCCCGGCTTGTGTTCGATGGCAGTAAACGCCGCCGTCACGTGGCGCACGCTCGAATCGTCCAGCGCACCCTGCAGAAAGGCCTCGCGCACGTCGCCGCCCACCTCGAACTGGTAGGCGCCGATGGCCGGCCCCATCCAGGCCATCAGGTCGCCGGCGCCGGCGGCGCGCATGGACTCGATGGTGTTTTCCAGCACACCAGCGGCCAGGCCGCGCCAGCCCGCGTGCGTGGCAGCCACCACGGTGCCTTGGGCGTCGCAGAACAGCACCGGCAGGCAATCGGCCGTCATCACCACGCACACCTTGCCGGCGATGGTGGTCATGCTGGCGTCCGCTTCGGGCACTTGCTGCGGGCCCACCTTGGCCAGATCGGCTACCAGCGTGCCGTGTACCTGGGCCAGCCAGGCCGGGTCGCACGGCAATTGTTCGCGCAGGATCTGGCGGTTGCGGGCGACGTTGTGCGGCTGGTCGCCCACGTGGGTGCCCAGGTTGAGGCCGCCCTGCCCCATGCCGTCGTCATACGGCGCGGGACTGACGCCGCCACGCCGCGTGGTGGACAGCATGACCACATTGGCGGGCATGCCCGGCCACTGTGGCATCAACCATTGTTGATAAGCATTCATTTCAGTGCTGTTCCGGTTCTGCGATGCCGGCCTGGGCGATCAGGCCGGCGAAGTCGGCCGCCAGCGGCACGACCCATTCGCATGTCTCGCCGGTGGCCGGATGCACCAGGCCCAGGCGGCGCGCTTGCAGGGCCTGGCGTGGGAACACATTGGACAGGTGCTGTTTGCCGTAGGTGGTGTCGCCCACCAGCGGGAAGCCGATCGACATCATGTGCACGCGGATCTGGTGGGTGCGGCCAGTTTCCAGCCGGCACTGCATCAGGCTGACCGGGCGACGGTCGAGGTCGCCGCTGGACAGCAGTTCGTAGTGGGTAATCGCCGGCTTGGCGCCCATGCTGGTGGAGACCGCCATCTTGATGCGGTCTTTCGGGTGGCGGCCCATGGAGGCGTCGATGGTGCCGCTGATGCGCGGCGTGCCCCATACCAGCGCGAAATACTCGCGCTTGACGGTGCGCGCGGCCAGCTGGCGTACCAGGTCGGTCTGCGAAGCCAGGGTTTTGCCGACGACCATCAGGCCGCTGGTATCCTTGTCCAGCCGGTGGACGATGCCGGCGCGCGGCACACCGGCCAGTTGCGGACAGTGGTAGAGCAAGCCGTTGAGCAGCGTGCCGCTCCAGTTGCCGGCGCCCGGATGCACTACCAGGCCGGCCGGCTTGTTGATGACGATCAGGTGGTCGTCTTCGAAAACGATGTTAAGTTCTACCGGTTCCGGTTTAAAAGCCTCGTCTTCCGGCGCTGGTTGGGGCAGAATGACGATCTTCTCGTCGCCGTAGACCGTATCCTTGGTGCTTTTTGCCGGTTTGCCATCGACGCTGACGAAGCCGTCGGTGATCCACATCTGCAGGCGCCCGCGCGAAAATTGCGGCACCAGGCCCGAGATCACCTTGTCGAGGCGCTGGCCGCACGCTTCCGGCGTGAGTTCCAGTTCGATCGGCGCCAGGCTGTCGTCTTCGTCGCCGTCGGCATCGAGGACGATGGTGGTGTCGAGATCAGTGTGGTCGAGGGCGAGTTCGGTGGAGGATTCGGTCGAATTCGGCTTTGGAGTTAATATCACAGCATTCCCATCGGCTATAATCAGCCTATTGTAAAACTTTGGTTAAACAGCTTCTTGCAAAACAATATGCAAAAAAAATTATCAGTAGTCGCAGCAACGTTGGTGATGCTTAGTTTGTTCGGTTGCGGAGCATTCTCCGACAAGGCCGATGAAACAAAGGGCTGGACCGCTTCGAAATTATACTCGGAGGCGACCGAAGAACTCGAAGGAGCGCACTACGAGCGCGCAATTCAGCTGTACGAGCGTCTCGAATCGAGCTATCCGTTCGGTACCTACGCCCAGCAGGCGCAGATGCAGATCGCCTATGCCTACTACAAATCGCAGGACCAGGCCCAGGCGCTGGCAGCGGTCGAGCGCTTCATCAAGCTGCACCCGAATCACAACAACGTCGACTACATGTATTACCTGCGCGGCCTGATCAGCTTCAACGACCAGGTTGGCCTGCTCAACTTCGTCTACGAGCAGGACGTCACCGAGCGCGATCCGAAAGCCACGCGCGAAGCGTATGCGGCGTTCAAGCAGCTGGTGGACAAGTTCCCCAACAGCCGCTACACGCCAGACGCCCGCCAGCGCATGCGCTACCTGGTCAACGCCATGGCGTCGTACGAAGTACACGTGGCGCGCTACTACTACCGTCGCGGCGCCTACCTGGCAGCGGCCAACCGCGCCATGGGCATCATGGACGACTACCGCGATTCGCCCTCGATCGAAGAAGCACTGTTCATCATGATCCGCAGCTACGACAAGCTGGGCATGACCGAACTGCGCAACGACACCGAACGGGTATTCCGCCTGAACTACCCGAACAGCAAGTTCCTCGACGAAGGCAAGAAGGCCGAGCGTCACTGGTGGAAGTTCTGGAGCAGTAAATAAATACCGATCGCGGTTGAGCCGTCATCCCCGCGAAAGCGGGGATCCATGGAGCGCATGAGCAGCCCGGCGCTGGTCACTATGGCTATATTCACAGGTTCTATGGATCCCCGCGTACGCGAGGATGACGGATCTGTGGCCTTTACACCAATTTACTCCGCCACTTTCCGCCGGAAAATCCACGTTGTCTCGCTCGAATCCTTCGCATCGAACGCATAACCGTCGACATCGAATTTTTTCAGCTTCTGCGGGTCGGCCAGTCCCTTGACCGTCGCATAGCGCGCCATCAGGCCGCGTGCGCGCTTGGCGTAGAACGAGATGATCTTGTACTTGCCGCCCTTGTAATCCTCGAACTGCGGCGTGATCACCGGCACCGCGAGCTGCTTCGGTTTGACCGACTTGAAGTATTCCTCGGACGCCAGGTTGACCAAGGCTTTCGCGCCCTGCTCCGCCGCCAGCGCGTTCAACGCGCGGGTCTGGGTCTCGCCCCAGAAATCGTACAGGTTCTTGCCGCGCGAGGTCGCCAGGCGCGTGCCCATTTCCAGCCGGTGCGGGTGGATCAGGTCCAGCGGACGCAGCAAGCCGTACAGGCCCGACAGGATACGCACGTGCGACTGGGCATAGTCGATCTGCTTGGCGTTCAGGCTGTAGGCGTCGAAACCGGCATAGACGTCGCCGTTGAAGGCCATGATGGCCTGGCGACCTTCTGCAGTGTCGGTGGTCCACGAGGCGTAGCGGCCCACGTTGAGCGACGCCAGCTTGTCGGACAGGTCCATCAGTTCGCCGACCTGGTCCGGCGAAAATTCGCGTAGGCGGTCGATCAGCAGGGCCGACTGGTCGAGAAAATCGGGCTGGGAAACCAACTTGGTCGTGGCAGGGGTTTCGAGGTCGAGACTTTTGGCGGGCGACAGCACTATCAACATATTCTGATTAACCTATTTACTGAACTTCCGACATGATACCCGTTCCCCGCATCGTCATCGATACCAACGTCTGCCTGGACCTGTTCGTCTTCAAGGACCCGCGCTGGGCCGCCCTGCTCGATGCGCTGGAAACCGGTAAGGTCGAGGCCGTTACCCGGTGGGATTGCCGCGACGAATACAATATCGTGCTGCATTACAAGCATTTGCCGCTCGACGACGACAGCCGGCCACTGGCCGCCGCCCGTTTTGACGAACTGATCAAGGTGGTGGCGCCGGCCGAATCGGGCGTGCGTCTGCCGGTGTGCACCGACCGCGATGACCAGAAGTTCCTGGAAGTAGCGCGCGACGCCCGGGCCAGTGTGCTGATCACGAAGGACAAGGCGCTGCTCAAGCTGGGCAAGCGCCTGGTCAAGGCCGGCATGTTCCAGGTAGTGGTGCCCGAGAAATGGTCGCTCGAAGTTGACGTACACCCGCTGACGCACAACCGCTGACCAGCACCAGCTGACCTGCGCTAGAATAGGCGATCTGTCCACCACCTCGCCGACATGAACAGCAGCCTACCCAGCAGCCAACACAGCAGTAGCAACACCGCCACTCCTGTCCTTGCCAGCCGCCTGCCGGCCGTCGGCACGACCGTGTTTACCCGCATGTCGATGCTGGCCGCGCAAGCGGAGGCCGTCAACCTGGGCCAGGGCTTCCCCGATTTTCCGTGCGAGCGCAGCCTGCTCGACGCCGTCACCGACGCCATGCAGGCCGACTGCAACCAGTATCCGCCCATGACCGGCGTGCCGGCGCTGCGCCAGGCCGTCGCCGCCAAGATCGCCACGCTGTACGGCCAACAGTACGACGCCAACGACATCACCATCACCGCCGGCGCCACTCAAGGCCTCACCACCGCCATCCTGTGCTGCGTGCACCCGGGCGACGAAGTGATCGTGATCGAACCGGTGTACGACAGCTATGTGCCGGCCATTACGCTCGCGGGCGGCATCGCCGTGTGCGTACAGATGGAAATGCGCGCCGGCGGCTACACCGTGCCATGGGCCAAGGTGGCCGCTGCCGTCACCAGCCGCACCCGGCTGATCGTGATCAACACCCCGCACAACCCCACCGGCAGCATCCTGCGCGGCTCGGACATGCACGCCTTGTCCGACCTGGTGCGCGGCACCGATATCCTGGTCCTGTCCGACGAAGTGTACGAACACATGGTGTTCGACGGCCAGCGCCACGAGTCGGTGTGCCGCCACCCGGAGCTGGCCGCGCGCGCCTTCGTGGTGTCGTCGTTCGGCAAGACCTACCACGTCACCGGCTGGAAAGTTGGCTACGTGGCGGCGCCGCCCGCGCTGATGGCCGAATTCCGCAAGGTGCACCAGTACAATGTGTTCAGCGTGAATACGCCGATGCAGCACGGCATCGCCGACTACATGGCAGATCCGCAGCCGTACCTGCAGCTGCCGGCGTTTTACCAGCGCAAGCGCGACCTGTTCCGCAATGGCCTGGCCGGCACCCGTTTCGAATTGCTGCCGGCCGACGGCACCTACTTCCAGTGCGTGCGTTACGATAAAATTTCCGCGCAAACCGAGGCCGAGTTCGCCGAGTGGCTCACGACCGAGATCAAGGTGGCGGCCATTCCCGTGTCGGCCTTTTACCAGCAGGGCAACGAGTCGGGCATCGTGCGCTTCTGCTTTGCCAAGCAGGACGCCACGCTGGCGCTGGCCCTGGCGCGCCTGGCCACCATCTAGGAGCCAACCATGGCCGACCTCGATCCCGGCACGCCTTCCGCTTCGGTGCTGCATCTGCTCAATGCAAGCAACCGCCAACTGCAACACCTGCTGGAAAACCTGCGCAACGAACCCGACGCCGAAGGCGCGCTGCGGGACATCGCCGCCGACGTGATCCACGCGGTCGAACAGCACGCCGACATCGCCCTGGCCGCCATTTTGCTCAACCAGATCGCCGGCAGCTACGCCGTGCGCCACTGTATCGAGACCGCCGTGGTGGTGGTGGTGGTGGCGCGCCGGCTGGGCAAGACCCGCGTCGAGACGCTGACACTGACCGCCGCCGCGCTGACCATGAACGTCGGCATGCTGCGGCACCAGGACACGTTCCAGAACAAGCACACGCCGTTGTCCAGCGAGGAACTGGCCATCGTCCGCCGTCACCCCGAGGATTCGGCCAACCTGCTGCAATGCGCAGGCGTGCAGGACGACGACTGGATTTCCTGCGTGCTGCTGCACCACGAAAACGACGACGGCAGCGGTTACCCGGCCGGCATCGCCAGCCCGGAGGTCACACTCAACGCCAAACTGCTGAGCCTGGCCGACCGTTATTGCGCGCAAGTGTCGGCGCGCAACTACCGGCGCTCGATCCTGCCCGACCAGGCGCTGCGTGCGCTGCGCGAAGACCGCGCCAATCCGGTCGATGCGGACCTGCTCGACGTCTTTCAGCAGGAACTGGGCGACTATCCGCCCGGCTGCCTGGTGCGTCTGCACGGCGGAGAGATAGGCGTGGTCAGTCGCCGTGGGGCCGACGGGCCGGGGCAAGTGATCTGCCTGCGCGACGCCGCCGGCGCAGTGGTGACTGCCGAGGCGAGGCCGCTGCCCACCACAGCCATCGCCGCAGCGATCACCGAAGACGAAGCCGACACCCGCTTCAGCATGAAACAGGTGTGGGGTGCGCAGGCCGGCCTGTAGTTGGCCGGCCGCCCCCTGAAAATGCTTACCCCCTGCGGCGGCGCGCCACCATCACCAAAGTGCCCAGTCCCAGCAGCATGGCCAGCCAGGTGGACGGCTCCGGCACGGGCGAGACGCCCAGCAGGTAGCGGAAGCCGTAGTCGGACGCGACCTGGTTGGTGGCAGACCAGGATGCCGCGATCGACAGGTTCTGCATGCCGGCGCCAAAGCCGCCCAGGTCGATCAGCCGGTCCGTCATCAACGCAGTCAATGCGCTACCAGAGAAAAATCCCGTCCACACCGGCACGCCATCATTGGACACTGACAGGTCGAGCGAGAAGTCGTCGCTGGCGATGCCCGGTGCGCCGAACAGTCCCAGCAGCAGGTGCTGGCCGCCGCCGGTGGCGAACGTGTACCGCACATCGCTCTGCATCACCAGCGACTGCGAAACATTGCTGTAGCCCATGGCCCCTGCGGCGATCCACCGCGCATCGGCAGCGGCGAGCACGGGGCTATCGTTCAACAAGGCAGCGACGTCCGCGCCTGATGGCAAACCGGTGGCAACCGACACCACGGCGTTGGTGCCGGCAACGTTGGGCAAGGCGTACAGCGCACCACCGACGTTGGCAGCGTTCGTTACCTCGCTGTCGGCGCCCAGCAGCCAGGTCCGGCCAGAGGTGGTGATGGTCATACCGCCGCCACCGGCAGTGGCGCGACTTTCGAGCGTGCCGCCGTAACCGCCGCCGGCATTGATGCCGGTCGCCACCGCCGTGGCGCCGCCGCTGCCCACGCTCGATGCTTCGGCAAGAGCGCTATACTCGCCGTACAAGTCGTAGCTTGCGTGACGCGCCTCGGCGCGGGAGGTGCCGCCACCAGCGGTGGTCTTGGCGCTCGCATGCACCTGGGGTGAGTCGAACGGACTGTTGATACGCGTGCCACCGTAGGAATGCGCCTCGGCCGTCACGGTCACCCTGCCGCTGTCGGACTGGCCGCTGGCCACCGCGCTGGCATTGCCGCCCTTGGTCGGATACGTCGTATCGCTGATCATCGATTTACCGCCCAGTGCCAGCGCCGTGATGGTGACATCGCCACTGCCGCGCGTGATACCGCTGGCAAAACTCTGCGCCTCGCCACCGCCCAGCTGGTAGCCGGTGTAAGAACCTTCGTACGTAAAAATGCTGTCGGCGCCGCGCGCCTGGCTGGCCCCCACGATCGTACCGGTGCCCAGCAAGGTCACCCGCGCCGTGTTCAGGCCATGCGCGTTCTCGACGTTACCGGCCAGGGCCCTGCCGGTGATGGCGGCGCTGCCGGTCGCCGCCATGCCGTATCCCGAATCCACGTGGACGTCGGCACTGGCGCCGCCATAGAACGTGTCGACCTGCGCCAACGCCGTCAAGTCCACCACCGCACTGCCGCCAGTGTAGGCGCGCGCCGAACTGGTGGCGTTCAGCCCGGTGGCGTTACTGGTGCCGGTGCCACCCGCGCCGCGCAGCGCCAGAGTGGCGGTGGCATCGCGGCCCGATGCGTCAGACCAGCCACTGACCAGGCCGCTACTGGACACAGCCAAGTTGGCCGTGGCAACCCTGCCGACCGCAGCCGACCGGCCGCTGGCAGCGCCGCTACCGAGCACGGTCAGGTCGGCAGTGGCGTCGCCCTGTGAGCCATGCACCAAGCTCCATGGCCCGGGCGGATCGTACGGGGCGCCAGCATTACCGCCAACGGCCAGCACGTCGCCCGTCGCCACACCGTTGATGGCCACAGACGTGCCCCTGGCGAAGGCTGCGCCGCCATCGGCCACCTCGCCGCCGGTTCCGCCCGTGGCGCGCACCTGTACCCGGGTATTGCCATTGCCGGTTGCAGCGGTAGCGGTGCCTGCGGCGGCACCACCGGCACCGCTCGGCGCCGTGCCCCAGGGGTTGCAGCAGGCAACACCACCGTTGCCGCCATTGCCACCGCGAACATTTACTTCGGCAGCAACGTTGCCAGTGGCGCGACCGGCACTGAGCCGTCCGCGTGCCTCGCCGCCGGCGCCGCCAGCGCCCCCAGGGGTGCCCTCCACCGGCGCCGCCTGGCCAGTACCCGCCGCGCTGCCGTCGCCACCATGGCCACCGTTCAATGTGAGGCGACTGGCGGCGTCGCTGGTGGCGACGCGGTGCCGGACCGCGCTACCTGCGCCGCCGGGACTGCCGGGAGCATCATCGGTCGTGCCCCGGACTCCAGGCGCGCCGTTGGCGCCGGTGCGGGTGATATCGACGGCGTATGCCTGACCGACCGCCATGGCGAGCAACAGTGGCGTTAGTGCGACGTTGAGGTGCGAGGTTTTCATTGAATGATTTTCGTGGAGTGGATGGCAGGGTAAGCGAACGGTAAACCGGTTATTGCATATTGTGAATATAATAATTTACTTGGGATAGTTATAATTTCCCCTGAGTCTCTCATTGCTTGATCCAATCTCCCCACCACCGAACCCATGCTGCCCACGCCATCGCCCTGCCCCGCCCCCTGGTTCGACATGGACACCGTCAGCGACTTTCCCGGCACCTTCAAAAGCCAGGCGCTCGGCACGCTGACGTTGTCGCAGGCGGCAGGCACGCGTCACAGCGTGCAGCGCGACATCGCGCAGCCCAGCGACGGCGGCGAACAATGTTTATTGCTGACCTGGCAGCGGCGCGGTACCGCAACCCTGGCGCAGCAGGGGGCCAAGCTGCGGCTGGCCCCCGGCGACATGCTGTTGCACGATGCCGGCCAGCCCTACCACTTGCATTTCGAGGAACCGTTCGAGGTGATGGTGGCGCGACTGCCGGCGGCGCCGATGCGCAACCTGTGTCCGCTGATCGATACCCTGCTGGGCGTGGTGCAGAAGTGTCGCCAGCCGCAGGTGGCGCTGTTGACGGCGATGGCCGATTGTCATGTCGCCACCGATTACGGCAGACTGCCCCGGGCAGCGGCCTTGCACGCCGCCGACGCCTTCCGCCACACGCTGGCCGCCTGCGCACTCGGTGTGGTGGTGGCGGAGCCACAACGCCGGCCCAGTTTGAGCCAGTACCACCTGGACCGGATCCGCCAATACGCGCTCAAGCGCATTGGCGACAGCGACCTGTCGGTCAACCAACTGGTGGAGGCACTCGATATTTCGGCGGCGCACATTCACCGCCTGTTCGCGGGCGAGGCGCAAAGCTTCAGCACCTGGCTGTGGGAAACGCGCCTGCAACTGTGCCACCTGGCCTTGCGCGACCCGGACTGGGGGGACCAGCCGATCAGCCAGATTGCCTACCAATACGGCTTCAGCCATCCGGCGCATTTTTCACGCGCCTACCGCAATCACTTCGGCATGACACCGAGCGCCTGGCGCGCCGGGGCCCCAGCGGCTGCCGACCACGCAGCCGTCAGGCGCCGTCGGCCCTAGCAAACTGTCTTCGACTTGCGGCGGCGCGCCACCAGCAACATGCCGCCCATGCCCAGGCTCATCATCAACCAGGCCGACGGTTCCGGCACGGCCGAGACGCTGTCGAGCGTGGCTACGCCCAGCGCCGAGGTACGGAACAGCGCGTCGCCACCGAGCACGTAGTTGAACGCATACGCGCCTTGCTGCGCGTACGTCAGCGACGAGTTGATCACCAGGTGCTGGCTGCCCGCGCCGAACGAACCGAGGTCCAGCACGTGGTCGTTGAAGAACAGGTTGGCGGCCGCCAGCGTGGTGAAGCTTTGCGACAGCAGGGTCACGCCGTTGTTGCTGATGGTGAGATCGAGCGCGTCGAAGCTGCCGCCGGTGAAGGTCGATGACACGAAGCCCAGCAACAGGCGCTGGGCGCTGTCGGTGGCGAAGCTGAATTCACCGGTCGTCGCCAGCACGGCCGGCGTCTCGGAGAGCGGTGCTTCGATACCGGCCGCGTGCACGCCGGTGCCCAGCACGGTCGGGATGGCCGCGGCCACGTTGGCGCCCAGGCCCAGCGCGGCCGGGTTGACCGGACCGGCCCCCACGTGGGCGGTCATGGTGGAAACCGCTGCCAGCTGCGGCAACTGGAAGGCGCTGTCGCGGTAGGCGCTCGACGCCGAGGTCTGCGCCAGCGTGCCTTGCGTGCTGCGGGCGCCGGCCGCATAGGTGACCGCACCGCCGCCAGCAGCGATGCCCTGCGCGGTGGCCTTGACGTTGAGGGTCAAGGCTTCGCCTTCGGCACGCGCCAGGCTCACACCGCCTCGTTGCGTCGTCACCGCAGTCGCGGCGGCATTGGCGTGGCCGTTGCCTTCCTCGTAGCCGTAGCCGTACACGCCGCCGCGCGCCACTGCGACGCTCTCGACAATGCCGCTGCCGGAACGGCCGTACGCACTGGCGGTACCGTTGCCGCGGAACGCCCGGGCGCCGTTGGCGTCGCCAATATTGCTCAGCGCAGTGGCGGTGACGCTGACGTTATGGGCGCCGCTGGTGATCGCCCTGGTGGTGCTGACGGTTTCGCCGGCGAGGGAATCCGTCGCGCCGTTGCTGGTGTAGCCACCAACGGCGCGGCTGCTGGCAACGATGTCGCCGGCGGCGCGTACGTCGGTGGTGGCGGTGGCTTTTTCAATCCGCTCGCCGCCCAGGGCGACCGACACGGCGCGCACCGCAGCCGTCCCGGCAGAAATACCCGCCCGCACCGTATTGACGACGGTATTGGCGATTGCCGAGCCGATGTCGGCGCCGTTGGCGCCATTGGCCACCGCCTGCGACTGCACGTCGACCGCCTGCATGCCGGTGGTCGACACATTGGTGTTGCTGGTGGCGTAGCCGCCATTGCTCGAGGCCGCGCCCAGCGCGCCGTCGCCCGACAGCGCCAGGTTGGCCGTCGCCGCACCGTAGTTGCTCCTGGTAAGCGGCCACTGCTCGCGACCGGCGCCGGCATTTGCCTCGGCCGTGCCACGCACGGTGCCGGCGCCGCTGGCGCGCAGCGACGCGGTGGCGTTGCCACCGGTGCCGCCCGCGCCACCGGTGGCGACCACCCGGCCATCGACCGCGCTCTTGCCGCGCAAATCGGCGCTGGCGCTGGCGTTGCCGCCGATGCCGCCGCCGAACGGCGTGCTGCCGCCCATGCCGCCAACCGCCGCTACCTGGGCGTCGATGCCGGCGCCGTTGCGTCCCGATGTGAGCGTGAGCGCACTGCTGGCGTTGCCGCCGGCGTTGGGCGAGATGCCGGTGTCCGACAAGGCGCCGCCGTTGCCACCGGTGCTGGCAATATCGAGCGCCAGGCCACTGGCGACATTGTCTTCCAGTACCAGCGTGGAGACCGCGTTGCCGCCGCGAGCATCGCCGACCAGGTCCTGGTACGGCGGGATCGTGTCGAAGCTGTCGCCGGCCTTGCCGCCGGTGGCGCGCTGCGCCAGCGTGACCGAGCCGCCGGTGGTGGTGCCGCGCACCGCGTTGTTGAGCGTGGCGTTGCCGCCGCGCGCGCCGCGCCAGGCGATGTCGGCACCGTTGCCGCCGGCGCCGCCGTTTGCAACGGCCGTGGCCGAAACATTGCCGGTGAGCGAGGTGGCGCTGGCAGCGGCCGTGGCCGCGCCACCGACGCCGGCGATGCCAATGGCGCCGCCATGCTTGCGGACCACGCAGCCCACCGCCGGCGTGGACAGCACTCTCTC
>NZ_LROM01000153.1 GCF_001758785.1 Duganella phyllosphaerae
CAATCGCTACCCGCTGCTGCTGGCCGCCCGACAGCTGCGATGGCCGGTGCGCGGCGCGGTGGCCCACGCCCAGCTTTTCCAGCATCGCCGCAACGCGCGTGCGTCGTTCGCGCGCCGGCGTGCCGTTGTATTCGAGCGCCAGTTCAACGTTCTCGAACACCGATAACTCTTCGATCAGATTAAAACTCTGGAAGATGAAACCCACGCGGCCGCGCCGCAATTTGTTCAGTTGCGATTCGCTGTAGCCGGCGATGTTGCGGCCTTCGAACCAGTATTCGCCGGAGGTCGGCACGTCGAGCAGGCCGAGGATGCCCAGCATGGTCGACTTGCCGCAACCGGAGGGGCCGGTAATGGCGACGTATTCGCCAGCTTCGATATGCAGGTCGATGCGGTCGAGCGCCGTGGTTTGTACTTCTCCTGCCTGGTGGATCTTGCTGACGACGACGAGTTTGAGCATGGGATAGCCTTTTTGGTTGAGAGGGGAATTTACTGCACTTTTCAGCGGTCCAGCTGCAACCGCGGCGAATTTCCGTAGGCCGCGTAACTGGAGACGATTACCTTGTCGCCGGCGGCAAGGCCGGCCAGCACTTCGATCTGGGCGTTGTTGCGGCGGCCCACGCGCAGCGCGCGGCGCTGGGCGCCGCGGCCGTCGGCATCGAGCACATACACCCAGGCGCCGCCGGAGTCGTTGATGAAGGCGCCGCTGGGCAGTAGCAGCGCCGGCGCCGGCTCGCCCAGCGTGATGCGCGCGTCCAGGCTCTGGCCCGGGTTCATCACCGGCGGCTGCCCTTTCGTAAACACCAGGTCCACGGTGAAGCGGCCGTCCTTGATTTGCGGGTAGATGGCGCGGATGTCGGCCGGGTAGTCGCGGTCGTCCTGCTTGACGCTGCCGTGGCGGCCCACCGCCATGCGGTTGAGGTAGTACTCGTCCACGCTGGCAGCGAGCTTGAAGCGCACCGGATCGTCGATGCGACCGATGTTCTTGCCGGTGGCGACCGACTCGCCCACTTGCAGGCGGAAGTTGGTCAGGCGCCCGTCTACCGGCGCGCGCACGGCCAGCGCATCGACCGTGCCGGACACCAGTTTCAGGCCGGAGTCCAGGCCGCCGATCGCGGTTTCCAGCTGGCGTGCGGCGGCGTCGCGCACACGCGCCTCGGTCTTGCCAGCGCGCTCCTGCAAGGCCAGCAGTTGCTGTTGTTGCTGCAGCATATCGTTCGATTCTTCCAGCGCCACGGTCGAAATAAAACCCTGCTGCGCCAGGCGCGTGTTGCGCTCGTGGCGCTTGCGGGCCTGTTCGGCATTGAAGCGCAGTTCGTCGAGGCGGCGCTGGTGGTCGCTGGCGCTGGCTTCCTGCGCCACCCGCAGGTTGGAGAGGTTGAAGATGCTCACCGCGTGTTCGGACTGGCGCGCCAGCAGCTCCAGGTGGCGCTGCGGATTGGAGATGCGAAACAGCAGCTCGCCCTGTTTGACCAGCGCGCCGTCGGTGGCCAGCACTTCCTCCACCCGGCCCGATTCGACCGCGTCGAGGATCACCGAGTGCAGCGGTTCGGCATTGGCGCGGACCACGATCTCGTCGACAAACACGCCGCGCGCCACTTGTGCGATGCGCAGGTCGGCGCCATCGACGCGCAAGCCGCGCGGCAGCAGCGCCCGCAGCGCATACGCCGCCACGGCGGCGACGACCACGCAGGCGAGCGCGATGGCGATGCGCCTGCCGTGCCGGCGCGGGACGACGGTGTCCATGGCCGCGCCGCTGGCGGGAGAATTTATTTTGTTGTGCATGACCATGGTACTGCAAAGGCTGTGCCAGGTGTTGCCAACCCGGTGAAAACGTGGCTGCATGCGGCCTGCACGGGCATCGTGCGCGGCGGTGTGCGGTTATGAACACTGCCTGCTGTCCGCTTGTGAACACTGTCTCTCAACGTGCCGCCATGTGCGCAGCGGGGGCATCCCCGGCCCACCCGTGCACTGCTAGAATGCCCCCATGTCCACCCACATCCTGATCCTTGACGACGATCCCGACGTCGCCACCGCCGCCCGCCTGCTGCTGCGCCGCCGCCACGAGCAGGTGGTTACCTTGTGCGATCCGGCCGCGCTGCCGGCGCTGCTCGCACAAGGTCCCGATGCGGTGCCGGACGTGGTGCTGCTCGACCTGAATTTTACGCCGGGCTTTATCGACGGCGCCGAGGGGTTGGCGCTGTTGGACCTGCTGCTGGCGCAAACCAGCCCGCCGGCGGTGATCGCCATGACGGCGTACGCCGACGTGCCGCTGGCGGTGGCAGCGCTCCAGCGCGGCGCTGGCGACTTCATCACCAAGCCGTGGGACAACGCCCGCCTGGTGGCGGCGGTAGACCAGGCGCTGGCCCGCCGCGCGGCCCGGCGCACGCG
>NZ_LROM01000154.1 GCF_001758785.1 Duganella phyllosphaerae
GCCCCCGCCCCCGCCCCACGCTCGCGCGCAGTTCGATGCCTGGGCAGATATGTTGCCCGAGGCGATGCTGCTCACCGATATGGAGGGCGTTATTCTGACGGCAAACGCTGCGGCAAGGGGGCAGTTGAGGGGACTGGGCATTACCCTGGAACAGGCCCCGCTTGCCGAGCTTTGCAATGAACCGCAGATCCAGGTTGCAGAGTACCTGCGCAACTGCCGACGGGTGACCTCTTTCTTGCCTGCCACGCTGACATTTCGCATACCGGGAGGAGGCGTGCTTCCCATGCGAGTGCAGGGCGCGCGGTTTGCCCCCAGCGGAGCAGCAACGTGTTGCAGCGTTCTGCTACGGCTCACTCCCAAGCAGGTGGCCGAGAGTCGTTTCCTGGCCATGAACAAACAAATCGAAAAGCTGGCGCGGGAGATCGAGTTGCGCCGGCGTGCCGAAATCGAATTGATCGAGCAGCGCGAGTGGTTACGCGTGACGCTCGCAGGGATCGGGGATGGCGTGATCGCCACCGATACCCATGGCATCATCACCTTCCTCAACCCTGTTGCTGAGACCCATACCGGCTGGTTGCGCGCGGAAGCGCTCGGTCAACCGGTTGAAAAAATTTTTCGGATCGTCAATGATGCCACGCGCAGCGCGGTCGAAAATCCGGTGCGACGCGTTTTGGCGGACGGGATCATCGTCGGTCTCGCGAACCATACACTGCTGATCCGGAAAGATGGCTCGGAACTCCATATTGACGATTCCGGCGCGCCCATCCGCAACGCGCAGGGAGTTCTCATCGGTGCCGTGCTGGTGTTTCACGATATCACTGAACGGTGGCGACTGGAGCAGCAGGTCAGTAAGCGGACGGCGGAGCTGGAAGACGAGCATCGGCGCAAGGATGAGTTCCTCGCCATGCTGGGCCACGAACTCAGAAACCCGATGTCGGCCATTAAATCCGCGCTTGAATTGCAGCGGGCGCCGCAAGCAACCGCTGCGATGCTCGAACGCGCCGGCGGGGTGCTGCACCGGCAGGTTCGTCACCTGACCCGCCTGGTCGATGAATTGCTCGACCTGTCGCGCATTTCGACTGGCAAGATCAGTCTGCGGCTCGAGGTGCTCGATGTGTCACGGATCATCCGCGACGCGCTTGAACTGGCCGATCCGCTGTTGCAGGAAAAACGTCACCGCCTGGTCGTCGAGCAGGCTGCGGAAGCGCTGCAGGTGAACGGCGACCTTCATCGGCTCATCCAGGTGATCGGCAACCTGCTGAACAACGCGGCGAAGTACACGCAGCAGGATGGCACGATACACCTGGCGACCCGCAGGATTGGCAACGACGTGCAAATTTCCGTCAGGGATAACGGGATGGGCATTCTGCCCGCATTGTTGCCGCGCGTATTTGACATCTTCACGCAGTCCGAACGCGCGCTGGCGCGGTCCGAGGGCGGCCTCGGGGTAGGCCTGGCTGTAGTGCATCGGCTGGTCCAGCAGCATGGCGGCACGGTCGCCGTCTCCAGCGAGGGGCCGGGCATGGGGAGCGAGTTCCGTATCCTGTTGCCCTTGTCGCAAACGGATGCTGCAATGGTCCCAATGTCACCGGCTTCCGCCGTACCCGGTCGAAGAAAAATTCTGGTAGTGGACGACAACGAGGATGCCGCAACGATGGTCGCCGAATTGTTAAGAGCCTTGGGAAATGATGTCGTCATTGCTTTCGCTGGCAAGGAGGCAATAGCGGTGGTGGAGCGGGAAAATCCCAGCGTCGTTGTGCTCGATATCGGTTTGCCAGATATGGACGGCTACATGGTCGCACGCGCGCTGCGTGCCAATGCCGCCCTACCGGGCCTCACGCTCATTGCGCTGACAGGATACGGGCAGCCGGAAGATATCCGCAAGTCGCACGATGCCGGATTTGATCATCACTTGATCAAGCCCTTCGACCTCGACAGCTTGCTCGGCATCCTTGCCGGGATCGCTGATTCAGGCACCCATTTGCAGCCTCGATTTACGCCCTCTTGAACCGGACCGCCAATTGGTTTCTTGGCAGTCGTGGCAGTGATTCGTCAGGCATGACGCCGATGCCTTCGCCCAGGCAGGGCAGCAAGCCAGGCGTCGTAGCAGGCGGTAGCAGCCGCCGCAGGCCGATGCCTGCCGCGACCTGGCCGATGCGAAAGCCAGTGGAAAAACAGCAAGCAAGCGTTATCGGCCAGCCAGCCGCCAGCATATGTTCGCGGATCTCGACCTTACGCTTTGGTTCAAGCTGGTATCGAACATCGCGCCAATCTCGGCTGCCATGGCCTCGCACTGGAAACTGGAAATTTGTTTTAGCGCGCTACGCTTACCCGTAAACAACTGAAAATACAAATTGCTATTAGGAAATAAATCGGTTAGCCTCTGTATGTCTAGTTGTATCGCGCGCCCTTGTTGGCGGTTTCTTGCTTCCTAGACGCGTCCCCAAGCTACCCTCTCCCCCGGTAGCTGCATCCAAATATTCCCCCCGGCCTAACCCCGCCGCTCCTGCACCGTTCATCATGCCGCAATGCGCGCGTCGGCGCCTGCTCACAAGAATTCACTAAAGTTACTTCGGGAGAAAAAAATGATGTTTATCGATTTCTTTAGCTCCAAGGCTCAGCGCGAGCGCACGGCGTTGTTGCACTCCCAGGCATCTATAGAGTTCGAGCCTGATGGCCGCATCGTGGCTGCCAACGCTGCATTTCTTACCATCATGGGTTACCAGTTGAAGGAGATCACAGGGAAACATCACAGCATGTTCGTACATCCGTCGACCGCAGCCAGCCCGGAGTACCGGGACTTCTGGGCACAACTGGCCCTTGGCCAGGCGCAGAGCGCGGAATTCATGCGCATCACCAAAGCCGGAAATCCGGTCTGGTTACAAGCAAGCTACAACCCGGTGCGCGACCGCCTTGGACGCGTTGAGCGCGTCATAAAGATTGCACAGGATTGCACCGAGCGCCGCCTGCGGGAAGCCAGTTTCGAGGCCCAGGTCACCGCGATCGAAAAATCGCAAGCAGTGATTCGATTCGACCTCGACGGAACGATCCTGTGGGCTAACGAGAATTTCCTCGGTGCGCTCGGCTACCGCCTGGACGAGGTGATGGGTCAGCACCACAGCATCTTCGTCGACCCGCGAGAGGCCAGAGGCGACGCCTACGCACGCTTCTGGAGCGCGTTGCGCTTAGGCACCTTCCAGGCGGCGGAATTCAAGCGCATCCATAAGTCGGGCGCCGATGTCTGGATTCAGGCCAGTTACAACCCGGTATTCGACCTGGCGGGACAGCCGTGCGGCATCGTGAAGTTCGCGACCGACATCACGGCAATAGTCAAGCAGCGGGTGATCAATTCCACCCTGTCGCTCGTTGCCAACGGGACCGGCAACTCGGTTGTCATCTGCGATGCCGATGGCCGCATCGAATACGTCAATCCTGGTTTCACGAAACTGACAGGGTTTTCCGCAGCCGAGGTTCACGGCAAGAAGCCGGGCCAGTTGCTGCAGGGGCCGCATACCGACCGCGACACCATTGACCAGGTGCGCGCCAAATTGAAGGCAGGGAAGCCGTTCTACGAGCAGATTCTTAACTACACCAAGGACAAGAGACCTTACTGGATTTCGCTCTCGATCAACCCGATTTTCGGAGCGGACGGCAAGCTCGAACGGTTCATCTCGGTGCAAGCCGACATCACTGAAAGCAAGATGCGTGCGTTCGAGGACGCCACCCGCCTTAAAGTGATCCGCGCCTCGACCGCTACGGCCGACTGGTCGGCGGACGGGCGGCTGGTTCAAGCCAGTTCACCGCTGCTCGAGATCCTCGGTTGCGACAACCTCATCGAAGCTGGCAAGCTGCTCCAAAGGACGTTCACCGAGGTCATGCGAGGCGACGACAGTGCGCGGCTCAAAAGAGGAGAGAGCGTCTCGCACGAGGTGGCCTTAGTGGCCTCTGGCGGTGCCGCCCTGTGGCTGCAGGTCACCTTCAACTCGGTGTTCGCCGTTGACGGTACGCTATCGATTCTCACCATGTACGCAACCGAGACGACGCAGCAGCGGGAGACGATCGACCGCATCCGAGCCGTCGTGGCGACGATCAACGGCCTGGCGATGCAGACGAACCTGCTCTCGCTGAACGCCGCCATTGAAGCCGCACGGGCCGGCGAGGGAGGCCGTGGCTTCGCAGTGGTTGCCACCGAGGTGAGAAGCCTGGCGCGGCGTTCGGCCGACTCGGCCGCGGAGATTGCACGAATGCTGGCCTGAGCGGGCTGCGGAGGGACTGTAGTGGTCAACCATCCCGGGCACTGCGTTAAGTTTTTCTTCGGCGACAGCCGGTTCCAGTCCCTGGTTGAATTGATGCGGTCGTATCCAGTGCTACCGGTACATCAGGTAATCGCCGATGTCCCGTTGTGGCTCTCGTGCCGCAATGTCACCGGTTGACGGCAGCCACGCCGTTTTGAGGCTGCGGAATGGCAGTGCCATAACTGCTCAAGACCAGCGCACGCCGTGACGGATTTCTCAGCCTCGGGTCTCCGCAGTTGCCTTGTCATACCGGCGCCACAATCGAGCGTTGGGCGCCTCCGGCGGGATCGGCCTGATCCTCGGTTTTGGTCTGCGCGGCCTGGCGGCCGACGTGTTTTCCGGGATTGCGCTGCACCTGGACGCCTCGATCAGCGTGGGCAACTGGGGCGACCTGCAATACCGTGGCCGCGACCTGTCGGGCAAGGTGCTCGATTTTGCCTGGCGCTCCGTGGTGCTGGCCGACCGCGCCGACAACCCGGTGCCGATGCCGAATGGCGAATTTGCCGGCGTGATGGTGACCAACCGCTCGCGCCCGAGTCCTTTGTCCACGTACGAGTGCGTGCTGGAACTGGACGCCGAACACGATACCGCGCGCATCCTGGGCAGCCTCGACAACGCCCTGGCGCGCGCGGTACTGGACGGCCTGCTGGCCGCCTGGCCTGCGCCTTACGTGCAGCGAGACGCCAAGTCACGCTCACGGCCAATGGATGGGCCGCAGCTTGTCTGTCGGACCCGTGTAGCCATGCCTGCTGGCAAACGCCGCCAGCGCCTGCGGCGCCTCGCGTCCGCCAAAGATCGACCACAGGAACATGCGCCCGTAAAGCTCGCAGCGCTCGCGCGGGTTGCTGCGCATCGACGTATCGTCCGCCAGCGCTGCCTTGAGCGCGGCCTTGCTGGCGTCGTGCACTACCATGCGGGTGCCGCCGCCAGCGCTGGTGTCGAACACCATCAGCCGGGGTTGCGCGGCGTCCTGCTGCCAGCGCGTCCACTCGGGCCGGTTGTCGGCCACGCCGGGTTCGCCGTGGCGGGCGAAGTGGGTCCAGTAGCCGGCCATGGCGTCGGACACTTGCCGGCGTCCCGGCAGATTGACCGGGGTGTAGGAGCTGAAAGGATCGAACTCGCCATCGAGGTCGCGGAACACGAAGCCCATCTCCAGCACGTGCGCGGCGCCCAGCAGCACCTGCGGCTGTATCAGCGGCACCGCAGGCTGCTCGTCCCAGTCGAAGCGGTACACCCACACGTCCTGGTGGCCGGAGCCGAGCATGGCGCTGGCCGGCTCGAGCGCGCCGGCGGTTTGCCACAGCGCCGACATATAGGCCGCGTGGCGCTGGTAGCGGGCGCGGTTGCGCATCACCGGCAGCTTTCCGAACACCATGCGCACGTAGTCCGGGTTGTTGGCCATGAACAGCTTGTACTCGTCGCGGTTGGTGCCGACGATGAACGGCACCGCGTGGTACGTGCTGCGGTCGGCGAAGGCTGCGGCCAGCGGCCCCCTGGGCAGCACGTGGCCGTCCTGCAGCACGGTGGGCGCATCATAGAAATTCAGCGCACCCGGCCTGACCGGCGCCAGCAGCGCTTGCGGCGGCAGGCCGCGCACGAAGGCCTCGATGTCGGCCGCCGGCATGCTGGCGATCAGGGCGCGCGCCGCCGCGCGGTCGGTGGCGCGGCCGGCGCCCTGCAGCCATGCGCACAGCAGCTCGCGCGAACTGAGGGTGTGGCCCGGCTGGGCGTCATCCACGTAATTGCGGGCCTGCGCCAGCGTGTGGCTGGTGACCAGCGGCGACTGCGCGATGGCCTTGTGGAACAGGCCTGCCGCGAGTTGACTGGCCAGCAGCGCATAGACATTGAGGCCACCGGCTGACTCGCCGAAGATGGTGACGTTGCCCGCATCGCCGCCGAAAGCTGCGATATTGCGCTGCACCCAGTGCAGCGCCGCCACCAGGTCCAGCGTGCCAAAATTGCCGGAGCGGTCGGCCGGCGTGTCGTCGTCGCGCGCCAGTTCCTCCAGGCTGAACCAGCCGAAGATGCCGAGCCGGTAATTGGCGGACACCACGATCACATCGTCGCGCCCTGCCAGGTTGCGCAGCGAGGTGTAGGTGGCGGCGGTGCCGGACGAGTTGGCGCCGCCGTGGATCCAGAACATCACCGGCAGCGGGGCGGCCGACTCCGCAGCATGCTGCGGCGCGAAGATGTTCAGTGTCAGGCAGTCTTCCGAACCGGCCGGCTTGCCCCACTGGTCGGGCGGCAGTTCGAGCGAGATGCCGCCCAACTGCATCGCCGCCGCGCCACAGGCGGTGGCCTCGCGCACGCCGGTCCACCGCAGGGCAGGGCGCGGCGCCTTCCAGCGCAGCGGCCCCACCGGCGGCTGCGCATATGGCATGCCCAGCCAGGCATGGGTGTGGTGCAGGTCGGCGCGGCCCACGACTTCGCCCTGCTCGGTGCGGCGCAGCGATGCGGGCGCCGGTTCCGGCTTTTCCCGACCGGCCTTACCCGCCGGCGGTGTGGCGCCCGGCACCGCTGTTTGCGGCATCAGGAAGTAGGCCAATGCCGGCACCAGCACCAGCGCCCCCACCATATTCCACAGGAACATGAAGGCCAGCAGGATGCCCATGTCGGCCTGGAACTTGATCGACGAGAACAGCCAGGTCGCCACTGCCACCGCCAGCGTCACGCCGGTCAGGATCACCACGCGGCCGGTAAAGCGCAGTGCGTGCAGGTAGGCGGCCGACAGGTTGTCGCCGGCGCGCATGCGGGCCAGCATCACGCTCAGCACGTACAGCGCGTAATCGACGCCGATGCCCACACCGAGCGCGATCACCGGCAAAGTGGCGACCTTCACGCCCATGCCCAACACCACCATCAGCACCTCGCACAGGATCGAGGTGAGCACCAGCGGCAGCACCGCCACGAGCACCGCGCGCCACGAGCGGAAGGTCACGTAGCACAGCAGGATCACCGCGCCATACACCCAGAACAGCATGTCGCGCATGGCTTGCTTGACGACGATGTTGGTGGCGGCCTCGATGCCGGCGCTGCCGGCGGCCAGCTGGAACTGCACGTCCGGCGTGTTGTGGGTGGCGGCAAACGCTGCCACGGCATTGACCACCCGGCTCAAGGTTTCGGCCTTGTGGTCCTTCAGGTAGACATACAGCGACAGCAGCGAGCAGTCCTGGTTGAACAGCTCGCGGGGTGCGCGCGTTTGCACTGCGCCCAGCGCAGCGGCGTTGGGCACCAAATCGTACCACTTGAAATTGCCCTCGTTGTAGCCGGTGCCGGCCAGCTTGCTCAGCGCCGCCATCGAGTTGGTCGAGTCCACGCCTGGCAGCTGCTCGAGCTGCCAGGCCAGCTGGTCCACCTTGGCAAGGGTAGCGTACTGCGTGCATTGGTCGGGCGCGGTCTTGATCATGACCACGAAGATGTCGGAGCTGGCGGCGTAGTTGGCGACCAGGTAGCCGTTGTCGCGGTTGTAGCGCGAATCGGCGCGCAACTCCGGCGCGCCGGGATCGAGGTCGCCCACCTTCAGGTGCAGGCTGACCGCAAAACCGAGGCCGCCCAGCACCACGCTGGCAATCACCGTGATGGTCGCCCAGCGGCGCTGGGTAAAGCGGTCGAGGAAGTTCCACAACCATGGCTGCCTGGCCTGGTCACCGGCATCGCTGTCGGCCTGCAGGCTGCGCTGCGCGGCGCGGGCGCTGACACCGGTGTACGACAGCAGCACCGGCAGCAGCACCAGGTTGGTAAAGATCAGTACCGCCACGCCGATACTGGCGATGACTGCCAGGTCCTGGATCACCTTGATCTGGATGCTGATCAGCACCAGGAAGCCCACCGCGTCGCACAGCAGCGCCGTCAGGCCGGCGGCAAACAGCCGGCGGAAGGTATAGCGCGCTGCTACCACGCGGTGCGTGCCGCGGCCCACGTCCTGCATGATGCCGTTCATTTTCTGGGCGCCGTGGCTCATGCCGATGGCGAACACCAGGAACGGCACCAGGATCGAATACGGATCGAGTTCGTAGTGGAACGTGGCCAGCAGGCCGCACTGCCACAGCACCGCCACGAGCGAGCACACCACCACCAGCGTGGTGCTGCGCCAGCAGCGCGTGTACCAGTACAGCACTGCGCCGCAGATGCCGATCGCCAGCACGAAGAACAGCAGCACCTGCTGCAAGCCTTCGATCAGGTCGCCGACGATCTTGGCAAAGCCGGTGATGTGTATCTGCACGCCTTCCTTCTCGTACTTGGCGCGGATTTTTTCCAGGCTGTCCGACAGGGCGCGGTAATCGAGCGGCTGGCCGGTTTGCGGGATCTTGTCCATCAGCGGCACAAACACGATGCTCGACCTGGCGTTGGCCGCCACCAGCTGGCCGATTTCGCCGGAGCGCGCCACGTTGGCTCGCAGCTGGTCGAGGCTGGCGGCCGAGCCGTTGTAGCCGTCCGGGATCACGGTACCGCCGTCGAGGCCATCTTCGGTGACGGCGGCCCAGCGCGTGCTCGGTGTCCACAACGATTTCATGAATGGACGGTCGACGCCCGGCAGCAGGAACACCTCGTCGTTGAGGCGCTGCAGCGTGTCGAGGTAGGCGCGGTCGTAGATGGTGCCGCTGGTCGCTGCCACCGCGATGCGCACCGAGTTGCCCAGGCCATTCAGGTCGCTCTTGTTGGCCAGGTAGTTGAGCACGTAGGGATGGGCGCTGGGGATCATCTTCTCGAAGCTGGCATTGAGCTTGATGCGCGTGGCCTGGGAGCCCAGCACGAGCGTCGCCAGCAGGCAGAGCAGGATGACCAGCGGCCGGTAGTTGAACAGCGCCCGTTCGCCGAGGTTGCCGGACGCGGTGTCGAAGTCTTGCAGGCGCCGGATGACCGGCTGTTGTTCCAGGTCGTGATCTGTCTTCATATTATTGTTCCAGCATGTCGTAGGGCAGTCGGCGCAGGCCGCGCAGGCCGGCCACCACCAGGCTGCCGTCGCCCGCTTGCGCCACCGCCGCCAGCGGCAACGCGGTGCCGGCTTGCGCGGCGAAGGTCAGGCCGTCGTCGCGGCTGGTCAGCACGTCGCCGCCCTGGCTCACCAGCACCACGGCGCCGTCGGCCATCACCGCGCCGGCCGCCAGCGACGCCTGTACGCCGGTGGTGACCGGGGTCCAGGTGGCCCCGCGGTCGGAGGAGCGGAACGCGTTGCCGCGCAAGCCGTAGGCCAGCAGCGCGCCGCCGCGCGTGGCCAGCACGCCGAAATAGCTGCCCTTGTACGGCGTGGCCAGCGCGTTGAAGCTGTTGCCGTTGTCTGTGGAGCGCAGCAGCAGTCCCTGTTCGCCGGCCAGGTAGATGGCGCCGGCCGCGCCCTTCATGCCGTAAAGGTGCAGCCCCTTGGGATTGGCCACGCGGCTTTGCCACGGCTGCCAGGTGGCGCCGCCGTCGTCGGTGCGGAACATCAGGTTGTACGCGCCCAGCACATAGCCGGTTCTGGGGCTGTCGAAGTACAGGTCGAGGAAGGGCTTGTCCGGGCCATCGTCCACCAGGTGCTGCGCCTGCGCCACTTCCTTGTCGCGGTCCGGTCCGAACGAGGCGCTGGCATCGAGCAGCACAAGGGCGGCTGCCTGAGTGCCGTCGAGCTGCTTGCGCCAGGTCGCGCCGCCATCGACTGTATGCAGCACCACGCCCTGGTGGCCCACTGCCCAGCCGTTCTTCGCATCGACAAACTGCAGTGCGGTCAGGCTCACGCTGACCGGCACTGCCGCCTGGCGCCAGGTCTTGCCAGCGTCGTCGGAGTACAGGATGGTGCCGCGTTCGCCGGCCGCCACCAGCCGGGCGCCGGCGCTGGTCACGGCCAGCATGGCCGCGTGCAGCGCCTTGGGCGTGACCAGCGCCGGCTGCGTCAGTGCAGCCGGCGCGGCCGGTGTGTTTGCCGCCGGCGTTGTGGCACTGGCTGTGCCGGCGGCGAGCGCCGTCGGCACAGCCAATGACGTTATCAAGGCCGTCACCAGCGCAGTGGAGAACGCCGCCAGCGGCACGCCGCCCCGGCGTGCAAAGAATCGAGTCGATCCGACCATCATGCTTCCTTTCGTTGTGGTTAGCGCGAGCCCTGGTTCGCCAGTTCTTCCGGTCCAAAATAACTGGCCGGCAGGCGCGGGATGACCTTGTACTGGGTCGGCATTTCGTTCGATGCTTCGTTGAGCAGGTAAGCGCCGGTCTGCACGTTGTAGGTGCCCCACATGACGTTGCCGAGCACGGCCGGCACGTCCG
Source organism: Duganella phyllosphaerae (assembly GCF_001758785.1). Classification (GTDB taxonomy): domain Bacteria; phylum Pseudomonadota; class Gammaproteobacteria; order Burkholderiales; family Burkholderiaceae_D; genus Rugamonas; species Rugamonas phyllosphaerae. The sequence goes on from NZ_LROM01000154.1 coordinate 10,533, forward strand.
GCGCCAGCAGGGTCAATGTGTAGTTGCCGCGCCAGATCTGGCCCTGGGCGTCGTAGCCATCGACCAGGATGATCTGCCAGGTGTCTTCGTCGAGGTAGTAGCGGCGCTTGGCCACCACGTGGCGCTTGCCGGGGATCAGCGTCGCCTCCACTTCCCACACGCGGTGCAGCTCCCAGCGCACCAGGTCGGGATTGAGGAACTGCGGGCCTACCAGGTCGGCGATCTTGGCCGATCCCGCGCGGTTGTTGTTGTACGGGATGTACAGCTCCTTTTTGCCGACCAGCTTCAGCTCGTGGTGGTCGATCGGGCCGAACAGCATGAAGGCCTCGTCGAACAGACCGATGCCGGAGGTGACCGAATCGGGCGTGTCGTACGACACCGACGGCGCCCGGCGCACGCGGCGCTGGCCCACCAGGTACTGCCAGATGGCGCGTGGCTTGGCTTCGTTGATGCCGTCGTGGACCAGGATGCCTTCGCCGGCCTTGGAGGCCGGCGCGCGCGTGATCAGGCGCCCGAACTGGTAGACGCCGTCGAATTTATCCAGGCTGCCGTCCTTGAAATAGTAGGGCCGCATGAAGGTCTGTTCGGCCTCGGTGGCGGTGGCCCGCTTGCCGTCTGGCGTAACGATCACGGTGCGCAGCGGCATGATGGCCGCCTCGCCGGTCCACGCCAGGCGGTGGTTCATGATCGCCTCGTAGCCGGTCTTCGGTATCGGGAACGGGATGCCGCCGTACGCGCCTTCGGCACCGTAGCCGCCATCGACCGACTTGGCGCGGGTGGCGTTCTTGAAGGTGTTGTCGTACACCCAGGCCGGTGCACCGCCGGTGCGGTGGGTCGGATAAATATCGAGCCGGTACGCCGGGTACTTTTTCAGCATCGCCACCGTGGCCGCCGACAGCTTGGCGGCATATTGATCGACGTTCTTGCCGGTGATGACGAGCACCGGCTTTTCGGCGGCAAACGGATCGGCGCGGAAGTCGCCCGGCTTGAAGCCCGCTGGCACCTTGGTGTAGGCGCCGTCCCAGGCGGGAATGGTGCCGTCCTTGTTGCCGGCCTTTTCGGCGCCCAGCGGGGTCAGGGTGGTTTGCAGCTTGGCGGCTTCGTCGGCGGTGACGGCGGCAAAGGCCTGCAGCGAGATATTCAAGGTCAACGCGACCGCAGCCAGTTTCAGGGTGGTTTTCATTATTATGGTGTCCTTAGAAAGAGCGTTTGATGTTGAAAGAGATGTAGTCGCGGTCCTTCAGGGACTGGGCGTAGCTGAGGATGGGCGTGTTGGTGGCCGGGTTGTTCTTCAGGAAGGTGCCGGCCGCGCCGAGGAACTTGACGTAGCTGATGCCGAACTTCCAGTCCTGCTGGTAGGTGCCGTTGATGCCGATATTGAAGTCGCCGCCATGTTCGGCGCCGCCGTTGAAGTTGAATACCGCGCGCGAGCGGCCCGAGAGGTTGTAGCCCACGCCGACCGGGATGGTCAGGTCGAGGCCATCGGCCACCTGGTAGTAGGCCGGCTCGAAGATCATGCGCACGGCGGTGGCGTCGCGCGTGGTGTTGGGGTCGAGCGAACCCTGGAAGGTGACGCTGGTGGCGCGGTTCCAGGCGATTTCGCCGAGCAGCGAGGCACCCTCGAAGAACCGGTTGGTCGGCATCACGTAGATCGCCGACAGGTTGACGTGGGCGGTATTGCCGACCGCGTAGGCAGGATTGTCACGGTTGTCGCCAATGCTGCCGGCGCCCTGGCGCGACAGGAAGTTGGGTGTGGGGTCGCTCACCAGCGGCGAGTTGCGCCGCACCGACACTTCGGCCGCCACGTTCGCGCCCAGCACCACGGTGCTGGCGCTGGCGCCGAAGGTGCGGATGTTTTCTGCGTATACCGCCTGCACCGTGCTGGGCGCGCCCGGCGGGAAGGCCGGCGCAAAGCCCAGGTAAAAGTAGGGCGACTTGTCGTGATAGCGCGCCGCGTAAAAGCCGTATTCGACGTCCGAGCCGGACGGCGCCCACTTGACCTGCATGCCGCCCTGGCCGCGATTTTTCGCCTTCATGTCCGGCTGGGTGATGAAGGCGGGCGCGCCGCTGTTGGTCGGCGCGACCAGGAAGGCGGTGGCGCCGGCGCCGGCGGCGTCGTAGGAACTGAGGTAGCTGCCGGCGCCGGGGATCACGCTCGGGCGCCATTCGAGCTGGTAGTAGCCGCCGATCGATACCGTCGGCGCCACCTGCAGCTGGCCCGAGACCTGGTTGACCGGCCGCAGGATCTCCTTGAACTGCGCACCGGGCACGCTGAGCAGCTTGACCAGGTCCACCGGCCCCTGCGCATTGGCGATGCCGTTGGCGCCGAAGAACAGGCTCTCGCCGTATTGCAGAGTGTGGCGACCCACGCGGACGGTGCCCGGCAGCTCGCCGAGCGTGCCCTTGGCGAATACAAACGCGTCGAGCAGTTCGGCATTGCGGCCGTGCAGCGTGCGGGTGCCGTTGGAAAAGCGGGTGGCGCTCTGGCCGGTGAGCGTGACGGCGTTGCTGGCGGGGGAGGCGTTGTCGTTGCTGCTGGTGTAGGCGGCGTCGTACCAACCCGCCGCGCTGACGCGCATGCCCAGCGTACGGGTGCCGGCGTCGAATTCCGACAGCCAGTCCACCCGGCTCGAGACGATGCCCTTGTTGCGAAAGTTCTGGTTGCCGTCGTCGAGGTTGTAGCCGGTGAAGTCGGCCGGGCCGGCGGCGTTGTAGCCGCCGGCCAGCAGGCGCGCACTGGCGTCCCTGAGCCGATAGGCGCCGCTGTACTTGAAGGTGTTGTTCCAGCTGATTTTCAGTTCCGGATCGGACGTGGTGAGCTCGTAGGCCTGGGCGGCCGGCAGGGCTGCGGTGATGGCGATGGCCAGTATGCTCCGGCGCAGGTTCGTGGTGGTGTGCATTGCTGTCTCCGTATTTTTAGTTATGGGTACTGCGGCGTAAATCGAATCAGATAAACGTGGATGCGAGCCCTCCATCGACTGCCAGGTTCACGCCGCTGATCCAGCGCGACTCGTCGCTGCACAGGAAGGCGATGACGGACGCCACTTCGTCGGCATAGGCGGGGCGCTTCATGCGGTGGGCGTCGCGCTGCACGCGCTCCTCGCCCAGCATCGAGACGAAGTCGCCGAGGATGGGGGTGAATACGGGGCCCGGCGCCACGCTGTTCATGCGTACCGAGTGGGCCAGGAACCACGGCTGCGACTGCACGTAAGTCCAGACGATCAGCGCCTCCTTGAAGTACTGGTAGCAGGTCTCGTCGGGCACCGGGTGCTGGTCGAGCCACGCCTGGCCGGCGGCAAAGCCTTCGGTGGCGGCCAGCTGCTTGTGCAGGTCCAGCCGCAGCGGCCAGTCGGCGCCGAGGATGGAGGCGACGTTGACGATCGAGCCGCCGGCCGGCATGCGCGGCAGCACGCTGCTGGTGAGATACCGCAGGCCCAGGTAATTGACGTGCGCCAGCAGCGCCGGGTTGGCGGTGCCGGGTACGCCGGCGATATTGCACAGGGCGTCCACCCGCTGCGGCAGCTGGGCGATGGCGGCGTCGATGCTGGCGGTGCTGCTCAGGTCCACGGCCACGAAGCCGTCGAGCGTCAGCCCCGGGTCGTTGCGGTCCATGCCGATCACGGTAGCGCCTTCGAAGCGCGCCAGGCGCGCCACTTCGGCGCCGATGCCGGACGCCGCGCCGGTCACAACAATGGTCTTGTTACGTAGTTTCATACAGTCTCCTCAGAATGGATAACGGGGTGCTTCGGTCTTGATCGTGAGCCACTGGGTTTGCGTAAATTCCTCCCAGTCGATGGTGCCGCCGTGGCGCCCGCCGTTGCCCGACGTGCCGCCGCCACCGAACGGCGCATGGGCCTCGGCCAGCACGGTCTGGTCGTTGATGTGGACGTGGCCGGACGGCACGCGGTCGGCGATGTGCATGGCGCGGGCAATGTCTGGCGTGATGACGCCCAGGGCCAGGCAGCCGCTGGTGGCCGAGGCCAGCGCGATCGCTTCCTCGTCGGTATCGAACACCGTGATCGACGCCACCGGGCCGAACAGCTCTTCCTCGAAACAGCGCATGCCGGCGCGCGCGCCAGTGAGCACCGTGGGCCGGTAGAACTGGCGCTCGTAGGTGCCACCCGCCAGCACGGTGGCGCCATCGGCCACGCTGTCCTGCACGATGCTGTGCAGGCGCGCGACCTGGCGCGCGCTGATCATCGGACCCAGCGCGACGTCGCCGCCCATCGGGTCGCCGACCGGCAGGCGCCGGGCTTTCTCGACCAGGCGTTCGATCACGGCGTCGGCGATGCCGCGCTGGAGCAGCACGCGGCCGGCGCACATGCAGATCTGGCCCTGGTGCAGAAAGGTGGCCCACGCAGCGTTGGAGGCGGCGATGTCGGGATCGGCGTCGTTGAGGATGATCAGCGCGTTCTTGCCGCCCAGTTCGAGCGACATTTTTTTCAGGTGGCGTCCGGCCAGTTCGCCGACGCTGTGGCCGGCGGCGGTCGATCCGGTAAACGCGATCATGCCGATGTCGGGATGGCTGCACAGCGCCTGGCCGGCGTCGGCGCCGCCCGGCAGCACGTGCAGCACGCCGGGCGGCAGGCCGGCCGCTTCGAAAATGCGGGCGATCAGCACGCCGCCGCTGACCGGGGTTTGCAGGTCGGGCTTGTGGACCACGGCGTTGCCGGTGGCCAGCGCCGGGGCGATCGAGCGGATCGACAGGATCAGCGGAAAATTGAACGGCGAGATTACGCCCACCACGCCATGCGGAACCCGCCGCGCGATGCTCATGGTGCCGCTGGCGGATGCCAGCAGCTGGCCTTTCGGTTGCGTGAGCATGGCTGCCGCTTCCTGCAGGTGAGCGGTCGCTTCGCGCAGTTCGAGGTCGGCCTTGGGGCGGATGGCGCCGGTCTCGCGCATGATCCAGGTGGCCAGTTCGTCGTGGTGCTGTGCGATCAGCGCAGCGGCGCGGCGGAAGATGGCGGCGCGCTCCTTGTAGTCCGACGTGGCCCACGCCTTTTGCGCGGCGCGCGCCTGCACGCCGGCGGCCAGCACGTCGGCTGCATTGGCCAGGCCGATGCGGCCCAGTTGCTCGCCGGTGGCCGGTTCGGAAAAGATGTGGGTGCCGCCGTGGGCGGAGATCCACTGGCCGTTGAAGATGCGGTCGCGCCAGAGGGCGGGGTCGAGCAGGGCGCTCACAGCGCCCAAGTGGTCGTTCATGGTGTCTCCTTGGTTGATGGGGGAAAGTCGTCCCGTTAGCACGTTCGTTGCATGAGGTCCGCTTGCCGCTCTTGCCATCACTATTACAAGTTGCGTGCCAGGGCTGGTCGTGGACTCCGCTAGTGCAGTGCACCATGTTGCTCTGGCCCGGACGACGCAGATTTTTGACGATGACGGCTGGCGCGGCGCAGCAAAAATCGAACGCTGCACCGGCTTCATCAAATGATCAAACTGGAGAAATGCCGATGTATGATTTGGTAAAACAAGACGGGGGAGACATGAACAAGCGTGAACGCATCTCGCTGGCCGAGGTGTCCAGGACGACTGGTAAGGTATTGAACCGGGGCGACAGCGAACATCTGAACGAGGGCGCGCCGCCCACGTTGGAGGACATCACCCAGAGCCTGCATTTTTCGCCGGGCGATGGCCGCATCTGGCTCAACGGCCAGCGCATGCAGCTGCTGCACATGTCGTCACTCGGTTCGCTGCGGCGTGAACTGATCGAAAGCATCGGCGCCGAGCGTACCCGTGGCCTGCTCACGCGGGTGGGCTATTCGGCCGGCGCACGCGACGCCCAGCTGCTGCGCGAACGCTGGCCCGACGCCGATCCGGCCGCGCTGTTCTCGGCCGGCCCGCGCATGCATTCGCTCGAAGGCGCGGTGAAGGTAGAGGCGCTGCACTTCGAATTCGACGTCGAGCTGGGCACCTATCGCGGCGAATTCTTGTGGCATCACTCGGGCGAGGGCGAAGTGCACGCGGCCGATTTCGGCATCGGCACCGAGCCCGCGTGCTGGATGCAGACCGGGTATGCGATCGGTTACACCAGCTCGATGATCGGCAGATTGACGATCTACCGCGAAATCGAATGCTGCTCGATGGGCCACAAGCACTGTCGCCTGATCGGCAAGCCCGCCGACGAGTGGGACAACGTCGAAGAAGACCTGCGCTTCCTCAACGCCGAGGCGTTCGTCAGCACCACCGCCTACAGCGAACCACAGGCGCACAGGAAGGCCGCCATTCTCAAGGGCGACGATGAGCGGCCCTATGCCGACAAGGAAATGGTGGGCGTCTCGCCGGCCTTCAATGCCGCCTGCCACATGCTCAAGCGCGTGGCGCCCACCACGGCCACGGTGCTGTTTACCGGTGAATCGGGCGTGGGCAAGGAGCTGTTCGCGTACATGTTGCACCAGATCGGTCGGCGCAAGGGCCAGCCGTTCGTCGCTGTCAACTGCGCGGCGATTCCCGAGACCTTGATCGAGTCGGAACTGTTCGGCGTGGAGCGCGGCGCCTTTACCGGCGCCACCGTCTCGCGGCCCGGGCGCTTCGAGCGCGCCAGCGGCGGCACGCTGTTCCTCGACGAGATTGCGACACTGAGCCTGGTGGCGCAGGGCAAGCTGCTGCGGGCGTTGCAGGAAGGGGAGATCGAGCGCGTGGGCGGCGTGCGCAGCACCAAGGTCGATGTGCGGCTGGTGGCGGCCACCAATGTCGATCTGCGCGAGGAGATAAGGCAGGGGCGCTTTCGCGAAGACCTGTTCTTCCGCCTGAACGTGTTCCCGATCCACCTGCCGCCGCTGCGCGACCGCCGCGACGACATCCCGCTGCTGATGGGTTACTTCATGCGCCACTACGGCCAGAAGCACCAGCGCCGCCTGACAGGATTCACCGCGCGCGCGGTCGATGCACTGCTTAACTACCATTTTCCGGGCAATATCCGCGAGCTGCAAAACCTGGTCGAGCGCGGCGTCATCTACGCCAACGAGGACGGCCCGATCGACCTGCCGCACCTGTTTACCAGCGGTGAAGAAGCGCAGGCGTCGTACTTTTCGCTGGCGCAGACCGGGCGCCTGACTAGTACCACCAACGCCGGCAGCGCTGCCACAGCCACGCTGACGCCGGCCGCCGCCGGCAAGGAGCTGCTCGACGTGCTGCCGGCAATGCTGGGCGAAGCAAAAAACTGGTCGCTCGATACGCTCGAAAGCACGCTGATCCTGGCCGCAGTCAAGCGCGCCGACGGCAACCTGTCGGCAGCGGCACGCATGCTGGGTTTGACACGGCCGCAGTTGTCGTACCGGATGAAGAAGCTTACACCCGAGTGAATATCTAAATTTAATACCGAATTTAGTATGTCGATGCTATGATCTGGTCATCGCCCTGAGGAGGACCATATGAATTTTTTGAACATTCAACCAATCAGCTACTTAAAGACCAACACCAGTGACGTGGTCAAGCAAGTGCTCGAGACCCAGGACCCCGTCGCCATCACGGTCAACGGCAGAGTTCAGGCAGTTGTACAAGACCCTGTCAGTTTTCAGAAGACTCAAGACCAGATTGCCATGCTTCGCATTCTCGCTCTTGGCAGAAAGCAGATCGAAGAAGGTAAAGTCATGGATCATGATGATGTTGTTGCGCTTTTTGAGGCTGAAGACAAGGAAAGCTAAATCCACCAATGAAAATCATCTGGACGCATAATGCGCTGAACGATTTGCAAAACATTCGGGAACATCTCAAGGTGAACGAATCACCGGCCTTCGTCAGGAAGGTCACAGAAGAGATACTCAATGAAGTCAAGTCGCCCCGGGAGTGGCATAACAAGGGTACTTTTGTGCCCGAGCTGGAAGACTTGCACTTGACCACACACCGTCAACTCCTGGCCGGCCAGAACCGCATCATCATCGAACGTGGTCACGATGTTGTACATATTCATATGATTGCTCATACCAGTCGTGACCTTGAAGCGCTGATCCGCCGTCGCCTGCTTAGCTCTTGAGACACCTTGTGGACCGGCTGCAGTGACTAAAACTCTTCCCACTCGTTAGCGGCAGATTTTTTCGCCACCTTCTTCTCCTCGCCCGCCAAGGGTTTAGCTGGCAGCGCGATGGCGTTCTTGCCAGTCGCCTCGCGTGGCGCCGCCGGCCTGGCCGGTGCACGCGCAGGTCGAGGCATGCTCACGCTCGCACTACCATCGCTGGCCAGCCGGAACACCGCCACCGCCTGCGCCAGCGCGGCTGCCTGCTCCTGCATCGACTCCGACGCGGCAGCCGATTGCTCCACCAGCGCCGCGTTCTGCTGGGTGACCGCATCCATCTGCATCACCGCCTGGTTGATCTGCTCGATGCCGGCGGTCTGCTCGGCGCTGGCCGACGAGATTTCGGCCATGATGTCGGTGACGCGCTGCACGCTGGCGACGATCTCGCGCATGGTCTGGCTGGCGGTGTTGACCAGCTCGCTGCCGCTGGCCACCTTGACGGTGGAGGCGTCGATCAGCTCCTTGATTTCGCGCGCAGCCGAGGCCGAGCGCTGCGCCAGGTTGCGTACTTCCGACGCCACAACCGCGAAGCCGCGCCCGTCCTCGCCGGCACGCGCTGCCTCCACCGCCGCATTGAGCGCCAGAATATTGGTCTGGAAGGCGATGCCGTCGATCACGCCGATGATGTCGGCAATCCTGGACGAAGAGGCGTTGATTTCGTTCATGGTGCCGGTGACCTGGTCGATCACCTGGCCGCCGCGCGCCGCTACCTCCGAGGCGCTGCGGGCCAGCGCGTTGGCCTGGCGGGCGTTCTCGGCGTTCTGCTTCGTGGTCGAAGTGAGCTGTTCCATCGAAGATGCGGTCTCTTCCAGGGAACTGGCTTGCTGTTCCGTGCGCGACGACAGGTCCAGGCTGCCGGACGCCACCTCCAGCGCGGCCGTGGCGATGGTGTCGGTGCCGCTGCGCACCGTGCCCACCGTGGTGGCCAGGTTGTCGTTCATCGCCTTGAGGGCTTGCAGCAGCTGGCCCATTTCGTCGGTGGTATCACTGTGGATCTGGCTGGTCAGGTCGCCGCTGGCCACGGTCTGAGCAATGCCGAGCGCGCGGTTGGCCGGGCGCGTGATCGAGGCGGTGATCCAGTACGCAATGGCGGCAGCGAGCGCCAGGGCCAGCGCACCGAGTCCCCAGGACAACTGCTGGCTTTGCCTGAAGGTAGCGTCTGCGGCATCGGCGGTTTTGGTGCTGAGCTCCTTCTGGCGCGCTGCCAGGGCGTTGGTCGCTTGCTTGAGGTCGCCAAGGATGGGCCGTAATTCGCTGGCCAGGAATTTGCGCGCGTCGTCCGGACGGTTGCCCTCGACATCGCTGATGATGCGGTCCTGGCCCGGCCGGTAGCGGCCGATATGGCGCTTGATTTGCGCGAACAGTTCACGCGCCTGCGGGTCCCTGAGGCTGCCTTCGAGCAGCTCGAGCGCCTTGTTGTTCGACTGCCGCGTGCTCATGATGCGATCGACCTGCGCCTTGCGGTCGGCCGCATCATCGCTGAGCATCATGTTGCGCAGCGAGATCGCTATCTCGTTGATGCCCACCAGCAGCTGGGTGGTGGCCTCGATCTTCGGCATCCTGTCGTGGACAATCTCGTCGGTACTGCCATTGATGCGCGCCATCATCGCATTGCTCATGACGATCATCACCAGCAACAGCAGGCATACCATGCCAAAACCCAGCCCCAACCGCAGGCCGATCCGCATATTCGATAACGTCATAGGTGTCTCCTGATGAGTTTGTCTGTAGGTTTCTCTTCGGAATATCGTCCTGCAAGTCGCGCGAAAAAGGGCGGCATCAGCGCAGGTCGATGTCGATTATGACGCCACTTGCAGTTGAAAAACCAGTAGTCACTGCATCGTGAGAACGGCAAACAACACCCGTGGCCTGGCGCCGCTGCTATAATCGGCCCACTTCAAGGACTCCCGCCGTGCGCCGACTATTCTGTCTCCTGCTCATGCTATCCCTGCCGCTACATGGCTTTGCCATGCAGTGGGGCACGCTGCTGAGCGGTGAACATACGTCGGTCGCGCACGAAATCGAGCATGACGAAGGCGTCCAGCACCACCACGATGCCGACGGCGTGGTCCACTACGACGACTCCGGCGAATCGACCAGGCACATGTTCGACCACTCGGTCACGCCGCAGCCGCTACTGAGCGCCTTGCCGCTGCTGCCGGGCGCACCCGAACAGCTGGTGAGCACGGTGCCGGCGCACGTGGAGTCCCATATCCCCGATCCGCTGCTCGAATCTCCGCTAAGACCTCCCACCATCGCCCTCGGCTGAGCCGCCGGGGGAGATTGCGCTCGTCTGTCCGTTATGCATAGGCGTTGACAGCCGCAATCGCCCCTCGGTGACGTTTTCACTCACCGAAGGAGTTTTCATGCGCACCTTGCGCCTGCCGGCATTGCTTGCCGGCGCCCTGATATGTTATGCCCTGCCATCGATGGCAGGCACCACCCTGCACGCCATCGTCGAGCAGGCCTGGCAACAGTCGGTTGCCGTCACCACGCTCGCTGCGCGCCAGGAGGAAGCGGCTGCCGCCCATGACGTCGCACAATCGTGGCTGGCCGGCGCGCCCGTGCTGGGCCTGTCCGACCGCTCCGACCGCTGGCTCGACAACCGTCGCCTGCGCGAAGCCGAGGTGTCGATCGCCGCGCCGGTGCTGCTGCCGGGCCAGGCGTCGGCGCGGCAGCAGCTTGCTGCCCGTGCCGGTGAGGATGTCGAGGCGCAGCGCCACCGCGCGCGGCTCGAGGTCGCCGGCCAGGTGCGGCTGCGCCTGTGGGAAGCGGCTGCCGCGCACGAAATGCTGGCCGAAAAAGAGGGCCACCTGCACCACCTCGAAGACCTGCACGAGGACGTACAGCGCCGCGTGAAAGCGGGTGACCTGGCGCGCAGCGATGGTCTCCTGACCGGGCAGGAAGTGTTGGCCGCGCAAGCCGAAGTGGCGCAGGCGCGCACCCGCGCGCGCGATGCCTTGCATCGCTTCGAGCTGCTGACTGGCGTGCCGGAGCTGCCGGCACCGGAGCCGGAGCCGCTGCAGCCGGTGCCGCCGGATGCCATGTCGCAGCACGCCCACTTGCGCGCCGCCGAAACCGCCGAGCAGCGCGCCCGCGCCAACGTCGCGCTGGCCGCCGCCGGCGTGCAGGCGCCGCCCACGGTCAGAG
>NZ_LROM01000155.1 GCF_001758785.1 Duganella phyllosphaerae
GGCCACCACTTCGTGGGCGACGCCGATGCGCTCGACGCTACGGTGGCGGAGATCACCAAGGCGCTGGTGAACAACAGCCCCGCTGCCGTACGCCAGGCCAAGACGCTGGTGCGCGAGGTGGCGGGACGGCCGGTCGATGACGCGCTGGTGGACGATACCGCCGCGCGCATCGCCGCCATCCGCGCCTCGGAGCAGGGCCGCGAAGGCGTGGCGTCGTTCCTCGAGAAGCGCAAGCCGGCCTGGTTGAGTTAGCCCAGCATCGTCATTCCCGCTTGCGCGGGAATGGCGGATCTAGCGTCTGTCGATATTGTAATCATTGGAGCAGTTTTGGAATTGAATAATCAAAGCGAATGGGTCACCCGCAGCCTGCGCAGCGTCTGGCATCCGTGTACCCAGATGCAGCACCACGAAACCGTGCCGCTGATTGCCGTCAAGCGCGGCCAGGGTGCGTGGCTGTACGACCATGAAGGCCGCCGCTACCTCGACGCCATCAGCTCGTGGTGGGTCAACCTGTTCGGCCACGCCAACCCGCGCATCAACGCGGCGCTGAAGGACCAGTTGGACACGCTGGAACACGCCATGCTGGCCGGCTTCACCCACGAGCCGGTGATCGAGCTGTCGGAAAAACTGTCGGCCCTGACCGGCGGTGTGCTCGGTCACAGCTTTTACGCCAGCGACGGCGCCTCTGCCGTGGAAATCGCCCTCAAGATGAGTTTCCACTCGTGGCGCAACCACGGCAAGACCGCCAAGCAGGAATTCGTCTGCCTCAAGGGCAGCTACCACGGCGAGACCATCGGCGCTTTGGCCGTCACCGACGTGGCCCTGTTCAAGGACGCCTACGGCCCGCTGCTGCGCGCCTCCCAAACCGTGATGTCGCCCGATGCACGCCAGGCCCGTGACGGTGAAACCGCCGAAGACATGGCGCGCCGCGCCGCCGCCGACGTCGAGCGCCTGTTCCAGCAAAAGGCGGACAAGATCGCCGCCATCATCATCGAACCGCTGGTGCAGTGCGCCACCGGCATGGCCATGCACGACCCGCTGTATTTGCAGCTGGTGCGCGCGCTGTGCGACCGGTACTCGGTGCACCTGATCCTCGACGAAATCGCCGTCGGCTGCGGGCGCACCGGCACCTTCTTCGCGTGCGAACAGGCCGGCGTGTGGCCCGACTTCGTGTGCCTGTCCAAGGGCATCAGCGGCGGCTCCCTGCCGCTCTCGCTGGTGATGACGCGCGACGACATCTACCAGGCGTTCTACAGCAACGACATCACGCGCGGCTTCCTGCATTCGCACTCGTACACCGGCAACCCGCTGGCGTGCCGCGCCGCGCTGGCCACGCTGCAAATCTTCGAGGAAGACGATGTGCTGGCCGCCAACCGCGTCAAGTCGGCGAAACTGACCGCCGCCCTGCAACCGCTGGCGCAGCATGCCAAGGTACGCAACTTCCGCAACCGCGGCATGATCTGGGCCTTCGACGCGATCGACGCGGCGCCCGATTTCTCGCGCCGCTTCTTTGCCACGGCCGTGCAGCACGAACTCTTGATGCGCCCGATTGGCGCCACCGTGTACCTGATGCCGCCGTACATCCTGGACGACGACGAAATCGCCGGCCTGGCCGCCAACACGCTGGCGGTATTCGATCAAGTGATGGCGGGCTGACATGCAGCTGCTTGCCCAACTCTCGCAGCAGTTGCAGGCGCTCGACGAGCGCAGCCTGATCCGCCGCCGCCGCACTGTCGATACGCCGTGCGGCCCGCGCGTGACGGTCGATGGCCGCGAACTGCTGGCCTTTTGCAGCAACGACTACCTGGGCCTGGCCAACCATCCTTTGATCGTCGAAGCGCTGCGCGAAGGCGCGTCCCTGTACGGCGCCGGCAGCGGCGCCTCGCACCTGATCAGCGGCCACGCCCGTCCGCACGCGCTGCTGGAAGACCGGCTGGCCGGGTTTGTCGGCGCCCACCTGGAGCGGCCACGCGCACTGACCTTTTGCACCGGCTACATGGCCAACCTGGCCATCATCAGCGGCCTGACGGCGGGCGACCGCGATGCCGAAATTTTTTCCGAGTCGCTCAACCACGCCTCGCTGATCGACGGCGCCCGTCTCTCGCGCACGCGCGTGCACGTCTATCCGCACGCCGACCTGGCTGCCATCGAGGCCATGCTCAAGGCCAGCAATGCCGCGACCAAGCTCGTGGTCACCGACAGCGTGTTCAGCATGGACGGCGACCTGGCGCCGCTACCCGAACTGCTGGCGCTGTGCGAACAGTACAACGCCTGGCTGGTGGTCGATGACGCCCACGGCTTCGGCACGCTCGGCGCGCGCGGCCACGGCGCGCTCGAACACTTTGACCTGCGCTCGCCGTACCTGGTGTACATGGGCACCCTGGGCAAGGCAGCCGGCGTCGGCGGCGCGTTTGTCGCTGCTCACGAGACGGTGATCGAAACGCTGATCCAGAAGGCGCGCCCGTATATCTTCACCACCGCCGCGCCGCCGGCCATGGCACATGCGCTGCTGGCCAGCCTGGACCTGATCGACGGTGCCGAAGGCGCCCTGCGCCGCGCCCACTTGCAGGCATTGGTGGCACAATTGGACGATGCTGCGACAGGCCTGCAGTTGCAACGCTGGCAACGGCTGCCATCGGCCACCGCCATCCAGCCCATCCTGATCGGCGATAATGCCGAAACCATGCGCGCCGGCGCCGCCCTGTATGAACAGGGACTGTGGGTAGGCACGATCCGCCCGCCCACGGTGGCAGCCGGCACCGCGCGGCTGCGGGTGACGCTGTCGGCCGGGCATAGCACCATGGAAGTGTCGCAACTGAGCGCCGCGATCAATGCACTGGAAAAGGAATGGACATGAACCTCGACGCCCCCGTAATAGTCGATACCCCGCCGGCCGATGCCGAAGTGGCTGGCGAGATCAATCTCGACGTCGATGCCGACGTCAACGACGCCAACGATGCAGCCAACGCCCAGACCGCAGCCACCGCCGCCGTGGCAGCCGCTGCCC
>NZ_LROM01000156.1 GCF_001758785.1 Duganella phyllosphaerae
CGGTAGTTGCTGCCGCCGGCGATGCCGCGCCAGCCGAGGGCGTTCCGCGCATCGATCGTGGCCAGCGTCCGCGCGGCCCGCGCCAGATGCGCGAACAGCGCGCCGTGCGCGAAGCGCTGATGCCGAAGGTCGAGCCAGCGGTGGAAGCTGCCGCACCGGTCGAAGGCGCCGAGGGCGTTGCAGCCGTCGAAGGCGACGCACGCCAGCCGAACGAGCGTGGCCAGCGCAACGGCCGCCAGGCCGGCCAGCCACAAAATGGCCGTAACGGCAAGAACGCCAAAGGCAAGAACGGCAAAGGCCGTGGCCAGCCCGGCGACAAGCCGAGCGACGCCGACGCCGTGTTCTCGTTCGTTACGTCCGACGCTTTCGACAGCGAAGAAGGTGGCCGTGGCCGCCAGCCGCAAAAAGCTGCGCGCCGCGACCTGACCGCCGACGACGACGCACCGAAGCTGCACAAGGTGCTGGCCGAAGCCGGTCTCGGTTCGCGCCGCGACATGGAAGACCTGATCGTCGCCGGCCGCGTGTCGGTCAACGGCGAGCCAGCCCACATCGGCCAGCGTATCCTGCCGACCGACGCGGTCCGCATCAACGGCAAGCTGATCCAGCGCCGCGTGAGCAAGAAGCCGCCACGCGTGCTGGTGTACCACAAGCCGGCCGGCGAAATTGTCTCGACCGACGATCCGGAAGGCCGTCCATCGGTGTTCTCGCGCCTGCCGACCATGAAAGCCGGCAAGTGGCTGGCCGTCGGCCGCCTCGACTTCAACACCGAAGGCCTGCTGCTGTTCACCACCTCCGGTGACCTGGCCAACCGCCTGATGCACCCGCGCTACGGCATCGATCGTGAATACGCGGTGCGCACCCTGGGCGTGCTGGGAGAAGGCATGCGTCAAAAGCTGCTGGCTGGCGTCGAGCTCGAAGACGGCCTGGCGCAGTTCTCGAAAATTGCCGACGGCGGCGGCGAGGGCATCAACAAGTGGTACCGCGTGATCATTGGCGAAGGCCGTAACCGCGAAGTGCGCCGCATGTTCGAAGCGATCGGCCTGACCGTCTCGCGCCTGATCCGTACCCGCTACGGCGCGATGACCCTGCCGAGCAGCCTGAAACGTGGCCGCTGGGAAGAGCTGGAAGAAAACCAGGTGCGCGACATGCTGGCCGTGTACGGCGTCGAGAAAAAGGGCGGCGCCGATGGTGTTGCCGCTGCTTCCGCACCAGCGCGTACCAGCAAGGGTCCGCAGGCGGCCAAGCCGGCCCAGAACAAGGGTCCGGAAAAACGTCCGCAGCGTGGCCGTGCAGAATACGACGACCGCGATGACGACGACGAGGACGATATCGACGAACCGAACTTCAACCGTGCCGACGTCAGCAATGACAACGCGCTGCCATTCGCCAAGCCGCCACGCGGCCAGGGCCGTGGTCAGGGCGGCTTCGGTGGCGGCCAGGGTCGTCCAAACGGTGGCGGGCAAGGTCGGGCCGCAGGCGGCCAGGGCAGTGGTCAGGGTGGCCAGGGTGGACGTTCGGGTGGCGGCAATGGCCGTGCCGGTGGCGCCCAGGGTTCGAGCCGCCCGGGTGGTCGTCCGCAGGGTATTGGTGCGTATGCCGGCGGTCGTCCGCTCGGCGATGCCGCGCCGGCCCGCGCCGGTGGTCCGCGTCCGCAAGGGCAAGGCGGCCAGGGTGGTCAAGGCCAGGGTCGTGGTCAGCAGGCCAAGCCGGCCGGCAAGGGTCCGCGCCAGCCCGATCCGCTGCAAACCACGTTCGGTTTCGGTAACAGCAGCGGTGCGCCGCGTCGTGGCCAGCAGCAGCCGCGTGGCGGCGCCAGCGATCACGGCATGCCGCGTCGTCGCAAGGGTTAAACCCGCGTTCGCTGCGGGGTTGTTTTTACCCGCAAAAGCCCTATTTTGGCTGTTGTAGTGCCGCAGTAGGGCGGTTTTCCCGCGTGCGCTGATTGCAGCGCCGACCGAATAAGGTTATAATAACCAGCCTGGTAAAAGTTCTTGTCCGGATAAAACCGCAGGAAACCTTTGCTCTGGTTGGTATTACTGGAAGATGGGCACTTGCCCATTTTTTTTTTGTTGAACGGGTTTGTCACCACGCTTTCTGAAAGCGAGGAAACAGGCCTTAATCTGGAGAATTTCTTGCAGCTGCCGCAGTTAATTGAAACGACCGTCACCGGTCTGGGCTATGAGCTGGTTGATGTCGAACGGGCCGAGCGCGGAGTGCTGCGCGTGTTTATCGATTTCACCGCGGCCGACGCTGAAGAAAAAGGTCCGATTACCGTGGAAGATTGCGCCACGGTCAGTCACCAGCTGTCGCACGTGCTGACGGTCGAGAACGTGAGTTACGAACGTCTCGAGATTTCGTCGCCAGGGCTCGATCGCCCGGTGCGCAAGCTGGAAGACTTCGTGCGTTTTGCCGGTTGCGAAGCAATCGTCAAACTGCGCACCGCAATGCCGGGTACGAACAACCGTAAATCGTTCCAGGGTATCTTGCAAGAACCCCAGGGCGAGAATTTGTCGTTGGAATTTGAAAGCAATGATGGTCCGGCGCTGTTGGAGTTTACGCTCGCCGATATGGATAAGGCACGCTTGGTGCCGCAGGTGGTTTTTAAGGGACGCAAAGCATGAGTCGCGAAGTTTTGTTATTGGTAGACGCGCTGGCGCGTGAAAAGAACGTCGATAAGGATGTCGTTTTCGGCGCCCTCGAATTCGCATTGGCGCAAGCCACGAAGAAACGGTATGAGGGTGAAGTAGACATCCGCGTTTCGATCGACCGCGAGTCGGGCGAATTCGAATCGTTCCGCCGCTGGCACGTGGTACCCGATGAAGCCGGCCTGCAACTGCCGGACCAGGAAATCCTGCACTTCGAAGCCAAGGAACAAATCGCCGACATCGAAGTGGACGACCACATCGAAGAGCCGATCGAATCCGTGGAATTCGGCCGCCGCTTTGCGCAAGACACCAAGCAAGTCGTCTTGCAGCGCGTGCGTGACGCCGAGCGCGAACAGATCCTGGCCGACTTCCTCGAGCGTGGCGACTCGCTCGTGACCGGCACCATCAAGCGCATGGAACGCGGCGATGCAATCGTCGAGTCCGGCAAGATCGAAGCCCGCCTGCCGCGCGACCAGATGATCCCGAAGGAAAATCTGCGTATCGGCGACCGCGTACGTGCTTTCATCCTGCGCGTGGACCGCAATATGCGCGGCCCGCAAGTGATCCTGTCGCGTACCGCGCCTGACTTTATCGCCAAGCTGTTCGAGCTGGAAGTGCCGGAAATCGAACAAGGCATGCTGGAAATTAAATCGGCTGCCCGCGACGCCGGCGTACGCGCCAAGATCGCCGTGTACACCGCTGACAAGCGCATCGATCCGATCGGTACTTGCGTCGGCATGCGCGGTTCGCGCGTGCAGGCTGTTACCGGCGAGCTCGGCGGCGAGCGCGTGGACATCGTGCTGTGGTCCGAAGATCCGGCCCAGTTCGTCATCGGCGCACTGGCTCCTGCCAACGTCTCGTCGATCATGGTCGATGAAGAAAAACACGCCATGGACGTGGTCGTGGACGAGGAAAACCTCGCCATCGCCATCGGCCGCTCGGGCCAGAACGTACGCCTGGCGTCCGATCTGACCGGCTGGAAGATCAACATCATGACGGCCGAGGAATCGGCCGACAAGGCAGCCCAGGAAACCGCGGCAGTGCGTGCACTGTTCATGGAAAAACTGGACGTTGACCAGGAAGTCGCCGACATCCTGGTAGAAGAGGGCTTTGCCAGCCTGGAAGAAATCGCTTACGTGCCGATCTCCGAAATGCTGGAAATCGAATCGTTTGACGAAGATACCGTCAACGAACTGCGTACCCGTGCCCGTGACGCCCTGGTGACCGAAGCGATTGCTTCGGAAGAAGGCCTGGAAGGCATGGAAGAGGCACTGGTCGGTCTGGAAGGCATGGACCGCATCACCGCCGGTAAGCTGGGCCTGGCAGGTATCAAGACTGTTGAAGCATTTGCAGGCCTGGCCTACGACGAATTTGGCGCCATTCTGGCCTTCTCGTCTGACCGCGCCCGCGCGCTGATTTCGAATGAATTTGAAGATGTGACCGACGATGAGATGAAACTGGTCGATTCGAAGTACGACGACCGAGCGAAGGGCCTGCAAGCGAAGGCCTGGACCCTGGCAGAATCGGCAAAGGCTTAATTTGAGTATCTTTATCATCTCCGCGACACATAGAAAAGAGGACTGAATGGCGAGTAACAACGTAGCCCAATTTGCCACCGAACTGAAGATGCCTGCAGACTTGCTGCTGACGCAGCTGCGTTCTGCCGGCGTCGAAAAAAGTTCGACGTCAGATCCATTGTCGAAAGATGATAAGGATAAGCTGCTCGATCACCTGCGTCGCACCCACGGCGCTGCAGCCGACGTGGAAAAGAAGAAAATCACGCTGACGCGCAAGGAAACGACTGAAATCAAGCAGGCCGACGCCAATGGCAAGGCCCGCACGATCCAGGTCGCCGTCAAGAAAACGCGTACCTTCGTCCAGCGCGACGAACCGGTCACGACCGCTCCTGCCGCCCCCGTGGCGCCAGTGATCGATCCGGCTGAAGTCGCTCGTCGCGAAGAAGAAGTGCGCAAGCAAGCCGAACTGATTGCACGTCAGGAAGCCGACCTGCGCGAGAAGCAGGAGCATCTGGCCAAGCTCGACGCCGAGAAGGAAGCGCAAGCGAAAGCAACCGCCGACGCCGAAGCCCGCGCCAAGAAGGAAGCCGACGCCGAAGCCAGGCGCGATGCCGAGCAAGCTGCCGCCAAGGCTGCCGCTTCGGCCCTGAACGCCGCCAACAGCAACGCCAATGCCAGCGCTAGCGCAACCGATGCTGCTGCCAGCGCCGCTGCGGCCGCTGCCGCTGCTGCTGCCGACGCGCAAAAGAAAGCTGCTGCCGAAGAAGCCAAGAAGAAACTTGACGCTGCCGCCAAGGAAGCTGCTGAAAAAGCTGCTGCCACCGACCGCGCACGCAAGGCCGTGGCCGATGAAGTAGCACAGATCAAGGCCATGATGAACGCGCCGCGTCGCGCCATCAAGGCACCGGAACCAGTACCGGTCCCGGTCAAGCCAAAAGTTGCCGAAGGCACGCTGCACAAGCCAGCGACCACGGCCACGACCGCCAAGCCGGGCGACAAGCCAGGCGACAAGAAGCCAGCGGACAAGAAATCGATCAAGTCTGCCAACGTGGCCTCGACCTGGTCCGACGACAAGAAGCGCGGCGCTCCAGGCGGCGGCAAAGGCCGTGGCGCCCCATCGGGCCCATCGACCGGCCGCGACAGCTGGCGCGGTGGCAAGGGTGGCCGTCGTCATTCGCAATCGGATGACCGCGAAACCAACTTCCAGGCCCCGACCGAAGCCGTGGTCAAAGACGTGCACGTACCGGAAACCATCACCGTGGCCGAACTGGCCCACAAGATGTCGGTCAAGGCGTCCGAGGTCATCAAGCAACTGATGAAGCTGGGCCAAATGTGCACCATTAACCAGGTGCTGGACCAGGAAACCGCGATGATCGTCGTCGAAGAAATGGGCCACAAAGCCCACGCCGCCGAGGAAGACGATCCGGAAGCAATCCTGGCCGACCAGGGTGAGCACGCTCACTTCGAGTCCAAGCCACGCGCACCGGTGGTCACCGTCATGGGTCACGTCGACCACGGTAAAACCTCGCTGCTGGACTACATCCGTCGCGCCAAGGTGGCCTCGGGCGAAGCCGGCGGGATTACCCAGCACATCGGCGCTTACCACGTCGATACGCCACGCGGCATGATCACCTTCCTCGATACCCCGGGTCACGAAGCCTTTACGGCCATGCGTGCCCGCGGTGCGAAAGCCACCGACATCGTCATCCTGGTGGTGGCCGCGGACGACGGCGTGATGCCGCAAACCAAGGAAGCGATCGCTCACGCGAAAGCGGCTGGCGTACCACTGGTAGTGGCGATCAACAAGATCGACAAACCAGGTGGCAACGTTGACCGTGTGACGCAAGAGTTGGTTGCCGAGAGCGTGGTGCCGGAAGAATACGGTGGCGATTCGCCATTCGTGCCGGTATCGGCCAAGACGGGTGAAGGTATCGATGCGCTGCTCGAGCAAGTGCTGCTGCAGGCCGAGGTACTGGAACTGAAAGCACCGATCGATGCGCCGGCCCGTGGCCTGGTGGTCGAAGGCCGCCTCGACAAGGGCAAGGGCCCGGTTGCCACCATCCTGGTGCAGTCCGGTACCCTGCGTCGCGGCGATGTGATTTTGGCTGGTTCGTCGTTCGGCCGCGTGCGCGCCATGCTGGACGAAAACGGCAAGCCGATCACCGAAGCTGGTCCATCGATCCCGGTCGAAATCCAGGGCCTGACCGAAGTGCCGCAAGCCGGTGAAGAAGTCATGGTCATGGCCGACGAGCGCAAGGCGCGTGAAATTGGTCTGTTCCGTCAAGGTAAGTTCCGCGACGTGAAACTGGCCAAGCAGCAAGCCGCGAAGCTGGAAAACATGTTCGACCAGATGGCCGAAGGCGAAGTCAAAAACCTGCCGTTGATCATCAAGACCGACGTGCAAGGTTCGCAAGAAGCGCTGGTGTCGTCGTTGCAGAAACTGTCCACCTCCGAAGTGCGCGTACAAGTGGTCCACGCAGCCGTCGGCGGCATCACGGAATCGGACGTCAACCTGGCAGTGGCCTCGAAGGCCGTCATCATCGGCTTCAACGCCCGTGCCGACGCCCAGGCCCGCAAGCTGGCCGAGTCCAATGGTGTGGACATTCGCTACTACAACATCATTTACGACGCGATCGACGAGATCAAATCGGCGTTGTCGGGCATGCTGGCACCGGAAAAACGCGAAACCGTTACCGGCCAGGTCGAGATTCGCCAGGTTATCCTGGTCTCGAAAGTCGGCGCCGTTGCCGGTTGCCTGGTCACCGATGGTGTGGTCAAGCGTTCGTCGTCGGTGCGCCTGCTGCGCAACAACATCGTGGTGTGGACTGGCGAAATCGACTCGCTCAAGCGCTTCAAGGACGATGCGAAAGAAGTACGCGCCGGCCTGGAATGCGGCCTGTCGCTGAAGAACTACAACGACATCCAGGTGGGCGACTCCCTGGAAGTGTTCGAAGTGCAGGAAATCGCCCGTACCCTGTAATTCACAGGCGATCAATGTAGTAACAGGTGAAGTGGACGGGTGCTTTTGGGGCCCGTCCACTTTGCCGTTTATGGAATATCATCATGGCAAAACACAGTAAAACCATCCCGCAGCGCGGCTTGCGCGTGGCCGATCAAATCCAGAAAGACCTGTCGGAACTGATCGCATTCGAATTGAAAGATCCCCGCGTAGGCATGATCACGCTGGCCGAAGTGCAGATCACCCCCGATTACGCCCACGCCAAGATCTACTTCACCATGCTCAAGGACGATCCCGAGACCGTGAAGAACACCCTGGCCGGCCTGCAGGCGGCGTCTGGCTATCTGCGCAATATGCTGGGCAAGCGCCTGCACATCCACACCCTGCCGGCGCTGCACTTCGTGCACGACACGTCGGTGGCGCGCGGCATGGCCATGTCGGCACTGATCGACCAGGCCAACGCTACCCGCTCGCTCGATGACGGCGTGGAAGACGGCAAGGACGAATGAATCAGAACAAAGTCAAACGCGTACGCGACCTGGTCGACGGCGTGCTCTTGCTCGACAAGCCGGTCGGCTTTTCCAGCAACGATGCGCTGATCAAGGCCAAGCGCGTATTGAACGCCAAGAAGGCCGGCCACACCGGCACGCTCGATCCGTTCGCCACCGGCCTGCTGCCGCTGTGCTTCGGGGAAGCGACCAAGTTCTCCCAGGATTTACTGGAAGCCGATAAAACCTACGACACCGTGGTGCACCTGGGCCAGACCACCGACACCGGCGACACCGAAGGCGAAGTCATCGACACTCGCGACGTCAACGTCACGCTCGAACAGATCCACGCCGTATTGGAACAGTTCCGTGGGCCGATTGCGCAAGTGCCGCCGATGTACTCGGCCTTGAAGCGCGATGGCAAGCCGTTGTACGAATACGCCCGCGCCGGCATCACGCTCGAGCGCGAAGCACGCAACGTCACCATCCACAAGCTGGAACTGATCGCGTACGAGGCGCCGATGCTCAAGCTGTCGGTCACGTGCAGCAAGGGCACCTACATCCGCGTGCTGGGCCAGGATATCGGCGCAGCACTGGGCTGCGGCGCGCATTTAAATGCACTGCGCCGCACCCAGGTGGGGCCGTTGACCATGGAGAACATGATCACGCTCGACGCGCTGATCGCGCACCCCGAGCCGTTGAGCCTGCTGGCGCCGGTCGATGCGCTGCTGGCCAGCTTTCCGGCCATACAGCTGAACGCCGAACTGGCGAAACGGTTCCTCAACGGCCAGCGCCTGGCGCTGGGCAAGGAACCGGTCACGGTGCCCGCCGAAGAGGGCAGGGTCCGCGTGTACCTGGGCGACAAGTTGCTGGGCACGGCCATGCTTGGCGAATACAGCATCCTGGCGCCCGAGCGGTTGATTGCCTTCACACCTCAATGAGATACGTATAAGCAACTCATTGAAAATAAACAGATCCCGGCGATAGAGTTGCAACGCAACATGCTATACTAGCCGGCTTTCCGTACAGCTTTTTGTACGTACCCCGCAGTTTCTCCGCAAAATATACGACTATGTCCACTACTAAACGCGCAATTCGCAACATTGCAATCATCGCCCACGTTGACCACGGTAAAACCACCCTGGTTGACCAACTGCTCCGCCAGTCCGGCACCTTCCGCGAGAACCAAGCGGTCGATAACCGTGTCATGGACTCGAACGATCTCGAAAAAGAGCGCGGCATCACGATTCTGTCCAAGAATTGCGCAGTCGAGTACGAAGGCACCCACATCAACATCGTTGACACCCCAGGCCACGCCGACTTCGGCGGCGAAGTGGAACGTGTACTGTCGATGGTTGACTCGGTCCTGCTGCTGATCGATGCCCAGGAAGGCCCGATGCCACAGACCCGCTTCGTGACCCGCAAGGCACTGGCGCTGGGCCTGAAGCCTATCGTCGTCGTCAACAAGGTCGACCGTCCAGGTGCACGTCCTGAATGGGCGATCAACCAGACCTTCGAACTGTTCGACAAGCTCGGCGCAACCGACGAACAACTGGACTTCCCGATCGTTTACGCTTCCGGTCTGAACGGCTATGCCGGCCTGACCGAAGACGTACGCGACGGCGACATGAAGCCGCTGTTCGACGCCATCCTGCAACACGTACCAGTACGTGACGACAACCCGGACGGTCCGCTGCAGATGCAGATCACCTCGCTCGACTACTCGTCGTACGTGGGTAAAATCGGTATCGGCCGTATCAACCGTGGCCGCGTCAAGACCGGCCAGGACGTCATCGTCCTGAATGGCCCAGGCGCCACTCCGATCAAGGGTCGCATCAACCAGGTGCTGAACTTCAAGGGCCTCGAGCGCGTGCTGGTTGACGACGCTGTCGCCGGCGACATCGTGCTGATCAACGGTATCGAAGACATCGGCATCGGTTCGACCGTGTGCGCACCGGACACCCCGGAAGCGCTGCCGATGCTGACCGTCGACGAGCCTACCCTGACCATGAACTTCATGGTCAACAACTCGCCGCTGGCTGGCCGCGAAGGCAAGTTCGTGACCTCGCGTCAACTGCGCGACCGCCTGGACAAGGAACTGAAAGCCAACGTTGCACTGCGCGTGGCGCCAACCGACGACGACACCACGTTCGAAGTATCGGGCCGTGGCGAACTGCACCTGACCATCCTGATCGAAAACATGCGTCGCGAAGGTTTCGAGATGGCTGTATCGCGTCCACGCGTCGTGTTCAAAATGGTCGATGGCGTGCGCCACGAGCCGTTCGAACAACTGTCGGTTGACGTTGAAGAAGCCAACCAGGGCGGCGTGATGGAAGAACTGGGCCGTCGTCGTGGCGACCTGCAGAACATGGAATCGGACGGCAAAGGCCGAGTGCGCCTGGAATACCGTATTCCAGCACGTGGCCTGATCGGCTTCCAGGGCGAATTCATGACCCTGACCCGTGGTACCGGCCTGATGAGCCACGTGTTCGACGCTTACGCTCCGGTAGACAACACCAAGGGCGAGCTGGGCGGCCGTCGCAACGGCGTGCTGATTTCGCAGGATGACGGCGCTGCCGTTGCCTACGCCATCTGGAAACTGCAAGATCGCGGCCGCATGTTCGTGGTCCACAACGACCCGGTGTACGAAGGCATGATCATCGGTATCCACTCGCGCGACAACGACCTGGTGGTTAACCCGATCAAGGGCAAGCAGCTGACCAACGTGCGTTCGTCGGGTACCGACGAAGCCGTGCGCCTGGTGCCGCCGATCCAGATGTCGCTGGAATACGCAGTCGAATTCATCGACGACGACGAACTGGTGGAAATCACCCCGAAATCGATCCGCCTGCGCAAGCGCTTCCTGAAAGAGCACGAGCGTAAAAAGGCATCGCGCGAAGCGTAATCACGCGTCTGCCGGTAAAAAAGCCGCCTTCGGGCGGCTTTTTCTTTGACCGAAATCATCGTTTGATGAATCAAGGCTGGCTTTGGCGGCTTTTCCATGATCCGGATTCGTTTGCGTTTTTGACGGCACTGGAGTACTTTGGTGCATGGCAGCATGACCCAAAGCATGGAGGAATTCTGTGAGTGAAGAAAAGCATAACCCCTGGGCTGGTTTGATGAATTGGCCCGGCAGTCCGTTCAATGTCGCCCAACAAGGGCTCGATTACTGGGTGGACGCATGCCAGCGTTCGATCCTGTTCCTCGACGTGCTGCGCCAGCGCGGCACCGATACCAACGCCCGCGCTGCCAAGACGGCGCCGCACGTGTTGAGTTTCCCGTTCGAGATCATCATGGACGGCCGCACGCTCGAGCGCCCCGTCAACTACGGCCTGTGCTACATCGCACCGCCCGACGGCATCGAGCCCGACCCTACCAAGCGCCCGTTCATCGTGTTCGACCCGCGCGCCGGTCACGGTCCCGGCATCGGCGGCATGAAGCACGACAGCGAAATCGGCGTGGTGCTCAAAGCCGGCCACCCGTGCTATTTCGTTGGCTTTACGCCGGTGCCGGTGCCCGGCCAGACCATCGAAGACGTGTGCCGCGCCGAAGCGGCCTTCATCGCCCACGTGGCCGAGCGCCACCCGCAAGCGGACGGCAAGCCGGCCCTGATCGGCAACTGCCAGGCCGGCTGGCAAATCATGATGACCGCCGCCCTGAAGCCCGACCTGGTCGGCCCGCTGGTGCTGGCCGGGGCGCCGCTGTCGTACTGGGCAGGCGTGCGCGGCAAGAACCCGCTGCGCTACCTCGGCGGCGCGCTGGGCGGCACCTGGATGACCGCGCTCGCTGGCGACCTCGGCAACGGCATCTTCGATGGCGCCCAGCTGGTCGCCAACTTCGAGAAGATGAATCCGTCGAATACCTTGTGGAGCAAGAACTACAACGTCTATTCCAAGATCGACACCGAGGCGCCGCGCTTCCTGGAATTTGAAAAGTGGTGGGGCAACCCGGTGCTGCTCAACGCCGGCGAGATGCAGTACATCGCCGACTCGCTATTCGTCGGCAACCGCCTGAGCGAAGCGGCGCTGCTCGACAGCGACGGCCACCGCATCGACCTGCGCAACATCAAGTCGCCGATCGTGGTGTTCTGCTCGTGGGGCGACGACATCACGCCGCCGCAGCAGGCGCTGGGCTGGGTGCTCGACCTGTACGAGAATGACGAAGCGCTGGTCGCCGGCGGCCAGACCATCATTTATTCGATGCACCAGAGTATCGGCCACCTCGGCATCTTTGTTTCTGCTTCGGTAGCCAACAAGGAACACGAGGAATTCACGGCCGCGATGGACATGATCGACATCATGCCGCCGGGCCTGTACGAAGCGGTGTTCCTGGAAAAAGACGAGGAAATGCTGCAAGAGGAACTTGCAGCCGGCGACATGATGGGCGGCGACTTCGTGATGCGCTTCGAGCGCCGCACGCTCGACTCGCTGCGCGCCTTGGGCGGCAACGACGAAGAGGACGAGCGCCGCTTTGCCACCGTGGCGCGCGTGTCGGAAATCAACCAGGGCCTGTACCGCACCTTTGTCAGCCCGGTGGTCAAGAGCATGGTGACCGAGCAGAGCGCCAAACAGCTGCGCGAGTCGCATCCGATGCGCCTGCGCTACACGGCGTTCTCGAACAAGAACAAGCTGCTCGACGGCATCCCGGCCCTGGCCGAGAAGGTGAGGGCGCAACGCCGTCCGGTCGCCAAGGACAACATCTTCCTGCAGATGCAGGAAGCGATGTCCAAGCAGATCGTCGCGGGACTCGATATGTATCGCGACGCGCGCGACCAGGCCACCGAGAAATTCTTCCTCGACGTGTACGGCTCGCCCGTGCTGCAGGCGATGGTGGGCTTGCGTGCCGAGAACGGTGCCCTCCGCCGCATCGGCCGCGACCTGTCGCGCGAAGCAGCGCTCGACGCTTACCGTACTGCTGCCGCCGGCAAAACTGCCGAGGGCGGCACCACGGAGGCAATCATCCGTGGCCTGCTGTACATCTACCGCAGCCCGGAGATGAGCGCGGCCGACGAGCGCGCCTTCGCCACCATCCGCCAGTTGCGCTTGCGCACGTCCACCGATGAAGAGCTGAGCGTCACGCACTTCAAGACCATCGTGCGCGAGCAGTATCTGATGTTGCAGGTGGCTGAAGAAGCGGCGATGCGCGACTTGCCGCTGCTGCTGCCGGACGACCCGGAAGCGCGCGCGACCGCGCTGGGCATCGTGCGCCAGGTGGTGGGCGCCACCGGCACCGTCACCGGCGACGCCGCCCAGCGCCTCGAGCGCGTGGCGGCGATGTTCGGACCCAAGCTGGCGGTGGTGCGCAAGAAGAAGCAGGCCAGCGGCGCGGCATAACGCCGCCAGCCACCAGGCCAGCGGCGCCGCGTAGCGCCGCCAGCCACCAGGCCAGCGATGCCGCGTAGCGCCGCCAGCCACCGGGCCGGCGGCGCGGCATCGTACCGCCAGCCTACCAGGGCAGCGATACGGCATCGTGCCGTCAGCCCGCTGCCTGAAATCCGTCATCCCCGCGCAGGCGGGGATCCAATTTCGTAGCGCAGCCCGCGCACCCATCGCCAAGCCCCAGCAATTCGGCAACACCCGATCGCCGCCCCTGCGCGAGAGCCCACCAACGCCAGGCCGGCGATTGCCTGGCGATCCGAGAAGACCATCCCATCAGTGATGCCTATCCTGGTCCGCAGCCAGCGCGCTACCTGGTGGGGCTGGTGGGGCTTGTGACGCTGCCGTTCGTAGCCCATGGACCGGGCTAGCGGGACGCGCTATCATTGCAAATATGACTACACAACAGACTTCACCTAGCGCGCTGCAGACCGTGCTCGCATTGCTGGCCATGCTGATCGGGTCGGCGGTGCTGGCCATCGCCGTCGCCTACGTCGCACTCGAGAACATGCCGTGCCGCTGGTTCGGCTCCGCTTTCGAGGGCGGCTGCGGCTTTGGCGCCCTGGGCGCCAGCGCTGGCGTGGCGCTGATCGTCTTCGTCATCGCGTTTGGTTGTGCCGCCCGGCTGTATTTCAGGCGCTAGCCACCCGGACCTGCTGCGGATTCATCCGGCTGACGCCGGCGTGATCGACTTGGTGACCTTGCCGGCCTCGTCGAGCATCTGGATCTCGGCCTTGCCGTCCCCACCTACCTGCAACAACATGCGCACGCGGCCCTTGGCATCCTTGAGCTGCAGCGATGAGCCCTTCTCGGTCGTATTGCCGAGCCAGATGCGGTTGACGCTCAGCCTGCCTTCCTCGGCCAGCTTGTCCCAGTAGGCTTTGCGCCCGGCTTTGTCCAGCTTGCTTGATTCTTCGCGAAAGCGCGCATGGTCTTCCATCGGCGTCACCTTGAAGCTCGGCACGTCGTTGATGATGAGGGCGGTCCTGTGATTCTTCTCGCTGTCGGTGTTGATCAGTTGCAGCGCCTGGTCCTGGCGGAAGCGGTCGAACGTCAGCGACAGTCCCGAATCGATCTTGCCATTGGCATCGATACTGCCCCGTTGCAGGAAACCGCCGTTTTCCGTGCCTTCCTGGTCGACAAACAGCATGCCGGCAAACGTGCGGCGATCGGGGCGCTCGATTTCCTTGCCGTTCTGGAAGGTGCCGGGGAACTGGGCACGGTTGGAAATGATCAGGCGCTTCGTCCCATCGGGCTCGACGATATTGATGCGGCCGACCGTGATCTCGTCAAAATTCGCCTTCCTGTCGGGATCGTTCGCGCCAGTGAGGACGAAGACGGCGGCCAGCGCGCTGGCCATGGTGGTGGCGCCGGCAAAAAAAGTTTTGAGTTGCGACATGGTGTCTCCTGGTTTATTTATAGGAAGTACGAGTAATGCGACGGGCCGCTGCCCGTAGCCGCCATTCCACGACCAGCACCAGCGGTGCGCAGAAAGCGAGCAGGGCGCCCATGTATTGCAAGATCCGGTTTTGCTCCGACTGCACGTAGCGCTTGTCGGCCAGCTCGAACATGCGGCGCCCGCCGGGCACCTGTTCGAAATACACGCTGCCACGGTCGCGCCAGGACTCGACCGTCAGGCGCCGCTTTCGGGTGGATTCGAACTCGGCGGTCAAGCGCATCATCTCTTCCATGGTGATCAGCTTGGCCCCCATGCGATTGACCTGAATCTGGCTGTACTGGTCGAAAATATTCTCGCCCTCACCCGGGGCGATGACGCCCTTCGACACGTATTTGTACTGATTGTTGGGGAAAAAGATGCCATTGTTCGCCCCCAGCATCATTGCAAAACCGAGTGCTGCCGCTGCCGCCGCGCCAAAGATATAGCGCCGCGCATGGTGCACGCGCCGGGTTTTCACGCCTTCACGAAACTGACTCACTTCCGGAATATGGCGCAGCGTAACCTGGGTATGCTGGTCGAGGTCGGCCAGGAAGATGTCGGGCGCCATCCCCAGCGCCTTGATGATGTTTCCGAACATCTCAGCCGACGGCTGCGACTTGTCGTTTTCCAGCTTGGACAGGTAAGACTGCTCGATGCCGATCAACTCGGCAAACTGCGGTTGCGTAAGGTTCTTCTCTGTCCTGATCTGCTTGAGCCTGGTGCCGAAGTTCATGGTTGTCCCTGGTTGTTGTATGGAACGTATTCTTCGGGATTCATGCTGGAATGAGAAGGTGAATATGCGCGAATAGCGATGAATTTTGCTTTTTTTGGCAACTTTCGAGCAAGTGGCGCCGGGGCGGGCGCTTGGCTTTTGACGGTATAATGACGACCCCCACACCCCACCAGCAGTTGCCGCCATGACCATCTCCGCCCCACATACAGCCGACACCGCCGCCGACAGCGCACCTGTGCCGGGCCGCCGCCTGTCGGTGGCGCCGATGATGGACTGGACCGACCGCCATTGCCGCGTGTTCCATCGCCACATCAGCCAACACACCTGGCTGTACACCGAGATGGTTACCACCGGCGCGCTGGTCTATGGCGACGTTGAGCGCCACCTGCGCTTCAACGACGAGGAACACCCGGTTGCGCTGCAACTGGGCGGCAGCGATCCGGCCGACTTGGCCACCAGCGCCAGGCTGGGTGAAAAGTGGGGCTACGATGAAATCAACCTCAATTGCGGCTGCCCGTCCGAGCGGGTGCAGAAGGGCGCTTTCGGCGCCTGCCTGATGGCCGAGCCGCAACTGGTGGCCGATTGCGTGAAAGCCATGCGCGACGCGGTGGACATTGACGTCACCGTCAAGCACCGGATCGGCATCGACAAGACAGAAAGCTACGACTTCGTGCGTGATTTCGTCGGCACCGTGGCCGAAGCCGGTTGCACCACCTTCATCGTGCACGCGCGCAATGCCATATTAAAAGGGTTGTCGCCGAAGGAAAACCGCGAAATCCCGCCGCTCAAGTACGACTTCGCCTACCGCCTCAAGCGTGACTTTCCGCAGTTTGAAATCATCATCAACGGCGGCATCAAGACTGAGGCCGAGATCGACGAGCACTTGCGCCATGTCGATGGCGTGATGCTGGGCCGCGAGGCGTACCACAACCCGTTCCTGATGGCCACGTTCGACCAGCGCTATTACGGCGCTACCACCGAGCCGAAGTCCCGCGCCGAGGTGCTCGAAGCAATGATCCCCTACATCCAGGCGCAGCTGGCGCAGTACGGTCCGCTCGGCCTGAAGATGAATTCGATTACACGACACATGCTGGGCCTGATGCAAGGTCTGCCTGGCGCCAAATCGTTCCGCCAGACCTTGTCGGACTCGAAACAGCTGGCCGCTGGCGACGCCACCCTGGTGCGCCAGGCCGCAGCCCGCCTCGCTTACGCGTAAATCTCCCGCGCTTTTCCGCACCACCTCCGGCGCCTGCGGGCGCCGCGTTCCCCGCGATACTTTCATCCAACTATTGAAGTAACTAGCAAGCACAATTTTCAAGTGTTGGAATTTCCACTCAGAAATTATGTTTCCACGCGATCTAGATGTTTTTTCCTTGCCCTACGGAAAAATTTGCATCTATAATTTGCATTCTTACACACCTGTCCACCGTCTTTCGTGTGTGTAATGCGAGGCAGAAACGAGAACGCGACGCCGGTGGGGCGCCAAATTTTGCATTCGCAGTCATTGTTTGCTAATGTCATGTTTACTTGCTCAGTAGAAATTTTTGGGTGGTCGGTGTCCCTACCCTCGACAGGCCATCCAAGGCAAATTCTTATCAACAGTGTCACTTACGAAGAGACGAAATGAATTTAGCAAAAATGAAAGTTGGCATGCGCTTGGGCCTCGGATTTGCCCTGGTCCTGGTGTTCCTGATCGCGGTCACCACGGTCGGCATCTTCCGCATGGCACAGATCCAGGATCGCCTCGATCACGTCATCAGCGTCAACAACGTGGTCACCCGCCTGGTGACCGACATGCGCACCAACGTTGCCACCCGCGTCAGCACGCTGCGCATCCTGACCCTGTTGAGCGACCCGGACGACATGGCCAAGGATCTGAACAACGTCAAAGTCCTGGCTGGCGCCTACGCCGATGCACAAAACAAGCTGAGCGCCAAGTTCGCCGCCGAAGCACTGCCTGAAGAGAAGGCCCTGCTGGCCACCATCAAGGAACAGGAAGCGGTCGCCATGCCGGCCATCGCCAAGGCGACCGACCTGTGGGTCAGTGGTCAGGCTGAAGCCGCAACCCGCGTGCTGATCAAGGAAATCCGTCCGGCACAAGTCAAGTGGATGGCCGCGCTGGACCAGCTGGGCACCCTGGAAGACAAGCTCAACGCCGAGATGCAAGTGGAAGCCGCCAAGGGCTTCGCCAGCGGCCGTACCTTCATGATCATCATGGGCCTGCTGGCTGTGGTGATCTCGGTAGCCGCCGCCGTGGTGATTACCCGTGGCCTGCTGAAACAGCTGGGCGCCGAACCGGCGTACACCTCGGCCATTGCCAGCAGCATCGCCAACGGCGACCTGGCGGTGTCGATCAACACCAGCAGCACCGACAAGGACAGCCTGCTGTACGAAATGCGTGAAATGCGCGACAGCCTGGTCGATATCGTGGGCCAGGTTCGCTCCGGCACCGAAACCATCGGCACCGCCACCCGCGAAATCGCCGCCGGCAACACCGACCTGTCGGCCCGTACCGAAATGCAGGCGAGCTCGCTGGAAAAAACCGCGACCGCCATGGAAGAGCTGACCTCGACCGTGAAACAGAACGCCGACAACGCCCGTGAAGCCAACCAGCTGGCCTCGGCCGCTTCGGATGTGGCGATCAAGGGTGGCAAGGTAGTCTCGGAAGTGGTCAACACCATGAGCTCGATCGACGCATCGGCCAAGAAGATCGTCGACATTATCGGCGTGATCGATGGCATTGCTTTCCAGACCAACATCCTGGCGCTGAACGCTGCCGTGGAAGCAGCCCGTGCCGGCGAACAAGGCCGTGGCTTCGCGGTGGTGGCGTCCGAAGTGCGCAACCTGGCCCAGCGTTCCGCTGGCGCCGCCAAAGAAATCAAGATGCTCATCGATGACTCGGTGGAAAAAGTTGGCGCCGGCACCAAGCTGGTCGGCCAGGCCGGTGTGACCATGGACGAAGTGGTGTCCTCGGTGCGCCGCGTGACCGACATCATGAGCGAGATCGCCAACGCCAGCCAGGAGCAGAGCGCCGGCATCGAACAAGTCAACCTGTCGATCATCGAGATGGACAGCATGACCCAGCAAAACGCCGCGCTGGTGGAAGAATCCGCCGCCGCAGCAAAGAGCTTGCAAGACCAGGCCGACGAGTTGTCCCGCGTCGTCAGCATCTTCAAGCTGGTGGAAGGCGAGGAGCGCGCAACTGCTCCAGTGTATGTGCCAGCCCCGAAAGCTGTAGCGAAGGCAGCAGTCAAGCCGATCGCTGCGGCACCTCGCGCTCCGGTAAAGAAACTGGCCTCCAGGCCAGCGCCCGCACCGGCAGCCAAGCCGAAGAAAGTCGTCGCGACCAGTACCGCCAGCGCTGACGAGTGGGAAGAGTTTTAACGACTTCAAGTATTGCCCGGGCTGCTGTCACGTTGTTGCGTGATGGTGGAAACGCCAAGGCGGACCGGGAATCCGAACCTTTAACGATGTTAAGAATAATTGAGAGAAATTAAATGACCAAGTTTTCGACCGTAATCGCCGCCTTCCTGCTGTCCGCCACCTCCGCTGCCGCCTTCGCTGCAGAAGTACCGGCTTCCATCGACGCCAAGAACTGCAAGGCTGAATATCCAAAAGCGTCGCTGATCAACGAAGAGCAGGGCGATGTCAAGATGGCCTTCCTGGTCGGCACGGACGGTAACGTTGTTGATTCCAAACTGGAAAAATCGAGCGGCTTCAAGAACCTCGACAAGGCCGCCATGAAAGCACTGTCGGCCTGCAAGTTCAAGCCGGGCACGAAGGACGGCGCCGTGGCGCAGACCTGGGCCAAAGTGGACTATAGCTGGAAGCTGTAACACCTGAACCGCCACAATTTTATCCATAGGGGGAAAATCATGATGACGAACAAGCGTATGTTGGGTCTGGTTGCAGCGGTTCTCGTAGCGAGCGCACCAGCCGTGTTTGCCGCCGAAGTGCCAGCCAGCTTCGACTCCAAGAACTGCAAGGCCGAATATCCTAAAGCGTCGCTGATGAACGAAGAGCAGGGCACGACCTCGATGTCGTTCCTGGTCAAACCGGACGGTTCGGTGGCCGACTCCAAGGTCGACAAGACCAGCGGCTTCAAGAACCTGGACAAGGCCGCCATCAAGGCCCTGTCCGCCTGCAAGTTCAAACCAGGCACCAAGGACGGCGCGCCAGCCGAAACCTGGACCAAGGTCGATTACGCCTGGAAGCTCGATTGATTCTACCCACTCGATGGATAGTTGTTGCGTAGAAGAGGGAGCCGTTCGCGGCTCCCTTTTTCGTTGCAGGGCGCAGCTCCGTGTAACAAGCTGTAATGACACTGCTTTCGCGCTACACTTGCTTTTATAGTGTGATTCTGAACAAGGAGAATTGGCGATGAAATCGATCTTTGCAGTGGTCGGCGTGATGGCGGCGCTGACGGGATGCGCTACCCAGCAACCTTATTACACCAGCACCCGCGTGGTGCAAGACCCCTACCAGTGGCGCACGGTGTCGGTCACGCCGTCGGACCGCGCGCCGGGGCAGGCTTCCGGGCCGGTGTACACCACCGAAGAGCTGCCGCCGCAGTCGAGCTCGCGCGTGGTCTATACCGAGCAGCCGGTCACCACCACCACGTACATCACCCAGCCGTCCACGGTGATTTATCAGCCGGCGCCCGTGTATTACCAGCCGGCGCCGTCGTATTACTATCCACCGGTATCGATCGGCCTGAACTTCGGCTTCAACCGGTACTGGGGCGGCGGCGGCCGTGGTTACTACGGCGGCGGCCGCGGCGGCTGGCGCCGTTAGACGTTTCTCAGTCCCGTACTAAAAAATCCCGCAGTGCCATAACGGCGCTGCGGGATTTTTTTCTACGCGTGGGCAACGCGGTCACCCGGCAGCATTCAGCGCAGGTGGTAGACCGAAGCCGACTGGTTCATCAGCGTGTTTTCCGATACCAGCACAAACGTCGAGGCAACTGCCAGCGTGATAAGCAAGGTACCGACTGCGTGGGGGAAAAAGCGTGCCATGACCGGCTCCTGTTGAAAGTAGTTTCCGACAGGGTTGCCGGATGACTAAAGGATAAGCCAGACTCAGCGTAGGAGGGATCAGCCAAATGTCCGACGTTCTGTAGGACAACAGCTTGACCCTATCCGTCAGTCAACTTTTATCTGGTCTTCCAGATCGTGACGGGTGCGGCGGGCGCGGTGTCGAGCTTGTCGCACAGGGCAAGCCACTGGGTCAGCCGGTCCGGCTGCTTGAGCGTGATGCCCATGCCGTCGATGATGCCGACCTGTTCCATGTAGCGCGCATCGATCTTGGCCTTGGAGACGGTAGGCGCGGCCATGACCAGGCGCTCGTAGGCCTTGCGCGCCTTGTTCTCCCACTTGTGCAGGCCGGATTCGTCGAAGCGGTTGGCTTCGAAATACACGGTCAGCGAGCCGTCCGGGTTGCCGAAGCCGACAATGCCGGAACCGCTGCGGATGGCCGCGTTGGCCGACGGATCGAACAGTTCGGAGGGCACGAACACGCCGGCGCGACCGTCCGTATCGGGACGTCCTACAGGCGTATCTTTGCTGTAGGTGGAAACTTCAGTGATGGATTTTTCTTCGGACATGATGGGGGAGAGTGTGACGTCGCGTTCGTTGGGCGACACAGCTTCATTGTAGCGCTATTCTCGTTCCCCATGGAAATAGACTTGCAAGAAATATTGTAACGCTAACGATGCGGCGTGATTGCCACACTTGCGTGTCAATTTGCCATATATTTCCCTAAGGCTAGTAAAATCAGCAATGCAACCGATTGTCAGTGGCGATCCTCGCTCAGGATGCACTCATAGATTGAGGGAAAAACATGTCTTTTCACGAACTCAAGGTCAGCACGCGTCTGGCGACAGGTTTCGGCCTCTTATTGGTGGTCTCCATCATCATTGCGGCGCTGGGCATTACCAAGCTGGCCGCGCTGAACGAGTCGCTGGTCGTCACCGTTGACTTCAACGCGCAAGAATCGAATATGATCGCCATCGCCTCCGGCGAGGCGCAAAAAGCCTCTGCTGCGATGCGCAACCTGATCGTGCTCAGTGACGTGCCCAGGATGACGGCGCAGAAGCAGGCGCTCGATACCAGCCTGCGCAACTACGACAAGGTGATCGCCGACCTGGAAAAATTATTTGCCAGCGATCCCAATGCCAGCGCTGAAGAAAAAGCCTACCTGGTAAAAATAGAGGAAGTCAAAAAGTCCGCGCTGCCGGCGATTAACAAGGCTGCCGAGCTGGGGCTCAAGAACGATCCCGGCGCGCCCGACGTGCTGATGGGCGAGGCCGGGCCGGCGCTCGATAAATGGACCAATACACTGATCGAATTCCGCGATTACGAGATCAAAACCAGCAACGACACCGCGGCCCAGGCCCACGCCGATTACGAAAAGAGCCGGGCACTGATCCTCGCCGTGTCGCTGGTTGGCGTGTTACTGTCGATCGGCGCCAGTGTGATCATTACGCGCAGCATCCTGAAACAGCTCGGTGGCGAGCCAGCCTATGCCATGCAGGTCGCCGAGCAGATCGCCGGCGGCAAGCTCGATACCGATATCGTGCTGCAGCAGGGCGACAGCCGCAGCCTGATGTACTCGATGCGGCAGATGCGCGACCAGTTGGCCGATATCGTCGGCCGCGTGCGCGTAGGGACCGACACCATTGCCACCGCCTCGGCGCAAATCGCCGCAGGCAATCTCGACCTGTCTTCGCGCACGGAAGAGCAGGCCAGCTCACTGGAAGAAACCGCCGCGTCGATGGAAGAACTGACCGGCACCGTCAAGCAGAATGCCGACAATGCGCGCCAGGCCAACCAGTTGGCCGTGTCTGCCTCGGAAGTGGCGGTGCGCGGTGGCGCCGTGGTGTCGCAGGTGGTGGAGACCATGGCCTCGATTAACCAGTCGTCCAAAAAAATCGTGGACATCATCGGCGTCATCGACGGCATCGCGTTCCAGACCAATATCCTGGCCCTGAATGCCGCCGTCGAAGCGGCCAGGGCCGGCGAGCAGGGCCGTGGTTTTGCCGTCGTCGCCACCGAAGTGCGCAACCTGGCGCACCGATCCGCCGCCGCCGCCAAGGAAATCAAGATCCTGATCGACGACTCCGTCACCAAGGTCGATACCGGCGGCAAACTGGTGGACGACGCCGGCGTGACCATGGCCGACATCGTGCAATCGATTACCCGCGTGACCGACATCATGAGCGAAATCGCCTCGGCCAGCCTGGAGCAGACCACGGGCATCGAGCAAGTCAATTCGGCGATTGCGCAAATGGACGAGGTGACCCAGCAAAATGCTGCGCTGGTGGAACAGGCTGCGGCTGCCGCCAACTCGATGCAGGAGCAGGCCAGTATCCTGTCGCAGGTAGTCAGCGTGTTCAAGGTGGGGCAGCAGCAGGCCAGCCAGGCTGCACCGCGTCCCGCACAACACCCCGCAGCACGTCCGGCCACCCCGCCGCCTGCCACACGGCGCATTGCCATCGCCAAGCCGGCGCCTGCGCGCCCGGCGAAAGACGTCTCGAAAGCTGAAGCGGGGGAGTGGGAGCAGTTCTAGTCAGCGTGAGCCCCGGCGCTGTTTAGCGCGGGGCCATACGCCAGCCCTGGCTGCCCAGTACGAACCGCATATCGGCCTTGACGTCGCCCTGGCCTGGAACAGTGACCTTGGCGGCGCACAGCAGATTGCCGGTTTTGCGTTCGACCTTGCATTGATCGACACTCTTGACCACCATGCCGGGCAGCGCCTTCACTTGCGGATCGTTGGCCGCCGCAGGATCGGCAGCCACCTTCTCGGCCGCCAGGGCGGTCATGGCCGCCTTGACCTCATCGGTCGTGGGGCCGGGGAACTCGGCGTTCTTGCGCTCCACGCCTACCCACGTTGCGCCATCCTGGCGCAGCGGCAGGACCGTAAAGCCGTCGCGCATGCCGGCGCTCATCCCCACCAGGCATACGGTCTCTTCTTTCACTTCCGGTGATGGCCGGCAGCCGACCAGGCTGGTGATCCGGAACGCCATCGGCACCGGCGAAGCCGATTTGGCCACGCCGGCATCGACGGCAGACTGGATTTGCTCGATGGTGGGCGTGGTGGCCGCGTGGGCCGAGGACAAGGTCAGCAGTGTGGTAGTGACGAGGGCGAGGGTAGAGGTAATAATGCGCATGAAAATGTTGATTATTAATAAAGGACTGCCAGTCTAACACTTACCGCGCAGCAATGAGGCAATGTTGCTGTAGCGTGCGGGCCATGGATCGCTGACATGCTCGCCTCATGACGATCCAGTCCTCGACTGCGAGAACCCCACCTGGAACCGGAAAAAAAGCGTTGTCGTGCGTCACCAGCATCGCTTTGGCCACCACCGCGTGCGCGGCAATCCATACATATAGTTTCATGCAGCCCCAACAAAGGTTATAGAGGCCGCGCCGTGATTAACTTCAGCGAAAGGTTTGGGAGAATGCGCGTGCTCGGCGGAAATAATTTCCTGACCATTGATAACGACTGCCCGGACAAGTGGCGCGCAGACTGGCTGGGCGGCACCAGCTGGCGCTGCACCTACGTGGGCGGCGCATATACGGTCGATGGTTATCTTCCCGAGTGGCGCGGCAGCAGTTGCGACTATCAGCGGATTTAAGGCGCACGTCATCTGGGCGGCTGCCGGGCCGGCGGATTGCCCAGTTCAAAGTCACCATTTCACGGGAATGCCATGTCCACCAAACTATCTTTTTGCTTGACCCGCTGGTCCGCAGCAGCCGTCATCGGCGCTGCCGTTCTGATCGCGACCGGGTTCTTTGTTATGTCGGGCGGCGAGCAGCGGACCGACAAGGTCGATGCGCCCCATTTCGCCGGTTCCGGCGTACAGCCAGCGCCAGCGCAGGCTGCGCGCGGTGCGCAAGCGGCCGCAGGCGGTGCCGCGCACGGCGTCGCGGCCGTGGCGGCGGACGAGTCGGCCAGCGCTGCGGTCAAGCCGTTGACGGCCCGGCAGGCTGGCGACGGTCTTCGCGCCCTCGTCGACAAGATTCTCAAGCGCGAGGACCTGTCGGCGAAGGAAATCGAGGAATTCCAGACGAGTCTGCTGGAATCGATCGAGAACGACATCGGCGTTGTCAAAACCGTGCAGCAGTTCTATCACGACATGCCGGCCGAGCAGGGTATGGAGCGTGACATGTTGCGGTCGTTGCTGGTCGTAACGCCGGCCGGTCGCAGTATTGTCTTGCACGAGGCGAATGCGATCTGGCAAGGGCAGAGCGAGAACAAGTTTGCCGAGATGTACGAGACGTACTTCAACTTGCCCGGCCAGGCACCGCAGGACGTCATCGTCCGGGCGCTGGCCGATGTCAAGGCAGGGACCAAAATCGATGAGCGCACCGCTGTGGCGCGGCTCAATTTCATCGGCACACTGGCGGAACAGAAAAGTGGCGATGTCGCCAATCTGCGCAGCGATGCCGTCCAACTGTTGAACCAGACTGCGCAGAGCCAGGGCAGTGATCTGGTGCGCGCGCTGGCCGTCCAGAAGCTCTATCGCCTCAATTCTCCCGCCGAGGCTTCGAACATCGCCATTACGCAGTTGTCAAAAGGGGCATACGGTGACCTGGTTCGGGAAACCCTGAGCTCGGTAAATAGCGGCGACGTGGAACTCACGCCCAACTTGCGTGCGGCGTTGACCACTGCCGTCAAGCGCCCCGGCGCCTCGGCCGAAGAGAAGCAGCAGTTCAGCGAGGTCCTGGGACCGCATAGTTGATAGCGGTGATCGCAGCAGCGGATTTTGGCGGCTATCATTCGGGCTGGAGAGGGAGACGTGCGTCTTCGAGGAAAAACGTGATGACGAAAAAAAATGCCTGATTCCCTGGGGAATCAAGCATTTTTTCAATAACGAATTCTTTGGGGTGGCTGATGGGGCTCGAACCCACGACAACAGGAATCACAATCCTGGACTCTACCAACTGAGCTACAGCCACCACTGTCTTACTAACTACGCCTGCTTTGCGGTTTGCTGGGCAGGTGCCGCATTATACAAGCCACTTTGGAAACCTGCAAATCTAAATGCGAGGTTTTTTGGAAGATGACCGTTGTTTCTAGATGTCGGCCGCTGCAACTACCGGATCGAGGTCGAGCAGGGCGAGGAAGGCTGCCGACAAGGCGGCCGGCCTGGCGGTCGTGAAGCCGCGCAAGGTGGCGGGGGCATCCGGCGCTGCCGCCCGCAGCAGCGCGCCCGTATCCAGCAAGCGCCCCAGCTGGCGCGCCACGGCGTCGCCGGTGTCGATCAGCACCACGTCGGCGCGGTCGTGTGCGGCCAGCACCTGTTCGATACCGTCGCGCACGAACGGGTAGTGGGTGCAGCCGAGTACCAGCGTGTCGGCGCCCTGGGCCAGAAGCGGCGCCACGTACTGTTCCAGCATGGCGCCGATCTTCGGTGCTTGCAGGTCGCCCAGTTCGATCTGGTCGACCAGGCCCACGGCCGCCTGCAGCAGGAATTCGGCGTGGGTGGTGGCGCTGATCTGTTCGCGCAGTTGCAGGAATTTGTCGCCCTTGAGCGTGCGCGCCGTGGCCAGCACGCCCACTTTGCCGTTGCGGGTGGCGGCCGCTGCGGGTTTCAGGCCCGGCTCCACGCCCACCACGGGTAATTCCGGGTAGCGTGCGCGTACCGCCTTGATGGCGGCCACGGTGGCCGTGTTGCAGGCGACGACCAGCGCCTTGGCGCCGTGGTCCAGCAGGAAGGCTGTCACCGCCAATGCACGCTCGACCACGAACTCTTCGGTTTTTTCGCCGTACGGTGCGTGGCCGGAATCGGCAAAGTACAGCAGGTGTTCGTGCGGCAGCTGCGCGCGGATATGGCGCAGCACCGACAGGCCGCCCACACCCGAGTCGAACACGCCGATCGGGCACTCGGCTGGCTGTGGGCGCGGGACGTTCATCAGGCAGTGACGATGGCCACGTTCAGTTGCTCGATCTTGGCTTTCCATTCGGCCGGACCGGTGTTGTGCACCGAGGTGCCGGCCGAGTCGACTGCCACCGTGACCGGCATGTCTTCCACGTCGAACTCGTAGATCGCTTCCATGCCCATGTCGGCAAAGCCCAGCACCTTGGCGCCCTTGATCGCCTTGGAGACCAGGTAGGCCGACCCGCCAACCGCCATCAGGTACGCCGACTGGTGCTTCTTGATCGACTCGATCGCGATCGGGCCGCGCTCGGCCTTGCCGATCATGGCGATCAGGCCGGTTTTCTCGAGCATCATGTCGGTGAACTTGTCCATGCGGGTGGCAGTCGTTGGGCCGGCTGGGCCGACCACTTCGTCACGCACCGGATCGACCGGACCGACGTAGTAGATCACGCGGTTCTTGAAGTCCACCGGCAGTTCTTCGCCCTTGGCCAGCATGTCCTGGATGCGCTTGTGGGCAGCATCGCGGCCGGTCAGCATTTTGCCGTTGAGCAGCAGGGTCTGGCCCGGCTTCCACGAGGCGACTTCTTCTTTCGTCAGCGTGTTGAGGTCGACGCGTTTCGATTTTTCGGTGTCCGGCGCCCACGACACATCAGGCCAGGTGGACAGCGGTGGCGGCGTCATGTAGGCAGGGCCGGAGCCGTCGAGCACGAAGTGGCCGTGGCGGGTGGCCGCGCAGTTCGGGATCATGGCCACCGGTTTCGACGCCGCGTGGGTCGGGTGCATCATGATTTTGACGTCGAGCACGGTGGTCAGGCCGCCCAGGCCCTGGGCGCCGATGCCCAGCGCGTTGACCTTGTCGCACAGTTCGATACGCAGTTCTTCCAGCTTGTTCTGCGGGCCGCGCTGCTTCAGCTCGAACATGTCGATGTCTTCCATCAGCACTTCCTTGGCCATCAGCATGGCTTTCTCGGCGGTGCCGCCGATGCCGATGCCCAGCATGCCTGGCGGGCACCAGCCGGCGCCCATGGTCGGCACGGTTTTCAGTACCCAGTCCACCAGCGAATCGGACGGGTTCATCATGATCATCTTGGACTTGTTTTCCGAGCCGCCGCCCTTGGCTGCGACCTTGACGTCCACGGTGTTGCCTTCGACCAGTTCCATGTGGACCACGGCTGGCGTGTTGTCCTTGGTGTTCTTGCGGTCGAAGTGCGGGTCGGCCACGATCGATGCGCGCAGCTTGTTGTCGTCGAAGTTGTACGCGCGGCGCACGCCCTCGTTGACGGCGTCGGTGACGGTGCCGCTAAAGCCTTCGAAGCGCACACCCATGCCAATCTTCAGGAAGACGTTGACGATGCCGGTGTCCTGGCAGATCGGGCGCTTGCCTTCCGCGCACATGCGCGAGTTGGTCAGGATCTGCGCGATGGCGTCCTTGGCGGCCGGGCTCTGCTCGGAGTCATACGCGCGCGCCAGGTGCTCGATGTAATCGGCTGGATGGTAATAGCTGATGTACTGGAGGGCGGCGGCAACCGATTCGATCAGGTCTTCTTGCTTTATGATGGTCATGATGTTCTCGCGTGGTGGATGGGATGTTTTTTCAATCAGTGCGACTTGGAGTCGTGGTGCGTCATCGTGGTCAGGCGGTCGGTGTAGGCAATTGCCAGGGCCGAGAGCAGGAAAGCGATGTGGATCGTCGTTTGCGCGATGAGCACCTTGGCATCGTACGCATTGGCGTTGATAAAGGTTTTCAGCAGGTGGATCGACGAGATGCCGATAATCGCCATGGCCAGCTTGGTTTTCAGCACGGACGCATTCACGTGCGACAGCCACTCGGGCTGGTCCGGGTGGCCTTCGAGGTTCATGCGCGACACAAAGGTTTCATAGCCGCCGATGATCACCATCACCAGCAGGTTGGAGATCATGACCACGTCGATCAGGCCCAGCACCACCAGCATGATGGTGGTTTCGTTGAGGCGGGTAGGGGCGACGGCGTTAGGGACGGCCACGGCCTGGATGATGTGCTGCAGGGCGGCGTCGTTGCCCATGGCCGCGCCGATCAGGTCTTTCAGTTCGACCCAAAAGTGGAAAACGTACACGCACTGGGCCAGGATCAGACCCACGTACAGCGGCAATTGCAGCCAGCGCGACATGAAAATGAAGTGGGGTAGAGGACGCAGCTTGGGCTTGTGCTCGGACATGTGGGCGGGACTCCGGAAAATGGTGCAGACTATAAGATGGCGACATTCTACACGCGCAGCCCGGCTGTGGCACCGCTGCGTGAGGCGGTCATGCCATGGCAGAAATATTGATAGAATCATCTGAACTATGCAGTGTCGGCATGTAAGGGCGCAGTAAGCGATGGCGTTTATGTTTGTGGCAAACGAATACAACAACGGAGACTAGTATGAGCAGCACTACCACCCAGCAAGGCCCACAGGAAACCCGCGTCTTCAATCCGCCCGAGGCCTTCGTGTCCCAGGCCACCGTCTCGGGCATGGACGGCTACAACGCGCTGTGCGCGGAGGCCGAAGCCGACTACGAAGGCTTCTGGGCGCGCCTGGCCAACGAACACCTGGCCTGGCAAACGCCGTTCACCCGCACCCTGAACGAAGACGACGCGCCGTTCTACAAATGGTTCGAAGGCGGCAAGCTCAACGTCTCGTACAACTGCCTCGACCGCAACCTGACCAACGGCAACGCCGACAAGACCGCCATCATCTTCGAAGCGGACGACGGCAAGTCGGTCAATGTCAGCTATAAGGAACTGCACGAAAAAGTGTGCAAGTTCGCCAACGGCCTCAAGTCGCGCGGCATCAAAAAGGGCGACCGCGTCATCATCTACATGTCGATGTCGGTGGAAGGCGTGGCGGCCATGCAGGCGTGCGCCCGTATCGGCGCCACCCACTCGGTGGTGTTTGGCGGCTTCTCCGCCAAGTCGCTGCAGGAGCGCATCATCGACGCCGGCGCCGTGGCCGTCATCACCGCCGACGAACAACTGCGCGGCGGCAAGCAGCTGCCGTTGAAATCCATCGTCGACGAAGCGCTGGCGCTGGGCGGCTGCGACACCATCAAGGACGTGATCGTCTATAAGCGCACTGGCGGCAACGTTGCCTTCAACCAAGGCCGCGACCTGTGGTTGCACGACCTGGTGGCCGACCAGTCGGCCGACTGCGAGCCGGAATGGGTCGATGCCGAGCATCCGCTGTTCATCCTGTACACGTCCGGCTCCACCGGCACCCCGAAAGGCGTGCAGCATTCGAGCGGCGGCTACCTGCTGTGGGCCGCACTGACCATGAAATGGTCGTTCGACATCAAGCCCGCCGACGTGTACTGGTGCACCGCCGATATCGGCTGGGTAACCGGCCACAGCTATATCGCCTACGGTCCCACCGCCGTGGGCGCCACCCAGGTGATCTTCGAAGGCGTGCCCACCTACCCGAACGCCGGCCGCTTCTGGGACACCGTGGCCAAGCACAAGGTCAGCATCTTCTATACCGCGCCAACGGCGATCCGTTCGCTGATCAAGGCGTCGGACGTCGATCCGAAAGTGCATCCGAAAAACTACGACTTGTCGTCGCTGCGCCTGCTGGGCACGGTTGGCGAGCCGATCAATCCGGAAGCCTGGATGTGGTACTACACGCAAGTGGGCGGCGAGCGCTGCCCGATCGTGGACACCTTCTGGCAAACCGAGACCGGCGGCCACATGATCACCCCGCTGCCGGGCGCCACGCCGATGGTGCCGGGTTCGTGCACCTTGCCGCTGCCGGGCATCATGGCAGCCATCGTCGATGAAGCTGGCGCCGACGTGCCGAACGGGCA
The DNA here is from genome assembly GCF_001758785.1 of Duganella phyllosphaerae. GTDB lineage: Bacteria > Pseudomonadota > Gammaproteobacteria > Burkholderiales > Burkholderiaceae_D > Rugamonas > Rugamonas phyllosphaerae. The sequence continues at coordinate 29,854 of NZ_LROM01000156.1, forward strand.
GGGCGGTATTCTGGTGGTCAAGCGTCCATGGCCGTCGATGATCCGCACCATCTGGAACAACCCGGACCGTTTTAAAACCAGCTACTTCCCGGACGAACTGGGCGGCAAGATGTACCTCGCTGGTGATGGCGCCATCCGCAACAAGGACACCGGCTACTTCACCATCACAGGCCGCATCGACGACGTGCTCAACGTTTCCGGTCACCGCATGGGCACGATGGAAATCGAATCGGCGCTGGTGGCCAATCCGCTGGTGGCCGAGGCTGCCGTGGTCGGCCGTCCCGACGACACCACCGGCGAATCGATCTGCGCGTTCGTGGTGCTCAAGCAGGCGCGCCCGACCGGCGACGACGCCAAGAAGCTGGCGCTGGAGCTGCGCAACTGGGTGGGCAAGGAGATCGGTCCGATCGCCAAGCCGAAGGAAATCCGCTTTGGCGACAACCTGCCGAAAACCCGCTCGGGCAAGATCATGCGCCGCCTGCTGCGCGTGCTGGCCAAGGGCGAAACCATTACCCAGGACGTCTCCACGCTGGAAAACCCGGCCATCCTGGAGCAACTGAAAGAAGCGTCGTAAAAAGCGTTATCGCTGCGGTGGCGCGTCCACCGCAGCGAGCATGTCCGCCACCCGCTCCGAGAGCACATCGATATCGAACGGCTTGGTCATCACGGCCATGCCTTCGGCCAATTTGCCGCTACCCAGCACGGCAGCTTCAGCATACCCGGTCAGGAACAGCACACGCAGGCGCGGCTTGAGCCGCATGCCCAGCTCGGCCATCTGGCGCCCGTTCATGCCGCCCGGCAGGCCGATATCGCTGACCAGCAGATCGACCGGCGCGCCCGACTCCAGCACTGCCAGGCCGGCGGAGCTGTCTCCCGCCTGTAATACAGTGCAGCCGAGGTCGCCCAGGATGTCGGCGATCAGCAGGCGCACGCTCGGCTCGTCATCGACCACCAGTACGGTAGCGCTGCGGATGTCGCGCGCAACGGTGCTGGTCTTCTGGCGGATGTCGACACCATCGGCCACGCCGTCGTGGCGTGGCAGGTAGAGGCACACGGTGGTGCCTGCGCCATGCTCGGAATAGATGCGCACGTGGCCGCCCGACTGCTTGGCAAAACCATACACCATCGACAAGCCGAGCCCGGTACCTTCGCCCGGTTGCTTGGTGGTGAAGAACGGCTCGAACACGCGCGCGATCAGTTCCGGCGCGATGCCGGTGCCGGTATCCTGCACGCTGAGCGACAGGTATTCGCCGGCCGGCAAATCATCGGCCTCGGCCCCGGCCACCTCGCCGTCGAGCCAGTGGTTGGCGGTCGTAATGCGGATCTGGCCGCCGCCGGGCATGGCGTCGCGCGCGTTGATGCACAGGTTGAGCAGCGAATTTTCCAGCTGCGACGCATCGACCAGCGCGGTCCACAAGTCGTCGGGACCATGCGCCTCCACCTGTACGGCCGGACCGACGGTGCGCCGCACCAGGTCTTCCATGCCGCGCACCAGGCGGTTGACGTCGGTGGGCTTGGGATCGAGCGTTTGCTGGCGCGAAAAGGCCAGCAGCCGGTGGGTGAGGGCGGCTGCGCGTTTGGCCGCATCGCTGCCCACCTCGACATAGCGCTTGATGTCGCCATAGCGACCCTGGCCGATGCGCTGGACGATCATGTCGAGGCTGCCCTGGATGCCGGCCAGCAGGTTGTTGAAATCATGGGCCAGCCCGCCGGTAAGCTGGCCGACCGCCTCCATCTTCTGCGCCTGGCGCAGCGCATCTTCGGCCGAGCGCAGCGCCTCTGCCTGTTCCTTTTCGGCGGTAACGTCGCGACCGACGGCGTAGATACTCTCGGCATCGGGCCGGATCGACCACGAGATCCAGCGATAAGTGCCATTCTTGTGGCGATAGCGGTTGTCGAAGCGCGTGAGCACGCGGCCTTCAGACAGCAGCCGCGCGGCATCGGCGGTGCGTTTGATATCGTCCGGGTGGAGATGGTCGAGCAGGTTGGTGCCGACCAGCTCGCTCTCACCAAGCCCCAGCACATCGAGCCACGCCGGATTGACGCTATTGATCAGGCCACGGAAACCGCAGCGCAGCATGATGTCCGCCGACAGCTCCCACAGCCGGTTGCGGTCGCGCGTGCGCTCATCGACGGTGCGCACCAGCGTGGCCTGGGCCGTGTGCGCCTCGCGGTCTTTGCGCACCTGCTCGGTAATTTCCTGGCCCTGGTTGAGCAGGCCGACCACCGAACCATCCTCGCCGACGATGGGCGTGGCGGAAAAGTTCCAGAAAGTTTTTTCAAGCTGGCCGTGGCGCAGCACCATCAGCTCGACATAGTTGTGCGAAAAGCCCAGGCCGGTGGCCATGGCCCGGTCAAAATCGGGCGCCACCTTGTCCCACGTACTGCCCCACACGCCGGCGATCGGCTGACCGAGGGCGCCCGGATGGCGATCGACCAGCGATTCGGCATAGGCATCGTTATAGAACATGCGCAACTCGGGCCCCCACAGCACCGCGCCCAGAATGGGCGAGTTGAGGCAGGCCGAGAGCGAAGAACGCAGCGATTGCGGCCACGTGCGGGGATCGCCCATCGCAGTACCGGCCCAGTCATGGGCACGCATCAAGGCGCCCATGTGGCCGCCGTTATCGAGGAAGGAAAGCGAACTCGTCATATCTGATCAGTGAAACCCGAGGTTCTCCGGCGCCAGCGACGGCGCGCGGTCACGTTGTAAGAAGTATTGGGTGCAGCGTGCTTGCGCGGTGGAACGCGGACAAGCGGTAAGCCAGGGCGGGATCAGGGACCAGGCAGAGGTCGGGGTCGCAGCCGCGCAATTTGGGCCGCAGGGCGGCATCGGGCAGAGACCGGGTAATTGTAGCTGATGAAATCACTAGCACTGAAGGAGTTGCCAAATAAAGTTGGTGCTGTGTGGATTGTTTGCTATAATTCGCGGCTTCTCCGAGAGGGGAAGAGTTGCAGGAGAGGTGGATGAGCGGTTGAAGTCGCACGCCTGGAAAGCGTGTATAGGGTCAAACCTATCGGGGGTTCGAATCCCCCTCTCTCCGCCAAAAATACTAAAAAGCCCTTGATTTCAAGGGCTTTTTTTCGTCTGGACTTATCCTACCCCCATCTCTACCCACACTGCTATTTCTGGTCTTTTTGCGCCGATTTGACTGCCGACTGAGCAATGCGCTCGGCCTGCCACTGCGCGATCGCTCCCGAATCCCATGCCACGGCCTGCGGGCCGATGCGGATCGCGGCCGGGAAAGTGCCCGCCTTGATCGCCTGGTAGATGGCGGTGCGGCGCAGGCCAACGGCTGCCATGACGGCCGGCAGACGGATAAAAGTTTTCATTTCGTTCATGTTCATGGTCAATTCCTCTCGGGTGTGGTTGGGGTGGTGCTGGCCAGCTGCTTTATTTCGACATCGATGACATCCGACCGGTTGAAGCGGTCGCGCTGCTTGGCGCACGCCTTGGCCAGCACCTTCTGCGCTGCGCGCTCCTTCCTTTTCAGGAGCGTGATCTGCGCCTTGACGTGCTCGTGCTCGCGGTAGGCTGGATTCCAATAGCTGTCGGAGCCCGGCCGCGCCTGAATTTCTTTCGCGAGCACGAGGCGCCTGGCATTGATGAGCATCCGGTGCGAGTACACCTCGTGCCACAGCATCGCTGCATGTTCAATTTCGCGGGTGCTCACGCGGCGCCTCGCTTGGTGCTGGCGCTGGCACGTGCCGCCTTCTCGCAGGCGCGCCGCAGCCGGCTGCGCAGGCTGTACACCTTTTTGCGCGCGTCGGTGAAGCTCTCGTATCTGGCCCGGGTGAATTGGTTCATGGCCAGGCGGTCGGGATCGTCGGAGGGTGCGTTGTGGGGCACGTCGCCGAATTGGCTTTCGAACTTGCGCACGCGGGCGATGTACGCGTCCTTCGCCATGGCGCACGCGCCCTCGGCGCGCCAGAGCTCGACGGCTAGGTCGCCGGCGGCCATGATGGCCAGCAGGTGGGCGGCGCTCACGCTTCACCTCCGGCGCGGCGCTGGCGCTGGCCGGCGCGCACGCCGGCGCGGTAGCCCTTGTCGTAGGCCTGGCGCGGGTCCACCACCAGCGCGTGCGGCGCTTTGACCAAATACCACGCGCGCCGGGCGCTGGCGGCCACCAGGTTGAGCGGTATAGGTAGGCACAGCGCGTCTCCGGTTTTCCAATTTACCGCGGCAACACCGAAGCCGGCCGGGATCAGCTGGCCCTCGGCCACAACGCGCACCAGCAGCGCCGCCTGCACGTCCGGACAGTGGTGCTCGCGGCAGCGCGGGCAGCACTCCCAGGTGCGCGCAATGGCGCCGGCGGTGAGCTGGTACTGGCGCGGTGCCGGCCGGTGGCCGATCAAGCTGCAGGTGAGGGCGGCCATCATGCTGCACCCCGGACCAGCTGCACGCCGAAGTGGGCGCCGACAACACCGATCAGACGCGCGCGGTGACCGTCAACGAAGTCGTCGAGGTGAAACAGGGCCAGTTCGACGGTGAGGCTGGCCGACCATGTACCGGTGGCGATGTTGACCACCACCGGCTCGTCGCCGCCCAGGCCAAGGTTGGTGCCGGTAAAGTGCAGCGCCGGTGCTGTGGCATTGCGCCCATCCAGCGGCAAACCGTCGGCGTAGGTGAGCGCGGCACCAGTGCCCCGGGGCCGGAGGCGGTCGCTATCGAGTATCGCCTTCACGCGCAGGCCGTCTTGCCACTCCGGGTACTTCTCCGGCTCGCGGCGGCTCACGTCGATGATCCGGTGCGCATCGTCGAGGGTGCACTTCGGATGCAGGATCTTTCCGGCATCGGTCGTGATGTTGTAGAGGGTTGCCCCTGCCGGCGCCACAGGCAGGGGGGAGGTGTGCGCGCTCACGCTGCACCGCCGATTATGCGAACGGTCTGCGTGCTGCGGCCCCAGCTGTAGTTGCGCATGTAGTCTTCGCCGAGATTGAAACCGGCTGTCTTGTTGACCGAGCGGGCGAACAAGACGCCTTCGATGAAGTGGTCGTGCCCGGTGCGGGCCGCTTCCGGCAGTGCCGCAGTGATGGCCTGGCCGTAGTTCGCCCACCAGGAGCGCAACCACATCATGTGCGAGCACAGGGACTCGACTTCGTAGCGGGCCATCTGCTCCGGGGTCACGCGGTCGCCGAAATCGCTGGCGTCGCGCGCCGCAGATTTGAGCGGCATCAATTCCATATCTATTGCCATTACTTCTACCTTGGTAGTATGATTATGATTCGCCATGGTCTTTCTCCAAAAAATTAGGGCGCACGGGTCCATCTGGTGTTCGAGCACCAGGTGGGCTTTTTCTTTTGTGGGTGCCGGCGGGCCGGCGCGGGGTTACGGTCGGTCGCGGGCCGGTGTCAGCTTGAAGCGGCCTTCGACGTATGGGTGCGTGGCGAAGCTCGGCGTTACCATCTGGCACTCGGCGGTGAACCGGCGAAGCACGGCGTTCACATCCTTGACCCAATAGACTGCGTAGCTGCCGCCCTCGGCATCTTCGTGATCGTTCTTCACCATGCAGGCCGGCTTGATCTGGAGTGGGCTTTGGCGAACCAGGTATTCCACAATCCGCTCTGGAAGGCCGAACATCTTCGCCGCGCGCGGGCGCATATGGGTGATTGATTCCGAACCGGCAGGGCGGGTGCGCACCACCATGGTGTCGGCCAACTCATCAACGCGCTGCTCGACCTGGGTGAGCGTTGCACCTTGCTGCGCCTGCACCTCGGCTTGGCCGGCCAGCGCCTGGGCGTGTTCGTCCTGCCGTGCTTTGATCGAGGCGTTGTCCACCATCAGTGCGATCAGCGCGCGCTGCTCCGGTGGCAGGCTGGCCAACTGATCAACCGCCGGCGCCAGCGCGCGCCGCTCGCACTCGATGAAATACTGACGCGCCTCCTTGCCTTTGGCGTTGCGCTCCACCATGGACAGCTCCTTCGCCATGTCCAGCGTGATCGTGTATTCCTTCGATGGACGGCCGCCAGCGGGGTTATTTCCCGAATCGGAAAAAACCTCATAGTCCTGCTGCAGAAAGAAGCCGTACTGCGCGATCCGCTCTGGCATCCATGCGGCGAAGAGCTTGCCGACGTTGAGGTAAGCGTGCAGTTCGCGTGCGCTGACGGACTGAATGAGCTTTCCGCCAATCATCGCAGTTCGAACCGGCACCAGGCGGGCAATGTCGGATGCTGGCTGTCGTGCCAACAGAGTGTGGGGTTCGTATGCGCTCATTTTGGTCCTCTGGGTAGTTGGATGGCTCGGATGCTGCTGGCGTTGATGATAGGAAATTAGGCTGGGCGTGGTTGCAAATTCTCGGCACCTGCAGCGACCAGGGCGGCGCGCCGCTCGTGAAACCGCGTCGCACCTTCGCCGGCCACGCCCAGCTCGTCGAGCTTGGCGGCCATGGCCAGCTTCTGGTCGGTGGTCATGACGCCGAGCATCGTGCAGATGATGACCTCGGCTGCCAGCAGCTCGTGCAGGATCGGGCTGGTCGGGCGCGCCGACGCAGGGGGCGTGCGAAGTTCGTTCGATTGGTCGGTGTTGGTGTTGGAATGAAGTGGGCCGATGGCCGCCGTGAGCGCCGCCATGCGACGAGCACGGGGACTGGCTGCGCCGCGCTCCCATTTTGCGATGGACTGCTGGGAGACGCCGACCTTTGCCGCTAAATCGTCCTGGCTGTAACCGCTGCGGATGCGGGCAAGGCGGAGCTGCTCGCCGGTGGTGGTGGTGCTGGTTGAAGTGGTGTTCATTCGGTTGCTCCATCGAGTTGATGAAGCAACTTTAAAGCATATCTTTTTAAATTACAAGCAATACTTGTAAGTGGAGGCTATCCTAGGGTTTTCATCTTCATTGACATTGATCGAATGACCCGCGCAAGTACACGAAATTTGCTGTCGTTCGCGTCGTCAATGAACCACGTCTCATAGAGAGGATTGTCTGACTTAATCGCAATTTTGTACCCCAAGTCTTGCAACCGCCGTATCTGACATTTACCTTCAAATTCAATGAGATAGATTCCGTCCTCCGCAACGTGCTTATCAGACCCTAACCATTCATCCAAAAATAGCAAATCACCATGTTGCAGGGTTGGCTCCATCGCGTCGTCGGCTACAAAGGTAAAGCCGACTTGACCGAAGTCCCGCACTCCCAGCATAGCGTAGGCCTCTGACTCCGGAAGTTTCATCGACGAGATTGGCATTGGCCCGTTCAGCGCCCACGCATCAAGCGTTACCAACGTGTCGAATCTCTTTTTCGGCTTTGAGGTAGTGATAGTTGTGGGGGAGGGGTGTGCTCGGTTGCGTCTAGCTATCTCGGCTTGTCGCGTGCTTTCGACGACCGGCTTGATGTTTGATAGCACCTCTGATAACCCCTCCAAATCCCCATCGTTTGCTGTGTACATCGTAAATTCAAGTGGCGACATCCCGAAGTATTTCGCTACCGAATTCAGCCGCGATCCGCGTGGGGTTGTGGTCCCAGCCAGCCACTGCTGGACAGCCTGCGGTGTCACCTCGCATGCGCGAGCGAGGTCAGACATATTGGTGCCGGGCTTGGAGGCCAAGAGTTGTGTGAGTGCGTTTTTGATATCCATGAGTCGAATGGTACAAGCATTGCTTTAAAAAGTCATTTAAAGTATGACTTGTAAGTATCCAATTTTGGCTTTAAACTTTGGGTATGGAAAATGCCATCGAAAAAGCCGCCCGTATAGCGGGCAACCGTACCGCACTCGCCAGATTAGTCGGGGTCACGCCGCAGGCGGTTCAGCAATGGGTACGCCGAGGAGAGGCACCCGCGAAGCGTTGCCTAGCTATTGAATCTGCCCTGAATTGCGGTGTCACACGTTTCGAACTTAGGCCTGATCTGTTTGGTCCGGATCCTGCCACCCCCACCAAGGAAACCCCATGACCCTTACTGAATACTTCGCTCTTGCCCATGGCAATCAAGTTGCGCTGGCGGCTGCCGTAGGCTCGCACCAGCCCACGGTTCGCCAGTGGGCGATGGGGGAGCGGCCGATCCCGGTGGTGCACGGCGCCGCCATCGAGCGCGCCACCGGCGGCGCCGTGACGCGGCAGGAGCTGTTCCCCGACACCTGGTCGGCGATCTGGCCTGAGCTGGCAGCACCCGTTCCACCACATGCTTGCACCGCTGGCACCCTCGCCACCCAGCTGGGAGCGCGCAAGCTGGCCAACCTGGTGGAGCGCGGCCATGAGGTGATCGGCCACATTCTGCACAAGGATGGCCAATATGCGCTGTTCGATGGTTCGTGCCGCTGGCTGACCAAGCCGCAGTATCAACGCTTGATGCACGAGCAGGATGGCTCACTGTTCGGCCCGGCCGCCGCGCCCGCCGACGACGGCGCCAAACTGCGCGCCGCCATCGCTAGTGCCCGCCACGTATTCGAAGGTGAACGCCTGGCCGAGGACGTGCTGCACTACCTCGAGCAGGTGCTGGCCGCCACCGCGCAGGTGCCCGCGCAAAAGGGAATCGAGCCGGGCGCCGAAAATGCAAGCATCTCGAAAGAAACCCATACCCCACTTGGCGCCGCGCCTACGCCGGTGGCGGGCAGCGAATGGCCGGCCTGGGCCCGCGAGCTCGACAAGGTAACCGCCGACGTGAAGCAGATCGCAGCCGAGACCATCAACGTGCTCGGCCAGTTGGCAAACATCCTGAGCACCGTCGGTGCCGACACATTCGACCAGGCCGCCGCCGCGATGGCCGCCGAGTCAGCCCAGAAGGTAGCCGACGCTGAGCGCAATGTTGCGCGCGCAGCGGCGCAGGTCGCACTCGATCCGCTGGTCGTGATTTCGCGCGAAGTGTTCAGCCTGTCGGGCAAGCTGCAGCAGCCTGCCGAGATTACGGTTCAGCTGCTAATGCTGGCTGAGCAGCGCCGCACTAACCGGCTATTGCAACCGACTAGAGCCGACTATCAATGATATCGGACTCTATGCGGGTGATCTCGGCAGCAACCTTTTTGAGAAAAGCGTAAGCCTTGGGTACAAACGAGGAAGTGGGGTGCTCGGCGATCCATTTCTCAAGTAACTCCTCTCGGTTCGGCTCGTGTTCAATCGTCTCCGCATATTTAGTTTTATCCATATTCTGTATTTTTCGACAAATTTTGGCTACCTCGGCGGCGAGCAAAAGTTCTTGATGGTTCATTGGGAATTTCCTTTCAAATTATCAAGTGGAATTGCTAATTTAACACGGAAGGAAGTTCCCACCCGAAATGCCGGCCACGCGCCGGCGACAGTTTCAAACAGGGCAGCAGCTGCGCAGCTGCGACCACGTGATTTCAGCCCACCGGTCACGCCCTGTCCCTATATTTGGCTGAATGCAAGGTTGAAAATGAAACAGTGGATCAGCAGGACCGCCAACGGCGCGGAAGAGATCAGGAGTCGCTGATGGCCCGCGCACGCAATATCAAACCGGGCTTCTACAAGAACTACAAGCTGGCCGACCTGGGGCCGCATGCGCAGCTTCTGTTCGCCGGGCTGTGGGGACTGGCTGATCGCGAGGGGCGCTTGGAAGACAAGCCGCGCCTGATCAAAGCCGAAATCTTTCCGTACTATGACTGCGACGTTAACGGTGTACTCACGGAACTTGAACGGGAGTGCTTCATATCGAGGTACGAAGTAGAAGGGCAGGCGGTTATCCAGGTGATGAACTTCCGAAAGCACCAGACCCCTCACAACACGGAAAAGGCCTCCACGCTTCCAGTCAAGCCGGCCGCAAACCCGCATGAATGCTCGACTTCTGATATTCACCGTGAATTAACGGCGGATACACAAAAGTCTAACGATGGAAAACCTCCTGATTCTCTGATTCACCGATTCACTGATTCACTGATTCCTGATTCACCGAAAAAACATAGCCCACCCGCTGACGCGGCCGAGCCGGCTGCGCCGAAGATTTCGCCCAAGGCCCGTTTGCTTGAGGCTGGGGTGACCGAGCAGACCGCTACCGATTGGCTCGCGCTCCGGAAGGCGAAGAAGGCACCAGTCACGCAGACCGTGGTCACGAAGATCTGGTTCGAGGCAGAGAAGGCTGGCCTGACGATGGAAGCGGCGCTGGCGCTGTGCTGCGCACGCGGCTGGCAAGGCTTCGAGGCGAAGTGGGTGCTGGCCCCATCGACCGGCTCACCGCGCGCTGGCCCGGCGCAACCATCGCGACACAGCAACTTTGAAAACCTCGATTACTCGGAAGGAATTGAAAATGGACGGATCACATAACTCGCTAGCGCCACGCCTGCCGCTGATCACGCAGTCGGAGAGGCAGGACACCTGCCCGGATCATGGCGAGTTCACCAGCGCCGGCTTCAAGATCGGTAGCACGATGCGATGGATTGGCTGTCCGGAGTGCTCCAGGCTTCACCAGGAAGCCGCCAAGGCTGCGGAAGCAGTCAAGGCAGCCGAGCATGCCCAGCGTGTGCTGGAGCAGCGCCTGGATCGTTCTGGCATCCCTCTGCGCTATCGGTCGAAGACCTTCCAGTCGTTCATTGCGGACACCGATGCGAAGGAGGTGGCGCTGGCCGAGGCCATGGAGTTCGCGTCGAACTTCGACGCCCACCTGCAGGCCGGTACCGTGATTGTGATGTCGGGCTTGCCGGGCACAGGCAAAAGCCATCTGGCCATCGCCATCGCGCAGACCATCATGGCTCAGCGCACGGCGTTGTACACGAGCGCCATCGACGCGGTGCGCATGATCCGCGACACCTGGCGCCGCGACTCGCCGCGCACCGAGACCGAAGTGCTCGACATGCTGGCCAGCGTCCATCTCCTGGTGCTCGACGAGGTGGGTGTCCAGTACGGAACCGACGCCGAGCAGGTCAGCTTGTTCGACATCATCGACAAGCGGTACCGCGACATGATGCCCACCATCCTGCTGACGAACCAGAACAAGGCCGGCATGAAGGCGTTCCTGGGCGACCGCAGTTTTGATCGGCTTCGCGAGGGCGGCAAGTGGATCACGTTCGACTGGGAATCCCACCGTGGCAAGGTGACAGCAGCATGAGCAAGGACGGAACGAGCATGCCGTGCCGCGTGCGCGCTGCCCTGGCCGCTGCACCTGGTCATCGACTTCAGGGCTACCGCCTGGCGGCGGCTGCCGGCATCACCGCGCGCGACTTCAACAAGCGCGCGGCCGAGATGGTGGCGCGCGGGTACATCAGCCGCGAGAAGGTCCGCGATGCTGGGCACGCGTACTACTGGTACAGCCTCGACGAGGCCCAGCTCCACCGCGCGCGCCTGGTGGCGGCGCTGGCCAGCGCCGAAGCGACGGCCACCGGCGCGCTGGTGGTCGAGGAGGTCGATCTACCCGGGCGCCTGAACTTCCTGCGCATGCTGCGCGAGCAGACTGTATTCGCCGGCCACCAGGTGCTGGCCGCGATCATCGACGACTACGAGCGTACTGCCCGGCTGCGGAGAGCAGCGGCGGCCGGCGCGCAAGAAGACCACGCTGCGGGTCGCACTCGCGCATAGAGCAACATCATCAACAATAAAATCGAACCTGGAATCCAAATGAGCGCCCGAGATAACTTCGAACTTCCCCTTTTTGCCAACCCACACGACGCGTTGACGTTCGCCTTCAACTACTCAAGCCAGCAGTACGCGCTGTCGCCCATGTCCAAGCTGATGAAAACCGGAATTGGCTCCGGCAAAGGTCTGGTGGCGCTCGACGGCGCCGCCCAGGCCGGCATCATCCGCGCGCGCGTCAGCCACCTGCCGGCGCTGCAGGCTGCGTGCATCGTTGCCCGGTACGCGCCGCGCTTCGAGGAATGCCCGTGCTGCCAGAGCCGCGACAAGATGAGCGACGACTACCGCGAGGCGGTAGCCACGCTCACTGAGTGGGCCATCGGCCACTGTGCCGGTATCACCCTGCGCAACATGCGCGCCGCCATCATCCGGTCGTTTTTCGAGCGCGGTGTGTCGATCGCCGATGCAGCCAAGCAGCTCAATGTGCCCAAGGCCACTGCTTACGATCAGAAGGCGCGCATCCATAAAGCGCTGAAAGATTTAGACGGTGTAGCGCAGCAGTCGGCGGGTACATTGTGTGAAAATTTAATTAACCAGGGGTAGTTTGCTCTCCAACCGACGTCTCGACAGGCTATGATTGCCTCATAAATCTTATGGGCATAGCTATGAATGAATCTCCAGTGAAGCGCCGATTCATGGCGGAAAAGTATAAAGCAGCGATCTACGAGCATTTCTGCGATCCAAAAAACTATTCGTTAAGTACTGGGCCGGTTTATGGGGAGGAATATAAAAAACTGTGCAATTTTTTAGTGGAAGGCTATGCGGACTTGATGACCGTCGATGACGCACGAGTCCTCCTCATTCAATCTGAGGCGAGTCTAACTGATCGTTTATTTGGCGGGGACCTAGAGGGTATGCCTCAGACGGAATATGCAAAAGTTGTGGCTCAAAGTGCCGCTGAGACATTTTCCAGTTATCCGAGGCGCTACAGCTGTGCCATGTCTATTCCACAATTTTTCTTCGGTGGCCTGGACGGGAGCGAAATAGAGATTGCGGAAGACCTTAGATTGATCTTGCCAAATATAGACAAGTGTGAAGCAATACTGATATATTATGGAGAGGGATTTTATATAAGGGGTAGCAAGTCTCCTTTTGCCACGAGGTTAGCAACCTTGGCCAAAATTTTCACCTTTATCGTGAGCAAGATCTCCACTCAACCTTTTGATAATTATGGGGCCGTCTCGAAATTTTCTGTGTTCTCTGAAACGGGAAAACTTATCGGAGACATTGAGCCGGTCGAAGGATTGTCGTATCTTCTTGGAGGGATTAGAGTTTCCAGATACTCTCTTGGTCAGGCGACGTTTTCAGAAGCGGTAGCACAAGATGCTGCGCCAGCCGAAATTAAAAAATACGTTCTTGCCGTTGCTCCGCTTATTAAAAGCCTCCGTACTCGGGAGTTTTCTAGGATAGCTACCGCAATTGAATGGTACGTAGATTCGATAGGTGTCTATAACCAAACTGTAGCCCTATTGGAAGTCTGCATTGGCCTCGAGGCGTTGTTAGGCGAGGAAGCAGATATGTCTGAGATGACAAAACGCCTGTGCGATAGATTAGCTTTCACGCTTGGAAAAACTCCCTCAGAACGTAAAAGATACCATAGCGACTATTTGGCTCTTCTACAACTTCGTGGCAAATTAGTTCATGCCAAAATATTCCGCTTGAAAAAAGATGATGAACTGGTACTGGAAAATGGGCGCAAGATGCTGAAAAAGATGATAGACCATGAGGTTGAGCATATTTGCCACGATTGGACTTGCATCGGACTAATCGGTCCGGTATAGTCTCAATCCATATACACGTCATCGCTGCGTCAACTGCACTTGACGAGCAAAGCCCGCCACCGCAAGGTCGCGGGCTTTTGTCATTTCTGACGTTGGAAGAGGCGGCGCGCGGACTCAGCGCCACCGGAGCGGCATGAATAACTCAGACGAGCGAAACGTTGAGTGTCTTGCCCAGCGCCTTCGCGGCCTGCTCGACGAATTCGATTTTCGACGAGTGACCAAGATCAAAAAGGCGATCCACCTGCGGCGTGTGCACATCGAGCATACGCGCCAGGTCGGCCTTGCGCATTTTGCGCGCGTGCATCTCGTTCCAGAGTAAGACCTTCGCGGTTTCAAGCGCAGGCAGGGCAACGACAGCATCGCCGGCATCGGCAGGTGATGGAAGCGGTACCGGGCGGCGCTCATCGAAATAGATCGACAGCGCAGTTTCCAGCGCGTCAACGGCCTGGGCCAAGGCGTCCTCTTTGTCGTCACCGACAGAGTTCGCTTCGGGGAAGTCGGGGAAGCCGACCAGGTATGTGCCATTTGAATCAGGCGTGAGAGTGATTGGGTAATTTAACATTTGAGCCTCTGTCTACGGACTAACGGTTTATCTGTCTAACGGTCTACGGTTTAACGGTTTAACGGTTTTGGAATTTCATTGGTGCTGGCGATCTACGATACTGCGAGCGGCGAAGAAAACCCCTTTCGGGGCTTTCTTACTTCAAACCTAGGTCTTTCTTAATCTTCTCTACCAGCCCCGTCCCTATCTCTTTCGCTCCATGGTCCGGGAAGACTGTTGATCTGCCATTAAGAAGTACCTTGTGGTGGCTTCCTTTGCCCGGGGTGATTTCAGCGCCCTGTTTGAGCAGCCACCTCCGGAACTCGTTGTATTTCATACATCCCCTTATGTGTGTCAGTGGTAAGATAATACAACAAATATGTTGTGTTATCAAGAGGTTTATCAACATATTTGTTGTGTTTGATAGTGCGCGATGACCGATACGCCCCGCCCGGCGAAAGAGACCGTTCGCGAGTACTTCGAGCGCCTCACGCACGCCCAGCTAGACCCGCCGCCAACGCCCGAAGAGATCCGCCGGCAGCTCGGCTGGCACATGCTGCCGGCGACGCGCCAGCCGGATGCAGTCGAAAACGAAGAGTCTTAATCATCATCCTTGTAGCCAAGCCTCACCGTGCGATGCTGATGAAATAACTGCTGGAGTCTGGCTACTAGGTGGCGGTGTCTCAACTGGTTGGTGAGGAACATATCGCCTGCGTCGCGCTCTTGGGGCTCTTGCTGCCCCACAGCAAGCATGAAATTGCTCTCAGATAAAGTGAGCCCAGTAAGGACTTCATCGCCATCGCTGTTTATTTGTAGCGAGCCTGTGGCTCGAAGAATTATTCGAGTTTTATGGTTGATGTTCAGCATCCCGCCTCCGTTGTACTCAAGGGGGATGATATTGCGCTTCCAGAATCGCTGCAGTTTGATTCCCATCAACAACTGCTCTGGTTGCGGCTTCGTTTATTTGCCGATGGCGCATCACTGCGATGGCCAGCAGCACCGTTTCCCTGTTGGACCCTTTGCCACCTGCCGTGACTTCCGCCGCACTATACGGCGGTGGCTCTTTTATTCGAGGCTTCATGAACCAGCGCCACTACCGCGATTTGATCCGGCGCGCGGTGCTGTCGAAAGACACCCACCAGTTGGGCCTGATCGTCGCGCAGCTCACGGATGCTGAGCGCGCCCGCGAGATATTGCGTGCGAAGGGCTACGGCGCCAGCGGCATGAATGCCAGCGCCACCGCTGCTCAGGTGCCATGCACACCACGGAAAAATTAGATAGTCTCCTGACATTGATATAGTGGCGCTACATTCACGATCAGGGGCATTTAATGAAGAGAAATTTCGTAGCAACGGTGATCGAGCCGGCCAACGACAAAGCGCCTTTGGGTGTCGGAGTTGGCGTTGAGCTTCAATTTAACGAAGAGATCGAGGGGTTTAGTCGTGACACGTTACTCATGTTTTTGGCTGACGACGCTACTATGGATGATGCTGAATCGCTCGCGAGGCTCTTGAATAGCTCCGTTGTAAAAGTAAAGGCGAGCAACCCTTAATCTGGTTGTTCTGCTCCATAGACTGGGTCGCCCGATGGCGGCCCTTTTTTATTTGAGGTATGCATGACCATTCGCCTGTTGAAGCCGTACGCCCAGCGCCCCGTTAACGCCATCACCACGTTCCCTGCGAGCGTCGAGGCTGGCCTGATCGCGGCTGGCAAGGCCACGGCCGACCTGACTGGCGGCGTGCAGTACTTCGCACCACGGCCGGGCCTGGTCTTGCAGGCGAAGCAGATCGCCGTCGGCACGGTGGCGCTGCAGGCGGAAGAGCAGACCACAGTCACTCTGCCCGAGGGCCAGGTGCTGCTGGTGACCGGCGCCGCCTCGACGGTGGGCTCGGTGTCGCGCGCTGGCAGCGCCGATACGTGGGCGGTGGCGGCCGGCGCCTTGGCGGCAATTGGCCCTTATGCCGGCCCGCAGCGCTTGTCGATCGCCTGCATCACCGGCGCCATCACTGCGTCTGTGCGCGAGGCGGTACTGGCCGCAACGGGCGCCGCCGTCGCAACCATCAGCGGTACCGGCATCGTAGGCCAGCCGCTGACCGCAACACTTCCGGCTGGCGTGGTCGGCACGCTGCAGTTCACGAAAGCGCTCAAGGCCGCCCCCTTCACCAAATCCAACATCTCCGGCGCGGTGGCCAATGCGGTCAACAGCTTGAGCTACACGGTCCAGTCGGGCGATGCGCTGTACAACATCGGCTGCGACGCATCGAGCACCGTCTCGTCGTCGAACGTGATCTCGGCGCAGGCTGGCGCCCAGACCGCACCTGGCCAGCCAGCCAAGCCGGTACTGACCGCAATGGCCGGCGCCGTGAGCGTGGCCTGGACGCCCGGCGCCGCCGGCAGCACCGCGACCACCAGCAACATCTGGACAGACATCAACGGCAACGTGACGCAGCTGACCATGAATCCGCAGACCATCACCGCCGCAGCCGGCACGCCGTACACCGGTACCGTGACCACGCTGAACGCGCAGGGCGCAGGTCCGGCATCGGTGCAGGCGGATGCGGTGACGCCAACAGCACCTGTCTCAGCAGACATGTCCTGGCTTTTCAAGAATGTTTTGTTCGGATCGTCCACGTTCGCGGCGCAGGTTGGGATGCATAACCCTGGGCGCCAAAGCATCCTGTTCCATAACGATACGCCTTACTGGGGCCAGTACATTTTGGCCTCGGCCCCAAACAATGATTACAACCAGCCGACCGGCACGTGGGTGGATGTTCCACCAAATGCGCAGGTACTGGTGACCGATTCCGGGAAACCGTACGTGCGCGGCAAGGCGTTTGCGATCACCGGCATCACCAGCGATGGCACGACTGCCACGGTTACGACCGCCGCAGCGCACAACCTGGCTACCGGCTCAAGCGTTCGGATCCAGGAGGTGACCCCATCGGGCTACAACGGCGCATTCCCGAATATCACTGTCACCGGCGCCAACACGTTCACGTATCCACTGGCGGCGAGCCTGGCCGCAGCTACCGCGCCGGGCACTTGGGCTGGTCGCCCACTCACCGGATTCACAGTACAAACGAAGGCGATCAAATAATGGCTTCTACCGTCCAAACCCTTGTCCCGCTCGATCAGCCAGTACTCTCGCTGCTGAACCCTGTGTTGTCAGCAGTTCCAGCGATCATGCCCCTGCTTATCACCCGCACGGGCAATCTGTGCATCGGTCGCCGTACCAGCGATAACGCGCTGGCGTACTCGGCCGATGAAATGGCTACCTGGACAATCCTTACCAACAAGCCGGCCGAGAAGCCGCTGGCCATCATCGAGACCCACGATGGTGAGTTATTGGTGCTGGCGAGCAGCTCAAGCAACGCAGGCGCTGCCGGTGTGAACATCGTTTATAAAACGACTGGCTGGGCGACCAATAAGCAGGGCGTGACATTCACCAGTAAGAAGTCGATTGGCGGGGTAGCCGCTGGCGTGAACAGTGGCTGGTCGTTCAACAACGGCAGTGTGATTCCGCCCAATGCCACGCTCCCCAGCGGCGCCATCGTCACCAACCAGTACGGCACGCAGACCCAATCGACGGGCGACAACACCACCCGCGCTGTGTATAGCTACGTTAGTTTTGACCACGGGGAGACGTGGGTGGACCTGCTCAGTCTGCTAAATGCCGGCACCACCAATCCGCTGGGCGTGCACTTCCATGGCTGCTACGCGTCGCCGCTCGATAATCGCGCCTATCTCTCGTTCGGAGACAATACCGGCACCGGTCCTGCATTGGCTGGCACCGGGAAAATTCAGGTCGCGTATGTCAACCTGGAAGATTTGACCTTCGGTTTCTTGCCGGCGCCAGCGCAGTACACCGTGTTCACCGGAGCGAACTCGTTGCAATTTACCGGCATCCGTGGTGCTGACGATGGCAGTTTGATCTTCACTCCTGACACCGCGCCGTTCGCCATTTTTGTGCTGGGCCGCACAGGTTACCGTCAGTTCAACAACATGCACTGGACTGTGCCGGTTGGCACAGCCGATGCGCGCACCATCGGCATCGGCATCACCCAGGTGAAAGCCGGCGACCCGGCCTTTACCAGTTTTCAGATGGATGCGACCACCAACGGTCTGGGCGCGGCGAACGCCGTGCCAGCGTTCTACGTCGCCGCCAATGGAACCGACTGGCAGCTGCTATGGAGCGATCCCACCAATACGCTCAGCGTGGGTGAGCAGGTCTACATGGGCACCGTCGGCATGTTCGCCAGCAAGAAATTTGTTGGCTTCTACACCAGCACCGAGTCCGGCCTCGGCACTCGTATGCTGACCGGTACCGTATCGGGTATCTAATCAATTCAATGAAGCTGACGACCCTCAAGCCGCAGATACAGCCGCTGCGCAGCACGCTTCCTGTTGTCCAGCCGATGTCATGGCGCTCGGACAAGCAGAGCAGCACCGCGCGCGGCTACGGCTACAAGTGGCAGCAGGCCCGTGCCGGCTACCTGGCGCACCACCCGCTGTGCGTGTACTGCGAACGTGAGGGGCGCGTGACCGCAGCCACCGTGGTCGATCACCGCGTCCCGCACCGTGGCGACATGAAGCTGTTCTGGGACAAGGCGAACTGGCAGTCGCTGTGCGCCGCCCACCACAGCCGCGACAAGCAGCGTGAAGAAGCTCGGATGGGCGACGTCATTGATGGCCATGGTCTGGTGCGTGAAGTGCCGGCCCGGCCAATGGTTGAGAAATGATGTATCAGCCGAAATGTTTCAAAAAAGCAATGCCGGGGGGGGGTAAAAGTTTGATGCCCCTCGCGACCTAGACCGCGTCCTCTCCCACGCGCAGAATTATTCCCTCACTGAGGATTTTGTTAATGGCTTTAACAGGCAAAAAGCGTGCGTTCGCCGATGCCGTTTTGGCCGGCCGCAGCAATAAGGATGCGGCGATCGTGGCCGGGTACAGCCCGGCGACGGCATCGGCCGCCGGCTCGCGTCTTGTTAAAGACCCAGCCGTGGCCGAGTACCTGAAGGCGGCACGCGCCAACATCGGCCCGGGTGTACCGGCGACCCTACCGCCAGCTGCGCCGCCGGCGCGCCCAACGTTCGATCTGAGCCGTGCGCTGCAGCATACGGACCCGAAAACGTTCCTGATGGCGGCGATGAACGATATCGAGCTGGGCGAGAAGCTGCGCATTGATGCCGCCAAGGCGCTGATGCCCTTCGTGCACAAGAAGCCCGGCGAGATCGGCAAAAAAGAGGAAAAACTTGACGCAGCGCAGAAGGCCGCCGGCGGTCGCTTCGGCGCGCCGCCACCGCCGCCACGCCTGGTGTCTGGTGGTGGTAAGTGACTTCCTATCCGGTGTGGACCACCGCATGCCACGACTGGGAAGCGCGCATTGTTGCAGGCCTGCCGCTGACGCCATGCCCGCCGCTCTATCCTGACCAGGCCGAGGCGGCGCTGGCGATTTTCAAAGAGCTGCGCATGGTCGACGCGCCCGGCAGCCCGCGCATGGGTGATGTGGTGCGCGAGTGGGTGCTGGACTTTGTAGCCGCCATCTTCGGCGCCTACAATGCCGAGACTGGGCGCCGGCTGATCAAGGAGTTCATGCTCCTGATCAGCAAAAAAAACGGCAAGTCGACCATCGCTGCCGGGATCATGCTGACGGCGCTGTTGCTGAACTGGCGCCTGGAAGGTGAATACATCGTCCTGGCGCCAACGAAGGAGATTGCGGACAACAGCTACAAGCCGATGGCGGCGATGATCAAGGCTGACGATGAGTTGGCCGCGATGCTGAAGGTGCAGGACCACATTCGCACCATCACGCACCTGACGACCAACGCCACGCTCAAGGTAGTGGCGGCCGACGGCGAGACGGTGTCGGGGAAAAAGGCCATCGGAGTTTTCATCGATGAGCTGTGGCTGTTCGGTAAAAACCCGCGCGCCGACGCCATGCTGCTGGAAGCGACGGGTGGCCTGGCCTCGCGGCCCGAGGGATTTGTGATTTTCGCGACCACGCAGTCGGACGATCCGCCGGCCGGCGCGTTTCTGTCGCGGCTGCTGTATGCACGCGGCGTGCGCGACGGGCGGATCCACGACCCGCAGCATTACCCGATCTTGTACGAATTTCCTGAACACATGCTCAAGGCCGGCGCGCATCGGGAGGTGGCGAACGCCTATGTAACGAACCCGAACATGGGTACATCGGTCGATGAGGAATTCATCGCGCGAGGCTTTCGCCAGGCGCAGGAAAAAGGCGAGGTCGAGTTCCGCGGCTTCCTGGCCAAGCACCTGAACGTGCAGATCGGCCTGGCGCTGATGTCGAACCGCTGGCCGGGCGCCGATTTTTGGGAGCAGCAGGGCCTGCGCCCGGCGCTGACCTTGGACGATCTGCTGGCGCACAGCGAAGTGGCCACCGTCGGCATCGACGGCGGCGGCCTGGACGACTTGCTGGGCCTGGCGGTGATCGGCCGCGAGCGCGAGACCCGCCGCTGGCTGCTGTGGACCAGGGCCTGGGCGCACCCCTCGGTGATGGAGCGGCGAAAAAGCGAGGCCGCCCGCTTCGAAGACTTCGCCAAACAGGGCGACCTGGTGCTGGTGAAGCGCATTGGCGAGGACGTGGAGCAGGTGGCTGCGGCCGTGCTGAAAGTGGAGCAATCCGGGCTGCTCGACAAGGTCGGCTGTGATTCGGCCGGCATCGGTGCCATTCTCGATGCGATGGTCGAGGCCGGCGTGCCGCAGGAAAAGATTGTCGCCATTTCGCAGGGCTGGCGCCTTGGGGGCGCCATCAAGACCACCGAGCGCAAGCTGGCCGAGGGTGTGATCGAGCACGGCGGCCAGCCGATGATGGCTTGGTGCGCGGGCAATGCCAAGGTCGAGCCGCGAGGCAACGCCATCTTGATCACAAAGCAGGCGTCCGGGTCCGCCAAGATCGACCCGCTGATGGCGGCCTTCGACGCTGTCTCTTTGATGGAACTGAATCCGCCGGCGCAAGGTGGGTCGGTGTACGAATCGCGCGGCATAAGGACTGTATAACCCATGAGATTTTTAGATTTCTTCCGGCCAGCAGCAGCGCCGGAGGCGCAGTCACGCCCAAGCGATGTGGTGGACGTGCCGGCGCCGGCCGCGGAGGCGCCCGCAGCTCCAAGTGTCCAGGCGTCGACCGGCCACCTGTTTGCCGGCCTTGACGATCCCGACCTGCTGGCCTTCATGCGCACCGGTAGCGGCACAGCCTCGGGCGCCTACGTCAACGCGTCGAAGGCGCTGCAGAATATGGCCCTGCTGCGCTGCGTGACGCTGATCTCGGAATCGATCGGCATGCTGCCGCTCAACCTGGTCGAGCGCGGCGACGAAAAACGCTATGCCACCGAGCATCCGCTGTACGACATCTTGAAGGCCAAGCCCAACGGCTGGCAGACGGCCTACGAATTCAAGGCGCTAATGCAGCTGCGCGTGATGATGCATGGCAATGCCTACGCCCGTGTGATCTGGTCGCGCGACCAGGTGCTGCGCCTGATCCCGATGTGCCCGAAGCGCGTAACGGCGGATCTGGACGACAGCTGGAACATGGTCTACAAGTTCACCCGCAAGGATGGCCACCAGATCACACTGCCGGCTGACGAAGTATTCCACCTGCGAGACCTCTCCGAAGACGGCGTGACAGGCCTGTCACGCGTGCGCCTGGCGCATGAAGCCATCGGCATCGCGCAGCAGGCCGAGAAGGCCGCCGCGCGGCTGTTCAAGAACGGCGTGATGGCCGGCGGCGCGCTGTCGGCTGCGGGCGCACTTACCGACAAGGCATTTGGACGATTGCAAGAATCGATCAACGACAAGACCGGCGCCGAGAATGCCGGCAAATGGATGATCCTGGAAGAGGGCCTGAAGGCCGAACAGTTTGCCAACACGGCCGCCGATTCCCAGCACCTGGAAAACCGCAATCACCAGATCGAGGAAATCGCGCGCGCCATGGGTGTGCCGCGCCCGCTGCTCATGATGGACGACACGTCCTGGGGTAGCGGCATCGAGCAGCTGGCCATCCTGTTTATCCAGTTCTCGCTGCAGCACTGGTTCACCATCTGGGAGCAAGGTATCGAGCGCACGCTGCTGTCGAAGGAGGATGGCAAGAAACTGCGCGCCAAGTTCAACGAGCGCGCGCTGCTGCGCGGCACCCTGAAGGACCAGGCCGAGTTCTTTACCAAGGCACTCGGCTCCGGCGGGCATGCGCCATGGATGACGCAAAACGAAGTGCGTGAGCTGCAAGACCTGGCCCGCTCAAATGACAAGGGCGCAGACGAATTGCGCGCGCCCACCAACCAAGCGAAGACACCCAATGACCCTGCTAAAACTGCCTGAAATCAACGCCGCCCAGGGCCTGGGCAACATCCAGTTCGACATGCGGCCTGACGCGCTCGAGCGATGGGAGCCGGGCATTCGTGCGGCTGCCGATGAAGACGGCCCCACGATTTCCATTTACGACCGCATCGGCGACTCATACGACGGCGAAGGTGTAACCACCAAGCGCATATCTGCCGCCCTGCGCAACATCGGCGCGCGTGACGTAACGGTCAACGTCAATTCGCCCGGCGGCGACTTCTTCCAGGGCGTGGCGATCTACAACCTTCTGCGCGAGCACAAGGCCAAGGTCACCGTCAAGGTCATGGGGATCGCTGCCTCGGCCGCGTCGGTGATCGCCATGGCCGGCGATGAGATCCTTATGGGCGATGGCGCCTTCCTGATGATCCACAACGCCTGGGCCATGGCGATCGGCAACCGCCACGACATGATCAAGGCTTCCGAGCAGTTGGCCCCGTTCGATGCTGCCATGGCATCGGTCTACGCCGCCCGGTCCGGACTCAGCGCTGCGGAGGCCGCCGCCATGATGGACAAAGAGAGCTGGCTCGGCGCGGCGCAAGCAGTCGAGCAAGGCTTCGCCAGCGGCATCTTGGCGCGCGAGCAGCTGGGCCGTGACCCAGAAGCCAGCGCTGACACGAAATATCTTGCGATGGTGGAGGCGGCCATGGCCAGGGCGGGACATTCCCGTTCGGTGCGCCGCGAAGCTATCAAGTCCCTGTTTTCTGGCACGCCGGGCGCTGCTGGGAAAGACGCCACGCCGAGCGCTGGCAAAAACGAAGTAGCAGCGTCACTGCAAATCCTGATCGACAATTTGAAAGGCAAGTAATGAAAAAAGTAATGATGACCAGCATCGCCACGGCGATGATCGCCAGCGCCATGGCGGCACATGCCGCCCAGGCCAACCAGCCCATCCCTCGCGGCATCGTCGCCGTGCGCGCCGACAGCGAAGTGACCACCATGATCACGGATCTGAACAAGGCAGTTCACGCGTTCCGCGAGGAGTACAACCAGCAACTGGCAGATATCAAAAAGGGCAATGCCGATGCCCTGCAGGCGTTGAAAGTCGACAATATCAACGCAGAAATCAGTAAGTTGCAGGCATCGGTGGACGCCGCGAATGAGCGCATGGTGGCAGCTGCCATGAACGGCGGCACCGGCGCCGGTTTGAAGGACAAGGAATATTCCGATTCCTTCAACGCCCACTTCCGCAAGGGCGAAGTGCAAGCTTCGCTCAACAAGGGCCAGGCGGCCGAGGGCGGCTACCTGGCCCCGGTCGAGTGGGACCGCTCTATCACAGATCGCCTGGTCGTCGTGTCCCCGATGCGCGCCCTCTGCGCTCAGCAGAACATCAGCACCAACGGCTTTAGCAAGCTGTTCGCCATTCGCGGCACCACTTCAGGCTGGGTAGGCGAAACCGCGCCGCGTCCGGAAACCGGGACGTCCACTTTCGGCAGCCTTACCTACAACACGGGCGAGCTGTACGCAAATCCTGCTGCAACCCAGCAGATGCTGGACGATTCGGCGGTAAATCTGGAAGCCTGGTTGGCGGGCGAAGTGGAAACCGAATTCTCGCTCCAGGAAGGCATCGCCTTCTTGTCGGGTAACGGTGCCAACAAGCCTAACGGCTTGCTGACGTATATCACAGGCGGTTCCAACGCTGCCGCTCACCCGTGGGGCGCCATCAAGACCGTGAACAGCGGCGCCGCTGCAGCGCTGACCCCGGAGGGGTTGATTGACCTGGTGCATGAGCTGCCGAACGAGTACACCGGCCAGGCGCGGCTGATCATGAACCGGAATACCCAAAAAGCGATCCGGAAAATGAAAGACGGCGAAGGTAACTTCCTGTGGCAGCCATCGTTCCAGGCCGGCGCACCCGCTACGCTGCTGGGTTACGGCATCACCGACGTGGCAGGCATGCCTGATATCGCCGCCAATTCGAAGCCGATCGTATTCGGCGACTTCAAGCGCGGCTATTTGATCGTGGACCGCGTTGGCGTGCGCGTGCTGCGCGATCCGTTCACCAACAAACCGTACGTCCACTTCTACACCACGAAGCGCGTGGGCGGCGGCCTGTTGAACCCGGATGTACTGAAGGCGCTTTCCGTCGGCGCGTAATCGTCGGCGCCACCATAAGCCCGGCCGCGTGCCGGGCGATTCACAGGAGCTAACATGATTTTCGAAAAGCCATTCACGGGTGTGCCCAACGGCGAGATCTACCCGATCAGCTACGAGCCTGGCCAAGATTGTCCGCCCGAGTTGCTCGACGCGGCCAAGGAACTGGGCGCTGTCGCCGGCGATGATGCCGATGCGAAAACGGCCAGCAAGAAGGTGCCGGCAAAATGACCATGATCTCGGTCGAGGTGGCTAAATCGCACCTGCGCGTAGTGGGCAACGACGAGGATGCCGACATCGAGCTCAAGCTGGAGGCGGCCGAACAATCGGCTGTCTCGTATCTGAACCGTAATGTGTACCCGGACAAGGTGGCGCTCGAGGCGGCCATCGAGGCGGCGCCAGCTGCGTTTGCAGAGGCGCGCCAGGAGCAGCTGGCGGCAATGGCTGCCGCAGCACTGCTGAAGGATTGCGACGAGCGTGCCATGGCCAAGTTGGCGGCGGCTGAGCGCTGGTCGACCGCGCGGCTGGCCGGCATTCACACTCACCGTGGCATCGTGATCAACAGCGCGATCAAGGCCGCTATCCTGCTTATCGTGGGCCACCTCTACGAAAACCGTGAAGATGTGGTGGTGGGCCTGTCGGTCGCGCAATTGCCGCTGAGCGCTACTTCGCTCCTGCGGCCGCACCGCATCGGAGTGCCGCTGTAATGCGCGGCTCCCAACTTGATGATCGCGTGACGATCGAGCGCCAGACGCAGGTGAATACTCCCAGCTACGGCATGCAGCCAGGCCCATGGGTGGTGGTCGCTTCCAGAATTCCGGCTCAGGTGCTGGATGACTTGCCCAGCAAGGATGAATCGGTGCGCGATGGACTTGCGGTGGCGAAACGGCCGGCACGGTTGCGTATCCGTTATATGCGCGGACTCACGTCCGATATGCGCGTAACGCTTCACGGCGAAGACGATCGGGTATTCCAGATCGTCGGTGGCCCTGCCGAACTGGGACGGCGCGCCGGGATTGAAATGAAATTGGAGGCCTATACCTCATGAGCGATGAATATATCAGCGGAGGACGCCAGCTCGACGACTTCCTCAAAACACTGAGCACGAAGGTGGAAAAAAACATCATGCGCTCGGCGCTGCGCCAAGGCGCTAACGCATTCAAGGATGCCGTCAAGGCCAACATTCCCGTCGATAGCGGCGCGCTGCGGCGCAGTGTGCGTGTCGCCACGAAGGCGAAAGGCGGCCGCGTCACCGCGTCGCTGCGCGTTGGTAACAAGCGGGCCTGGTACGGGCATATGGTCGAGTTCGGTACCAGCGCGCACCAGATCCTACCGAAGAATGCCAAAGCACTGGCGATTGCAGGCGTGGCCGTCCGATCAGTCGATCACCCTGGTGCGACGCCTCGCCCATTTATGCGCCCGGCGTTCGACAGTAAGGGCGCTGCCGCCGTACAGGCCGTGGCCACCCAGATCCGCGCCCGCCTGACCGCCGAGGGTATCAACGTACCGGCTCCGGAGGTCGATTGAGCGATACCTCGATCATCCACGCCCTACTGGCCAGCAATGCTGCGCTGATGGCCCTGGTGCCGACCGAGCGCATTCGCATTGGCACCATCCCTCAAGGTACCGTGCTACCAGCGATCCTGATCAGCACGGTTTCGAGCAACGATCGGCAACGCGTAGCCGACAACAACAAGCCGATCCTGATCACTGCCCGCACCGAAGTGACCGTGTTGGCGAAGAATTACCAGGACCAGCGCAAGGCAATCGACCTGATCGGCAAGGCCATTCGTGGCGGCCGGCGCATGGTCGGCGGCGTCCTGGTTGCCAGTATCAGGACCGATATTGTCGGCCCGGATATGCACGACAAGCCCCTGGACATTTACATGCAAAGCCGCGATTTCCAAGTGGTGTATTACGGTTCGCGCGCGCCGGCACCACAATAAGTTTCTCCAGCCCGCCCGTATCGCAATTTCGCGTGCGGGCTTTTTTATTGAAAGGAAGATCATCATGAGTGATGGTGAAAATGTCACGACCGTAGCGGAGAGTAAGCTGTACATCAGCTTGGGCAAGCCGGCAACTAACAACGCGGCCGGCTTCGCCGCGCTGACCTGGACCTTGATCGGCGAGATCACCGACATCGGTACTGTCACCGGCCGGGAATACAACACCTCGACCCACGCGCCGGTGGCCAGCGCCCAGCAGATCGAGAAAAAGGCCAGCTACAAACTGGGCTCGTCCGAGTTCAAGATGGGCTGGGATGAAACCGACGAAGGGCAGCAGATGGTGGATGCCGCCAGCAAGGACTACAGCATCCCGTCGTTCAAGCTGGAAAAGCAGGACGGCGCCGTCCGCTACTTCACCGCCCAGGTGTCGAAATTCACCGAAGACAACGGCACGGTCGATAACGTCGTCCAGGGCAGTATGACCCTGTTGCGCCAAACCGACACGATCCGCGTCGCAGCACCAGGCTAACAGCACACCGCATTACAACCGCAGCACCACCACGAAAGGCCGGCTAAGAACCGGCCTTTTTCTATTTCTACTTTGGAGTTTCATCATGACCGATATCCGCAAACACGCCGTTGAACCTACCTCGATCCTGCACCTGCGCAACGCTGCCGACGAGCTGCTGTATGCCGAGGATGCCGACGGCAACCCAGACAAGAGCCGCCCCATGCAAGCCGTGATGTACGGCCCCGGCAGTAAGCCGTTCAAGAAGGCCCAGGCCGCATCGAGCAACCGCCTGATGGAACGTCTGAAAAAGAAAGGCAAAGACAGCCAGTCGGCCGAAGACAAAGCGCAGGAAGATGCAGTGTTCCTGGCTGCCTGCACCAAGTCCCTGGATAACGTCTCGTTCGACGCGCTGACCGGCGAGGCTTTGTTCATGGCCGTC
Source organism: Duganella phyllosphaerae (assembly GCF_001758785.1). GTDB lineage: Bacteria > Pseudomonadota > Gammaproteobacteria > Burkholderiales > Burkholderiaceae_D > Rugamonas > Rugamonas phyllosphaerae. Next base: position 57,029 of record NZ_LROM01000156.1, read on the forward strand.
TACACCGCCCCGGAAATCGGCTTTATCCCCGAGCAGATCAACAAGCACATCGGTGACTGGAGCAATTTTACGAAGGCGTCGCCGACGATCTAATCCTGTACGTCCGACAGGCCGCCTGGCTGGCGGCCGTGCCGGAAGCGCCCAGTAAAAAATCGTCGACCATCCAGTTGTCCCGGCTTGATCGGCACAAGCGCGATGGTGTGACGCCCAAATATCCGCCGATCGACGCCGGCGCCCACTTGATCACGTACCTGTTCGAGATCGGCCCTGGTCAGCCAGGCAGTATGGGCGAGGTGCCCCTCTCGCATGGCGAGCTGCGCGCCTGGCAGGACAACATGGGCTTCGACTTGGAGCCGTGGGAATCCCAACTGCTTCGCCGCCTGTCTGGCGAGTACTTGAGCCAGCTGCATAAGGCGACCGATTCGAATTGCAAGCCGCCATTCGGCGGGCTGTACCGAGCTCCGAACTTGAGCAAGAAAATCGACGACGCGCTCGACTGAGCCGCCGTCCGCCGCCCTGTGCGGCATTTATTCACGATGGTCGCAGAGGCGGCCATTTTTCGTTGGGGCTGCACATGATCGTTGGTGATATGGAAATCCGCCTGCGGGCCGACATCGCGCGCCTGCAGCGCGATATGGACCAGGCCCGCCGCGTGGTCAACGACACAGCCAACGGTATTGGCCGCGCGGCCGATGCCATGAAGATGGCGCTGGCGGGGATCGGCCTTGGCGTTGGCTTGGGCGGCCTCGCCCGGATGGCGGACGAGTACAACAAATTTACCGCGCAGCTGCGGCTGGCGACTACGTCGCAGCGCGAATACGCGGCGGCGATGGATGACGTGCGCCGGATCGCAAATAGTGCTCAACAGGACTTGGCGGCCACGGGCACGCTGTACGCCCGGATTTCAAACGGTACCCGCGAGCTTGGCATCCAGCAAAAGCAGGTCGCAAAAATTACTGAGACGGTCAACCTGTCGCTTTTGGTATCCGGCGCCACGGCTTCCGAGTCCGCATCGGCACAGTTGCAGTTGTCGCAGGCATTCGCCTCCGGCACGCTTCGCGGCGAAGAGTTCAACGCCGTCAACGAGGCTGCGCCGCGCCTGATGAAGGCGCTTGCCGACGGCATGGGCCTGCCTATCGGCGCACTGAAGGAAATGGCCGGCAACGGCGAGATTACGTCCAAGATCATGGCCGAAGTGCTGCCTGCCGCTCTGGTGGCGCTGCGGGAGGAGGCCAAGCAGATCCAGACTATCGGCGGCGCAATGACGGTGCTCAAGAACCGGACCATGGAACTCGTGGGAGTGCAGGCGCAGGCCAGTGGCGCTGTGTCGGTCATCAATTCTGCGCTCGACCTTCTTGGCCAGAATATCGGCCTGGTGGTAGGGGCAATCGGTACCCTCGGTGCTGCGAAACTTGGATCAGGATTGGCTGCCTGGGCCGTTGATTCTTACCGTGCCGCTGCCGCCAGCAGCGCGCAGGCGACAGCAACGCTGGCCGCTGCGGCGCGCACCACCGAGGCCGCTGCCGCGACCGCAGCCGCGAAGCTTGCTGCTGCGCAGGCCGACGTGCGCGCAGCCGCTGCGGCATCGTCCCTGGCCGCCGCGCGCGTCGCTGAACTCCGTGCGTCCGTCCTCGCAGCGGAAGGAGCCACTGCCCTGGCGATCACCACCAATGGATTGATCCCGGCCCAGGCCCGGCTCTTGGCACTGGAGCAGGCGCGCACAGCCGCGCTGGCTGCCCAGGCAGTGGCCGCTGGCGCCGCCACCACGACGGCGGCTGCCGCTACAGCCGCACTGGGCGCGCAGGCCGCTGCTGCCACGCTGGCCACCAGAGCTATGACGTTGTTACGCGGAGTCATGAGCATGTTCGGTGGTCCTATCGGAGTGATCATCACCCTCCTTGGCGCCGCTGCAATGGCCTGGTCCCACTTCTCCGACAAGGCCAAGGAATCCAACCAGGATACAGCTGAATCGTTCGAGGAAGCACAGGTTCGTATCGTCAAAGGGCTGGACGAGCAGATTGCCAAGCAAGAGGCATTGCTACGCCTGAAGGGAAAAGGAATTCCCGTGCAACAGGCGGACAAAGAATATCCGATCATCAAGCAAATCGAGGAGGGACAGCGCCGCGTGGCGGAGATGGAAAAGACCATGAAGCCCTCCGTCGGCGAGTCACTCAAAGACTTTGCTACACGGTACAAACGAGAAGTCGATGGCGTTCTTGAGTTGCAAAAAAAGCTACCAAAGGCGAGGGAGGGCGAGAAGAAGGTTGGCGAGCAGACGACTGCTGATCGCGTGGCGGGGCTGAAAAAAGAAATGGCCACAAGCGCGGAGAAGATGGCGGCCGAACTGAAAGCGATCGAGGATCTTAAGGGCAAAACCGGTGAGTACGACGACCTGGTTGCGCGCATCCGCAAGAAGTATGAAGACAAGGGCGCCGCCTCGGCACTGAAGCAGGAAGAGACTGCTTACAAGACGCTGATCACCAGTATCAAGGAAAAGATCGCCGCTAACGAACTGGAAATGGCTGGTTACAACCAGCTGACTGAATCGCAGAAGCTGACCATCAAGCTCGACGCCGAAGTGGCGACCGGCAAAACGAAGCTGAATGCCGGCGACATCGAGCGTGCGCGCGCCCTGATTGCGGTGGTTGCAACTACCGACGGCGTGATCGCGTCCAACAAGCTGGCGGCCGAGGGCTTGGCTGGCTTTACCAAAATGCAGAAGGAACACGACGACCAGGTGGCGAAGACCCTGCTGGCCGCGCAGGACGAAGCGGCCAAGAACGAAGAGCTGGTGCTGACCTACGGAATGTCGAAGGCCGCGATCGAGCAGATGGAACTGGCGCGCCTGGAAAGTCAGTATGCGCAGCGTGTTTCGAACGCGCTCACCCAGCAGGAGATCACCGACCTCGAGGCACTGATCGCGGCCAAGCAGCGCAGTGTGGCTGCCGTGACCAAGATCGAAACCCTTGATACCGGCTCCGACGTGACCAGGGCAAAGGAACTGCTCGACATTCTGGTCGCCGTGGACAACGCGGCCAAGTCCGCCGCTCAAGGCATGGCGGCATCGTTCGGTACCGTGGGCACCGCCATCGGCGGCCTGACCACGGCGCTGACCGACTACGCCGTGCAGCAGCAGGCTGTGGCCGCGCAGTTGGCGGCCGTGAAGGCGGACCCCAAGAGCAGCGCCGACAAGATCGCCAAGGCCGAAATGGCCGCGTCGAAGGCATCGGCGCAGGCGCAAGTCAAATCGTATGGCGATATGGCTGCCGCCGGCAAAGGGTTCTTCAAAGAGAACTCGAAGGGCTATAAGTTGATGGAAACCACGGAGCGTGCATTCCGTGCGTATGAGATGGCCATGGCCGTCGAGTCGATGGTGAAGAAGATCTTCTTCAAAGAGGGGGAGGTGGCGGCCAACCTGGCGCTGAACGCGACCAAGCTCTCGGGCGAGGCAGCCACCACCGGCGCTTCCGTAGCGCTTGCTGGTACCGAGGCGAGTGCATGGGGCATTACGGCCGTGGTCAAGGCTATTGCCTCCCTGCCGTTCCCGCTCAACTTGGCCGCCGGCGCCGCAACATTGGCTGCCGTTCTGGCGATCGGTGCCAAGGTGATGGGCGGTGTGGGCAGTGGTGGGCTGAGCGTCTCGCAGCAGCGCCAAGAATCGCAAGGCACTGGCACGGTGTTCGGCGATAGCACCGCGAAATCGGATTCGATCAAGCGGTCCCTTGAGCTGGTGTCGAGTAACAGCAGCATCGAATTGAACTACACCCAGGGCATGCTCGCCGCGCTGCGGAACATCGAATCTTCGCTTGGCGGGCTTGGCAACGTGCTGGTGCGCAATTCCGGGCTGACCGGCGCGACGGCCGCCCCCGTGAAAGGTTCGGCACAGCAGACCTTCGACAACGTCTTCGCACCAGGCTCGCTGGGCGAGAAGCTGACCGGCGGGGTGGTTGGAAAAATTGTGGGCTCGATCTTCGGCGGCAAGAAAACCGTCGAAGACACTGGCTTCAAGATCGATCCGACAACTCTGGCGCAGGCCATGGCCGGCAACCTCAATTCGTTCCAGTACACCGATATCAAGAAATCTGGTGGCCTGCTCCGTAGCGACAAAACGAATACCTCATGGGATGCGCTCGGCGCCGAGGCTGACACGCAGTTCGCTCTGGTGCTCGGTAGCCTGGGGCAGGGCGTTACCGAAGCTGCGAAGCTGCTGGGTCTGGGCGGCGACGAATTCACAAAGCGCCTCAACGGCTTCGTGGTCGATATCGGCAAGATCAGCCTCAAGGGTATGAATGGGGAGGAAATTCAAAAGACGCTGGAAGCGGTGTTTTCCAAGCTGGGCGACGACATGGCCAGCTACGCTGTGGCCGGCCTCGACGTATTCGCAAAAATTGGCGAGGGACCGCTCGAAACCCTGACTCGCATCGCAGCGAATTACGCCAACCTCGATTCCATTCTGGCGTCGAGCGGCACGTCGTTCGGGCAAATGGGCATGGCCAGCATCGCGGCGCGGGAGCGCCTGATCGAGTTGGCCGGCGGCATCGATGATCTGGCCAGCCTGCAGTCCGGCTTCAACGACAACTTCCTGACGGAGGCTGAGCGGCTGGCACCGGTGCAAAAATACGTCACCGGCCAGTTGGCGGCGATGGGCCTGCAATCCCTCGACACCCGCGACAAGTTCAAGGATTACGTCCTGGGCTTGGCCAACAGCGGCAAACTCGCGACCGACGCTGGCGCCGCGCAATACACCTCGCTGCTGGCCCTGGCCGATGCGTTCGCAAAAACGCACGCGGCCACCGAAGACCTTACGCAGAGCGAGCAGGAAATTGCAGACGAGCGCAAGGACCTGGCGCAGCAGTTGGCCGAGATCACGAAGAGCGAAGCGGAGCTGCTGGCCATCCAGCGCGCTGGCATCGCCGACGTGAACAAGTCGCTTTTCGACCAAGTGCAGGCGGCCAAGGCGGTCGTGACGGCAAAGGACGCGTTGTCTGCCGCTTACGACCGCGAGGCATCGGCGGCCAAGACTGCGCTCGATCGCTCGAAGGCGTGGGTAACCACGCTCAACGGCTTAAATCCTGCACTCGCGCAGGGCAATCTGTCCACCCTCACGCCGGAGCAGAAATATGCCGAGGCGCGGGCGCAGTTCGAGAAAACGCTGGCCGCCGCAAATTCCGGCGACACGACAGCGCAATCCGGACTGTCGGCGGCGGAGCAGGCATTCCTCACCGCGTCGCAAGTGGTCAACGCATCGGACGCCAAATATGCGGCCGACTATGCCCGCGTGATCGCGGCCAACCAGGAGGCGGTCAAGTGGGCCTCGCAGCAGGTGGACCTGCAGCAGGCCAGCTACGACGCGCTTGAGGCGCAGGTCAAGAGCCTGATCACCATCAACGACAGCGTGCTCACGGTGGCCCAAGCCATCGCCAACCTGCAAATTGCGATGGGTGTGACGGATGGTCTGGGTGTGAAGTTCACCGAAGCGCCGGCCGTGACGGCCATGGTGGCCAGCGCGGCACCGGCAATCGATTACAGCCGGTACTCGGCAGCGTCGAATGCTGGCTCGGATGCACTGGTTGCGGAGATCCGGGGCCTGCGTGATGACAACAAGGTGCTGCAAGAGAAGGTTGAGCGCCAGACTGCCGTTCTGGCCCGGGTGACTGCTGAATCGAATGAGAAGGCGGCCGGCACGGTGGTGGCAGGCGTCGAGAAGTCGGCGAAGGCTTCGGCCTGGACCTCTACAGTGAAAGGAGTTTACGCAGAATGACCGATCAACAATTCATGGCCTGGCTGAAAAACCCAGCCGCAGTGCGCATGGTGCTGATCGAGGCCGAGGTGAACGTGGACGGCGCCGAGGTGACGCGCTACATCGCCTCGCGTGAGTACGTCACCGGGCCGGCCGACGTGCCGGCCAACACGGCGTATCTGCCGCTGGCCAAGGGGGGCCTGGCTTTCACCGAGCAGGTCACCCTGATCGGTGAAGCCTCGCTATCCAGCGGCGACATCGAGCTGGATAACGGCGACGGCGCGCTTGATAGCTGGCTGAGCGACGTGTGGCGCAACCGTCGCATTCGCGCATGGTCCGGCGATCCGGCGTGGCCGCGTGCTGATTTCCGTCTCGTGTTCGACGGCATCGTCGACGACGTGGGCAGTTCGAGCCGCGACACCGTGAACCTGGTGCTGCGCGACAAATTGCAGCGCCTGAACACGCCGATCAGCGAGGCCAAGCTGGGCGGCACATCGCCCAACAAGGACTCGGTGCTGCCGATTCCCTTCGGCGAATGCCACAACGTGGCGCCGCTGCTCACCGACCCGGTGGCGCTGGAGTATGGATTCCTCGGCGCCGTGGAATCGTTGATCGAGGTGCGCACCAACGGCAAACCACTGGGCGTGATGCCGGGCAGCCAGGCCGGCCGGTTCAAGCTGAGCAGCAATCCGTTCTCGACGGTGATCACGGCCAGCGTGCAGGGCGACAGCGGCGGCGGTTACGCGCCCCGTATAGCTCCTCTGGTGCGCCGCATCGCCACCGCGTATGGCAAGGCCTCCGACCGCTTCACCGAGGCCGACCTCGACGTCGCCAACCTGGCCGCCTTCGATGCCGCCCACCAGCAACCAGTCGGTCTGTACGTGGCCGACCGGATGAACCAGGCGCAGGCTATCCAGCAGCTGGCGGCCAGTGTTGGGGCACAGGCGATCATGTCGGCCACCGGGCAACTGCGCCTGGTGCAGATCGCGCTGCCGGCCGCCGGTGTTCCGGTGGAGATCGGACCCGACCAGATGCTGGCGAACTCGCTGCGCCCGGCCGAACGCCTGCCTGTAGTAGCCGCGGTAAAAATCGCTTTCGACCGCAACTACACCGTGCAGGCCAACCTGACCACCAGCATCCCGCCAGAGCACGCGGACCTGTACGCCACCGAGTGGCTGACCGAGACGGTGGTGGACGAAGCCGTGCAGGCACGGTACCGGCAGACCGATGACCCGGTGCAGATCGAAACATGCCTGAAAGCCAGGGCCGACGCGCGCGGCGAGGCCGAGCGGCGCCTGGCGCTGCGCAGGGTGCCGCACACCATTTACGAGTTGGACGGCGAGCCGGAGCTGGCTGTGCTCGAGATGGGCGCTCCAGTGGTGCTGCGCGACGATCGCTGGGGCCTGGCCGCCGGCGCGCCGGGCGTGGTGGTGATGATGCAACGGAACTGGCTGACCGGCCGTGTAACAGTAGGAGTGATGGTATGACGGCAATCATAGGCGAACGCGACACCCTGATCATGAGCACCGTGCCGCGCTACGCCGCGCCCATCGACCGCGATCTGCACCTCACGGCCAGCTCGACCACGTTCGAGGTGTCGCTGACCGGCCAGCCGACGCCAGCAACGATCACGTTCTCGGCGCTGATGTTGGGCGCCGTGGGCGAGATCACGTTCTCGTCCGAGCCACCGGTAGCGCTGACAGTGGCCAACGGCGACGCCGTGCTCAAATTTGAGGATATGACCTCCAGCATCGTGACAGTCACGGCGACCACTGTCATCGACGGCCTCACCTATATTGATCGCCAGACCGTGGACAAACGTCAGGCGCTGGACCTGCGCCCGCCGCCAGCGCCGACAGGCTTGGTCACCACCGGCCAGCCGGCCGCGATTCGCCTGAACTGGGCCGCCGCCCCGGCCAATTATGCCAACCTCGATTACACCGAGATCTGGCGCGCCGGCGTCAACGACTTCGGCCAGGCGGCGCCGGTCGGCCGCGCGGACGGGCGCGAGTTCACCGATCCGGTCGGCCCGGGAAAAACGCTCTACTACTGGATCCGGTACGTCTCGCGCGCGGCGATCCCGGGGCCGTTCAATAACAGCACCGGGACGGTCGGCGCGTCAGCCGCCGAGGTTCAGCACCTGCTGGAAGTCCTGACCGGTCAAATTCGGCACTCGCAGCTGTTCACCGACCTGGGCGAAAAAATCGATCTCATCGACGACCTGGTGCTTGCCGTGGGCGACACCGTGGGGGCGGCGGTATCCGCGTCGCAGGCGGCCCAGTCGGCGACAAACGCAAGCGGGTCAGCAGCATCGGCCAACAGCGCAGCCGGCGTCGCAACCCAGGCGGCTAACTTGGCGGGGCAGAGCGCCGGCGCGGCCGTGCAAAGCAGTCAGTCGGCATCGAGCGCAGCTACCAATGCCGCTGGCAGCGCGAGTTCAGCAGCAACCGCTGTGCTGCAGGCGCAGGCAATCCTGAGTGACCCAGTGACCGGGCTGGTCAACCAGGTGGCGGTGGTAAAACAAACTCTGGAGACGACCGCCAGCACGCTGAACGGCGTCGCTGCGAAATACAGCGTGCAGATGGATGTGGACGGCGTGGTGGGCGGGCTGGAGGTGCTGGGTGGCGGTGGGCGCATCGATTTCGGCGTGCGCGCCAGCGGCTTCTTCATCGCTGGGCCGGCGGGAAGCGCTGTTCCGTCAGCGGTACCGTTCATTGTGCGCACCACGGAAACTGTTGTCGGCGGCGTCACCATCCCCATCGGGGTCTACATCGCCGACGCATTCATCCAGAACGCCTCGATCACCAACGCGAAAATTGGCGGTGACATTTGGTCGAGCAACTGGGCGCCAGGTGCCAATGGCAGCGGCTGGTATCTGCAGCGCACGGGCGATTTCTACGCCAACAGCGTACGCCTGCGCGGCAACATCGCCGGCGGTACGTACACCGGCTACGCCTGGCCGCCGAACAATGGCACCGGATACTACCTCGGCCCCGAGGGACTGCTGCTGGGCAATCCCAGCACCGGGCGCTACATTCAATTGGAGAGCGACGGTACGCTGCATGCCCCGGGGCTCTCGATCGAGGGTGGCCGGGCTAGTTTTTCGGGTAACGTCAACACTGGTATGGGCGCCGGGTTTCGCATTGAGATGGGGCCCGATGATCCGGTGTATGCGATGTGGGCCGGCGCCGGAACAAAAAATGATACCAACGCGATTTTTTACCTGAAACGCAGCGGCGCCGGCTATTTCGGTGGCGCGCTGTCGGCGGGCATCTTGCGCACATCCGTGACGAATCCAACTCTGGATGCAAACAGCCAGGTTACCGACGGTCCATTCGGTACCAACGGCGGTCCGATCACCGTGGTGTGCAGCTACTCGTACAGCGAGGAGGCAGGGCGCGATGGCGGCACCTACAGCGCGTCTGGCCCAGAGAACTCGGCAACGATCCAACTTTACCGGACGATCCGCGACACTGCCGAGGAACTCGTGCAGACCTTCAGCGTCACCGGCGCCACATACATCCAGAACAATGGCGTTTTCGACGAACTGTCGTTCTACCAGCGCGTGATCGAGGGATCGATCACATACACGGATACGGTGGGCGGTAGCCAGGATCGTACGTTCCGCGCCGTGCTGGTGACCAGGTCGCTGCGCACCATTACGTTCAACCCGATGCCGGGCGGGATCGGCCAGTCGATGTCGAATATCCGTCAATCGCTGAGCCTCATTTCCACGGAGTGACATGAACAATTTACGAATCCTCCACGACAATGCTATCGACCGCGCGGTGCTGACGGCATCGAGCCAGGCGGGCGCGCTGGGCCCGGGTAACCTGCAGCGCGACGAACGCTCGGCGGTGCTGCGCGCTGTCGGCACCAGCGTGACGATCACGGCCACCTGGCCGACGCAGGAGCTCATCGCCTGCGCGGCGCCGATCCGATCGAATATGAACAGCTCAGCGCGGATGCGGGTGCGCGGCTACGAGCGCGTCGGCGACGCCGCACCCGTGCTCGACACCGGCGTGATACTGCCGTGCCCCGAGGCGCCGCTGGACCCTGCTGATTTCGGTGTAATGCCGCTTGGCTGGAACGCCTACCAGTTCGGTGGCGTGAACACTTGGGCGCGCGGCGGCGGCGCTGACGGCGTCGCCTGGTTCGAACCGGTGCTCGTGCGCCAGCTGGTCATCGATCTGTCCTCGGTGGATAACCCCGACGGCTACATCGAGCTGTCACGTCTGGTTGCCGGCATGTACTGGGCGCCGGAATACAACCCGAGCTACGGCGCCAGCCTGGCGACCGTGGACACCAGCGAGGGCTACCGCACGGCCGCCGGCGCTGCGAAAACGAACGTCGGTACCCGGCACCGGCTGCTCAACATCAACCTGGAATTCTTGACGCCGTCCGATCGCGCGCGCCTGGCCCGCATCGTGGACGAGTGCGGCACGGTACGGCCGCTGCTGTGCAGCCTGTTCCCAGAGCACGCCGACCCGGTGCTCGAGCAGCAGCACATGGTCTACGGCCGTGTCGCCAACATCGACGCCATCAGCGCCTCAAGTTTCGACATCTATTCCGCTCCACTCCAAATCGAAGGGTACTAAAAATGGCAAGCAAATTTAAAGCAGGCATGTTGAACTTCATCGAGGTGTTGAACGAGATGTGGGACGCGTTCGTGGTCGGCCCATTCAATGCGCTGCCGTTGATCGGTGGCGTGTTGACCGGCCCTCTGTCTTCTCCGCTCGTAACTGGCACTGGCGCAACAAATGCGTCATCGCGGCCACGCTCATTGCTGGGCTACCCGGGGGGGCAAGAGCCATCCATTAGCATGGCTCGCTGGACGGGGCAGGGAAGTAACGACTACGTGTGGACGTTCGTAAACAGCAATGGCACGCTCCGCTTGCAGTTTTCGAAAGTGGGCGCATTCGGCACAGCCGAGCAGGAATCTGCGTATATGCAGATTTTCAATATCTCCCATACCGATACTGTGGACGGGGATGACATCACCACTACCTGCAATTTCCGAGGAAAGTATTTGATCCCTCGATTGGACAACCAGTATGACGTAGGACTGCCATCGCAGGCCTATCGCACCATCTACGCACGCACCGGCACCATCAACACGTCGGATGCCCGACTGAAATGCCAATTCCGCGACCTGACGCCTGCAGAGATCGCGGCGTCCTGTGATCTGGCCCGCGCCGTGCAGATCTACCGCTGGCGGGATGCCGTTGACGAGAAGTCGTCGGACGCCCGGGAACACGTCGGCCCGACCGTGCAGCGCGCAATCGAGATCATGACGGTTCACGGCCTCGACCCGTTCAACTACGGATTCGTCTGCTACGACGCGTGGGATCGCCAGGTGGTTGAGCACCCGGCCGTCGAGGCGCGCGCGGCGCTGCCGCCTACAGCCGAGGTGGCGGCTGTACTCGATGGCGCCGGCAATGTCGTAACCCCTGCGGTACCGGCCACGCCCGGCCGGCCAGCGATCGAGGCGCGCGAGGCCTACACCGAGGTCGTGCGCGAGGCCGGTGACCGTTACGCGTTCCGCTACGCCGAGCTGTCTATGTTCATCGCGGCGGGCCAGGCTGCCCACCAGGATGCGCTCGAGCATCGCATTGCTGCACTCGAAGCAGCATAAAAATCACCGTTCCACCAAGACCCGCTTCGGCGGGTTTTTTTACGCCCAAAGAAAGGCAACCATGCCAGCAGATGAAGCAGTAGAAAGCGCCCGTCACGGCGACAACCAGCGCCGAATGGTGCAGATGGAAGAGCGCATCGGGCGCGTCGAGGATGCTGTCGGCAAGCTGGCCGCCGATGTGCATGCCATGAAGGGCAATCTGGACGCAAACACTTCGTTCAGCCGCGAGGCAGCGGAGGGCATCGAGGCCATCAAGCAGCAGCTGGGCCAGCTCGCGCAGCTGGACATCCCCTCCCTGAAAGACATCGCCGAATACATGAACAGCATGCGCGGCGGCGTGCGCGTGCTGGGCTGGCTCGAGCGCCCCGCGCGGTGGGTAATTGCGATCGCAGGCGCCGTTGGCGCGCTGTATGGAATCTTCAAACTGAAAGGCTGATATGAAATTTGAACTGATTGAAGACTGGCAGGCCGTGCTGGGCAAGGCGTGGTCGATGAAATTCAGCATCCTGGCTGCGATCCTCGGCGGCCTGGAGGTGGGCGTGCAGTTCGTCCAGCCGGCCGGCGTCCCGAACGGCGTGTTCGCCGGCATCGCTTCGGCTGTGTCCCTGGCTGCCGGCATCGCGCGCCTGGTCGCGCAGAAAGAACTTTCGGGAGCCGCCAATGGCAACGCCTAAACAACGCGCTGCTGCCGCTGCAGCGCTGGCCACCATCATCGCCGTGCCGGCCGAAGGGATCCGCCAGATCGCCTACTACGACCCGCCCGGGATTCTGACCGTGTGCTACGGCCACACCGGCGCCGATGTGGTGGCGAAGCGCAAGTACTCGATGGACGAGTGCCGCGCTTTGCTGACGGTGGACATGCAGAAGGCGGTCGACCACGTGGAGCGCTGCGTGCCCGGCCTGCCGGTACCGGTGCTGGCGGCGTTCGCCGACGCGGTGTTCAACCTGGGGCCGACCATCGCGTGCGCGCGCATCAGCTCGACGGCAGCGCGCATGCTCTACGTCGGCGACCTTGCCGGCGCGTGCAACCAGTTGCCGCGCTGGGACAAGGCGCGCATCCTGGGCGTTCTGGTTACGCTGCCGGGCCTCACGAAGCGCCGGGCCGCCGAGCGCGAACTTTGCATGACGGGAGTGACGTGAGCACGCTGAGCGTGGCCGGCGGCGCCGTCGTCGCCGGCATCTGGAAAGTGGCGACCGTGGTGCTGGCCGTCCTGCTGCTGGTGGTAGCTACGGGCACCGGCACAGGCTGGTGGCTGGCAGCGGCCGCGCGCGACCAGGCGCTGGCTAGCCTGAAAGCGGAGCAGGGCGCCAGCGCCGACCTGCGCGCCTCGATCGGCGTCCAGAACAGCGCGGTCCGGTCGATGCACGACGCGACGGTGCCCGCCGATAAGCGCCGGCGCGCCGCGCAGGAACTCGCCGCGGCAAATGGTCGTCGCCTGGATGCCGCCCAGGCCAAGCTCACCGGCGCGCGCGCCACGACCTGCGAAGAGGCCATGCCCTACGTGAACCAGCTACTGGAAAGTGTGCGATGAAACCACGAAATGCACGACGAATTATTCCAAAAATTATTCCACTGGTCGCCGCCTTGGTGCTGGCCGGCTGCGGCATCGCGCCGCCGGCGACGCAGATCGTCGAGGTGCCGGTGTACGTGCCGTGCGTAAAGGACGTGCCGGCGGCGCCGGCCTACGAGTTCGACAAGCTGCCGATGGATGCGTCGGACGGCGTCAAGATCCTAGCGCTGGCACGGGATTGGCCGCGCGGCCGCAAGTACGAGGGCGAGATGGTAGCTGCAATAGCGGGTTGCCTCTAACGGGTCAGTGCACGCTTTCGCGCGAAATCGGTCCATCGCTGCGCCGTCAGATCCGCTCCTTTTCGTACGGCGGGATCAAATCGATCCAACTGTTAAAATTATTTCTGCTAGAGGGGCGATTCAATTATTCCCCCGCAGCCAATTTATACGGACCACCTTCACTTAAATAATTCAATAGGTCATAAAAGGAAACAGTAGTTATCCACCTCCCTAAGGCATAATTGCTTACTTGATATGGCGGAAAGAGGAAGGTAAATCCTGAAGAATTTACAGTAAAAGATTTGAAGTGTTCAAGTTTTTCACCAGCGCCTTCATTAAACCATTTGGTCTGAAATTCATCTGGCTTTTCTCCAGTTCTTTCCCAAAATTCACGGCCTAACTGCTCAATGGAAATTTTACTGATAACTTTCAATGCAGAATCAGCGTCGGAAAAGAACTCTTCCAGAGTGACGGGGTAAACCCGTTCAAGCAAAGCGAAATTATAGGTCTCAAAACGTGAATTAGGATGCGCTGCTCCAGCACCATACCAGCCGATGTTATATGTCAGGCTGAGGAACCGACTATTGCAATAAACTATATCAAAATCATCCCAGCGCCCGTTTTGCGAAAGTGTGCTGTCTTTTTCGGTAAAAACATCAGGCACTTGCTCCCAAGGTTTCTGACGTTCCTCAAGCAAAGCTTGACTAGCTCGCCCTCCAAACAGCAGCGATAGTTCGTGGGCCGCATCAGGTCGCTGCGAGGACTGGAATCGAGGGTAGTCTATTTTTATGTCATGACCTGGCATTCCGACCCAGTTATCCTCATATTTCTCAGTAAAAATCTGGAATTTGTCAAAAAGGCTTCCCTTTTCCAATATCACGGATTGTTGCTCAGCAGCGATATTTAGAGATGCTCGAACTTGATCCCAAGCACCCGGCGTACTTAGCTCTATATATTGCAGGCGGTTAGCAATTTGAATAGGAACTTCGCACGGCTCTAGCAAAAGCGGGATGACGTAGATATCAGTAGGCAGCTTGTAACGCAATCGCTCAACTGCATCATTCGCTTCACGCTGAACAAACCCGCGTTTATTAACGCTTTTTTGACTCAGTAGTAAAATTACCAAATTCGAATCGCTAAATGCTTTTTCTATCTCTGCCGCCCAGTTTTGCCCTGGGAGAAGTTTTTTAATATCCAACCAGGGAGCCACACCTTCTTTTAATAAAAGATCATAATAAATAATTGCCGCTTTTTGATCTTCTTTAGCGTAGCTTATGAAAACTTTAAGAGTCATTTTAATCGATCAATTGAAATTAAATTACTTACTGCCGCTGTCCAGAAAACGAGGTGTCGTTTGGAGTGAATGAACTGATTTAGAATCCTTACCAAGGGATATCACGCTGATCTTCACGGTGCTTTTCGCAATGCTGTCTGACTAGATTGACCCACGATTCATACCAATACCATGTTTTTGAAACGGTGGTCCCGAAGTTTTTTCCATCTTCTTTAGCACCATGCTTTTTCCAAAGCAGGGTGTGATCATGCATCGTAAATTTAAACCCCTCTGTTTTCATTTTATCTATGATCTCAGATGGCAAATACTTAACCTTTTCTATTTCTTTTAAAAGTGTGTATTCAGTATTAACCTTTTCAGCAAGTTCTGACCCGGGTTTTACAAACTGAATTACTCGATCAGCTTGGCCGAAATTATTCGCGGTTTTTGCGACAAACAAAACGCGATATGCATATTTGGGACTATTGAATTCTTCCCTAGATAGCGCACCATCGAATCCTTCAATAAATTTCTGAATATTCTTGGGTAGGCCAGGTTGGTCGCTCAGCATGTCGACTTGCGAATCGCTTAAGGATGAGAGTTGCAGACTGAACGAAAGATGCTTGTCAATTCCCAATTTCTCTGAAAATAATTTTTTTATTAATGTGTTATAGTTGAGACAGCACGCTTGAAACCTGGCGCTTAATAAGTCGTCAATCTTTGAGGTCATCTGATGTTCGATTTCATGTCGTAGACCTACGAGGAAACGAAGATTGTTGGCCGCGTCAGTCTCCACAGGAGACCTTTCACAATTCAAACATCGCTCTAGCTCCCACCATTTGTATGCGCCGCGTTTTGTAGTGTCATATTTTTTTCGACCTCCAATCATGGAAAAGTGACGATAGTCTATTTTCTTGGAGCGGAAGTACGCATGCATCAAATAAGTCCAAGCTATCACCATCAGGACAATATATATTTCTGATTTAAAAAGGATGCTGGGACTGTTGAAAATCTGCACGGCAGCTAGGGCAGACTCGCGGGATTTTTTCAACAATTCATCTTTTATCGACTTTACCCGACGGTGGCGAGTTGGCATATTGCCCCAAAGTTGTGCTGGACAACCTATTGTATCAACTTAGCAAGTCCCGAAAACTATTTTTAGTTTTATTTTTCGATGGGCAGACAATGGGCAACAAGGCCCTCTCTAAGCGTGATCATCGCCGACGTGGCCACCGTCTCGGAGGCACCCGATTAAGCCTGCATAAGCATCACACGGTGCTCCAGCAGACCACTGCACTGGCACGGTGCCTCGGTTTTATCCAGATGGTTGCAGGCAAGCCCAGCGTAGCTCTTTTACGGACCCAGATCAGGAGATAGGATGGCTGATGGTCGCTGGCCAAGCTTCTTCCACGCTGCGCGTTTTTCGTCCGCGTAGTCGTGGTGCATGTAATGCCCCCGCACCTTGCTGCCTGGAAGAACATGGTTCTGGCAGCGGTCGATGATGTCGAGACCGATGCCCGTTTGCCTTGCCAAAATTTGGGCGAAAATTGGGCGAAAGCTCAAACCATTTCCGACCTCTCCAGACCCCCAACCTCTGCGACCAGCCAGACGTTATCAGGTCTGGTGAGGTCTTTGGAGGTCTAAACGCTGTACTCTTCATTTGCTTATCACCACGCGTCGATCCATGCCTCCACTGCACGCAGGTCAATCCACAGGCGGCCGTCGACCATCTTGCACTCCCGCCCGTCCAGCCACTTCCCGGCCTTGCGGCGCGACTGCACCGCATCCGTCGTGTCGCCGGACAGCTCGATGTAGCGCCCCAACTTCACCCAGTTCAGTCTCGCTTCTGGCCGTGCCGCTGTGTTCGCCAAAGCGATGCGCGGCTGGTCCCGAATCTCCCGCGCTAGTTCGTCAAGCGCCCGCTGCGCCGCCTCCAGTTTATCCTCGATGGCCATGATGGGGCCTATGCTCCCGCTTCGGGTTGAAGGGTCGCCGACAGGCGCGCGCCCAGCGCTGCCCATGCCGCGCGCTTCTCGTCAGCGTAGTCGTGGTGCATTTAGTGCCGGCGGACTTTGCTGCCCGGCAGTACGTGGTTTTGGCAGCGGTCGATGATGTCGAGTTCTGCACCAGTTGCTGCATCATGGTCGTGTCGGGCCATGAGTGTGACAAGCTGCCGCTTGATGCGTCGGTCGGCGAGAAGGTACTGGCACTGGCGCGGGACTGGCCGCGCGGGAGGAAGTATGAGGCGCTGCTTGAGGCGGGGGCGGCTGGTGGCGACTGAACTTAGCGGTAGATGCCACCATAAAAGATTTTCAACTGGCGTACAAAGTTGCTACGCAATTGCCGCACACTTTTCTGCCAATCCTAGCCATTTTAAGGCGTGCGCTTTCTTCTTCTTCGCAGGCAAAGGACGCAATTTCAGTGTCAGCCAAAAGCACTTGACCGCATTCCGACTCACGTTCTGCCATGCATTCTGAATTAAAGTTCTTATGCGCTTTAAACAGATGATATTCGCCTGTTGATTTCAAAGTGAACAATGAATAATGCTGCAAATTACGTTGCAGCGAACGTCGGAAATCGTCCAAAATATCACCCATTTAAGACTCCTGAGATAAAAGAGGTTTTAAAAATTATGGAAGTGCCCCGCCAGCCGAGCTGAATACGGGGGCACAGTTACTGCCCCTTTACCTTATAGCTTTGATAGCAAGCACACCATCATCGCAGCGAGAATGAAGGCAGTTACTGGCGGAAAGTGCAGCGCTAACGCACCGAACAATCCCGTAAAAGCCACAGTCCTCTTGTGCAAAGGTGCTGAACTTGTCATTTTTGGTTTGGCCATGGCCGCTCCTCCATAGACTGCACCCGGTCTCATGAAGAGTCGGAAGGGCGCGTTCAGACTTTAGTGCTATTTTGGTTTCAGCTAGGCTCAATGGCTTTCGCGCAGGACATACCCAAGGCAGCACCAATCCGACTGCTCTTTTTGCCTAATTAAAAGCATTAGGCGAGTTCGGCGTTGAATTGCCTATTGTAAACTTTGCATTAGATAAAACAATACTGTGATTTCATACAGGAAACAAGGTGTAGTAACTTCTTCTGCCACACCAATCGGTGAAAGCGCGACGGCATCCTTTAAGTCGCAGCGCCGCGTATCGGCGTTACCGTCGCTGCTTCCGGCACGGTCCCACAGAAGTCGGCCCATGCCTGCATCAGCATCACCCGCTTGTCCAGTAGGTCTCCGCGCCGGTAGGCTGCCTCCGTTTTATCCGGAAGGCTGTGTGCCAGGGCATGCTCACAAACCTCGCGCGGGAACGAGTTGGCGACGGATTCGGAGCACCAGTCACGGAATGTTGAGCGGAAACCGTGTACTGTGATCTCCTTGCGTTCCATGCGCCGCAGCACGGCGGTCAAGCTCATATCCGAGAGCGGTGTACTGTCGGTTTTTCCAGGGAAAACAATGTCGCCCATGCGCGGCATATTCTTGAGCAGTGTCAGGGCAGCCGTGGACAGTGGTACGCGGTGTTCCTTGTTGGCCTTCATGCGCTCGCCGGGAATGGTCCACAGTGCCGCATCGAAATTGATCTCACCCCACTTGGCACCACGCACCTCTCCTGATCGCGTAGCGGTCAGTATTGCGAATTCCACCGCCCGCGCGCCGATGCCTTCGCGCTTCCTCAGATCAACCATAAACTCCCCAGTTTCGCGCCAAGGTAGGGCTGGATGGTGTGCAACCTTGACCACTTTGCCCGGGTCGGCCAGCAAGTTGTCCAGGTGTCCGCGCCAGCGCGCCGGGTTTTCACCTGTTCGAAACTTGCTGACCGTAGCCCAGTCCAAGATGCTCTCGATGCGGCCGCGCAACCTGGTGGCGGTTTCTGTTTTCTCCAGCCAGATATGGCTGAGCACCTTGACGACCAGCGGAGTATCGACGGCCGCCACCGGCAGCGCGCCGATGATCGGGGTCGCGTATGTCGCCAAAGTGTTTTCCCACTGACTGGCATGCTTGGCGCTCTTCCAGCCACCTCGGTGTGCCGCGATGTATGCTGCGGCGCACTGGTCGAACGTCATCAGCTTTGCGCGTTCAGCCGCCAGCGCGAGCTTGCTGGCCGCGCGAACCTCGAGGGGGTCTTGCCCGGCGAGTAGCGTCGAGCGGCAATCCTTCGCCTTAGCGCGGGCCTCGCTCAGGTTGACGGTATGCAGCGCACCGAGCCCCATTTCCCTCTGCTTACCGCCGATCGTAAATCGGAATATCCAGCTCTTGCTGCCCGACTTTGATACCTGCAACCAGAGCCCTGCGCCATCACCGTAATATCCAGGCTCCTTCATCCTGCTCACCGCTAAAGGGCTGAGCTTTTCCACTGTCTTCGCCATCCTACCCCCATCTCTACCCACATTCGATGTGCGGATTGTACCGCACCTATACGAACTGATGCGAACAAACTGGATTTCATAACTCTTTGATTTTTATGGGAAAGTGAACTAATGCGAATTGGTTTGAATCTCTCAAATGCGGACCCTCTCTCCGCCAAGGATACACTCAGGCGATCCCAGCAAGTCCCGGGAAGTCCCTCAAAAAGCCGCTTTAGCCCTTGCTAGAGCGGCTTTTTTGTTTTGTGGCGTCCTGGGCTGTGCGAGGGCATCCAGGGTTTTTAGGGGCCTGATACAGATCAGCCTCTCTTTTATTGGGTGCTGAAAGGCTTTGCTTTTCCTAGTGCCCCGAAAGTTATTCAACTGATTAAAGACGGCCAGCTTGGTTGGGTCGGTGCTGGCTTTACATGTTCAACGCTCTACGAGATTTTTGAGCCCGGCACAGGCAAAGCGATGTCGATGGAGGCGGGGGCTGGGTATGCCATCGGCGCGGCGATTGTCTTCTTGGCGGCCTCAAGCGTAATTGCAGCATTGGGAACCATGCTGCCGGTTGCCTACCCAATGCCAACTGGCGCTACTTGGCGAACGCATTATCAGATTCTCATTAAGTCGGTTGGCTTGACGATTGCCAGCGCAGTGTTGTTCGGGCTTGTTCATTATGGTACTGTTGGAGTCCGAACGCTATAAATCTTGCCTTCGTATCCCAAATTGATCACGCGACGGGAGCGTAAAATGACAACCTTAAAAGCCTGGATAGGCGACCGCCTTGAAACCCCGGAGAAAGCGCGTACAACGCTATCGAATATTGCTGTGTTCGGTGGCGTGGTTGGTGTTGTCCTGACAATGATAGCTGTGATAATCGCTCAAGTCTGATTAGGGTGATTCGCAAACAAAAGGCGATCCGCCACCCTCAACGGCTTGGCAACATTTGTCTTTACCTCTAAATCAAGTCCTCTTTGCGAGGTATAGGCTCTGTGAGTCAGCGCTGGAAGGGGGCCACTGGCGGGCGGCGTGCAGTACACGCAGCACGCGCACCACGTCGCCGGCAGTGTCATAGACGAGAATGTAATTCTGGTGCGCTACGAGCTCACGAGTGCCGGCAGCACGGCCAAGCTTGCCCAAGCCGGGATGATCGACCAGGCGGTTCGCCTTTTCTGCAAACAGCTCATCGATGGCGAGCGCGGCGGCCGGGTTGTCGGCCTCGATGTATTCGTAGATGTCATCGCGGTCTCGAATCGCCTCTGGTGTCCAGAACAATTCCATTATTCAGCGGCGTCCAGTCGGCGACGTGTGGCGGCGCGCCTGGCGGCGAACTTGGCTTCAACCTCAGCGGCCGGGATCAGGTTGCCGGCATTGGCCGATTCCAGACCGCTCTGCACCTGGCGACGGAACCATGCGTCATGTTCTGCCGCTTCCTGCTGCTGCCGAACGAAGTCACGCATGAAGTCGCGCAGCAACTGGGCGCCGGTACGGTCGCGCCCCTTGGCGGCTGTCGTGAACTGGTCTTTCAGGTTCTTATCGACCCGGAAGGTAAAAGTTGCTTCGCTCATGCCCTTGCTCCTATGTGTTACAGCGTAATTACATGGTAGCACAAGGCGCAACCGCCGTATGGCGACTCGCAGCAAGGAACGGAAACCGGGTTAATGAAAAGCCGGCCCGGCCGGATTGGCTTGGCTTTCCTTTTATCCCGTGTTGTTGGCGCTGACCGAAAACTGACCCGGATAACCTATCGGGGCATAATTGAGGCATATCTTGAGAGCTTTCAGGCAGGAATCCAAGCGTGGCAAGCCTTCTTCGAAGGCCTCGTCCTGTGCACGGGCGTGCCTCTTCGAATCGCCCATTTGCCGCCGCGCGAGCGACGGCGTCGCGCGCCGTGGGCGCGCGGTTTGCACCCGATCAGGCTTTTCGATCTGAAGTCCGCTGGCCTACCTCTTCGGCGTGAGCATCAGCAACCGCCCACTCGCACCGTCTTCCAGCAACCACAGCGCGCCACTGGGCCCGGTGCGCACGGCACGAATCCGTTCGCCCATGTCCCAATGGTCCTGCTTGGTCGCATTCTCGCCGTCGAGGGCGATGCGGTCCAGCGACTTGCCCGAGAGACCGGTGATGAACAGGGAATTTTTCCACTTCGGGAACAGGTCCGCATCGTAGTAGGCCAGGCCGCCCGGTGAAATGGCTGGATTCCAGGACACTTTCGGGGCCTCGAAGCCGTCGCCAGGCGCGTGGTCGGGGATGTCCCGGCCGTCATAGTGGCTGCCGTTCGATACCTTCGGCCAGCCATAGTTGAGGCCTGGCTTGATCAGGTTGATCTCGTCGCCATGGCGCGGCCCCATCTCCATTTCCCACAGGCGTCCCTGTTTGTCGAAGGCGATGCCCAGCAGGTTGCGGTGGCCGTACGACCACACGGCTGCATTGAAGCCCTTGGCCGCGAGCGGGTTGCCGGCGGCCGGCGTGCCGTCGAGGTTCAGGCGCAGCACCTTGCCCAGCGTCGACTTGGGATCCTGTGCCGGATCGAAAAGCTGGCGGTCGCCACTGGTGAAAAACAGATACTTGCCATCCGTCGAAAAGCCGATACGGCCCGAATAATGCCCGCCTGTCGAAGCATCCTGGCCGCGGAAAATGGTCTTTGTATCCTTGAGCGTGCCGCCTGCCTGATCCAGTGTCGCGGTGGCGAGCACGACCCGGCTGCTGTCACCGGTGCCAGCCTCGGAGTAGCTGAAGTAGAGCAGCTTGCTGGCCGCGAAATCGGGCGCGGGCACGATGTCCATCAGCGCGCCCTGGCCCTTGCTGCTGACGGCGGGTGTGCCGGACACTGTCCTCCTGGTACCGGTTGCGGGATCGAACAGGATCAACGTCCCTTCCTTTTGCGTCACCAGCACGTGGTCGTTGGGCAGAAATGCCATGGCCCACGGGTTCTTGAATGTGCCGACCGGCTTGACCTCGAAAGGCAGGCCGCCGGTTGCGGATGTGCTGGCCCGTGCGTTCGCGGCTGCCGGGGCGGTCAAGGCGAGCAGGGTGAGCGAGAAAGTGGTGGCAACGCCGATCATGTTCAAATTCATGTTTTCCAGATCTCCATTTGCGGATTGATGCCAGGTTGTTGGCGCGAACAGTATGCCATTTGCGCCGGCGCTGTTGGTCTACAGGGGCGATGGGAAGTGTAGAGCAAAACTTCCGTTGCAGACGTTCCGCTACTCGCGGCCGGAGATCGCTGTACTGCGCACCACAATTGCCGAGATTACGGAGGCTTGACACTACACCGTATCGAAGCTTATGTGAGCGGCGTTACGCTGAACCTGATACCCCAACACCCAATCTGTGACATCATGCATCCCCACCCTAGAAGCCGCGCACCATGCCCACCACCACGCCCCAATTTACCTTGCGCCGTTACCAGGAGCTTTTCGAACAAGCCCCGGTCAGCATCCAGATCCTGGCGCCGGACGGGCGTACCGTCCGGGTAAACAAGGCATGGGAAAACCTCTGGCAAATTCACGAAGGCACGGCCTTGCGCGACTTCGTTTTCAGCGCCGACTACAACGTGCTGAACGATCCGCAAATGCTCGAGAGCGGCATCGCGGCACTGCTTCGGCGTGCATTCGACGGCGAGTCGGTCGAGATTCCATCGGCACGCTATGACGTCAGTGCGCTCGGCGGCGAGGGGCCGGCGCGGTGGGTGACGGCGCGCGCGCATCCGATCAAGGATGGCGAGGGCAATATCGTCGAGGTGATGCTGATGCATGAAGACATCACCGAGCGGGTGGAAAGCGAGAATGCGCTGCGGCTGCGCGAAGAACGGTTCCGCTCGCTCGTGATGGCGACCTCGCAAATCGTCTGGACCAACACGCCGGATGGCCGGGTGCTCGAAGATTCGCCGTCGTGGCGCGCGTTCACGGGGCAGACCTACGACCAGTGGAAGGAATTCGGCTGGCTCGACGCCCTGCATCCCGATGACCGTGCGCCCACCGAGGCGCTGTGGCACACTTGCGTCGCGGCGCGCGCCGTGTTCGAGACCAATTACCGCATACGCTGCACCGATGGCAGCTACCGCTGGACCGCCGTCAAGGGTGTGCCCATCCTGGCGGCCGACGGTTCGGTGCGGGAATGGATCGGCGCCAACACCGATATCCACGACATGGTCATGGCCGAGCTGGCGCTGGCGCAGCGGCTCGATCGCGAGCAGCGCACCAGCGCGCTGCTTGGCAAGGTGGCGCAGGCGGCGCGCACCTTGCACAAGATCCTCTCGACCGAGGAGATCGCCAAGACGCTGGTGGCGGAAGTGCGTGACATTCTCCAGGCGCACCAGGCCATCGTCGCGCTGGCCGATGCCGGCACCGGCGTGATGGCGGTCCATGCCGTCTCGGAGTCGGCGCATTACGCGCCGACTGCGCCGGTGCCGGCGGCCGGTCGGCTGGCGGTGCCGCTGATCGACCGTGCCGGCAATCACCTGGGCATGATCGAAGCGGTGGACAAGATCGATGGCGCTTTCACGGTCGAGGACGAGGCCATCCTGGTGCAGCTGGCATCGATCGCCGCGACCGGGTTCGAGAACGCCCGGCTCTACTGTTCATTGCAGGAGCAGGATCGTCGCAAGGATGAATTCCTGGCCATGCTGGCCCACGAGCTGCGCAATCCGCTGGCGCCGATCACCTCCGCTGCGCACCTGCTGCACCTGAAGGCCTCCGATGAAGCCCTGGTGCGCAGGTCGGGCCAGATGATCGGCCGGCAGGTGCGCCACCTGACGTCGCTGGTGGACAGTTTGCTCGACGTCTCGCGCGTGACGCACGGACTGATCGAGCTCGCGACCGCAGTGATCGACCCGATGGGCATCGTGGCTGCCGCCGTGGAGCAGTCGCAGCCGCTGATCGCGGCCCACCAGCACGTGTTGACAACCAGCGGCGACGCCGGCGGCGCGGCCATCGTCGGCGACCCGGTACGGCTGACACAAGTGCTCGTCAATCTGCTCAACAATGCCGCGAAATATACGCCGCCTGGCGGACGTATCGAGGTCACCGTTGCGCGGCATGGCGAGGTCGTCTCGATCGACGTGCGCGACAACGGCATCGGCATCGATGCGCAGCTGCTGCCCCAGGTTTTCGACCTGTTCGTCCAGGCCGAGCGGTCGGCCGACCGGTCCCAGGGCGGGCTGGGCATAGGCCTGGCGCTGGTGCGGGAAATCGTCGCCCTGCACGGCGGCCAGGTGGCGGCGTACAGCGCTGGCGCAGGGCAGGGCAGCACCTTCTCGCTGACGTTGAATGTTGCCGCTAGCGCCGGCGCCGTCGCATAATGCCGCCGCCGTAGTGCGCTTGTCCGACGCGGCTGCGAGGTGTCGGCGCCGTCCACGCTCTCTCCAGATTTCGGTATACACGGAAACAAAAACTAATATATGATGATCGTCATATTTTAAGTGAGGCGCAGTGCATCCTCACTTTTCTTGACATAAAAATATGATGATCGTCATATTTCTGTGTTGACCTCAATTCATCCAATCAGAAGGAAATGTTATGACGACCCCCACAGTTGTACTGGTCACCGGCGTCTCATCCGGCATCGGCCGCACGACCGCCGAGCAATTCGCCCGGCGCGGCTGCGAGGTGTACGGCACCGTGCGCAATCTGGCCACGGCAGCGCCATTGCCGGGCGTTACCCTGGTGGCGATGGACGTGCGCGACACCGACTCGGTGCAGCGCGCCGTGACCGACATCATCAGCCGCGCCGGCCGCATCGACGTGCTGGTCAACAACGCCGGCATGAACATGACCGGTGCCGTGGAGGAGACCAGCATCGCGGAAGCGCACGTGATGTTCGAGACCAATGTGTTTGGCGCCATGCGCACCATCCAGGCGGTGCTGCCGCAGATGCGCCAGCGGCGGGCGGGGCGGATCGTCAACATCAGTTCTGTGCTCGGGTTTTTGCCAGCGCCGTACATGGGATTGTATTCGGCGTCGAAACATGCGCTCGAAGGCCTTTCCGAATCGCTTGATCACGAAGTGCGCCAGTTCGGCATTCGCGTCACGCTGGTCGAGCCGGCCTATGCCAGGACCAGCCTGGAGGCCAATTCACCGACCGCCAAGTCCCCCATCGCTGCCTACGACCGTGAGCGCACGGCGTCTGCAGCTGCGGTGGTGCGTGAAATCAACAAGGCGCCGGCGCCCGATAGCGTGGCGGCGACCATCGTCGAGGCGGCTCTGGGTAAGTGGCAGATGCGCAAAACGCCGCCCGGTCCGGCTTCGCTGCTCAGCAAGTTGCGCCGGTTTATGCCGGCGGGTCCGGTGGATGCGAGTTTGAGGAAGCAGTTCGGGCTGGGGTAATTCGGATCCGACAAGGGGCAGCGGCGGCGCAGACCAAGGCCGATATCGGCCGTAGATAAAAGATGACTACAAAGTTTTCATCCAGACTGCCGACTCTCCATCCCCTCCAATGTGCACAAACCCCAACCCCGAAAACAACCGCTCTGACCGCCCATTCCCCACATCGATCTCCGCGTCCAGCCTTGCCAATCCAACGCCCGGCGCAACATCGAGCACTGCCAGCAATGCCTCCCGCATCAATCCGCGTACCCAATACGCCTTGGCCAGCAAACACCCAATCTCCGCCTGGCCTCCTGCAAAATTATGCAGGCCGACCACGCCGATCATTACGCCGTTCGACTTGAGCACCACGCCCCATTCGATCGCCACGTCTTCAACCAGGTTGCGCTCGATGCTGGCGACTGTTTGCAGATACTCGTCGTCGATCGTGAAGGCCGGGTCCGAAGCGTAGCGCATCACCTCGGGATCGCCATAAACCGCGGTCAGGTCGGCGATATCGCCCAGTTTTACCGAGCGTAGCAGCAAACGCTTCGTCTCCAGCATCGGCAGCGAGCGGGGCAGGCGGCGCATGGTCATTTCTCGAACGGCCGGTCCAGCAACACCGCCCCCGTCCCATTCGCACCCAGGGCATCGCCGCCATTACGCAGCGGGCATTCAGTGGTGGACAAGCATCCACAACCGATACAGCCATCGAGCTCGTCGCGCAACCGCGTCAGGCGGGCGATGCGTTCGTCGAGCTCGGCGCGAAAACTCTCGCCCAGCTTGCGCCACTCTCTGGCGCTGACGATGCGGTCTTGCGGCAGCTTTTGCAGATATGCGCTGATGGTTTCTAGCGGGATGCCGGTGCGTTGCGCCACCTTGATCACGGCGATTTGCCGCAGCACGCTGCGCCCGTAGCGGCGCTGGTTGCCTTCTGTGCGCCAGCCCTTGATCAGGCCCTTCGATTCATAAAAATGCACGGTGGACACCGCCACGCCGCTGCGGCTGGCGACGTCGCCGACCGTCAGCTGGGTTTTTTCGGGATCGATTCGGTTCATCCTCCTGGCCTCCCGTTCGATTGGCGCCACCGCTCAACCACCTCGAAGACCCCCATCCCCACCAACATACTCGCCACAAACACCAGCACCTTGCCATTACCCGTGACAAGCAAGGCCAGCGCCGGCCCAGGGCACAGGCCGGCCAGCCCCCAGCCGGCGCCGAAGGCCAGCGCGCCCAGTACCAGGCGGCGGTCGATGCGGGTGGCGGTGGGCAGTTGCAGTGGCGCCCCGGTCAGCGTGCGCTGGCGCCTGGCGGCAAGCGCAAACGCCGGCAACGCGACGACGATGGCGCCGCCCATCACGAACGCCAGCGACGGGTTCCACGATCCGGCCAGGTCGAGAAAGCCCAGCACCCGCGCCGGGTCGGTCATGCCGGAGACGATCAGGCCCAGTCCGAATACCAGGCCCACCAATAGTGCAATCAGACTTTGCATGGTGTGCTCCTCAAGCCAGCAGGTGGCGCACGACATACAGCGTGGCGAAGCCGGCCAGCATGAAGGTGGCCGTGGCCGCCATCGAGCGCGGCGCGCGGCGCGACAGGCCGCACACGCCGTGGCCGCTGGTGCAGCCGGCGCCGTAGCGGGTGCCGATGCCCACCAGCAGGCCGGCCACGACCAGCACGGTGGTGTCCGCTTCAAGCGTAACGGCGGGCAGCGAGGCGGCCAGCCCATAAACCAGGGGCGCGATGACCAGGCCGCCGATGAAGGCGACGCGCCAGCCAAGGTCGCCGCCGGTCGATGACCGCCTGGTGCCAGGCAAGCCGCCCAGCAGTCCGCCGAGCAAGCCGCCCAGCACACCGCTGATACCGGCGATTTTGCCATTGAATAAAATCAGCGCGGCGCAGGCCGTGCCGATCAGCAGGCCGCCGGCCAGCGCGGTCCAGGGGGCGAAGTTGATCCAGTCGATGGTCATGTCGGGCTTTCGAGGGGAGTGGGGCAATACAAGGTGTACAGCACGCGCAGGACGGCGGCCGCTTCCGCGCTCGCCAGGCGGTAATAGATCTGCTTGCCCTCGCGCCGGGTATCGACCAGTTGCTCGGCGCGCAGCACGCACAATTGCTGCGACAAGGTGGGCTGCAAGATGGCAAGCGCGTCGGCCAGTTCACTCACGCAGTACTCGCCTTGCGAGAGCTGGCAGAGCAGCAGCAGGCGGTCCGGGTTGGCCAGCGCCTTCAGCAAGGCCGAGGCACGCGCCGCTGCCGCCTGCATGGCCTGCGGATCGATAGCGGCAGGGGGGGTAATGGAGGACACCGTGGATCTCCAGGAAAAACAATATATTGAATTGTATATTGTTTTTTCGGAGCCTGGCCCGGAACGAAAAAAAGCCGCAGCGGCGGGCGCCGCGCGGCATGAATCAGTTAAAAGGCCAGTTAAAAAATTAGTTAAAACTCTTCCCACTCGGTTTCGTTGGCCTTGGCGGAAGCCTTTACCGCCGACGCAGCCGGCGCCGATCTGGGCACGCTGGCCAATTGCCGCACCGGCGCTTTGCCGGCCGGCTTGACGGCCGCCACCGGCCGCGCCATCGTGCGTACCGGTGCGACAGATGGTGACGCCGTCTCGTCGAGCTTGAACACGCTCACCGCCTGCGCCAGCTTGCCGGCCTGTTCCTGCAGGGCCGACGTGGCTGCCGCTGCCTCTTCTACCAGCGCGGCGTTCTGCTGGGTCACGGTGTCCATCGAGGTGATCGCCTGGTTGATTTGCTCGATGCCCACTTCCTGTTCGCGGCTGGCGGCGGTGATTTCGCCGACGATGCTGGTCAGCCGCTGCACGCTGGACACCACTTCATCCATGGTCACGCCGGCGGTGCTCACCAGCTTGTTACCGGCTTCCACTTTGTCCACCGAGTCGCCGATCAGCACCTTGATCTCCTTGGCGGCGCTGGCCGAGCGTTGCGCCAGGTTGCGCACTTCCGAGGCCACTACCGCAAAGCCGCGGCCCTGCTCGCCGGCGCGCGCCGCTTCCACCGCTGCGTTCAACGCCAGGATGTTGGTCTGGAAGGCAATGCCGTCGATCACCGAGATGATGTCGACGATCTTGCTGGCGGAAGTGTTGATCGATTCCATTGTCTCCACCACCTGCGATACCACCTCGCCGCCGCGCACGGCCACGGCTGCGGCAGACTGCGCCAGCTGGTTGGCCTGGCGCGCGTTGTCGCCGTTCTGCTTGACGGTGGACGTCAGTTCTTCCATCGACGAGGCGGTTTCTTCCAGTGCGCTCGCTTGCTCTTCGGTGCGCGACGACAGGTCCATATTGCCGCTCGCAACCTCGGTGGTGGCGGTGGCGATTTCCTCGGTGCCGTGGCGTACTTCGCCGACGATTTTCTTGAGGTTGTCGTTCATCTCCGCCAGCGAGGCCAGCAACATGCCTATCTCGTCTTTGGTAGTGACCGTGATGCGGCTGGTCAGGTCGCCTGCGGCCACGGTGCGCGCCACTTCCACCGCGCGGTTGACGGGCACGGTGATCGAGCGCGTGATGATCACGCCGATGACGATGGCGGCCAGAGCCGCGATGCTCGACAACACCAGCGTGGCCATGATGGCGACACGGCCATGGTTGCGGGCCTCGGCGGCCGATTCCTGCATCATCTTTTCCTGCAGCGCCACCATGGCTTTGAGGGAGTCGAAGAACTTGTTCTGCGGTGGACGCAAGTCCTTGAGCACATACTGGCCAGCTTCCTCGGCCTTGCCATCGCGCAGCAGCTTGACGGCGGTATCGCGGGCCTGGGCATAGCCGGTGCGCGCCTCCATCATGGCGGCGAACTGGCGCTTGCCATCGTCGCTGTTGATCATGGCTTTCAATTTCTCCAGCGCCTTGCCGTTGATCTGCACCGAGTCGTCGAGCTTGGCCAGCGATGTTGTCACCTCCGCCGGATCCTTGGCGCCGATGGTGGCGTTGCGGATATACCGGGCCTGGACATTGACTTCGTCCTGGATCCCCCTGGTCAGCGTCACCTTCACGTAGCGGTCTTCCAGCATGGTGTCGGTGGCGGCGTTGATGTTCTGGATGCGGCTGACAGCCACGCCGGCCACCATGAGCAGCAACAGCAGCACAATGCCGAAGCCGGCAGCGAGCCGGGTACCAATTTTCAGATTCGAGATATTCATTGCGTGCGCCGTGGGGTATTGAAGCGAGTCAAATCCCGGGGGCGAGGGGAAGGGAGTGTGTCGATCGGGCGCGGGATGGGGCGCCTGGAACAGAAGTTAAGCAATGCTTGCGAGTCTAGTTAACTAATTGTTCCAGGGCAAGTAAATCCTGATGGCTGGTTGCCAGGCGTTGTAATTGCGAGAGTGTTCAGGCCGCTAGCGTTTCGCCTGCTGCAAGTTGAGCAAATACACATCGTTTTCACGCAGCGGCAGGCTGGTGGAGAAGCGCCCGTCCGCGCCCACCCGCACCGTTTTCTGCGCCGATGGCTTGCCGGTGGCCATGTCTTTCAGCGCCGTCACCTGCGGCCTAGTCAGCTGCTTGGGCGAACCCATGCCAATGAAACCGGTGTAGGCGTCGTTCTGCTTGTAGCCCACTTGCGAGACGGTCAGCGTGTACGCGCCCGGTTTCAGGCCGGCGACCTTGACCGCCACTGTGCCCTTGTCCCTGG
Source organism: Duganella phyllosphaerae (assembly GCF_001758785.1). Classification (GTDB taxonomy): domain Bacteria; phylum Pseudomonadota; class Gammaproteobacteria; order Burkholderiales; family Burkholderiaceae_D; genus Rugamonas; species Rugamonas phyllosphaerae. Next base: position 86,764 of record NZ_LROM01000156.1, read on the forward strand.
CCGGCAAGTCCTGGATGAAGTACTGCTGGTTGTTGATCTTCTCGGGCAGGGTATGGGTGTAATCCCACAGCAGCACTTGCGCATTGCCCTGGCCGTCGGTGGTGGCGTACGAGCGGGCGTCAGTGTTTTTCAATTCATTGGGCGCCAGCTGGTTGAGGAACTGGTAAGCGAAATAGGCGGGTTTCTTGATGCCCTGGGTGTTCATCAGGCCGAAGCCGCCGTGGAACGCCTCGAAGCGCGGTCCCGCTTCCTCGAAAATATCGGTGAATACCCAGTACGACATCGACTGCGCGGCAGTGCCCACCTGCTTGAGTTTTTGCAGGATGTACGCGGCCTGGTGGTAGCTGTCGTGGCTCGGATCGGACGGCGTGTACGACGAGCTCCACTCGGTGTAGTGCAGCGGCAGCGTGGGCATGGCGGACGCGCCGATTTCACGGCGGTTGCGCAGCACGTCGGCGCTGATCGCGCCATCATCCTTGTTGAGCACCGTGCCTTTCTTGCCGAATTCGTCGAGGAAGCCCTGGCTCACGCCATAGGTATGGGTGCTGATGAAATCGAGCGGCACGCGGTTCTTGTCGGCGTAGGCGATGGTCTCGGGGATCCACGCGGCGCCGGCGGTGGCGGGGCCGCCCACGCGGTAGCGCGCATCGACGCTCTTGATGGCGCGCGCGGCGTGCGCATACAGCTTGAAGTAATCGTCCTGGGTGCCGGCCCAGAAGCCGTCCAGGTTAGGTTCGTTCCACACTTCGAAGTACCAGCTGGCCACTTCGTCGGCGCCATAGCGTTCGGTCCAGTGCGCGGTGAGCGCTTTCACCAGCCGCTCCCACGCCTCGTAGTTCTTGGGCGGCGTGACATTCCCGCGCCACCAGAAAATGGTCTTGTCGCCGCTGGCCATTTGCGACGGCATGAAGCCCAGCTCCACGAACGGCTTGATCTTGATGCTCAGCAGGTAGTCGTACAGCGCGTCGATGTACTGGAAGTTGTAGTGCTCCTTGCCTTGCGCATCGACGTGGTACACGGCCATGTCGTCGCTGAGCAGGCCGTGCATGCGGATGTACTTGAAACCGGCGTCGCGCTTGATCTCGGCGAGCTGCTGCTGCCAGTCGGCGCGCAGGCCCTCGTTGGCGCGGCCGGCGCCCACAGCAAAATTGAAGGTGGCCGGCAGCGGGCCAGCGACCTGGCTGACGTTGACGTCGATGACGCGGTCCTGGGCGGTGGCGCAGGCCGGCGCCAGCATGGTGGCGGCGGTCAGCGATAGTTGACCTATCAGCTGTGCGATTTTCTTGGTTTGCATTTGTCTCTCTCCATTGGTAGCACCATGTCCATGGGGTGCACCATTCTGAAAGAGACGCCTGCCAGCTGCAACATTGAAAATGCGTTTTCGCGCTTACGAAATTCGCCAAATGATGTCGGCAGCTTCGCAGAATTCGTATCGAATCTGCATTTACAAGCCACGGTGAAAATACTATATTGATAAGTCTTCGCCACCCGGCGCGTCTCAAGAAAGGACTACCATGGCCATCCGCACGCTCACCGCCACCTGGACCGCCGGCATCGGCAGCGTTGGCAGCGCCACCGCCGTCATCACGCTCGACACCGACCTGGTGACCACCGCCCCTGGCAACACCATCCCCATCGCCCAGGTCCAGGATCTGACCGTGACGGTGCAGGGCGCCCGCGCCGGCAACGGCACCTTCGGCAAGGACGACTTCAATGCCGTGCAGTTTTACGCCAGCTTCCCGCTCGACTTCAGCCAGCCGCTGATCGGCCAGACCGGCAGCGGCGGCGCCCTGGCCTACGGCACACCCGACGCGCAGGGCGGCGCGGGCGACTTCAACCTGCTCTCCGGCAGCGGCGGTGCGGGACCGGCCGGCGTGGCGGCGTTCACCTTGGCCACCAATGGCCGCAACGATCCATCGGACGTGCTGGTGATCGCTTCGATCAACCCTTGAACTTTCATGGCCGCCTCGCGTGATACGCGGCGCGGCCAATATCATTCGTCCGCTTGGTGAATTTCGCAATTGCAGCAGCTGTTTGCTGCTTGCAGAATGAACGCAAAATAAAACCCAGCGAGACAATCGATGACGTATTCCCCCCGCCGCGCGCGTGCCTTGGCTGCGACCGCGCTGGCATGCGCGTTCGCCTGCGCCACCCCTGGCTTTGCTGCCGTCGCCCGCCAACTGACGCTCTACAACGGCGCGCCGCCGGCCGGCTTCCACGTCACTGTCGCCGATTCCGAATCGAGCACCGTGCTCGCTGGCGCCACCGCCTCGGTCACGCCGCCGCCCGGCACGCCCACGCGCCAGGTCATCGCTACCCGCACCGGCAAGGAGCTGTCGCTGCAATGGAAAAACGCCTGGTACGCGGCGCTGCGTGTCGACGGCGGCCAACCGCTCGATCTCCGGCCGTATATGGCAAGCGGTGTGCTGGCGCTGGATGTGAAGGTCGATGAACTGGCCAACGGCGGCCTGGCCTTCAAGGTCGGTTGCGGCGACCAGTGCGAACGCGCCGTGTCGTACGTGGTGCCAGCGCGCGCGGCGCAGGGCAAGGGCTGGCAAAAGCTGTCGTATGCACTGAGCTGCTTTGTGCGCGATGGCGCCGATTTCAGCGCTGTGAAGCTGCCGTTCGCGCTGGAGGCCACTGGCGCCGGCAAGGTGGCGATCGCCAACGTGCGCTTGCTGCGCAAGGGCAGGCCCACCATGGCGTGCCCCGACTACCGCACCGCGTCGGTCACGCCCGATAAACTCAACGAGTCGTGGTCGGTCGGGTGGTGGACTGGCCGCCATGAGCAAAAGCTCAAGGAGGCCGCCGCGCTGGGCAAGAAGGCGCAGGTAGTGTTCATCGGCGACTCGATCACCGAGGGCTGGGAAAAGAGCGGCGCGCCGGTCTTCCAGCAGTACTACAAGCGACTCGATGCGCTGGCGCTGGGCTTCGGCGGCGACCGCACCGAAAACGTCTTGTGGCGCCTGCAGCACGGCGAAGTCGATGCCATCGCGCCCAAAGTGGCGGTGCTCATGTTCGGCACCAACAACACCGGCCACCGCAAGGAAAATCCGGTGACCACGGCGGCCGGCATCAGGCGCAATATCGAGGAACTGCGCCAACGCCTGCCGGACACCAGGATCCTGCTGCTGGCGATCTTCCCGCGCGGCGCCACTGCCGACGATCCGGCGCGGCGGCTGAACGACCAGGTCAACGCCATCATCGCCGGCTTTGCCGACAACCGCCACGTGTTCTACCTCGATATCGGCCGGTCTTTCTTACAGCCCGATGGCGCGCTGTCGAAAGACATCATGCCCGACTTGCTGCACCCGAACCAGAACGGTTACGAGATCTGGGCGCGGGAAATGGCGCCCACGCTCGACAGGCTGCTGGGCGGGCAAGGCGCCAGCCCCAATGCGGCTCCTGGCGCCGGATCCAGCTACGCCTGGCGCCCGGTCGCCATCGGCGGCAGCGGCTTCATCTCCGGCATCATCCCCAGCAAAACCCGAAAAGACCTGATCTACCTGCGCACTGACGTTGGCGGCGCCTACCGCCGCGACACCGCCAACGGCCGCTGGGTGGCGCTGACGGACTGGGTGTCGGACCAGGAAACCGGCATCCTCGGCGTGGAGTCGATCGCCACCGATCCTGCCGCGCCCAACAAGCTGTATCTGTCCACCGGCGTCGAGTACCTGAACGGCGGCGCCAGCGCCATCCTCAAGTCCGACGACTACGGCAATACCTTCAAAAAAATCGACGTCACCAGCCAGTTCAAGATCCACGGCAACGGCATGGGGCGCGGTAACGGCGAAAAGCTGCAGGTCGATCCGGCCAACGGCAAAATCCTCTACATCGGTACCCGCGCCAACGGCATGTTCAAGAGCGTCGATGAGGGCTTGACGTGGCAGCACCTGCCCGGCCTGGACGTGACCACCACGCCGCCCAACAACAATGGCGTGAGCTTCGTGGTGCTCGACTCGTCCGCTAAGCCGGCCAGCAAAAAAGACGGGGCCACCCAGCGCCTGTTCGCCGGCGTCTCGCGCTTCGGCAAGAACGGTCCGAACATGTACGTCTCCAACGACGCCGGACGCACCTTCCAGGCCATGGCGGGTGGCCCGGCGCACCTGATGCCGCACCGCGCGGTGCTGGCCGATGGCGCCCTGGTGGTCACGTTTGCCAAGGGCGCCGGTCCGTGGGGCGACGTCGCCAAGGGCGAGGGGCTGGAAGAGGGCGGCGTGTGGCGCTACGATATCGCCGCCGGCACCTGGCGCGACATCTCGCCGCCGCTCAACCGCGCCTATGCCGGCATCACGGTCGATCCAGGCAATCCCCGGCGCATGATCGTCACGACCATCAATTACTACCGCTACTCCAAGGGCCGCATGGGCGACCAGTACTTCGAGACGCTCGACGGCGGCAACAACTGGAAGAGCATCGTCGACCAGGGCGTGAAAATCGACCCGAACGGCGTGAGCTGGATCGGCGGCAGCTTCATGCACTGGGCGGCCAGCATCGAGTTCGATCCGTTCGATGCGCGCTCGGTGATGGTCGTCTCGGGCAATGGCCTGTTCAAGTCCACCGATATTCACGCCAGTCCCGCGGTCTGGAAGTTCGACGATGATGGTATCGAGGAGTCGGTACCGCTCAACCTGGTCAGCATCCCTGGCGGGCCGGTGATTTCGGCCATCGGCGACTACGACGGCTTCCGCCACAGCGACGTTACGCAGTATTCGCCGATCCATACGCCGAGCATGGGCACCACCTGGGGGCTGGACTTTGCGGCGCAAAACCCCAACGTGGTGGCGCGCGTGGGCAGCGCCATGTACGTCTCGCGCGACATGGGCGTGACGTGGACAAAGACCGCCAGACTGCATGGTGAAAAGGGCCAGCTGGCGCTGGGCAGCGACGGCGCCACCATCGTCCACAGCCCGGAAAAATCCGCCACCAGCTACTACAGCCGCGACGGCGGCGACAGCTGGTTGCCGGTCGCAGGCCTGAATGGCGCGCGGCCGGTGGCCGATCCAATCGATGCCAAAAGATTTTACGCGGTGCGGGGCGCCAGCTTCCTGGTCAGCCGCGACGGCGGCGCCTCGTTTGCACCGGCTGCCACGCTGGCATCGGCTACGCAAGCGCGGGCCGTGGTGCGCGCGGCGCCGGGACGCTCGGGTGACGTCTGGGTGCCGCTGTACGATGGCGGCCTGGCGCGCACCACCGACGCCGGCGTTTCCTTTGCCAGCCTGCCCGGCGTGAGCTACGCGGCCGCAGTCGGATTCGGCAAGGCGGCGCCGGGCGCCAGCTATCCCACGGTGTACATCTGGGGCACGGTGGGCGGGGTGCGCGGCGTGTTCCGCTCGACCGACACCGGCGCGACCTGGCTGCGCATCAACGACGACCAGCACCAGTACGGCGGCCCGGGCGACGCCCAGTTCGTCATTGGCGACGCCAATACCTTCGGCGTGGTCTACATGAGCACTGCCGGCCGGGGCATCGTCTTCGGCCGGCCTTTAGCCGAGGGAGAACCGCCCCCAGCCAACTGACTCCTGCACCAGGCGCTTGTGCAAAGTAACAAAAGTACTAAAAGTAACAAGATTTCGCCTGAATTCCTCAGTTCGTGACGGAACCATGTCACAATACTCGTCGCGCCAAAAATCTGGCGTGCTGGATTGTGTCGTCCCGATAGAGGTGGTTGAAGATGCAGATGAAGTCTCATCGTATCGCACTGTTATTTAACGCAAACAAGATTTTCGACCGCGAGATCATCGCGGGCGTCGCCGCTTACCTCGGCAGTACCCGTGCCGCCTGGGATTTGTTCCTGGAAGAGGATTTTCGCCTGCGCCTGTCGGGCCTGGAGAGCTGGCACGGCGACGGCATCATTGCCGACTTCGACGACCCTGCCGTGGCGGCAGCCCTGTCGCGCAGCCGTATCCCGGTCGTGGCCGTGGGCGGCTCGTATGCCGACGACAGCAGCTATCCCGACGGCGTACCCTACGTGGCCACCGACAATTTCAAATTGATCAAGCTGGCGCGCGACCACCTGATCGAGGCCGGACTGCGTAATTTCGCCATGTTCAGCCTGCCGGAGGCGCAGGAAAACCGCTGGGCCCAGGAGCGCGAAAAGGCGTTCCGCACCCTGATGGCCGAAGACAAGATGGAGGCGCAGGTGTATCGCGGCCTCGGCACCAGTGCCGCCGCCTGGGACGAAGCGGTGGAGCAGCAGATCCAGTGGCTGCACAGCCTGCCCAAGCCGGTCGGCATCATCGCCGTGACCGACGCCCGCGCGCGCCAGCTGATGCAGGCCTGTATCATCGCCGGCATCGAGGTGCCGGAACAGGTGGCCCTGATCGGCATCGACAACGACCCGCTGGCGCGCATGCTCACCCGCATACCACTGAGTTCCGTGATCCAGGGCGCGCAGGAGATGGGCCGCACCGCCGCCCAGTTGCTCGACCAGATGCTGCACGGCGCCCGCCTGCAAGGCACGCGCGTGCTGGTGCCGCCAATCGGCATCAATATCCAGACGTCCACCCGCCACGAAGCGGCCAAGCACCCGCACGTGATGCGCGCCCGGCACTTCATCCGCCAATACGCGTGCCAGGGCATCAAGACCCACCAGGTGGCCGAATACGTGGGCATTTCGCGCTCGTCGCTGGAGTCGTACTTCCGCCAGGAGCTCGATTGCAGCGTGCACGACGTGATCCTGCGCTTCAAGCTCGATGCGGCCACCGAGATGCTGGCGCAGGGCGACCGCACCATCTCGGACGTGGCGCTCAGCTGCGGCTTCACGTCGGTGCAGTACATGCACGCGGTGTTCAAGCGGGAGCTCGGGTGTACGCCGCGCGCTTACCAAGATAAGGCGAAGGATCAAGCCAAGGATCAGGCCAAGGCGGGCCGGGAGCAAGCCTGCGCGTAAATCATGACCGCGCTTGGTGAGTTTCATAATTGCCGCCCCCGGGGAATCGGGTCAAAATCCTCTCGCAGTTTGCCTGCATGCCTGGAGAGAGAGAGACCTTGGAAAATAATATTAAAGCAATGCTGCCGGACGACTTGAGCCGGGCAGTGATGGTAGGCCGCGTGTGGTGTAAAGATGGCCCCTGCGTGGTCGCGGTACGCAACGGCGAGGTGTTCGACATCTCGGCCCATGCCCCCACCATGTCCGATTTGCTCGAGCGCGACGACGCCCTCGAGATTGCGCGCAGCGCGCCGGGCGCCTCGCTTGGCCCGGTGCAGCAGCTGCTGGCCGATGCGATGGCCCGCAACGCCGATGACGATACCCCCAAACTGCTGGCCCCCTGCGACCTGCAGGCCGTCAAGGCCTGCGGCGTGACCTTTGCCGTGAGCCTGCTCGAGCGCGTGATCGAAGAGCAGGCCAAGGGCGTGCCTGCCCGCGCCGCCGAACTGCGCGCCGAGATCCAGACCATCATCGGTTCCGACCTGTCGGCGATCCGCCCCGGCTCCGACGAAGCCCAAAAGCTCAAGGAAAGCCTGATCGCGCGCGGCATCTGGTCGCAATATATGGAAGTCGGCATCGGCAAGGATGCCGAAGTGTTCTCCAAGTCGCAGCCGATGGCCTCAGTTGCCAGCGGCGCCGACGTCGGCCTGCACCCGGATTCGAAATGGAACAACCCCGAGCCGGAAATCGTTTTGGCGGTCAACAGCCGCGCCCAGGTGCGCGGCGCCACGCTCGGCAACGACGTCAACCTGCGCGACATCGAGGGCCGCAGCGCCCTGTTGCTGGGCAAGGCCAAGGACAACAACGGCTCGTGCGCGATCGGCCCGTTCATCCGTTTGTTCGACGAACACTTCACCATCGACACCGTGCGCAACGCCGAAGTGCGGATGCTGATCGAAGGACAGGACGACGACTTCCGCCTCGAAGGCAGCAGCCGCATGCGCGAAATCAGCCGCGATCCGCTCGACCTGGTCGCCCAGACCTGCGGCCCGCACCACCAGTACCCGGACGGCTTCATGCTGTTCCTGGGGACGATGTTCTCGCCGATCAAGGACCGCGATGCGGCCGGTGGCGGCTTTACCCACCACCTGGGCGACCGTGTGACCATCGCCACGCCGTCGCTGGGCGCGCTGGTCAACACCGTGCAGCGCAGCGACCAGATCACGCCGTGGACCTACGGCACCCGTGCGCTGCTGAACCGGGCCCGTGGTACCGAAGTTGTCACGCCAAGCGCAGCGCAACCGAAGCCAGGTACCACCTTCGAGCAGCCGATCTACCCGAGCCTGGCCGGCAAGCGCGTGGTCGTCACCGGTGGCGGCAGCGGCATCGGCGCCGGCATGGTCGAGGCATTCGCCCGCCAGGGTGCGCGCGTGCACTTCCTCGACATCGCGGAAGCCGATTCGCAGGCGTTGCAGGTCAAGCTGGCCGGCCTGGCCGTGCCGCCCCTGTTCGTGCCGTGCGACCTGACCAACCTCGCCACCGTGGCGAAAGTATTCGCCGACATCGGCCCGGTCGATGTCCTGATCAACAACGCCGCCAACGACGATCGTCATTCGCTCGCCGAAGTCACCCCGCAGTACTGGGAAAACCGCATGGCCGTCAACCTGCGCCACCAGTACTTCTGCGCCCAGGCCGTGGCGCCGGGCATGCAGGCGCAGGGCGATGGCGTGATCCTGAACTTCGGTTCGATCTCGTGGCACCTGGCGCTGCCGGACCTGACGCTGTACATGACCGCCAAGGCGGCCATCGAAGGCATGACGCGCGGCCTGGCCCGCGACCTGGGCCAGCACAATGTGCGCGTGAACTGCATCGTGCCCGGCGGCGTGCGTACGCCGCGCCAGGAAGCGCTGTGGCACACGCCGGAAGAGGAAGCGCGTATCCTGGCCGGCCAATGCCTGAAGGCGCGCGTGGAAGTCGATGACGTGGCAGCGCTGGCGTTGTTCCTGGCGTCCGACAGTGCGCGCCGTTGCAGCGGCCGCGATTACTATGTCGATGCCGGCTGGTACGGAGCCTGAACACGATGAGCAATCAGACTAGCAATCAAATGAGCGACCTGAATGACATGAACGACATGAGCCAGCGGACCGTGGGCGAAGCGCCGCGCCGCTACCGCTCGCAGGACTGGTTCGACAATCCCGATCATATCGACATGACCGCGCTGTACCTCGAGCGCTTCATGAACTACGGCATCACGCCGGAAGAACTGCGCTCGGGCCGCCCGATCATCGGCATCGCCCAGAGCGGCAGCGACATCAGCCCGTGCAACCGCATCCACCTGGAACTGGCCAAGCGCGTGCGCGACGGCATCCGTGACGCCGGCGGCATCGCCATGGAGTTTCCGCTCCATCCGATCTTCGAAAACTGCCGCCGCCCGACAGCCGCCATCGACCGCAACCTGGCCTATCTTGGCCTGGTCGAAATCCTGCATGGTTACCCGATCGATGCCGTGGTGCTGACCACCGGCTGCGACAAGACCACGCCGGCACAGGTGATGGCCGCATCGACCGTCGATATTCCCGCCATCGTGCTGTCCGGCGGGCCGATGCTCGACGGCTGGTTCGAGGGCGAACTGGCAGGTTCGGGCGCGGCGATCTGGAAGGGCCGCCGTCAGCTCGCTGCCGGCACCATCGACAACGAAAAATTCCTGCAGATCGCGGCGGCTTCGGCGCCGTCGGCCGGCCACTGCAACACCATGGGCACGGCATCGACCATGAACGCGATTGCCGAAGCGCTGGGCCTGTCGCTGACCGGCTGCTCGGCCATTCCCGCGCCGTACCGCGAGCGCGGCCAGATGGCCTACGAGACCGGCCGCCGCATCGTGGAGATGGCCAAGCGCGACATCAAGCCGTCGAGCATCCTCACGCGCGACGCCTTCCTCGACGCCATCGTCACCAATGCGGCGATCGGCGGCTCCACCAACGCCCAGCAGCACATCGTGGCCATGGCGCGCCACGCGGGCGTGGAACTCAAATCGAGCGACTGGATGGAATACGGCCACGAAGTACCGCTGCTGCTCAATATGCAGCCAGCCGGTAAATTCCTCGGCGAGCGTTTCCACCGGGCCGGCGGCGTGCCGGCCGTGATGTGGGAACTGGAGCAGCAGGGCATGCTGCGCTCGGACCGCGCCACCGTCACCGGCCGCACCATGCGCGAAAACCTCGCTGGCCGCGAAACCGTGGACCGCGAAGTGATCTATCCGTTCAACGCGCCGCTGAAAACCGACGCCGGCTTCTTCGTCTTGAAGGGCAACCTGTTCGACTTCGCCATCATGAAGACGTCCGTGATTTCGGAAGCCTTCCGCGCGCGCTACCTGAGCGAGCCTGGCCGCGAAAACGTGTTCGAATGCCGCGCCATCGTGTTCGACGGTTCCGGCGACTACCACGCCCGCATCAACGATCCATCCTTGGCCATCGACGAAGACTGCATCCTGGTCATCCGTGGCGCCGGCCCGGTGGGCTGGCCCGGTTCGGCCGAAGTGGTCAACATGCAGCCGCCCGATGCGCTGGTCAAGCGCGGCATCAACTGGTTGCCCACGCTGGGCGACGGTCGCCAGTCCGGCACCTCGGACAGTCCGTCGATCCTGAACGCTTCGCCCGAGAGCGCGGTAGGCGGCGGCCTGGCATGGCTGCGCACCGGCGACCGCATTCGCGTCGATCTGAACGCCGGCCAGTGCGATGCGCTGGTGCCGGAAGCGGAATGGGAAGAGCGCAAGAAAGGACCGATTCCAGCCTATCCGGCCAGCCAGACGCCGTGGCAGGAAATCTACCGCAGCACGGTAGGCCAGATGGAGCATGGCGCGGTGATGGAACTGGCCGTACCATACCGGGCGGTGGCCGATACGCTGCCGCGCCATAACCATTAAGTAATTCAGCCGGGCGGAGACCCGGCACTTACCGAAAATTCACAGGAGACGAAACAATGAAAAAACTGCTTACTTCCGCCGCTGTCGCGGTCATGCTGGTGTGCGCAGGCGGCAACGCCATGGCCGACGCCAAGAATCCTAAAATCGGCTTCTCGATCGACGACCTGCGCCTCGAGCGCTGGGCTCGCGACCGCGACTACTTCGTCGCCGCCGCCGAGAAGCAGGGCGCCAAGGTGTTCGTGCAATCGGCCGACGCCAGCGAACAGCGCCAGATCGCCCAGATCGAGAACCTGATCTCGCGCGGTGTCGATGTGCTGGTGATCGTGCCGTACAACGCCACGGTGCTCAACAACGCCATCCGCGAAGCGAAAAAAGCCAAGATCAAGGTGGTGTCGTACGACCGCCTGATCCTCAACGCCGATGTCGACGCCTACATCTCGTTCGACAACAAGAAGGTCGGCGAGCTGCAAGCGAAGGGCGTGCTGGCGGTCAAACCGAAGGGTAACTACTACCTGCTCGGTGGCGCGCCGACCGACAACAACGCCAAGATGCTGCGCGAAGGCCAGTTGGCCGTGCTGCAGCCGCTGATCGACAAGGGCGACATCAAGGTCATCGGCAAGCAGTGGGTCAAGGACTGGAGCCCGTCCGAGGCGATGTCGATCATCGAAAATGCGCTCACCGCCAACGGCAACAAGCTCGATGCCGTGGTTGCGTCCAACGACGCCACCGCCGGCGGCGCGGTGCAGGCGCTGGCCTCGCAAAAGCTCGACGGCAAGGTGGCAGTATCGGGCCAGGATGCCGATCTGGCCGGCGTGCGCCGCGTGATCGCCGGTACCCAGACCATGACCGTCTACAAGCCGTTGAAATTGATCGCCACCGAGGCGGCCAACCTGTCGATCCAGCTGGTGCGCGGCGAGAAGCCGGCCTTCAACACCAAGATCAACAACGGCTTCAAGCAGGTCGATACCCGTTTGCTGGAACCAACGCTGCTGACCAAAGCCAACGTGGATACGGTCGTCACCGACGGCTTCTACACCAAGGCCCAGCTGGCCGCCAAGTAAGCCGCATTCACTACCTGTAGCAACCACAGGGCGCTGCCTGCGCCCGGAGGGCATGCGCCGCATGCCTTCCCATCACCACCTCTGCGAGAACTTTGTATGTCCGGCTATTTGCTAGAAATGAAGGGCATCGCCAAAAAATTTGGCGGTGTCCCCGCGCTCGACGGCATCGACCTGACCTTGAAGGCAGGCGAGTGCATCGGCTTGTGCGGCGAGAACGGCGCCGGCAAATCGACGCTGATGAAAGTGCTGTCCGCCGTGTACCCGCATGGCACCTGGGACGGCCAGATCCTGATGGACGGCAAACCGCTCGAAGCGCAGTCGATCCGCGAAAGCGAGGCCGCCGGCATCGTCATCATCCACCAGGAACTGATGCTGGTGCCCGAGCTGTCGGTGACCGAAAACCTCTTCCTCGGCAACGAGATCACGCTGCCCGGCGGACGCATGGATTATCCCGCCATGAACCAGCGCGCCGAAGCGCTGCTCAAGGAACTCAATCTGCGCGACGTCAACGTGGTGCTGCCGGTCTCCACCTATGGCGGCGGCCACCAGCAACTGATCGAGATCGCCAAGGCGCTCAACAAGAACGCCCGCGTGCTGATCCTCGACGAGCCGTCGTCGTCGCTCACCGCCAACGAAATCAAGGTGCTGCTCGACATCGTGCGCGGCCTGAAAGCCAAGGGCGTGGCGTGCGTGTACATCTCGCACAAGCTCGACGAAGTGGAAGCGATCTGCGACACCATCGTGGTGATCCGCGACGGCAAGCACATCGCCACCACGCCGATGGACCGCATGGACGTCAACCAGATCATCGCCCAGATGGTGGGCCGCGAAATGAGCCAGATGTATCCGACGCTCGAACGCACGCCCGGCGAAGTGGTGTTCGAGGCGCGCAACGTCACCTGCTACGACCTCGATCGGCCCGAACGCAAGAAGGTCGACAACGTCTCGTTCTCGCTGCGTCGCGGCGAGATCCTCGGCATCGCCGGCCTGGTGGGAGCGGGCCGCACCGAGCTGGTAACCGCGCTGTTCGGCGCCTACCCGGGCCGCTGCGAAGCGGAGGTGTGGCTGGAAGGCCAGCGCATCGACAGTCGCACGCCGCTCAAGGCGATCCGCTGCGGGCTGGCGCTGGTGCCGGAAGACCGCAAGCACCATGGCATCGTGCGCGATATGGACGTGGGCCAGAACATCACCTTGTCGGTGCTGGGCCGCTTTGCGCGCTTCACCCGCATCGACCGCGAGGCCGAACTGGCAGTGGTGAGCGAGGAAATCGCCCGGCTGGGACTGAAGACGGCCAGCCCGTTCCTGTCGATCACGTCGCTCTCGGGCGGCAACCAGCAAAAGGCGGTGCTGTCCAAGATGCTGCTCACTAAACCGAAGGTGCTGATCCTCGACGAGCCGACGCGCGGGGTGGACGTGGGCGCCAAGTTCGAAATCTACAAGCTGATGCTGGAACTGGCGGCGCAGGGCATGTCCATCATCATGGTGTCGTCGGAACTGGCCGAAGTGCTGGGCGTGTCCGATCGCGTGCTGGTGATGGGAGAAGGGAAGCTGCGCGGCGACTTCGTCAACGACAACCTGAGCCAGGAAACCGTGCTGGCCGCCGCGCTCACGCACTGAACGCACTGAACACAGAGTACAAAGAACCCATGCAAACTACCAATCTCAAACAACTGTTCACGCAGTACAAAATCCTGGCGCTGCTCATTGCAATTGCCATCATCTGGGCCTTCTTCAGCTGGAAGACCGAGGGCGGCTTTACCTCGCCGCGCAACCTGTCGAACCTGATGCGCCAGATGGCGGTGACCGGCATCGTCGCCTGCGGCATGGCGTTCGTGATCATCGCCGGCGAGATCGATCTGTCGGTCGGCTCGCTGCTTGGCCTGCTGGGCGGGATCGCCGCAGTCCTGGACGTCACGCACGGCATGCCGCTGCCGGCCACCATCGCGGTGGTGCTGGCGTGCGGCCTGGTGCTGGGCCTCTTCAACGGCTACCTCACTGCCTACAAGGGCATACCGTCGTTTATCGTGGGCCTGGGCGGCATGCTGGCCTATCGCGGCATCGTGCTCGGCGTGACCGGCGGCTCCACCATCGCGCCGGTGTCCGATCCGCTGGTGAACCTGGGCCAGGGCTACCTGTCGCCGCAGATGGGCGTGGTGCTGGGCGTGGCGCTGTTCGTGCTGGCGGCCGTGCTGACGCTGCGCCAGCGCGCCAGCCTGGCGCGCCATGGCCTGCCGGTGCACCCGGTGTGGCAGGACGCGCTGCGCCTGGCCGCCATTGGCGCCGTGCTGTTCGCGTTCGTGCGCACCTTGAACAGCTACGAGGGCATTCCGCTGCCGGTGTTGCTGCTGCTGGCGCTGCTGGGCATCTTCAGCTACGTCGCCACCCAGACCGTGTTCGGTCGCCGGATCTACGCGGTGGGCAGCAATATGGAGGCCACGCGCCTGTCGGGCGTGAATGTACAAGCCGTCAAGCTGTGGATCTTCGGCTTGATGGGCGTGATGTGCGCGCTCGCTGGCCTGATCAACACCGCGCGCCTGGCCGCTGGTTCGCCGTCGGCCGGCACCTCGGGCGAACTCGATGCGATCGCCGCCTGCTTCATCGGCGGCACGTCGATGCGCGGCGGCTCGGGCACCGTGTACGGCGCCCTGATCGGGGCGCTGGTGATGGCCAGCCTGGACAACGGCATGTCGATGCTGGACGTGGACAGCTACTGGCAAATGATCGTCAAGGGCGCGATCCTGACCCTGGCCGTGTGGGTGGACGTGGCCACACGTTCAGCACGCAGATAATTCATTTGTCCACTAAATAAGCCCCGTGTTTAGTAGACGGCCCGCAACAGCGGGCCGTTTGCATTGCAGTTGTCGGAAGTAAGCGACGCTTGCTGATTATCATTCGCCCGCTTGGTGATTTTCGCAATTGCCGCACGATTCGGTAACTTGCAGAATCTTCGTATAGATTCGTCAGGTCCGCGGCCTCCCCAGCCCGAGTCACTAGACGATAAAAAATAACGACGAGCGAGACACACCCAATGACGACGATCGAGCCTGCCGCGCTGCCCAGCGCCGGCGCCGTTGCGCGCCGCTTTGCAAACGATTTCACACGTAGCGCAGCGATACCTAATCAGTTGTAGAGCAGCACCGGAGCAGCATCAACCAGGCCGCAGAGCCTTGATCGAACCAAATAACCTTGGAGAGCACAGATGAAACACAACTTTAAAAAGACCGCCATTGCGATGGGCCTGGCCCAGATGGCGCTGATGCTGGGCGCTGCCCAGGCACAGGAACAGGCGCAGGCCCCGGTGCAGAGCACCGGCAACGACGCCACCGTCAACACGGCAGCCGCACCGGCGGGCTCGATGACGTCGGTGGTCGTGACCGGCCAGCGCGCGGCGCTGCAGTCGGCGCAAAAAATCAAGCAGAACGCCGACGAGGTGGTCGATTCGATCGCCGCCGACGATATCGGCAAGCTGCCGGACCGCTCGGTGACCGAGGTGCTGCAGCGCGTATCGGGCGTGACCATCGACCGCGCCATGGCGCGCAGCGATCCCGATCACTTCTCGGTCGAAGGCTCCGGCGTGTCGGTGCGTGGCCTGAGCTACGTGCGCTCCGAACTCAATGGCCGCGATTCGTTCTCGGCCAACGGCGGCCGCTCGCTCAACTTCGAAGACGTGCCGCCAGAGCTGATGGCAGGCGTGGACATCTACAAGAACCCGTCGGCGGAACAGGTGGAGGGCGCCATCGGTGGCCTGATCAACCTGCGCACCGCGATGCCGTTCGACTACAAGGGCTTCAAGGCTGCCATCTCCGGTTCCGCGACCCACTCCGAACTGCGCAAGGGCAAGGCTTCGCCGTCGTACTCGGGCATGGTCTCCAACCGCTGGAAAACGCCGATCGGCGAAATCGGCGCCCTGGTCGACCTGGCCTACTCGGAATCGGCCACCCGCACCGACGCCGTCCAGGTCGAGCCGTACTACCAGATCCAGGATAACGGTCGCACCGTGTGGGTGCCGAAAGGCGCGCAATGGCGCTCGCTCAACTTCGACCGCACCCGCGAAGGCGCGTACGGCGCCCTGCAATGGAAGCCGAGCAGCACCCTGACCACCGGCCTGACTTTCTTCAAGTCGAAGTACAAGATGCAGTGGGACGAGCAGGCGATCTTCGGCTCGGCCGATCCGTATGCGATCAAGGTCACCGATGGCGAGTATGGCGACAACGGGGCACTGCTCAAGGGCACGCTTACCAATACCGATCCGACCAAGGGCATCAACTTCAACAACGACACCCGCACCGCCTGGCGCAAGTCCGACACCACCGACATTTCGTGGAATGCGCGCTGGCGCCCGAACGACCGCTGGACCATCGTCACCGACCTGCAAAAAATCCGCGCCAACACCCGCAGCGTCGACTCGACCGTGGCTACCGGCCTGAAAATGCCGAAGGAGCAGCTGGACCTGACCGGCAGCGTGCCATCGATTACCTTCGATGCCGCCGACCGCGCCTACCTGGCCAACCCGAACAACTACTACTGGGCCTTCACGATGGAGCACCTGGATCGCGCGAAAGCCGAATCCAAGGCGGGCAAGATCGACCTGAAGTACGACTTCGACAATCCGATCCTGCGCGACATCCGCTTCGGCGCTCGCCTGACCGACCGCGACTCGACGACCGAAAACTCGAATCCGAGCTATAACTGGCAAGGCATCACCCAGGACTGGATGGGCGGCCTGCAGGGCAAGCTGGCGTACCTGGGCGATCCACGCTTCTCCGGCTCCACCAACGTCCACTCGTTCAAGAATTTCTTCAACGGTAAAATCGACGTGCCGGCAGTGGCCTTCCCGGACGTGTCGCTGGCCCGGGGCTACCCGGACAGCTACGCCAAGCTGCACTCGTACCGTGGCATCCTGTGCGCGGAAAACGGCACCACCTGCGATCCCTGGAACCAGGCTACCTTCGGCGGCGACCCGAAAGGCATCAACCAGCAGTCGGAAAAAACCAAGGCCCTGTACGCGCAGACGCGCTTCGGCTTCGACGACCTGAAATACCCGATCGACGGTAACATCGGTCTGCGCATGGTCAAGACCGATTCGCACGCCAACGGCTACACCCTGTTCAGCTCTTCGGCCACGCCAGGACCCGGCATCCCGGTCATCGTGCCGTATGCCCGCGCCGAGAACTTCGACAACTCGTACCGCAACTGGCTGCCCAGCCTGAACCTGCGCCTGAAGGCGACCGACACGCTGCAGTTCCGCTTTGCGTTTGCCTCCGCGCTGTCGCGTCCCGATCCATCGCAGCTGCAGGCTTACACCAAGCTCACGCAAAGCGTGGACAACAATTCGCAGGTCGTCAGCTACACCGGCGAAGCCGAGGGCAATCCCAACCTGCGTCCGATCACCGCCAAGCAGGTCGACCTGACCGCCGAGTGGTACTTCTCGCCGGTGGGCTCGATAACGCTGGCCGTGTTCAACAAGCGCCTCAAGGACGTCATCGTCAAGCAGACCACCATCAACCGGCTGCCCGACACCGCTGGCGTGATGCATGACTTCACCACCACCTCGCCGGTCAATGGCGCCAAGGGCCGCGCGCGCGGTTTCGAGCTGGCGTACCAGCAGTACTTCGACAAGCTGCCTGGTGCCTGGTCGGGCCTGGGCATCCAGGGTAACTTCACCTTCGTCGACAGCGAGCGCACCCTGTACAACGGCGTGTACTCGCAGTACTGCACCGCTACCACCGGCGCGGCCAACCTGAACCTGAACCTGAACGGCTGCGATACCAACGGCACCACCTTCGGCAATCTGCCGCTGGAAAACCTGTCGCGCCAGTCGTACAACCTGGCCCTGATGTATGACAAGGGCCCATGGTCGGCGCGTATGGCCTACAATTGGCGTTCGAAGAGCCTGCAGGCGGTCAACGTCAGCGGCACCAACGGCACCGACGGCACCGACACCAATCCTGCCAGCCCGACCGTCGGCCAGCACAACGTGGCATGGGGCTTGCCTACCTGGGCGGACGATTACGGCCAGGCCGATGCCTCGCTCTCGTACAAGATCAACGACCGTATGCAGATCGGCATCGAAGCGCAGAATCTGACCGACTCCAAGTACAAGATCCTGATGCAGCAAAGTACCGGTTTGATGGGCCGTTCCTGGTTCTCGTCGGGCCGCCGCTATACCGCCCGTCTGACCTACAACTTCGAATAAGGAATGCGACGCATGAAATCAACCGTCCGCCAGCTCGTTACAGCGCTTGGTCTTACTTTTGTGGTGGCAGCTGGCGCGGCGGCCGCGCCGATTCCGGAACTGGTGACCAAGGATGGCCGCCACGCGCTGATGGTGGACGGTGCGCCGTTCGTCATGTTCGGCGGCCAGGCCCAGAACTCCAGCAACTATCCGCTGGCACTGGACAAGGTATGGGCCGCCATCAAGGACGCCAACGCCAACACGCTGGAAATCCCGGTGGCCTGGGAGCAGATCGAGCCGACCGAAGGCAAGTTCGATTTCAGCTACGTCGATACCCTGGTGGCGCAGGCGCGCAAGAACAAGGTGCGCCTGGTGCTGCTGTGGTTCGGCACCTGGAAAAACACCGGTCCCAGTTACACGCCGGAGTGGGTCAAGTTCAACAACGCCCGCTTCCCGCGCATGCTGGACCAGGAGGGCAAGCCGATTTATTGCCTGTCGCCGCAGGGCGAAGAAACCCTCAAGGCCGACAAGAAGGCGTTCGTGGCCCTGATGGCGCACATCAAGAAGATCGACGATGTGCAGCGCACCGTGATTATGATGCAGGTGCAAAACGAGGTGGGCACCTACGGCTACGCGCGCGATTACGGTCCGAAGGCCGAAGCGCAGTTCAACGCGCCGGTGCCGGCCGAAGTTTTAAAACATAAAAAGTCGCCGGTGGCGCTGGCGGCGACCGGCACCTGGAAGCAGGTGTACGGCGACTATGCCGACGAGTACTTCCACGCGTATTCGGTGGCGAAGTACATCGGCGAGATCGCCAAGGCGGGCCGCGACGTGTACAACCTGCCCATGTACGTCAACAACTCGATCCGCGATTCGCTCGAAGAACCGGTCAAGCCATGGAACAAGAACTTTGCCAGCGGCGGACCCACGTTCGACGTGATCGACATCTACAAGGCGGCTGCGCCGGCGATCGACTTCGCCGCGCCGGACATCTACAGCCCGGATTCGCGCAAGTTCGTCGCCACGCTCGATAAGTTCCAGCGGCCCGACAACGCGCTGGCCGTGCCGGAGATGAGCAACGGCGCCGACTACGTGCGTTACGCTTACCTGGTGCTTGGCCGCGGCGCCATCAACTTCTCGCCGTTCGGTATCGACTACGCCGACTACAGCAATTTCCCGCTCGGTCACAAGGCCACCGACAAGACCATGACGGCGCCGTACGGCAAAATCTTCGGGGCTTTCCGGCCGATGGAGCGCCAGTGGTCGAAGTGGGCCTTCGAAGGCCGCACCTACGGCGTAGCCGAAGGCGACGACCGCCAGCCGCAAAAGCTCGCGCTCAAGGGCTGGAACGCCACCATCTCGTTCCGCGAATGGCAGTTCGGCGAGGCGCAGTATTTCAAGGACGTGAAGGACCTGCCGGCCAATACCGAGAAACCCAACGGCGGCGTGGCGATGGCGCAGATCGCCGACAATGAATTCATCATCGTCGGCCAGCACGCGCGGGTAAAGATCGACAGCGCGGACGGCAAGCCGACCATGTGGGCGCGCGTGGAAGAGGGGCGGTATGATGCCGCCGGCAAGTGGATCATGGAACGCAACTGGAATGGCGACCAGACCGATTATGGTCTTAATTTGACCGGTAATCCGGTCGTGCTGAAAGTGAAGGTCGGAACCTACTAAGGTTATCGAGCCTCTATAAAAACTCAGGAGAACACATGCAATTCAAAGCAATCGTGCCCGCGGCGTCCTGCCTGGCGGTGCTGATCTCCGGCCATGCAATGGCCGGCACCTTCGAGAAAACCGCCACCGGCGTGGTCGTCAAGCCTGACAGCGGCGCCAAGGAAGTGCGCCTCGAAGTCATGAACGACAACATCATCCACGTCGTCAAGACCGACCAGGCGGGCAAGGAACTCACGCCCTCGCTGATGACCGTTGCTACTCCTGTCAGCGGTAAAGGAGGTGAAAAATTCGAAGTCACCGCACAGGGCAAGGACAGGGTCACGCTCAAGGCCAAGAAGATTTCGGTGGCGGTCTCGCTGGCCACCGGCCAGGTGCAGTTCTTCAACGCCGCCGGCAAGGCGTTCCTGACGCAGGCGGCCGAGAACATGACGCCGGTCGAAGTGGGCGGCAAGCCGTTCATGGCGGTCACGCAGGGCTTCAACCACGGCACCAAGGACGCCTACTACGGCCTGGGCCAGCACCAGAACGGCCAGATGAACCTCAACGGCGAAGACGTGCTGCTGATGCAGCACAATATGGTCATCGCCGTGCCGTTCGTGGTCTCCGATAAAAACTACGGCGTTTTGTGGGACAACAATTCGATCTCGCGCTTCGGCGATCCCAAGCCGTATGGCTTCCTCTCGCGCGACCTGAAACTGGCGGACGCCGACGGCAAGGCCGGCGGCCTGACCGCGCGCTACTACGTCGACGACAAGCTGGTGCTCACGCGCCAGGAAAAGGACATCGATTACCAGTACCTCAAGGACGTCGCCGATAACTGGCCGAAGGAACTGGGCGACCCGAAAAAAGCCGTGGGCGTGAAAGTGGTGTGGGACGGTACGCTCACATCCGACAAGCCGGGCGTGCACAAGATGCAGCTGTATTCGTCGGACTACGCCAAGCTCGATATCGACGGCAAGCAGATCATGGACGTGTGGCGCCAGGGCTGGAACCCGTGGTACCACAACTTCGAGCTGAAATTCGAGGCCAACAAGCCGGTCAAGCTGCACCTGGAGTGGAAGCCGTCGGGCGGCATGATCGCCATGACCCATAACGACCCGCTGCCGGCGCCGGAACGTCACTCGCTGACGTTCTCGTCGGAAGTCGCGCAGAGCATCAACTACTACGTCATCAACGGCGAGACCAGCATCGACAAGGTGATCGCCGGTTATCGCCACCTGACCGGCGAAGCGCCGATGATGCCGAAGTGGTCGTACGGCCTGTGGCAGTCGCGCCAGCGCTACGAGACCCAGGAGCAGCTGCTGGGCGTGTTGAAGGAGTACCGCAAGCAGGGCTGGCCGGTCGATAACATGGTGCAGGACTGGTTCTACTGGCCGCAAGATGGCTGGGGTTCGCACGACTTCGACAAGGTGCGTTTCCCGAACCCGAAAGGCCTGGTGGACGAAGTCCACAAGAACAATGCGCGCGTGATGATTTCGATCTGGGGCAAGTTCTACGAGAACACCAAGAACTACCAGGAGCTCAATAAAGCCGGCTACATGTGGACCAAGAACGTCGAAAATGGCGACCTTGACTGGGTAGGACCCGGCTACAAGAACAGCCACTACGACCCGTACACCAAGGGCGCGCAGGACATGTATTTCCGCCAGATGAAACCGAAGCTGGTGGACCTCGGCTTCGACGCCTGGTGGATGGACAATACCGAGCCGGACGTGCTGTCCAACACCCGCCTGGAAGACTTCAAAAAGCTGATCGGCCCGACCGTGTATGGCGCGGGTGAAGTGACGTTCAATCCGTACAGCCTGGTGCACACCGAGGGCTTCTACAACCACCTGATCAAGGATCAGCCGCAGAAGCGCCAGTTCATCCTGTCGCGTTCCGGCTTTGCCGGCATCCAGCGCAACGGCACCGCGCTGTGGAGTGGCGATACCGTGGGCCGCTGGAACAACCTGTACGACCAGATCTCGGCCGGCGTGCAGATCTCGATGTCGGGCATTCCGAACTGGACCCACGATATCGGCGGCTACGCGCAGGAAGTGCGCTTCCAGACCGGCGACGTCGGTTCGGCCCAGGAAAACCGCGTGGTCGCTGCCAACCAGGGCACCCCGGAAGACCTCAAGGAATGGCGTGAGCTGAACCTGCGCTGGTGGCAGTTCGGCGCGTTCTCGCCGCTGTTCCGCTCCCACGGCGAAGTGGTCAAGCGCGAGATCCACATCATCTCGCCGGAAGGCTCGCCGATGCGCGAATCGATGGTCTGGTACGACAAGCTGCGCTACCGCCTGATGCCGTACATTTACTCGACCGCCGCCACCACGCACCACGAGTCGGGCACCATCATGCGCGGCCTGGTGATGGACTTCCCCGAGGACGACGCGGTGAAGAACATCGCCGACCAGTACCTGTTCGGCCACAGCTTCCTGGTCGCTCCGGTGTACGAGTACGGCGCGCGCGAACGCAGCGTGTACATGCCAAAAGGCGCGGACTGGTACGACTTCTATACCGGCGAGCTGCATAAAGGCGGCACCCGCGTGGCGATCAAGGCGCCGGAAACCCGCATGCCGTTGCTGGTCAAGGCTGGCGCCATCATCCCGGTAGGCCCGGTCACGCAGTACGTGGACGAGAAGCCCGATGCACCGATCACCTTCAACGTGTACGTGGGCGCCGATGGCACCTTCAGCCTGTACGAAGATGACGGCGTCTCGAACGGCTACCTGCGCAAGGAGTTCAGCCGCATCCCGGTGACCTACAACGACAAGACCGGCAACGTGACCATCGGTGCGCGCGCCGGTTCGTACAAAGGCATGGTGGCCAAGCGCGAGTTCCGCGTACGCTTCATCAAGCCCGGCGTATCGAGCTCGGACAACTTCGACGCCAGCGACAAGGTGGTCGCTTACGAAGGCAAAGCCGTCACCATCAAGCGTTAGTAATACGGAGCCGCTTTGTTCAATTTTCTGACCAGGGCGGCGCCGTGGCTGGCGCTGTCCTTAGCACTTGCCGGGACGGCGCCTGCCGCAGATTTGACCTTGCGCTACCAGCAGCCGGCGCCCAACACCGACGCCGGCTGGGAGCGTGAAGCGCTCCCGATCGGCAACGGCCGCATCGGCGCCATGCTGTTCGGCCAGCTGGCGCGCGAACGGATCCAGTTCAACGACATCACGCTGTGGACCGGCGACGACAAGGTGATGGGCGCGTACCAGCCGTTCGGCGACGTGTTCATCAACCTGCCGGGCCATGAAAAAGCCACCGCTTACGGGCGCCAGCTCGACATCGGCCGCAGCGTCCACCGCGTCACCTACACCCACAATGGCGTCACCTTCCAGCGCGAGGCCCTGGCCAGCTATCCGGCCCAGGTGATTGCCGTGCGCCTGTCCGCAGATCGGCGGGGGCAGTACACCGGTTCGATCGAGCTGGCAGACATGCACCAGGCGCGCGTCGAGGCCAGTGGCGACCGCATTACCGCCATCGGTTCCTTGCGCGGCAAGGGCCCGGCGCCGTCATCGAACGCGATGGACTACGCCAGCCAGGTGCAAGTGCGCAACGAGGGCGGCAAGATCGCCATCGACGGCAACAAGATCACTTTCACGGGCTGCGATGCCGTGACACTGATACTCGGCGCGGGCACCAGTTACGTGCTCGACGCCGCCAAACAATTTCAGGGTGCGCCGCCGCAGGCCCGGGTGGCTGCGCAAGTGATAGCGGCGCCTGCGTGGCCGGCGCTGCTGGCTGCGCACCAGCAGGACTACCGCGCCCAGTTCGATCGCGTGCGCGTGGACTTCGGCACGGCATCTGCGGCACGGCGCGCACTGCCCACCGACCGGCGCCTGGAAACCTATACCGCGCAAGGCATGGATCCGGAACTCGAAGCGCTGTTCTACCAGTATGGCCGCTACCTCTTGATCTCGAGCTCGCGCGGTTCGCTGCCAGCCAATTTGCAGGGGCTGTGGAACAACAGCCTGTCGCCGCCGTGGAATTCGGACTATCACACCAACATCAACGTGCAAATGAATTACTGGCCGGCGGAGACGGCCAACCTGTCCGAGCACGCGCTGCCTTTTTTGAACTTCGTGCAGGGCGTGGCGCCCGTGTACCGGCGCCTGATCGCCGACACCGCCGCCAAGTCCATCGCCAACCCGGACTCGGTCTTGATGGCTGCGCCGGACCTGAGCGGCGCAGCAGTGCAGCGCGAAGAGACGTTTGTCACCTCGAGCGGCAAGCCGGTACGCGGCTGGACCCTGCGCACCGAGTCGAACCCGTTCGGCGCCATGGGCTATATCTGGAACAAGACCGGCAACGCCTGGTATGCCCAGCACTTCTGGGAACACTATGCGTTCACCCAGGACCGGGCCTACCTGCGCGACGTGGCGTATCCGATCATGAAGGAAGCGGTGCACTTCTGGCAGGACTATCTGAAGGTGCTGCCGGACGGCCGGCTGGTGGCGCCGCTGGGCTGGTCGCCCGAGCACGGGCCGATCGAAGACGGCGTGACGTACGACCAGGCCATCATCTGGGACCTGTTCAACAATGCGGCCGAAGCGGCCGGGGTGCTCGGTGATAACGTCTTTGGTGCCGAGGTGGCGGCGTTGCGCGACCGGCTGGTGGCGCCGCGCGTGGGCAGCTGGGGCCAGCTGCTCGAATGGATGGACGAGAAAAAGAACGACCCGGTGCTCGACCAGCCGGGCGACACCCATCGCCACGTGTCGCATTTATTCGGCCTGTTCCCGGGGCGGCAGATTTCGCCGACCACCACGCCGGCGCTGGCTGCTGCCGCGCGCGTATCGTTGCAGAGCCGGGGCGACGCCGGCACCGGCTGGTCGATGGCGTGGAAGATCGCCTTCTGGGCGCGGCTGCGGGATGGCGACCATGCGCACACCATGCTGCGTGGCCAGCTGGCCAAGCCCGGTGCGCGCGCGGCGCTGCAAAAGGGGCAGGGCACGGAAGTGAACAACGCCGGCGGCACCTACGCCAACCTGTTCGATGCGCACCCGCCGTTCCAGATCGACGGCAACTTCGGCGCCACGGCGGCGATCACCGAGATGCTGCTGCAGTCGCACAACGGCGAGCTGCATTTGCTGCCGGCGTTGCCGGCGGCGTGGAAGAACGGCTCGGTGCAGGGCTTGCGCGCGCGCGGCGGCTACGAGGTCGATATCGCATGGCGCAATGGCCGGCTCACTGCCGCCACCATCCGTCGCCATGCCGGCACTGGCGCAGGTCGCGTGCGTTATGGCGACAAGGTGCGGCCGCTGGCGCTGTCGCCAGGTGAAAGACGTCAGTTCGATGCGGGGTTGTCAGCTCAAGTAGGACAAAAATAACAGAGAATTACTGAAATGCACCAAAATGGCGCGTTTAGCGCTATGATAATTGCCCCAAGGCACATCTCGGTGTGCCACTTTCAGTCTTTTCTCAGGGTTATCTTTTGCGCCATTTTTTCAGTAACCTCAGCATCAAGCTCCGGCTCGCCTTCGGCTTTGCCAGCATTCTTTTCCTGGCGGTGGTCGCCATCGGCGTGAGCATCGCCCGCCTGCACCAGGTGGCCACTGCCACCCAGCAGATGGTGGCCGAACCGATGGTCACCGAGCGCCTGTTGCAGGACTGGTATCGCAATATGTATGCGGCCATTCCACGCACCACGGCCATCATCATCAGCAGCGACATGAGCCTGGGCGGCTATTTCGCCGAAGGCATCAAGGCCTCCACCGATTCTTCGGCCGCGCTGCAAAAGCAGGTCGAGGCCATGATGGATACCGAGGTCGAGAAGACGCTGTTCGCTGAAATCGGCACACGGCGCAAGGCTTTTCTGGGCGCTCGCGATGGCATCCTGGCGCTGAAGAAAGAAGGGCGCCTGGACGAGGCGCAGCAGCGTATGCGCGACGTCTATGTGCCCAACAGCGTAGCCTACCTGGCTTCCGCCGAAGCGCTGCTCAAGGAGCAGCGCCGCCAGATCGAAACCGCCGCCAGCGAGATCGAACAGATCAACGACGCGAGCCGCAACCTGATGCTGCTGCTCGCTGCTGCCATCGTGCTGCTGGGCGGTGCGCTGGCCGTGCTGCTGGGACGTTCGGTGGTGGCGCCCCTGGAACGCGCGGTGGCGGTGGCGCGCCGCGTGGCAGCCGGCGACCTGACCTCCCATATCGACAACCAGGCTCGCGACGAAACCGGCCAGTTGCTCGACGCGCTGGGCCAGATGAACGGCAACCTGTCGCAACTGGTCGGCGAGGTGCGGCTGTCCACCGACACCATCACCGTGGCCGCGCAGGAAATCGCAGCCGGCAACGCCGACCTGTCGGCGCGCACCGAGGCGCAAGCAGGGGCGCTCGAGGAAACCGCCAGTTCGATGGAAGAGATGACCGGCACCGTGCGCCAGAATGCCGACAATGCACGCCAGGCCAACGCGCTGGTGCTGTCGGCCAGCGACGTCGCTGCCCGTGGTGGCGCCGTGGTCGGCCAGGTGGTGGCGACCATGGGTTCGATCAAGGCCAGTTCCGGCAAGATGGCCGACATCATCGGCGTGATCGACGGTATCGCGTTCCAGACCAATATCCTTGCGCTCAACGCTGCGGTGGAGGCGGCGCGCGCGGGCGAACAGGGGCGGGGTTTTGCCGTGGTGGCCTCGGAAGTGCGCAACCTGGCGCAGCGGTCGGCCTCGGCCGCGCGCGAAATCAAGACGCTGATCGACGACTCGATGGGCCAGGTGGACGCGGGCGGCAAGCTGGTGGACCAGGCCGGCCAGACCATGGGCGAAGTGGTCGATAGCGTGCGCAAGGTAGCCGACATCATGGGCGAGATCACGCTGGCCAGTGAACAGCAAAGCGATGGCATCGAGCAGATCAACCAGGCCATCAACCAGATGGACGAAATGACCCAGCAGAATGCGGCGTTAGTCGAGCAGGCCGCCGCTGCCGCCGCCAGCATGCGCGAGCAGGCGCAGGCGCTGCTGGCGCAGGTGGGACAGTTCACGGTAGCCGACAGCAGCCGGGGCGACCAGCAGGGCAAGATGGCTAAGCGCGGGACGCCGTTGCGGCTGTCCTGACCGGTCCGGCCAAGACGCCGGCCGTCACCAGTCAAGCTCCCATCAGGCGGCGATCGGGCAACGATCAGGCGGCGATGAACGCGGCGATCACCGGGTTAATGGCATCACCGTGCGTGATCGGCCCCATGTGCGCGCCGCGCGTCTCCAGCACCGTGGCGTTCGGCAGCGCCGCCGCCAGTTGCGGCGCCAGGCCGCGCGTGGAAATCGGGCTGTGCTGGCCGGCCATCACCAGCGTGCGCACCTGCAGGTCCGCCAGGTCGGCAAACCCCACCGGCTCGCCCAGCAGCGCCTGGAAGTCCAGCTTCACCTTGGCGATCATGGCGATCATCTTGTCCTGCGCGGCCGGTGGCGCGGCGTCGAACGACCCGGGGCGGTTCCAGTAATCGATGAAGATGCGGGTGGCGTCGCGGTCGCTCGGCGCGCCAAGGATGGTGCCGACCACGCCGGTGATTTCCACCTTGGACGGATCGCCAGCGGCCAGCAGGTGGAACGCCACCGGCTCGTGCAGCGCCAGCGACAGCACGCGTTCCGGCATGTGGCGCGCCAGGTGCAGCGCCGTGACGCCGCCGTACGAGTGGCCCACCAGGTGGAATGGTTCGTCGGGCGCCAGCGCGGCGGCCAGCGCGGCGTTGACCGCTGCCGCTTCGTGCGCCAGCGTGTGGACATAATCCGGCCCGGCCCCGGCAGGGAAGGGCGCGGCGCCGTAGCCGAGCAGGTCGAGCGGGATGCAGCGGTAACTGTCGGCCAGCTGCGCCGAGAGGGCGGCCCACTGGGCCTTGGAACTCATGGAACTGTGGAGCAGGACGATGGCCGGTTTCATGGTGCGCACGCGAGAACGAGGAAGCGCCGATTATACCGATACCGGCCTCTCCCATCAGCAAGACCCGTGCAGTGTCCAGGTACGCTCATGGTCCCGGCAAAAAGTGTAAAGTATCGGTATGAAGCATTCTAAAAAAGTCGCCGGCGTGGCCGGCATTCTGAGCGTGTTGTGGTTGGGCTTGACGGCTGCGGTGGCAGCGAGCCAGAACCGCCTTTTGTTCAACCCGCTGGGCAGCCGGCGCGAAGTGCTCAAGCCCTACAGCGCCGGGCACCGTACGCGCGCGGTAGTCATCCGCGCCAAAGATGGCACCCGCCTGTCCGGCTGGCTGATGACGCCGCGCCTGGCCGGTCCCCATCCTGGCGTGGTGTATTTCGGCGGTCGTTCGGAGGAAGTCTCGTGGGTGGCGCGCGACGCCGGCAAGCTGTTCCCCGGCATGTCGGTGCTGGCGGTGAACTACCGCGGCTACGGCAACTCGCACGGCGATCCGGCCGAAACCCACTTCGTCGAAGACGGCCGCATGCTCTACGACTGGCTGGCCAACCGCCGCGACATCGATCCCAGGCGCATGGCGGTGGTGGGGCGCAGTCTCGGTTCCGGCGTGGCGGTGCAGGTGGCCATGGAGCGGGAGCCGTGCGCCATGGTCCTGATCACGCCCTACGATTCGATCCTGGCGATCGCCAAGCGCAAGTTCCGCACGCTGCCGGTGGAGTATGTACTGCGCCACAAGTTCGAGTCGGTGAAATACGCCGAGAAGATCAACGCGCCCGTGTACGTGCTGCGTTCCGAGCACGACGACATCGTGCCGCATGCGCACACCGACCTCCTGGTGCAAAAACTGGGCACCTTGCAGGCCGATGAAACGGTGCCCGGCTCCAACCACATCAACATCCCCTACCTGGAAGAGACGCAGCAGCGCATTGCGTATTTTTTAACGGACCGCTTCTACCCGCAGCCCGTCATCCCGGTATAGCAGCTGCTCACGCCGTGCGCGCGCCGGCGGTGCTGCGCTCGGCGATGTGATGGTGCACGCGGCGCAGTCCCAGCCATACGGCCGCGATCACCACCGGCACCGCCACTCCTTGCAGGATGTCCGGGTTCACCGCCAGGCCGCCCGCCTTCATGGCCTTGCCGGCGTAGCCGATCAGTCCCAGCGTGTAGTACGAAATGGCCACCGCCGACAAGCCCTCCACCGCCTGTTGCAGCCGCAGTTGCTGGGCCGCGCGCGCGTCGAGCGATTGCAGGATCTTGCGGTTCTGGCCTTCCTGCTCGATGCCCACGCGGGTGCGCAGCAGGTCGTTGCTGCGGCCGATACGCTTGGCCAGCGCTTCCTGGCGCAGCGCCACCGAGGTACACGTATGCATGGCCGGCGCCAGGCGGCGGCCCATGAATTCGGCCAGCGTCTGGATGCCGGCGATGCGCACTTCGCGCAGCTCGTGGATGCGCGCCTGCACCAGGCTGAAATACGCCTGCGACGCGGCAAAGCGATAGCTGTTGTTGACCGAGATTTTTTCCAGCCGTGCCGCCAGGCTGGTGATGTGGTGCAGCAGGTGGCCTTCCTCGCGCGCGTCGATGCGTACCTCGGCCGGCAGGTCGGCCTGCACCAGCGTGGCCGTGAGGTCGGCCAATTCGCCCTCGATACCGTTCAACAGCGGCTGCGACGCCTCGGCATTGGGCAGCCCCAATAACGCCATCATGCGGTAGGTTTCGATTTCCAGCAGGCGGCCCACCAGGCGGCCTGACTGGAACTCGCGCAGACCCATGTCGCGCACCACGAAGCGGCTAAAGCCGTCGGGCTGGATCAGGAAGTCGGTCCACACCTCGGCGGCGCCAGCGACGTTGCTGCCGACCAGCGACTTACCCTGGAACAGGGCGGCAATCGCCTCGGTCTTGTCGCTGCCTTCCACGCCCGAACATAACAGCACGTGGGCGGCGACGATGATTTTCCCGTGCAGGCCGGCCAGCCACTCCTGCGGCACGTGCTGCAGCGGCACCTTCTGGAACGACTGGCGGAAGTCGGGATCGGTGTCGGCCCGCTCGACGAAGGTAAAGGTGGCAAACTCGGTATGGCACTCCCACTTCATGCGGAAGCGGCCGAAGTCATGAAAGAAGTAGCGCGCCTGCGGACCCGGCGCGGCCACGCCGTAGTGCGCGCACAGTTGCTGCAAAATCTCGTGCTGGGTGCTGCGGTGCAGTTTTTGCGAAGGATGGTCCTGCTGCACGTACAGCGCGAAATGGGTCAGGCTTTCCGGCGCCTGCAATTGCAGGAACGGGCGGGAATGGATTTCGGCCGACAGCGGCACCCGCATCGGGTGATTGAGCTTGGCGAAATCGGCGGTGGCGCGGTATGCGAGGGACATGACCTTCCTTGGGAATGTAGTGAATATGTTGCAGTGCAGTATATGACGCGCGCAAGGCTGGCACAACCATACTTTCGCGATGGAAATCAAATGCTCAGTGTTGTGATGGCGCTTCAGCCGCCAACGGCGATGGCATCCGGGTTCGCTTGCAGGAATATCTTGTCGTTGATGGCGTCCAGCGCCTGCGCGCGTTCCCAGGCGCCGGTGGGCAGCACGTCGCCTTTCAGTTCCGCCATCAGGTCGCGCGAGGACGACTTGCCCTCGGGCGTGGTGTGATCGTCCGTGACCTTGCCGAACATAACCTCCAGTACCCGCGTCGAGCGGGCCGCCTGCATCTCGTGGCTGGCTTTGGCCAGCAGGCCCTGATCGTATTTGAAGCTGGTGCTGCTGCTGGCGGTATCGTCGATGGTGACGTACTTGTAGTTCTGCGAATTGGGCGACAGGTCCAGCGCCAGCGTGGCCCCGGCCTTGACCGGCTGGTGATAGCTGGCCTTCAGGCGCGATTGCTGTTGCTGCGAGACCGACAGGTCCCACGCCGACTTGCCCGAGATTTGCGTCTTCTGCGACAGCTCGTACGAGAAGCTGTCCTTCTCGGACGGCCGCGCCGGATTCGACGCGACGTCGGGCAGCGAAAACGACGCGTTGAAGTCGGCCAGGCCGGTGGTCAGCGCCTGGTCGCGCTCGCCGAGCATCCGGTCCGGCGCAGGCGGCACGGCCGGGGTGCCATAGTTGCTGTTCATGCCGATAAAGGCGTCCTTGAACATGGCCGGCATGGCGCCCCGGGCCTGGCCGCGGCCGCTCGCCTGGTCCACCTGCTGGACATAGCGGTCGATCGCCTTGGCCTGCTGCTCCTTGTTGCCCCAGGCGGCGGGCTGGGTGAGATCGACGCCAATTTTGGCCGAGCCGGATGGACCGTCGATGCTGACCGACCGTCCCGCGCCGTCGGCGTGGAAGTCGAGCTTCTGGGTTTCCCTCGGATTGAGCTTGATCGATGCCTTCAGGTCCACCGACGCCAGCGCGCCCTGGTCAAATTGCGTGAGGCCGGCCAGGTCGATGCGCGGCGGATCTTCGGTGATGCCATCGACGGCTTGCTGGAAGGCGTCGGCCAGCTTGCCCAGCGCCTTGCGCTCGGTGTCATTGAGTTTGCCGTCGCCCTGGGCCTTGATCGCCACGCTGTTGTCGCCGGCGTCGAGCGCCAGCTCCACCTTCACGCCGCTGCGGGTGGTGATGGTGAGCGCGATGCGGTTGTCGCCCATGCCGTGCTGCGACACCTGCGTGGGCGCCACCAGCATGTCGTAGGTATCGGCTTGCACGCCATCGGGCGCGCGCTGTATCGATTGCGAGAAATCCTGGCCGTCATATGCCACCTGGCGCAGCAATTCTGCGCCCAGTCCCTTGAGGCGGCCGGCCATCGGCTCGTTGCCGAAGTTTTGCGCCATCATCACCGCCGCCGTGCTGCGGGTGCGGTTTTCCCACACGAAGGTGGGGCCGGCCGCCTCAAGGGAC
>NZ_LROM01000157.1 GCF_001758785.1 Duganella phyllosphaerae
ATATCAAATGTTCACAAGAAGTAATGAAATAGGCGCTATGAAAATAGTGGCCTGTCAGTATTTTGAGTGAGCGACCCGTCAGCGATGACGGTGACACGAAAGTGTCAAATAAACAGAGATTAAACTGAAGAGTTTGATCCTGGCTCAGATTGAACGCTGGCGGCATGCCTTACACATGCAAGTCGAACGGCAGCGCGGGGCAACCTGGCGGCGAGTGGCGAACGGGTGAGTAATATATCGGAACGTACCCTGGAGTGGGGGATAACGTAGCGAAAGTTACGCTAATACCGCATACGATCTAAGGATGAAAGTGGGGGATTCGCAAGAACCTCATGCTCCTGGAGCGGCCGATATCTGATTAGCTAGTTGGTAGGGTAAAAGCCTACCAAGGCATCGATCAGTAGCTGGTCTGAGAGGACGACCAGCCACACTGGAACTGAGACACGGTCCAGACTCCTACGGGAGGCAGCAGTGGGGAATTTTGGACAATGGGCGCAAGCCTGATCCAGCAATGCCGCGTGAGTGAAGAAGGCCTTCGGGTTGTAAAGCTCTTTTGTCAGGGAAGAAACGG
>NZ_LROM01000158.1 GCF_001758785.1 Duganella phyllosphaerae
CGGAATGAGGGAAACATTCGTATCATACGGCAATACTGGTGCGCACAATTGTGCGGCGGGGCCGGTTTCGGGCCACTTTTCGTGTCACTTACGCCAATTTACTTTTTCTGCAGGAAATCCAGCAGCGTGGCGGCCACCACCTTGGTCGCGTTGCGCAAGTCGTCGAGGCTGAGGCGCTCGTCGGCCTTCTTGGCGTTCGATTCGGGCACCGTGCGCGGGCCGGCGCCGTACAGCACCGCCGGAATCCCGTGTTCGCCGTACAGGCGCGCATCCGCGTACAACGGCGTACCCTGGGCAGGAATGGTCTCGCCCAGGTAGGTTTGGGCATTGTGCTGGAGGCTGGCCACCAGTTGCGCGGTGCCGGGCAGTTCGCGCAGCGCGTGCGACAGCAGCAGGCGGCGGATCTCGAGCGTGATGCCCTCCTGCCCCGTCACAGCTTTCTCGATCAGCGCCCGCACCTGCGCCTCCACCTGCACCGGGTCTTCCTCGGGAATCATGCGCCGATCGAGCTTGAGCACCACCTTGCCCGGCACCACATTGGTATTGGTGCCGCCGTCGATGCGGCCCACCAGCATGGTTGGCGAGTCGATGCCGGCAATCTTCGACTTGATCTTTTTGAGCTCGGGCAGCTCGTCGTAGATGGCGTTGAGGATGCGAGTGGCCGCCTGTAAGGCGTCGTGGCCCGTCTCCGGCATGGCGCCGTGGCCGGACTTGCCGTGCACGGTCACTTCCAGTTGCAGGCAGGCGTTGTGGGCGGTGACGATGGTGTAGCTGAAGCCGGCGGCGATCACGTAATCGGGCTTGGTGAGCTTTTGTTCGAGCAGCCAGCCGGGGCCCAGCAGGCCGCCGAATTCCTCGTCGTAGGTAAAGTGCAGTTCCAGCGCGCCTCGCAACGGCACGCCCAGCGCTTCCAGGGCGCGGGTGGCGAAGATGTAGGTGGCGAAGTCGCACTTGGAGACGGCGGCGGCGCGGCCGTAGATGTAGCCGTTATCAATCACGCCGCCGTAGGGCGGATAGGTCCAGTTGTCACCGGGCGGCACCACGTCGCCGTGGGCATTCAGCGCAAGCGTGGGGCCGCCGCTGTCGTACGGGCGGCGCACGATCAGGTTGGTGATGGACTCCATGCCGTAGTCGCGCACCTGTTCTTGCGGAACCGCGTGCTGCTCGGCGGTCCAGCCGTAGGCTTGCACCAGTTGCGCCACCATCTCTGCGTGCGGCGCGTTGTTGCCGGGCGGGGTATCGGTGGGGATGCGCAGCAGTTGCTGGAGCACGCCCACCTGTTCGTCGAAGTGGGCGTCGATCCACTGCGCCAGTTGTGCTTTTTGGTCGTTCATGATGTCCTTCATTTTGCACCGGCCTCGTACCAGGCGGCGATTTGTGCGCGTTCGGCGTCGGTCATCTGCGTCAGGTTCGCCAGTGGCATGGCTTTCAACTGGACCGTCTGCTTGTAGATCTTCTCGGCGTTCTGGCGAATCTCCGCCTCGTTCTCGAGCATGATGCCGGCCGGCGCGGCCGCAAAGCCGGCCTGCTTCGGTTGCGCCGCGTGGCACGCCACGCAGCGGTGGTCGATGATGGTTTTCACTTGCGCGAATTCTTTCGCAGATGACTGCGGATCGACGGCCGGCGCGCTCGCTACGGCCACCGGGCGCGCAGGTGCAATCGCCACGGCCACCGCCGCCAGCAGCGCCAGGCCGATCACCGGATAGCGCCACTCCACGCGGCCCTTGTGGCGCAAGTTGAAGAAGTGGCGGATGAACACCCCGGCCGCCATGATCATGGCCAGCACCAGCCACGAGTACTCGTGGCGGTACGTCATCGCGTAGTGGTTGCTGATCATGATGAACAGCACCGGCAAGGTGAAGTAGTTATTGTGCACGCTGCGCTGCTTGGCCTTCTGGCCGTGCACCGGGTCCGGCATGCGGCCGGCCGACATGGCTTCGACCATCTTGCGCTGGCCAGGAATGATCAGCATCAGCACATTGCCCACCATGATGGTGCCGATCAGCGCCCCCACGTGGATGTACGCTGCGCGGCCGCTGAGCACATGGGTCAGGCCATAGGCGGCGGCAACGATCAGGATAAAGATCACCACGCCGAACCAGAAGTCATGCTTGCCCAGCGGTGAGCGGCACAGCAGGTCGTACACGGTCCAGCCGACGACCAGGGTACCGATACCGATGCCCACCGCCTGCCAGCTGGTGATGTCGGCCACCGATTTGTCGATCATCATGGCCTGGGCGTTGAAGTAGTAGGCGATCGTCAGCAGCGCGATGCCGGAGAGCCAGGTGGAATAGGCTTCCCATTTGAACCAGTGCAGCTCCTTCGGCAGTTCGGCCGGCGCCACCAGGTATTTTTGCGGATTGTAAAAGCCGCCGCCGTGGACCGCCCACAGTTCGCCCGACACGCCTCTTTTTGCCAGTTCCGAACCCGGCGCCGGTGGCCGGATCGAGTTATCGAGCCACACGAAATAGAACGACGCACCGATCCAGGCGATGCCGGTGATGACGTGGAGCCAGCGTACCAGGAGGTTGAGCCATTCGAGGCCATATGGGACGAGGTACGCGAACAATTCCATGGCTAGTCTTTCAGGTCGGGGCTGTGGCTAATTTACAGAAGATAGCCGCAAATGCTGCAATGCACATGAACTATCGAGTATATTAAACATATCGTATCCCGTATAACCTGAACAAGACTTTTCATGGCCGCTCTGCCGCAACACCTGGACCTGCACCTGATCCGCATCCTGTACATGCTGCTGGTGGAGAAAAACGTCTCGCGGGTGGCGCTCAAGCTCAATCAGCCGCAGCCCTCGATCTCGGCGTCTCTGCGCAAGCTGCGCGAGCTGACCGGCGATCCGATCCTGGTGCGCGGCGCCCGTGGCATGGTGCCCACCCAGCACGGCGAGAGCCTGCTGCTGCCGGCCAAGCGCATCCTCGACGAGACCGAGAACCTGTTCTTGAAAAAGTCGCCGTTCGTGCCGCAGATCGAAGCGCGCACCTTCCACGTGGCCGCACCCGATTATCTCGACAGCCAGTTCCTGCCCAACCTTGTTGCGCTTTTACGACGCGGCTCACCGAATAGCCGCGTCAAGATCCACAGCCTCGGTCCACGCGTGGACTACGTGCGCCTGCTCTCGGACGGCGACATGGACCTGGTGATCGCCAACTGGGACGAACCGCCCGAGCACCTGCACATGTCCAAGCTGTTCGAAGACCCGATCACCTGCGTGATGCGCGCCGACTGCCCGTACGCGCTGCGCACCCCCAGCGACGCCATGACGCTCGACGACTACCTCACCCTGCCCCACGTGGCGCCCACCCAGCTGATGCCAGGCTACCTGGGCGTGATCGACGATTTCCTCGACCGCCAGGGCTTGCAGCGCAACGTGGTGGTGGAGTCGGCATATTTTGGCCTGATCCCCAACATGCTGGCGCAGACCGACCTGGTACTGACCACCGGGCGCCAGTTCGTGCGCCAGTACGAAAAGCAGATGCCGTTGAAGACCTACGCGCTGCCGGTCAAATTCCCGGCAATGCGCTTTTACCAGCTGTGGCACGAGCGCGTGCACCAGGCGCCGGAACACAAGTGGTTAAGAGACCAGGTGGCGGCTGCGGCCAAGGGATTGGTGCTGAAGTAAGCGTGCGGCTATAGCTCCTACCTGGCGCCGCATATGTCACGCCTACGCCACGCGCGCTATTATCGGGGCTACATAACGGACACCCACGCCATGACCACCCTCTCCGAGCTCAATCGCTGCGACGCCGCCACCTTCATCGACCGCCTGCACGGCATCTACGAACACTCGCCATGGATCCCCGAACGCGCCGCCGCCCGGCGCCCGTTCGCCAGTGAAACCGCGCTGAAGCTGGCATTGCAGGACGTGGTGACCAACGCCACGCTCGACGAACAACTGGGCCTGATCCGCGAACACCCGGAACTGGCCGGCAAGGCCGCGGTCGCCGGCCAGCTCACGATGGAATCCACCAGCGAACAGGCGGCATCCGGCCTGCACCTGTGCAGCGCCGAGGAATACGCCACGCTGCACCAGCTCAACGCCGACTACAACGCCAAATTCGGCTTCCGGTTCATCCTGGCGGTCAAAGGCCCCACCGGCAAGGGCCTCACGCGTCGCCAGGTGATCGCCGCCTTTGCCCGCCGCCTGAAAAACCGCCGGCCCGACGAAATCGCCGAATGCCTGCGCCAGATAAAGCGCATCGCCGAGATCCGCCTGAACGACCTGCTGGGCGTCACGCTCGCCTTCGGTCCGGCCATTATGGAGTGGGCGGAAACCATCGCCGCCTGGAGCGATGTGGAAGTGGGCGAAGACCAGGACTTCGACCTCACCTGCGCCTACCTGACACCGGCCCACCAGCGCACCGCCGCGCAGCTGCGCGACTGGATGACCGAAGCCGGCATGGACGCCAACATCGATGCGGTGGGCAACGTGGTCGGCGTGTACCGCTCCGATGCACCGGGCGCCAGGACCCTGATGACCGGCTCCCACTACGACACCGTGCGCAACGGCGGCAAGTACGACGGGCGCCTGGGCATCCTGCTGCCGATCGCCATCGTGCGCCACCTGCACCAACTCGGCGAGCAGTTGCCGTTCCACCTGGAGGTGGTGGGCTTTGCCGAAGAAGAAGGCGTGCGCTTCAAGAGCACCTTCCTGGGCAGTAACGCGATCACCGGCCGCTTCGACCTGGCGCTGCTCGACCAGCAGGACGCCGACGGCATCTCGATGCGCGCAGCATTGGCCGCCGCCGGCCACGACTTCACCCGCATTCCCGACATCGCCCGCAAGCCGGAAGAACTGCTCGCCTTCGTGGAAGTGCATATCGAACAAGGCCCGGTGCTGCTGCAGCGTGACCTGGCGCTGGGCGTGGTGACGGCGATTGCCGGCAGCTCGCGGTACCTGGTGCAACTGACCGGCCTGGCCAGCCACGCCGGCACCACGCCGATGGCCATGCGCAAGGACGCCGCCGCCGCTGCCGCAGAAATCGTGCTGCTGGTCGAACAGCGCTGCGCGCAGGCGCCTTCGCTGGTCGGCACCGTCGGCCAGCTGGAAGTGCCGGGCGGCTCGGTCAACGTGATCCCGGGCGCCTGCAAGCTCTCGCTCGACATCCGCGCGGCTGACGACGCGGTGCGGCTGGCAGCGGTGCAGGATGTACTGGATGGTATTGCCGCCATCTGCGAACGCCGACAGGTGGAATTCGCGCTCGAACAGATCGTCGATGCGGCCGCCGCACCCTGCGCGCCGCGCCTGATGGACCAGTTGGGCGCCGCCGTGGAACGCGCCGGCCTCCCGCGCTTCGATCTGCTCTCGGGCGCCGGCCACGACGCGATGGCAATGGCAGCGATGACCGACGTCGCCATGCTGTTCACCCGCTGCGGCAACGGCGGCATCAGCCACAATCCGCTGGAAACCATGACTGCGGACGACGCCGACATCGCGGCGCGGGTGCTACTCGATTTCATCCGCAACTTCTAAGCTTCGGGGTCAGTGCCGACATTCGGACACGGCCTCAACAGATCATGGCAGAGCTCGTGTCTGAATGTCGGCACTGACCCCGAACTCAAGGTTGTGGTGTGCTGTTCCTGTCGGCCGTGACCGGCACATACACCAGCCCGAACAGCTTGGCGTATTCTGCCATGCTAGAAAGCCCGATGCTGCGGCGGCGCGCATCGACGTTGGCCTCGTCCTCGATCGGCTGAAAATGCAATGGCTCGCCAACCAGCTGGCTGCCGTAGAGTTGTGGCTTGCCCTCGGCTACGCGTAGCCTGTCCTCCAGCAGCGCCAGCTGCGCGCCGAGCGCATCGTGACGCTCCACGGCCTGGCGCAGCAGGGGCAGGTACTTGCGCTGGGTGGCATTATCTGAGTGCTGCAATACCAGGAAGGCGGTCTGCGACGCCGCGCCGGCAAAGCGCAGGCCGGGCCAGCCGAAGGTGTCGACAATTTCCGACAAACGCTTGGTGTTGGCAACATCGATGGCAGTTTGCTGCCGCCAGTCTTCGTCGGTCAGGCTGGCGCCGGTGGCGTCCCGTCCCCGGTACAACTGGTCGGACGCCGACATCTTCACCAGGTCCTGCACGGCCCTGGCGCGTTCGGCGCTAATGGATTCCCTCGACATGACGACGTCTTCGCCGAAAAAAACGATCGGCTGGCCCGCCGGTGGCGTCAATCTTCCCTGCACGTTGTCGGCGTAACGTATGCGCTTGTCATCGCTCTCGGTATTGTTGGACACTGCCCTGAATTCCACCGTGCCCCCGATCGGAAAAATCATGCCGCCGACCGGCTTGCCGTTGGCATAAAACGAGATCGTGGTCTGGCTCAGACTCTCCTGGGCATGGCTGACCTGCGTTAGCCCCAGTAGCGCGGCAATCAACAACCAGCGTAGCCTCAAGACGCCACCCTGCCCGCCCGCTCCAGCATCGCATGCAACAGCACATTGCACCCGGCCTCCAGGTGCTCCGGCTTGGCGTCCTCGATTTCGTTGTGGCTGATGCCGTCCTTGCACGGCACGAAGATCATGCCCGATGGCGCCAGCCGGGCCGCATAAATGGCGTCGTGGCCGGCGCCCGATACCACGTCCATGGTCGAGTATCCCAGCTTGGCGGTGGCGCTGCGCACCGCGTTCACGCAGTCGGGATGGAACGGGCATGGCGGATAGTACGACACGCGTTCGAGCGCGATCGTCAAGCCGGTGTCGCTGCGGGCCTGGTCGAGGAACGCCAGCAGCTCGCCGTGCATGGTGTTGAGCAGTTCGTCGTTGACGTTGCGCAGGTCGATGCTGAACTTGACTTCGCCCGGAATCACGTTGCGGCTGTTGGGGAACACCTGCACCATGCCCACCGTGCCGCGACCGTATGGCGGGTAGCGGTTGGCAATCGCCACCACTTCCTGCATGATCAACGTCGACACCTGCAAGGCGTCGCGGCGCAGCCCCATCGGCGTGGGGCCGGCGTGCGCTTCCATGCCGGTCACCACGCAGTCATACCACGACAGGCCCATCACGGCCGGCACCACGCCGATCACCTTGTCGGCGTCTTCCAGCACCGGTCCCTGTTCGATATGGGTCTCGAAATAAGCGCCGATCGGATGCTGGCCCGGCACCTGGTCGCCCTTGTAGCCGATGCGCTCCAGTTCCTCGCCCACGGTCTTGCCATCGGTGTCCTTCGCAGCGTACGCGGTCTCCAGGCTGAAAGCGCCGCAGAATACGCCGGAGCCCATCATCACCGGCACGAAGCGCGACCCTTCCTCGTTGGTCCAGAAGGCCACCTCGATCGGCGCCTCGGTCTGGATGTTCAAATCGTTCAGGGTGCGCACCACTTCCAGCCCGGCCAGCACGCCGTAATTGCCATCGAACTTGCCGCCGGTGGGTTGGGTGTCGATATGGCTGCCGGTCATCACCGGAGGCAGCGCGTTGTTGGCGCCGTCGCGGCGCATGAAGACGTTGCCGATCTGGTCGATGGTGATCGACATGCCGGCTTCCCTGCCCCACCCGACCACCAGGTCGCGGCCCTGTTTATCGAGATCGGTGAGCGCCAGGCGCTTGACGCCGCCCTTGGCGGTCGCGCCAATTTTGGCCAGTTCCATCAGCGCCGCCCACAGGCGGTCGCCATTGATGCGCATGTCGGTCATGGTCAGGCTCCTTGGTTGAATGCAGGGCGGTCGATGTGGCGGCCAGCACCGGCCACCGCCATCAGTTCGCCGCGATGAAATACCACCACGCCCGCCGCCAGCGTGGTGGAAGGGATGCCCTTGACGGTGCGCCCTTCGAACACATTGAAGCCGCCCTTGGCGAACTGGGTTCTGGCCGAAATGGTGCGGGTGCCCTCCGGGTCCCACACCACGATATCGGCGTCCGCACCGACCGCAATCACGCCCTTGCGCGGATAGATGTTGAAGATTTGCGCGGCGTTGGTGGAGGTCACACGGACGAATTCCGACGGCGTGAGCACGCCGGTATTCACGCCCGCATCCCACACCACCGACATGCGGTCTTCCACGCCGCCGCAGCCGTTGGGGATCTTGGTGAAATCGTCTTTGCCGGCTGCTTTTTGCTCGGCGCAGAAGGTGCAGTGGTCGGTGGCAGTGGTATGCAGGTTGCCGCTTTGCAGACCGTTCCACAGCGCCTTTTGATGATGCTTGCTGCGAAACGGTGGGCTCATCACGTGGCCCGCCGCAAACTCCAGGTCGTCGCTCTGGTACACGCTGTCGTCGATCACCAGGTGGCCGGCCAATGCTTCGCCGTATACGCGCTGGCCGTTGGACCGCGCGCGGGTAATCGCGTCCAGCGACTCTGCGCACGAGACGTGGACGATGTACACCGGCGTGTTCAATACATTGGCAATCGCGATGGCGCGGTTGGCCGCTTCCGCTTCCACCGCCGGAGGGCGCGACAGCGGATGCGAGCTGGGACCGGTCAGCCCCTTTTTCAGCAGGTCCTGCTGCAGCTGGTACACCAGCTCACCGTTCTCCGCGTGCACGGTCGGAATCGCCCCCAGTTCCAGCGACCGGCGGAAGCTTTTGACCAGGGTTTCGTCGTCGGCCATGATGGCGTTCTTGTATGCCATGAAGTGCTTGAAGCTGTTGACGCCATGGTCGCGCACCAGGATGCCCATGTCGCGGTGCACGGTATCGTCCCACCAGGTGATCGCCACGTGGAAGGTGTAGTCGCCGGCCGACATGGCGGACCACTCGCGCCACTGCTGGTAGGCTTCGATCAGGTTCTGCTTCGGCGCGGGTATCACGAAGTCCATGATGGTGGTGGTGCCGCCGGCCAGGCCAGCTGCCGTGCCGGTGAAAAAATCGTCGGCGGTGACGGTGCCCATGAAGGGCAGATTCATGTGGGTATGGGTGTCGATCCCGCCCGGCATCACGTACTGGCCGGTGGCGTCGATCACCCTGGCCGACGCCGGAGCGTCGAGGTTCTCGCCCACGGCCACGATCTTGTCGCCGTAGCAAAGCACATCGGCGCGGAAGGCGCGGTCGGCGTTGACGACGGTGCCGCCCCGGATAATGGTGGTCATACAGGTCTCCTGTTTTTCTAACGTCAAGGGTGAACCGGCGCGCCGACGGCAGGCACGGTCTTCCCCTTCATCATGATGCCGTAGACGGTGGCCGAAATGGCCACGCCGACAAACCAGGCATACGTATAAATCGTTTTGAACAATTCGCCCACGTCCGGGAACGAGGCCGGGAAGGCGGCGTTGAGAAAGCCGGGAATATTGGGCAGCACGCCGATGATGAACGCCACCAGTGCGGCCATGTTCCACCCATTCCCGTAAGAGTACTGCCCGTCCTCGCGATACAGCTCATCGACATTGAGCTCGGTCTTGCGCACCAGGTAGTAGTCAACGATCAGGATGCCGGCGATGGGACCGAGCAGCGCCGAGTAGCCGATCAGCCAGGTGAAGATATAGCCCTCGGTCGACTCCAGTATTTTCCACGGCATCATGACGATGGCGATTGCCGCCGTCAGGTAGCCGCCGGTGCGGTAGGTGATCTTGCTGGGCGCGAGCGCCGAGAAATCGTAGGCCGGGCCCACCAGGTTGGCCGCCAGGTTGACCGACACCGTGTCGATCAGCAGGATGATCAGCGCCACCAGCACGGCCACGCCGGTCATGCGGCTGGCCAGGTCCACCGGATCCCAGATCGCCTTGCCGTACAGGACCACGGTGGCTGAGGTGACGATCACCGCCATCATCGACAGCAGCGCCATCGGCACCGGCAGGCCCACCGACTGCCCCACCACCTGGTCGCGCTGGGTTTTGGCAAAACGGGTAAAGTCGGGAATATTCAGGGCCAGCGTGGCCCAGAAACCGACCATGGCGGTCAGCGATGGCCAGAATACTGACCAGAACTGGCCCACCTTCTTGCCGCCTTCAACAAACTGCGACGGCGCCGACAGCAGGTCGCCGAAGCCGCCGGCCTTGCTGTGCACCCAGCCCAGCAGGACGAAGCAGATCAGGATTTTCAAAGGTGCGGTGTAGGTTTCGAGCTTGCGGATCGATTCCATGCCGTGCACGATGTAGTACAGCTGGATGGCCCAGAACCCCAGGAAACACAGCAACTGCGCACCATTGATGCCGAGGATAGCGATTTTTGCGCCACCGATCTCGCCGCCCATCAGCACACCGAGCAAGGTGTAAATCATCTGCCCGCCGAACCAGGTCTGGATGCCGTACCAGCCGCAGGCGACGATGGCGCGCATCAGTGCCGGCAGCTTGGCGCCGGCCGTGCCGAACGACGCCCGCGCCAGCACCGCGTACGGAATGCCGAACTTGGTGCCCGCGTGGCCGATCAACAGCATCGGCAACAGCACGATGGCATTCGCAATGAACACCGTCATCACCGCCTGCCAGCCCGACATGCCGCCCTCGATCAAACTGGCCGACAAGGTGTACGCCGGGATGCACATCACCATGCCCACCCACAGCGCCGCGAAGTGATACCAGCGCCAGGTACGCTGCGCGGCGGTGGTAGGCGCCAGGTCTTCATTCCACAACTGCGTGCTGCTCGTTTTGCTGGGGTTATTCACGGTCACGGGGCGGACTCCAAAGGTTGATCGACAATCTTCTGCGAATCCAACGCTGCGCCGTCAATTGGATTCCTGCCTGCGCAGGAATGACGGCTCGTCGGTCTTCGGTGTGACTGCTGCAAGTTTCGTACCCAGGAAAATCAGACAGACTCCGCCACCGCAGGCCGCTCCGCGCGCGGATTACGCGGGTCCTGGGTCCAGTTCATGTACGGCTTGCCGGTATGCTGCGGCACCATCGTGATGCAGCCCTGCACCGGGCAGGTGATCTCGCACAGGTTGCAGCCCACGCATTCGTCCTTGATCACCTCGTAGGTGCGCACGCCGGCAGCGTCGATCAACTGGCTGATCGACTGGTGCGACGTGTCTTCGCACGCCACGTAACAGCGGCCGCACTTGATGCAGTCGTCCTGGTTGATCTGGGCGATGACCTGGTAGTTCATGTTCAGGTATTTCCAGTCGGTGGTGTTGGGCACGGCCTTGCCGACAAAGTCGCTCACCCTGGTGTAACCCTTCTGGTCCATCCAGCGCGACAGGCCGTCCTTCATCTCCTCGACGATGCGGAAGCCATGCAGCATGGCGGCCGTGCACACCTGCACGCAGCCAGATCCCAGCGCCATGAACTCGGCCGCATCGCGCCAGTTGCCGATGCCGCCGATGCCGGAAATCGGCAAGCCGGCGGTGGCCGGATCGCGGGCGATTTCCGCCACCATGTTCAGTGCGATCGGCTTGACCGCCGTGCCGCAATAGCCACCGTGGGTGCTGGCGCCGCCGACGACCGGGTACGCCACCATCTGGTCCAGGTCCAGGTGCGTGATCGAGTTGATGGTGTTGATCAGCGAGACCGCATCGGCCCCGCCAGCCTTGGCTGCACGGGCCGGCGCGCGCACGTCGGTGATGTTGGGCGTGAGCTTGACGATGACCGGCAGCTTGCTGTGAGTCTTGCACCAGCGCGTGACCATTTCCACGTACTCGGGCACCTGGCCCACGGCCGCGCCCATGCCACGCTCCGGCATGCCGTGCGGGCAGCCGAAATTGAGTTCGATGCCGTCGGCGCCGGTCGCTTCCACCAGCGGCAGGATGTCGGCCCACAGCTTTTCTTCGCACGGCAGCATCAGCGAGACGATGATCACGCGGTCGGGCCAGTCCTGCTTGACCTGCGTGATTTCCTGCAGGTTGATCTCGAGCGAACGGTCGGTAATCAGTTCGATGTTGTTAAAGCCGATCACCTCGCGGTTCTTGCCATACAAGGCGGAATAGCGCGACGAGACGTTGACGGCCGCCGGGTCTTCACCGAGCGTTTTCCACACCACGCCGCCCCAGCCGGCCTCGAAGGCGCGCACCACGTTGTAGGCCTTGTCGGTGGGCGGTGCGGACGCGAGCCAGAACGGATTGACGGATTTGATGCCGCAAAATTCGATGCTCAGGTCAGCCATGTACGGCCTCCGGTTTGAGGTGGATATTAGGGTTGATGTCGCTGTGGATGGCGTGCGCTGCCAGCTTGCCGTGTTGTACCGCCTGCACCGTCAGGTCCTGTCCCGGCGCCACGCAGTCGCCACCGGCGTAGATCTTCGGCAGCACGGTGCGGAACCGGTCATCGACATGAATTTTGTCGCCGTCGCGCTTGAGCGTGGCAGCGAGCGGATCGCTGATGCTGCTGGTATCCATGCCCTGGCCGATGGCCTTGAAGATGGCGTCGGCCGCGATCTCGAACGTCTCGCCGGTGCCGGTCAAGCGGCCACTGATATCGGTGGTGCGCTCGAAGCGCATGCCGCGCACGCGGCCCGCGTCGTCGAGCAGCACCTGCTGCGGTTGCGCCCACGTGCGCATGCGCACCTGGTTCTCCTTGGCGATGTGCTGTTCGTGCGCGGTGGCGCTCATCGCCTCGAAGCCACGGCGGTACACCAGCGTTACTTCCTCCGCGCCGAGGCGCTGGATCTGCACCGCCATATCGATGGCGGTGTTGCCGGCGCCGATGACGATCGCGCGCGATGGCAGCGGCAAGGCAGCGAGGTCGCTGGCCTGGCGCAGTTCGGCGATGTAGTCCACCGCTGCCAGCAGGCCCGGTGCATCTTCGCCGGTCAGGCCCAGCTGCTTGCTGGCGCCCAGGCCCAGGCCGAGGAATACGGCGTCGTACTGTGCATGCAGATCTTTCAGCTGCAGGTTGGCGCCCAATTTCTGGCCATGGCGTATCTCGATGCCGCCGATCTCGAGCA
Organism: Duganella phyllosphaerae; assembly: GCF_001758785.1. Classification (GTDB taxonomy): domain Bacteria; phylum Pseudomonadota; class Gammaproteobacteria; order Burkholderiales; family Burkholderiaceae_D; genus Rugamonas; species Rugamonas phyllosphaerae. The sequence goes on from NZ_LROM01000158.1 coordinate 12,755, forward strand.
GGAAGTTCACTTCCTTCTGCGCGAAGTTATCGGTCAGCTTGTATTTGGCGATGCCGTATTCGTTGAGGCCACCCGATTTTTCCTGCGCCTCGAACACCACCACGTCGTTGCCCAGCATGGCCAGGCGGTGCGCACACGACAGGCCGGCCGGTCCGGCGCCCACCACGGCGATGGTTTTGCCGGTGGATGAGGCGCGCGCAAACGGGTGATTGGAGAGCGCCATGTTATCGACCGCGTAGCGTTGCAGCAGGCCGATTTTCACGGGCTGGCCTTCAGCATCATGGTTGCGCACGCAGGCGTCTTCGCACAGGATTTCGGTGGGACACACGCGCGCGCAGCTGCCACCCAAAATGTTCTGCTTGAGGATGCCGGTGGCTGCGCCGTTGATGTTTTCATCGTGGATGTTGCGGATGAAACTGGCGACGTCGATGCCGGTCGGGCAGATGCGCGTGCATGGTGCGTCGTAACAGTACAGGCAGCGTGCGCTTTCGATGGCAGCCTGGCGCGCATTGAGCGCAGGCGCCAGGTCGGTGAAGTGGGAAGCCAGTTGGGCATTGGCTTGCTTTGGATGCGGCATGTAGTTCAGAGATTCGATCATCATCTTTTCCTGGCGAATTGCTTGGTGTGAACGTGATGCCTGAGAGCGGCCTTACTTCATCTGGGGGAATGCAAATTCCGCGCCAGCCGTCGAGGTATTGGGCCAGCGTTCCATCACTGCTTTATGCCGCGTGTAAAAGCGCACGCCTTCCGGTCCGTAGGCGTGATGATCGCCGAACAGGCTGCGCTTCCAGCCGCCGAAACTGTTGAACGCCATCGGTACCGGCAGTGGCACATTCACCCCCACCATGCCCACCTGGATTTGCCGCACGAACTCGCGCGCGGTACCGCCGTCGCGCGTGTAGATCGCCACACCGTTGCCGTACTCGTTGCGATTGATCAGTTCCACCGCGCTGCCCACGTCGGGCAGGCGCACGATGCACAGCACGGGGCCGAAAATCTCTTCCTTGTAAATGCTCATGTCGGGCGTGACATGATCGAACAAGGTGCCGCCGACGAAGAAGCCGTTTTCGCGTTCGGGCACTACGTGGTTGCGGCCATCGACCACCAGCGTTGCGCCTTGGGCCACGCCTTCGCCGATCAGTTTTTCGATGCGCTGCTTGGCGGCGCTCGATACCACCGGCCCCATTTCGGCGTCATGTGCCATACCGTCGCGCACTTTCAGTGCGGCCGTGCGCTGTGCCAGTGCATCGATGATTTTGTCGCCGGCGTCGCCCACCGCCACCACCACGGAAATGGCCATGCAACGCTCGCCGGCCGAGCCGAACGCCGCACCCATCAGGGCATCCACCGTCATGTCCATGTCGGCGTCGGGCATGACCACCATGTGGTTTTTTGCGCCACCCAAGGCTTGCACGCGCTTGCCGGCCGCGCAGCCGCGCGCATAAATGTATTCGGCAATCGGCGTGCTGCCGACAAAGCTCAGGGCCTGGATCGCCGGGTGATCGAGCAGCGCATCGACCGCCAGTTTGTCGCCCTGCACCACGTTGAACACGCCATCGGGCAGGCCCGCTTCTTTGAGCAATTTGGCGTGCAGCAGCGATGCCGACGGATCGCGTTCGGACGGTTTCAGCACGAAGGTATTGCCGCAGGCGATAGCGAGCGGGAACATCCACATCGGCACCATCACCGGGAAGTTAAATGGCGTAATGCCGGCCACCACGCCGAGCGGCTGGCGCACCGACCAGGCGTCGATGCCGCGCGAAATCTGCTCGGTGAATTCGCCCTTGAGCATTTGCGGAATGCCGACCGCAAACTCCACCATCTCGATGCCGCGCGCCACTTCGCCCTGGGCGTCGGCAAAAGTCTTGCCGTGTTCGAGCGTGACCACCGCCGCGAAATCGTCGATGTGCTGCTGGCACAGTTGCAGGTACTTGAACAGCACGCGGGCGCGCGTCAGCGGCGGCGTGGCGGACCACGCAGGAAACGCCGCTTCGGCTGCGTGCACGGCGGCGTCCACTTCTTCCGCGCTGGCCAGCGCCACGCGGGCGACCGGCTCGCCCAGGGCCGGGTTGAAGACATCCGCATAACGACCCGATGCCGTGTCCTGCTTGGCGCCGTTGATGAAGTGGGTGATGGTGTCCAGCTTGCTGTCGAGGTTGCTCATATGGTGGTTCCGCTTCAATCGAGGTTGTTCAAAATCGTGGCCAGCTTGCCGAACAATTCGTCGACGTGTTTTTTCTCGAGCACCAGTGGCGGCGAGAGCGCGATGATGTCGCCGGTCACGCGTATCAACACGCCGTCCGCAAATGCCTGCTTGAACGCGGCGAACGCGCGCGTGCCGGGCTTGCCGGCAATCGGCGCCAGTTCGATGCCGGCCACGAGACCGATGGTGCGGATGTCGATCACGTGCGGCAGGCCCTTGAGCGAATGCACGGCATCGGTCCAGTACTCGACCATGCCGGCCGCGTGGCCGAGGATGTCCTGTTCCTTGAACACTTCCAGCGTGGCCAGGGCTGCCGCGCATGCGATCGGGTGGCCGGAATACGTGTAGCCGTGGAACAGTTCGATGCCCGGCGGCGCGTCCATGAAGGCGTCGTGGATGTGCTGCTTGCTGAACACCGCGCCCATCGGGATGGTGCCGTTGGTCAGGCCCTTGGCGGTGGTCATCAGGTCCGGTTCGACGTCGAAGTAGTCGGCCGCGAACGGCGTGGCCAGGCGGCCGAAGCCGGTGATCACTTCGTCGAAAATCAGCAGGATGCCGTGCCTGGTGCACAGCTCGCGCAGGCGCTTCAGGTAACCCTTGGGCGGCACCAGCACGCCGGTGGAACCGGCCACCGGCTCCACGATCACGGCCGCGATGGTGGACGCGTCGTGCAGGGTGACGATGCGTTCGAGTTCGTCGGCCAGCTCGAAGCCGTGTTCCGGTTCGCCGCGCGTGTAGGCGTTCTTTTCGAGGTTGTGGGTGTGCGGCAGGTGATCGACGCCGGGCAGCATCACGCCGTACGGTTTGCGGTTGCCGGCGATGCCACCGACCGAGATGCCGCCGAAGCCCACGCCGTGGTAGCCGCGCTCACGGCCGATCAGGCGGGTGCGGCCAGCCTCGCCGCGCGCGCGGTGGTAAGCCAGCGCCATCTTCAGGGCGGTATCGACAGCCTCGGAGCCGGAGTTGGTGTAAAAGACGTGGCCGAAGCGGTGGTTGGTGTACGCCATCAGGCGGTCGGCCAGCTCGAACGCGGCCGGGTGGCCCATCTGGAACGTGGGCGCGAAGTCGAGCTGCCCCACCATTTCGCGCACGGCGGCGACGATCCTGGGCTGGGCGTGGCCGCACGGTACGCACCACAGGCCGGCGGTACCGTCGAGGATGCTATTACCATCGACATCCTTGTAGTACATGCCTTCGGCGGAAACCAGCAGGCGCGGGTTGGCCTTGAAATCGCGGTTGTTAGTGAAGGGCATCCAGAACGATGCCATGGAGTCGGGGCGGGACAGGTTCATGCATATCTCCATGAAGGGGAACTTTTGACGACCCGTAAAAAAATTTTACAAGTGGCAAAACGATGATGCAATAATAGTCAGCGATATAACTATGGCACATATACAAAGACGGTAAAACAGCCCAACCGTATTGGTGGTAAAAACAGTACAGTTTTGATTTGTGCACCAGGGGAGTCAAGCATGGAGGATGGAAACGTTGCGGTCGATCAAGCCGGCTGGCCCGTTCTCACCATAGAGCGCAGCAAAAAGGGCAGCCTGGTCGAGCAGATCGTGGCCGCGATCTCTGCCATGGTGGGCCGCCGCGATTTGCGAATCGGCACTAAAATGCCGTCGGTGCGGCAGTTTGCCAAGTGTAATGGCATCAGCACCTTTACAGTTGTGGAGTCGTACGACCGCCTGGTCACGCTGGGCCTGTTGATGTCGCGCCGCGGTTCCGGTTATTTCGTCGCGCGCCAGGACCTGCCGCCAGCGCTGACGCCGATGGCCCTGCACACCATGCCGACTGCAATCGACGCCCTCACCCCGGACCTGTATTCGGGCGTGTCCGAGGCGCTGGCCGCCGGCGTGGGCTGGCTGCCGCCCGAGTGGTACGGCGACGACACCGTGCTCGACGCCGTGCGCCACGCCATGCGCATTCCGTCGAACCGCCTGCGCGGCTACGGCCACTCGATGGGTTTTCCCACGCTGCGCCACCACCTGGCCGCCACGCTCAGCGACGACCTGTTCCCGGTCGATCCCGAGCAGATCCTGCTCACCCACGGCGCCACCCACGCGTTCGACCTGATTTTGCGCACCCTCACCCGCCCCGGCGACACGGTCTTCGTCGAGGACCCTGGCTACAGCAACCTGCATTCGCTGATCCTGCACCACGGCTGCATCGCGGTGGGCATCCCCCGCGGTGACAACGGCATCGACGTCGAACTGCTGGCGCGCCAGGCGGCCATGACGCAACCGAAGCTCATGTTCGTCAACACGGTGCTGCAAAACCCGCTGGGTACCTCGCTGTCGGCGGCGCAGGCGCACCGGTTGCTGGCCCTGGCCGAGCAGTTCGATTTCTGGCTGGTGGAAGACGATATCTACCGCGAACTGGCGCAGCGCGGCGAAGCGTCGCTGGCGGCGATGGACGGCTTGCGTCGCGTGATCCGGGTGGGCAGCTTTTCCAAGACGTTGTCGCCGGTGTTGCGGGTGGGGTCGATCTGTGCGTCCGCCTCGCTGCTGCCCGAACTGCTGCGCGTCAAAATGCTGGCGGGGCTCACCACGTCCGAGATCAACGAGCGCGCCGTGTATCACGCCATCAGCGCGCGGCCGTATAAACGCATGGTGGACAAGCTGGTGACGCAACTGGAATCGGGCCGCGAGCGCACCATCGAGAGCCTGCGCGGCATCGGCATGGTGCCGATAGCGAAGCCGCGCGGCGGCATGTTCGTCTCGGCCGGCTGGCAAAACCAGCCTCGCGCCGACTGCAACGGCAAGACCATCGCCGACGCCGCGCTCAAGGCCGGCATCCTGCTCTCGCCATGCGACTTTTTCATGCTGCGCCAGCCCGAGTCGGTCTGGTTCCGTTTCAATGTCGCCTACAGCAACCACCCGCAGCTGCTGGACTTCCTGCAGTCGGTCCGCCCTGCCTGAGAGAGCCGAATATGTCGATCACCAAATTGGAAGCCGCACCCAGGATCAAGCGCAGGGTGATCAACCGCGACAAGCTCGAAGCCGACATCGTGGCAGTTGCCGTGAAAGTGTTTGCCGAAAGCGGCTACGAGGGCGCCTCGATCGCCACCATCGCCGACCAGGCCGGCCTGTCGAAGCAGAACCTGATGTACTACTTCCCCACCAAGCAGGCCTTGTACGAGCGGGTGCTCGACGATGTGCTCGACGACTGGCTGGCACGGATGGAGAGCCTGGGGGCGGCCGACCAGCAACCGCAGGCGGTGTTGCGCGCCTACGTGCAGGCCAAGCTGAAGTTTTCGCGCGAGCAGCCGTGGGCGTCGCGCGTGTATGCAATGGAGGTGATCAGTGGCGCCCAGCTGTATGGGGCGCAGATCCAGCGCCGCGTGGTGCCACTGCTGCGCAAGGATATCGCGGTGTTCGAGCAGTGGATCGCAGCCGGCAAGATCGCCCCGGTCAACGCCACCCACCTGCTGTTCGCCATCTGGGCCATGACCCAGTCCTACGCCGACTTCGCACCGCAGATGGCGCTGGTACTGAACCGCAAGCAGCTGGTAAAAAAGGATTTCGACGACGCCGAACAGCTGATCGTCGACATGGTCCTTGCCGCCGTCACCGTACCGGCAGCAAGCAAGAGCGCCTGACAAGCGCTCAGGGCAAGGCGTAGGGCCGCAGACAGTACGAGCGTACGGCAAGGCGCTGCAACGCCGCCTTTAACGACTTTTCAGGGACCAAGAGCGCCTGACAACCGCTCAGGGCAAGGCGCAGGGCCGCAGACAGTACGAACGTACGGCAAGGCCCTGCAACGCCGCCTTTAACGACTTTTCAGGGACCAAGAGCGCCTGACAACCGCTCAGGGCAAGGCGCAGGGCCGCAGACAGTACGAACGTACGGCAAGGCCCTGCAACGCCGCCCTGAGTGGCTTGTCAGGCGCTCTTGCGGCGGCGGGCGATGAAGCCGAGCAATCCCAGGCCCGCCAGCATCATGGCGTAAGTCTCCGCCTCCGGCACGGCGGTAGCCAGGCTGCCGCTGAATTGTTGCAGGTGGACTTCGCCTTGCTGATTGAACGCCTTGGCGTAAACGCCGCCTTCGACGTTGGCGCCACCCCGGTTGCTGAACGTGCCGTCAGCCACCAGTACCTGGCCGACGAAGGTGCGATCCACGGTCACGCTGGTGGCGCCCGCGAAGTTCCAGATCAGCGAGCTACCCAGGCTGTTTGGGGCCAGGAAATTGGCGCTCAGCGACAGCGCCTTGTTGTCGGTGTTGAAGATCACCGTGCTGGCCTTGTTCAGGTTGAACGCGAACTCGCCGATATTCGATGAGAAGATCTGGCTGTCGAGCGAGGTCAGGTCGAACACCAGCACGCCGTTGGCGTTGCCGGTACCGCTGAAGGTGACCTTGTTGCCGGCAATCGCCACAGCCGCGTCCTTGCTGCCCTTGAGCGCCGACAGCTTGGTGCTCATATTGTTCATGACGTTGCTGAAGTCGGTGCTGCTGGCGGCGGCGCGGGTGCTGTTCATCACGGCGGTCGTCGCGGCCAACTTGTTATTGTTGTTGGTATTGGTGTAGCTGGCGGCGTGGCCTGCGCCATTGAAGTTGACGCCGTTGGCGGCGCCAGCCACCCAGGCGTTGCCGTTGAACGTCGTCGAAGTGGCGCTGCCGCCCACGTAGGTTTGGCCGGAGTTGACGATGATGCCGTTGGCGTTGCCGCCCACCACGGCGCCGAGGCCGTTCACATGCAGGTTGCCGCTGGCGTTACCGCCGACGGTCAGGCCGGCATAGGCCGACTTGGCGGTGTCCGAAGCGTGCTGGACATAATCGCCGCCCTGCAGGTTGCCGGCGACATAGGTACGGCCATCGACGTGCGAGGTCGAGGTCATGTCGCCCTTCACCACCACGTTGAATTGCTTGAGCATTTCGTCGGCCGTCAATGGTGCGGCGTGTGCAGCGCCAGCAAACAGGGTGGCAGCGGCAAGGGCGAGGCAGGTACGAACCATCATGGAGACTTATCCTAAGGAAATTAGTAGGGCGTTGTGATATCGATCAATTAGATTTCATAACCACAACAATGATTGCGATGATAGCACCACAATTGCATTTTGAATACTTTATTCTTTGCAATTTACAATTTTTTTTCGCGACACCCGCTATCGCCCACCTGCCAGCGCGCCCGCTGGTCGCGCGCAACGACCGCTTGTCCCGCCAAAACCGCAGTTGATCGCAAACCGCCCCCTTGCCGCGCCCGGCGCGGCTAAAGTGACGTCATCAACCACACTGACCCAGGGAGACCACCATGAGCAACTTTTTCCACAACACCGGCAACGTCGTCGATGAAATTACCCGCGCCTTCACCCAGGCGCTGCGCTACGGCGCACGCACCATCCGCCGCCTGTCCTGGCCGGCGCTGCTGGGTTGCGCGCTGGTGCTGGCCTTTATCGTCAGCATCCTGCCGCTGGCGTTGACGCTGTTTGCCATCTTCTTGCTGGTCAAGCTGGCGCTGGGCGGCTGCGACGGCCAGCGCGGCCGCACCGTCAAGGAACCGCTGCAATGAACTGATGGTGATTTCGCTTGAGCGCGATCAGGCTATACTGGATTTCACTCGAACTAATTTGCCGTTCGTTGATCGTAACAGTTCCACTTTCCGCAGAGGAGGAACCATGACCAGCATCCCCAAGCAAACCTTGTGCAACGTCGTGCCCTGCATGCGCTACCGCGATGCGCCGGCCGCCATCCAGTGGCTCGGCGACACCTTCGGCTTCGAAGCGCAAGTGATGGTGCCCAACGACGACGGCACCATCGCCCACGCCCAGCTGGTCTTCGGTCACGGCATGATCATGCTCAGTTCGGTTTTCAATACCGAGTTCGGCCGCTTGATGAAACAGCCTGCCGAGGTCGGGCAATTCGTCACGCAAAGCACCTATCTGGTGGTCAACGACGCCGACCATGTTTACAGCCGGGTGCTCGAGAGCGGCGCCGACATCCTGCTCGACATCAAGGACGAAGACTACGGCGGCCGGGGCTTTACCTGCCGCGATCCGGAGGGGCATATCTGGAGCGTGGGCACGTACGACCCGCAGCTCACTTAACTTGCCAGCGCAGCCACCAGCGCGTGGTCGCGCACCTGCGTGGGATTGAGTCCGATCACGTCGCGGTACAACGGCGGCATGGCGGCGCACACGGCGGCCAGGGCCGCCGCATCGATGCGCGGCGCCACATACTGCAACTGCGCCGGATTATGCGCCGGCAGCGGCCCCTCCATGGTCGAAGCCCAGGCGCCCAGGTCCATGAAACTCACCGCGCCGTGGTCCGGTCCGTGCGCGAACACGAACGTGCCTTCGCGCGGATGGCCCAGGTACAGCCGCACCTCTTCCTGCTGTGCGGCGCTGGCGCCGTCCATCAGCTTGTAGCGCAGCTGCGCATACGCGCGGGTGGTTTCCATGAAGGCGCTGCGAATACCCGACTGCGCCCGCTTGCCGGACATGCACAGCAGCAGGTTGCCGAAGGCGTCGAGCAGGGCCACGGCATCGCCCTCTTCCGCGCGGACCATGGCCTGCCGCAGGAACGGCGCCAGGCCGGCGTCCGGCACATGGGGCGCGCAGCGGTAGGTCAGCGCATCCGGATGCAGTTGCTTGAGGGCGCGTACGATGCGGTGATCCGGCGCCAGCGTGGCCGGGTCGCGCAGCTGTTCACGCGCGCGGTCGGCGCCGAACAGCGCCACCACTTCGCGCGAAGTGGCCTCGAACGCCAGCGCGCACAGCGCCTGGGTGGCTTCCGCAATGGTTTTACCGATGAAGAACGGCCGCGGCGTGGCGCCGGCGCCGGCGCGCGCATACAGCGAGGCGCCCAGCACCGCGGGGTAGCTGAAGCTGCGCTGCGCCTGGGCGCGCAAGCCAGCCGGCAGCGCGCCGAACGTGGCGTCGCAGTCATAGTTGATGCCGGCGATGCGGTCGGGGGCGGCGGCCACCACGTTGAAGCCGCCGGCCAGGATCGCGCCGCTGCACATGCAGCACGGGTCGAGCGTGGTGACGATGGTGATGTCCCCGGGCGCCGGCAGCGCACGGCCACGAGCGCGCTCGGCGTAGTACCAGTCGATCAACTGGCGTTCGCCGTGCGCGGTGGGGTCGAACACCAGGCCATGCCGGATTACGTTGTTGTGCAGCGACTTGAGCACGTTGCCGTGCTGGTCGAGCATCAGGCCACCGACGCCGAACGTGCCCTGGGTCTTGGCGGCGATGGCCTCGGCTGCCGCGATGGCAACGGCGGCCTGCACATCGATTGTCTTCTTGAAGACCAAGGAGTTACTTCTTCAGGTCGGCGCGGCCGAACCCGTTGGGCAGCTGGGCGGCGGCCGTGGTCTCCAGGATGTCGCCCTTGAGGTTGGTGAGCAGCACCGGCAGCTCGTCGCCGCCCAGCTCCAGGATCACCTGGCGGCAGGCGCCGCACGGGGCGATCGGGCCGTCGGTCTCGCCGATCACGACCAGCTGGTCGAAATCGCCGGGCTGGTAGCCGTGGGCAAAGGCGCTGAAGAAGGCGGTGCGCTCGGCGCAATTGCACAGGCCATAGGCGGCGTTTTCCACGTTACAGCCATGGAAGACCTTGCCGTCGCGGGTTTGCAGCGCGGCGCCGACCTTGAAGTTCGAGTACGGCGTGTAGGCCTTCAGGCGCGCGGCGGTGGCTTCGGCGATCAGTTCTTGTTTGTTCATGTCGTTGTCCTCTGAAACGTCATTCCCGCGCAGGCGGGAGTTCGTAAGTTATCCTGTATTCCGTCATTGCCGCG